>NZ_JADCLQ010000001.1:0-42285 GCF_015234155.1 Dysgonomonas sp. GY75
GACCTGGGCTTCAATTTCGACGGGAGGCCCGTGATCAGCGAACTGTATTTCATAGGCAACGGCACAGGCTCCGACAAGCAATATGATGCCGGTTCGGCTTCAGATTCCAGACCCGTTTGTAACCTGACTTTTCAGTGGACAATCAAAAACGGGACGCTGACATTGATTTACGACAGCCGCCCCCCGCTGGTGCTTGAGATAGGCGGGGTGTATATCAGGGGAAACCTCCTGAAAGGCACCCTGCATAGTGAAGGACAAGAAGATATTCCGGTAACGCTGACGCGCAGGAAATGAGTCGCGAGCCGAGAAGGACTGGCCTGTCATGCCCCCGCAAACAGGAACAGGCCGGCCCTCCGGGATTTGCAGGCGGATCAGAAAGCTTTATATGATTATTAAAAATGACGATTAGAATGAAAAAGGAATTTATTACCGGCTATTTTATTGATCCTTACCATCGGGATAAGCGCGCAAATACCGGTTCGCACGATCTGTAAAAAGGAGTAATAATAAACAGGAAAGTTAGGATAAATAATAAGGTAAAAGGATTTATTATTGAAAGTAACGCAGGCTCTGAGGTCATAAAAGAGTTAATAGATTTTTACAGGGAGGTTACTATCATTGTCTATCAAAAATAAACGAACGAAATTATGGGAAAATTAGCAAACAAATACAAGAGTGAAAGTGCCAGGTATAAATTGCCGAATAACGCGATATATCAATACTTTGGAAAGGATATAGAAGAAATAATCTTTGCAACAGTTCCGGATGCCGGCGAGTTAAACATCAAATGTAAAGGTGATGAGATCATACATACTCCCAATGAGGACGAGACCACTTTTTTTGAAGATCAGTTTATCGTTTTTGATAAAACAAACGACCAGGTCGAGATCAATCCTGCGAGATTAAATATTCCGGCAGACCTGACTGATAAAGTAGGAACCATGGAGCGTAAAATATTTGATTTCATATATAACGGGGGACACCGCTTATTGCTGACAGGGAAAAAGGGCTGGGGAAAGACTACATTTTTAAGATATATTTCCCGTTATTTAATTCCTATGTTCAACAAACGGAAGGATTCCACGGACCAGCCTGTTTTTAAACCTTGCTTGCCTGTTTATATATCTTTTAATTCTGAAATAAACAGCTTAAACTTAGCGGGTGAAGAGGAATATCCCCGCTTGTTTTATAAGATTATCCTCGATAAGATAAGGAATCTTCGTTATGAGTGTATTAACAGTGATATCAAGGGTCCTTTTTATCAATATCTACTTGAAAAGGATATCTTCTCCGCATATAGATCGGAATATAACAATATTATACATAAACATGAAAACGCGTGGATAACAACGGATGACCGGGAAAAAGAACTGAATACGCTAAGAGAAAGGCTTGGCAAAGAAGAAAAAGTAATATTGTATTCCTTCTCTTATTGCAACGCCAGTACCGATTGTCGCGCAATTCCATTGATTGTCCTGGACGACCTGGATCCCTTACACACTACTGTCCAAACCTATCTATTTACAGAGAGCTATAAATTGGCACATACTTATAAGATAAAGGTCATCGTTTCGATGCGTCCGCGTTCATATGACATCGTATCAAGAAGTATAGCGGAAGCAATACGGATTAATAATCAGATTTCATTTACAGATAGTTTTGCAAAGGATTATCTGAAAGCGAAATTCAGCAAGATGTCGGAACGGATCGCCAAAAGCGAAAGTATATCTGCCGGGGATGGTATCAATATAGGTGGCAATTTGATTCTGAAACCATTAAATGTCGTGTTGTTCTTTAACAACTTTAAAGATATATCCCTAAGTAACTCGGTTTTGGAATTTTTGAAAAATATTTCGGGCGGTAATCTGAGGAAGTTGAATGAATTTATTAAAATTTATTTGAAATCAGGTTATATCGATGCCAGTCCATCCATAATTTGTAGTTTGGTGGAAAAACACATTACCGCTGAAACCAGTAATAATGTCCCTATATGGATTGTGTATTCAGCCATATTTACAAATAACTATGAAACCGTATTTGGAATGGTGTTTAATGAACCCGACAAATTTGTCGTAAATATTTTATGCAACGGCACATCAAGTATCAATACATATTTAATAAGGCTGCATCTGTTATCGTTTTTTTCAAGGAACGGAAGCTCTTCATTCACTTCTACTGATATTCTCGAAAGATATAAAGAAGTTGTTGCAAAAAATTATTCCGACGAAACGATCGAAAAAGATATCTCAAGAGCGCTTAAACGCCTGAATAATTACAATCTGATCGGTAATAATACAATACTGGCAATTCCTGAGGCGGAAAACCCCGATAAAATATCTGAAAAGATAGATACTACAGCCGCGTTTTACATGGAAGACTTAGGCCATTATTATTACAGGTCGATCATCTCGATCTTCGAATACTTTTACTTTATGAAAGATGACATTAATTTCAAAGATGAATCCGGGATACTAAGTTGTATTGAAACAAAAAAGAATGTCATTTTAAGATTTGAACAGGTAATAAAATACTTTGAATTTTTATTTGAAGAGGAAAAAGCATTTTATGGAGCATTGGAAACCCCGGAATGCAGAAAACATTACTTCAATAACTTCGCACCATTCTATCATGACGGGAAAATATTTTTTGTACAGGTTTTTGTTGAAAAAATGCTCGGTTATGCCAGGACAAGAAGATATGAAGGGATACAGGCTATTATTGATAAACTGGAAATACTAAAGGATAAAATCGATGAAACTACAAAAGATTTCTAAAATTATAGGGTGGATTAAAGATAATGATTTTATCTCGCAAAACAGGATGAAAATGACAGGTACGATCATGGTGTTGGTTTTAATAATTATTCCACAATGCACATGGGTAAAAGATTTGGATTTTGATTATGTGAAACTTACGGAAGAATGGTATAAAATCTTGCTGGGGTATTTAGTGATCGGGATCCTTATCATGTTGTTCTATGATCAAAACAAAGAGAACAAAAAAAGACATATGCTGAAAAAACGCGATCAACTAATAAAAAAAATAAAAGCCGATAATGACAGCTATGAAAAAAGGATAATGGATTTCCAAAAGTTCGAAGCAATAACAGAAGAAATAAATATTCTTTTTGGTAACGAATACTTAAACGAAAAAGAGCGTTTTGCCAGAGCAGAGATGTTGCATTATCTTGAAAAATGCACAAATGAGAATGAATCTGACTATAGAACGACTTTAAATAATATCATATCGAAGCTATGATATAAAGACGCTCCGGACACTACTTACGCCGTCCGTTTGCATGACATGGCGCGGAAACTGAAAATCAAGGCCGGTATGTATGTCTGAATTTCTATTATCAGGTATATTGTGTCTGATTTATTGAGCTGTTAACCAATTCGTCAGGGATAAAAACGTACTGATACCAGAATATAAACGCTATATGAAGTTAAATATGAAAAAGAGAACAGACATAATGCGGCATCCATTGCTGATGATCGCCCTGTCGCCGGGATAACCAGCTTTTTATTAAAATATCCCGGATAGGAAAAAAACGATGTAAGGTAAATTAACTGTTGTCCGGCCCGGACATGTAAGCCATAACCGAAATATAAAAAAACGGAGAAACTAAATAAAACGATGGGATTATTTGAAAAAAAACAAAGACGGCAGAGCCCGCAAAGCGGACCGCAGGCCCAGGTTCCGAGCATAGTGGCTATCGGTACGGTTATCACCGGCCAGGTGAAGCTCAGTGAAGACCTGCGCGTGGACGGGGCCGTGGTTGGGGATATTTGTTGTGAGAAGACCGTGGTCATCGGCCGTAGCGGCGAGGTGTGCGGAAATATCACGGCTGCCTTTTTGGACATATGCGGCTACCTGGACGGCAATGCCGGTATCACCGGGCGTACCATGCTGCGCAAAGGCGGTTTTTTGCATGGGGATTTGGAGACCGCGGAGCTGGAGATCGAGGCCGGCGCCCGCTTTGAAGGGCGATGTATGATGACCCGCAACGTGTTGTCACAGCCCGGCCGGGACGAACAGGAACAGGAACAGGAACAGGGTTTTACCGATGAATAAAAGCACGGTCCGTACCGGATATGCATCGTACGGTACCGGCAACAGAAAAGATATTATCAGGCAAAACGGATTAACCGGTCGGACCAATATCAGTTTGTTGTCATTCCCCCCGCTAAAGCGGTAAGGAATAATTTGTCTTTATCAGGGTTGTCGCACGCTTGCGATAAGCCGGGACAACCCGCTTTTTTAAAAGCGGATAAGAATAATAAGAATAAAACCGCGGCTTTTGGGCTGCATAAAGATAGAAATGATGGAATACGTAAAGAAAACAGCCACCCCCGGTTATACTGCCGGCCACGGTGTACCGGTTATAAGAAACCCGGAAAACCGGTCTTTGGTATGTATTGGAGGAAGCATGTCATTGACAGCCTGTAAAAAAGGGCATAAGGCGGGCCGGGGTCCGCAGAACAAACCATACTTATTAAGCACGCTTAAAACACATAACAGATAAGATGAGAATATTCACATTCATATTGCTTTTTTTCTGCATCGGTACTATGTATGCGCAGGACAAAGCCGTAACGCAGGCTACACCTGCTATAACAGTAAACAGTAACCTGCTTTATGACGTCACGACGAATCTCAATCTGGGAGTAGAAATCAGGACAGGAGACCGGTACACGCTGAAATTACCGGTTACCTATAACCCTTGGGAATACGGGACAAACAAGCTATACAGGTTTATATTGGTACAGCCCGAGTTCCGCCGGTGGCTGTGCGAATCGTTCAATGGCCATTTTTTTGGCATACATGCCCTCTACGCCCATTATGATATCGGGGGAATCGGTATCCCGTATTCAGGGATGAAAGGATACCGTTACCAGGGTGATGCCTACGGGGCAGGGATCAGTTACGGATACCAGTTTTATTTATCCCCACGCTGGAACCTGGAGTTATCCGCTGGGATAGGATATGCGTATCTGGATTATGATAAGTATGAATGCAGGGAATGTGTAAAATATGCCGGGCATCTGCAGAAAAACTACTGGGGGCCGACCCAGGCCGGTATTACGTTGATTTATATAATAAAATAATGAGGATATGCTACTAAAGAATACTAGAATTATATCTGTCTGTCTGTTTTTGTTCCTGTTCGCAGGTGTTCAGAATATTTTCGGACAAAGCCGTTTACACAACAGTATCCGAATAAAGAAAAACGAGTTGGGCAAAATGGGCGATAAGCTGGTGATGGATTTCGATATTCTGATCCATAATGTGCATGTGTCAGCAAATAACCGCCTGGTTCTAACGCCTGTTATCCGGGATACCATCGACGGAAAGCAACAATTTCTGCCGGCCTCGCTGATCAATGGGAAAACCAGGGACAAGCTGTACAAACGGGGACTCATCCTGACAGGCATGGAAAAAGACCTGTCTGTCCATAGCGTGTTTCGGGCGGATAAGAAAGATGTAGATAAGGTTATATCATACAAGACTTCTATAACTTATGAACCATGGATGAAAAACGCTTCGGTTTACCTGAGCGCCGATTTATGCGGCTGTGACGGTTCAGCAAAAGATTATACGGAATATTTGGTTGCAAATGGTATAACCGGCCCTGAAAAGATAGTGGAACCAAAGGGTATTAAACCGGACTTCGGCATATATACACCGCATGTGGCCTTTATCGCGCCGCCCCGGGAAGAAAAAAAGGAGCGCTCCAGTGCAGGGGAGGCTTATCTGATTTTTGGGCAGGGTGAATGGAATATCAGTCCGGATATGTATAACAACAGGTCGGAACTGGCAAAAATAGAGCAAAGCCTTAACTATATCAGGGAAGAGCCTAGCGCCCGTATTACAAAACTGCATATAAAAGCATATGCTTCGGTTGAAGGCAGCTATGAGATGAACCTGGCCCTATCGCAGAAACGCGCCGGGTCGCTACTGGGTTATGTAGATAAAGTTTACACCTTTCCCAAAGAAACGGACGTATTATCTGAAGGATTGGGGGAAGACTGGACCCGGCTGGCCGAACTGATCGAAAAAGACACGAAACTGGATAATAAAGGGCAGCTCCTGAATATAATACACACAGTGGGCATTCATGAGGGACGCGAAAAGAAATTGATGGATATGGACGAAGGCAGGCCATATAAATATATGCTGGAAACACTTTTCCCTTTGTTGCGGAGAACAGATTATAAAATAGAATATAACGTACCGTCTTTTACAATAGAAAAGGGCAAACAACTCTTAAACAGCAAGCCCGGTATGTTGAGCCTTGATGAAATGTTCCGGATCGCTAATACATACGAAAAAGGCAGCGCAGCATTTAATAATGTTTTCAAAACGGCGGCAGCTATTTACCCTTCAGATAAGACCGCTTCTATAAATGCCGCCTCTGTTTTGATCCTGGAAAAAGATTACAAGGCGGCGGAAGAACTACTGGAGGGATATGCGGATGAGCCGGCGGCCTGGAATAACTTAGGTATCGTCTACATGAGCGGATTACGGCTTGGCGAAGCAGAAAAGTACCTGGCCAAAGCAAAGGATATGGGGGTGGAAGAAGCCGTATATAATCTTGGAATCCTGGAGGAATTAAAGGTTGCCGTACAAAAGTATGAAACACAGGGTCCGGCTGATCCCGGTTAACCGGGACCGGACGTTGGCCGGTGAAAAGAAAATATGAAAAATAATCATTTTTAAAATATATATATATGAAAGTTAGTAAAAAAATAATGATTTCGTTAATCAGTATCCTGTTTATATCCTTTTCAGGATGCGATAGCAGCAAAATGGAGGATGAAAGTCTCTCTGCGGAAGGTGAAAGAACGACCTTTAATCTCAAACTGAATTTTTCGTCGATAACCACCCCGGGAACCAAGAGTTTTCTTAAAAGCACCGGAGACCCCAACGCAACGGAGGCGGAAGCGAAAGTAGGGACGGTGGATGTTTTCATTTATGGTGAAAGCGGTTATTATATTTCCCATACATCCCTTTCCGTCGCGGATTTTACCCAAGTGGAAGGTAGCGGGACATCCGACAAATACCAGTATGCTTCCACAACTAAGATCCCCGCTACTACCGGGCCTAAAAAAATCTTTGTCGCTGTAAACCTGCCTTCGGGTGTGGCAGCAGCCCTTGAAGATAAACCGTCTAATGAACTGACGCAGGTTGCCCAAACGTTAGCAGCAAACCAGCTGGTAGCCGCAGACGGCTCTATTGTTATGACAAGCACGGAGCTCCTTACCTATGAATTTGTAAAGAATGGGGCTGCCAACAATCCCACAATTAGCGTAGAACGTATGGTAGCCAAAGTTACGGCACAGAAAGCTGCGGATATGGTGCAGGCCGGAGTTCCGGGAACATTGTTCGATATGCGCTTTGCAATAAATAACTTTAACAGCAAGTCTTATTTTATACAAGGCGCTGCCCCGGATTTTAAGGATCCGAACTGGGATGTTTATACGGCATCCGATTTCTCTGAAGCTACTGCAAATGATTATATACGGGTAAATGAACCGGATGTTACAGATCCCAGGAATCTGAATGCCCTGTATGCCGCCGAAAATACATCGCAATACCACAGGGTAAAGGAAATAACACGGGCTCAGGTGCGGGCCGGATTTTTACCTGCCTCGGTGGTAATTTACGGGAATGGAAATTATATTGAGGTAACATCCGCTTCACAGGGAAAAACCGCGCCGCAGACATTCTATACAATCATACTGAGCCGGCCTGAGCCGCAAATATATTGCTTCTTTGACCGCACTACAGCAGAGAACTATGCCGTTGCTAACGGAAAAACGGCGGCAGATATCGTCACCTATACAGACGGGCTCTGCTACTGGGATATGTACCTGAATAAGAATGTATGGGATGTGCTGCGCAATGATTATTATAAATGTACGGTCACGCGCATCCTGGTTCCCGGACGGCCTACAGATGACCCGAAAGACCCGGATAGCCCGCCGGCAAGCGATGTTGATATTACAATTAATGTGGAGGTGGTTTACTGGAATGATCCCGTTCTGGGTAATTACGAATTGGAGCCTTGATTAATGCTGTTTATGAAAGAAATTCAGATGAACCGGATATTAACATATTACTCCTGCGTAGTACTGTGCGTATTGCTATCCTTATCCTCTTGCATTCAGGGGGAAATAAGCGGCATATGTCCGCCGGAAGGCAGGGAGGTGCAAGTGCTCTTTTTACACGAGGGGACGGAAGAGATGGATGCGGGGTACCAGGCCGGGTTAAACAAAGCCGTACTTTTTGTCTATGACCAAGATGACAGGTTTATAGCTTACCGGGAGATAAATACTCCGCGGCTGAATGAAACTTATCAGACCGGTATCGGACTGGATGCGGGAACATACCGTTTTGCCGTATGGTTCAATCCGGACTCTCCATATGCATTCAGTCCCCTGCCCAGCGACCTGGCTGTAGGAGCTGCAAAGGCTTCGCAACACTTTCTCCTCCAGGTCCCGGATAACAGAATGATAAATGAAGAGGAGACCACGCTTCCTTTATTGCTTTACGGGAATAAGGAAGCGATGATAAAAGGAACAGACAATTTGGTAACGATACCTGTTACCCGGAATACCAATACGATCAATATCAGTGTCGGGGGGCTTTTACCCGATGACCATGATTATCGCTTCGAAATAAGCGATGACAATGGAATTTACACTTTTGATAATGATTTCTCACCGTGTACCCGGTTTTCGTATACAAAAGGCGCGAAGTATGAGTCTGGTACCCTGGGGTCGTCCCTAACGGTCCTGAAGTTGTCGGGAAGCCGTCCCGGCGCTTCATTGCAAATACTGGATGCGACTACCGGGAAAGTATTGTTTCCCAATGCGAAGGGAATTACAACCAGCCTGGTGCGATTGCTGGAACTTATATACCCCGGGAATGATTTCGACAAAAGGCATAATTATGACATCGAAATTCTTTTCGTTGGGACTGACGTCCTGATAAACGGATGGAAGCTGGTTCCTTCAGATAATGAATTAATGACCGAGTAAAAGTAACCCGGAAAAGGCTGTGAAAAATAATATTACAATTAAAATAATTAAAATGGATAGATTAGCAAATATATGGCAAAGTTGGTTGTTGCTGTTTATGATAATATTTGTAACCTCATCATGTAGTTCTGAAGATGGCAACCAGGCTATTTCCTCGGAGGCAACAGAAAAAGAAGTGACAGTCAGGATAGCTGTTCCGGCTGCGCAGGCAACAAAGTCGCTGGGCAATACTCAGGAGCAGGCTATACAGACTATAGATGTATTGGCCTTCCGCGTAGCAGATGACGGAAAAGAATATTACGATTATTGTGCAAAAGTACGTCCTGCAGCCACTAATGCGGGAGCAGCTGCGGTACAGTCATATATAGTAACCGTACTGGAAAAAGATTACTTGCAGAGGCTGGTTGTCATAACCAATACCGGATCGAAAATCAAGGATTTGGTTGATTCGGCTCCTTTGAAAGGCATGGAAAAGGATGATATGCTTGGCGGCCTGGAATTTTCCATAACTTCAGGCAACAAATGGGATACCTCCGCGAATTACACCCCTTTACCCATGTGGGGCGAAAGCCAGACTGTTAGAATAAATTCTTCTTTTACCGCACTGGAGTCCCCTGTATTCCTTTTACGGATGGTTGCCAAAATCAATGTACAGCTGGACAAATCGGTTCAGGGGCTTGCAAACCGGTTTAAGCTGAAAAGTGTCAGGGTGTATAATACGAATGCCAACGGGGCCATTGTCCCCGATCCTAACGTGATTACCAAAGGAACGGATAACAAGCCGTTTGTCACGGGTGCCACGCTTGCGGCCACTCCCCGGTCCTGGGCCGGTCCATTGGTATATGACAATGATTTTAGCGAGGAAAATATTTCCATGCTCAATACGATCTATACATTCGAAACGATGCCCCCTACAGATAAAAACCGTTCAAAGGCAACCGGTTTAGTCATCGGTGGCTGGTATGAGAATGATACCCGCGAAACTTATTACAGGGTGGATTTTTTGAATAACGATAAATCTTTCAGGAGCATCCTCCGTAATTATCAATACCTGGTCAATATTATAGACGTTAACGGGCCCGGCCATAATACGCCGGAAGAGGCCTGGGAAGGTATCGGCGTCAATATGGATGTCGAAATCCTCGATTGGAATGACTCCGGCATGAATGACATCGTTTTCGACGGGCAAAATTACCTGAGTGTGGATAAGAATAATATCCTGTTCTCGAAAGATGCTTCAACAGAGGGATCTGCCGGGATATTAAATGTCATAACCGATTATGTACGCAACACTGCTAATTCCTCCGGTTGGAAAGTTATGTCTATAGAAAGTGTGGAACCCGCAACCGGCGATCCGGGCTGGTTGACGATTACCGATCCTTTTGGCAGGCAGGATCTCGAGGCCCGGGGCGATGCAAATATAAAAGCGGAATGCAGATTAACCTGTCAGGAAAATAATACGGCAAGCGACAGGTCTGTCAGGATAACATTCGCTGCCGGCCGGTTGCGCTACCCGGTCATCATCACACAAAATACAAGACAAAGGCCGGTGATCACTTTTTATCATGCAGACGCAAATTATCTGGAAGGCGGCAGGATAGAGAATAATGAAATCTTAATATATCGTAACGAAATGTTTTCCGAAACATACCGGTTCATTGTAAAATGGACGCCTGCAGGATCCGGGCTGATAGCCTATGAAGCTCCGGTTGCAAATATACCACACCTGAATGTTTCAATTAACTCCCCTGACGGATCATTACAATATATTCTCGCCAATTCCAGGAACGGAATGATGGGCTATACGCTGCTTGTTACAGGAAACCAGGATGTCGGCAATGCTACCAGTATTGTATTTATTGTCTCGAATGGAGAGCAAACTTACGAAGAGAGGTTGATTGTACGTTATGTAGAGCCGGACACTCCCTGAAAGATGCAGGACCGGCCTGGGAACCTGGGCCGGCTTTGCCGATACCAGGATTTAATCCCGGCCGTATCACCTGAAAAGCAAACCGATGGATGTAACAGGCCTTGATATACACACCTGCCGTATCGAGAAGGTATGGGGTACGGACCTGCGGCTTCACAGCCTTATCGGCCCTTTTGTAATGAATCCGGATGTGATCCGCCTGAACGGCGGTTATCCGTTTAAGAATACGGAAGACCACCTGTGGTACATTTCCGTCAAAGGCAAAAATATGGTGACCGGATTTTTATCCATCCGCGACGGGCATATCTGCAACGATTTCACCTGGCGGGATAACGATGTGCTGGAAGCCTTGCTGGACAGGGCCCTGTCGGAGATGGAGGCGGGAACCCCGGTCTGCTTTACGGCGGAAGAGTATGAGCTGCCCGTCCTGGAAAAGCTGGGATTCACGGTCGCGCGAAAAAGCGTGCGGTATTTTAAAATGGCAAAGACCGTATGAACGGGCGCGGGATGAAGGATGTCTATGAGGCTGCCCTGGAGCGCATCGGCTATATATTCTCGGAATTCGGGAATATATACCTGGCCTTTTCGGGCGGGAAGGATAGCGGGGCGATGCTCAATATGGTCCTCGACTATATGCGCCTGCACGGAATAAAGCGTAAGATCGGCGTGCTGTATATAGACGTGGAGGCTTCCTATAAACGAACCGCCGCCTTCATAGAACGCATGTACCTGGATAACACTGACCTGATCGAACCCTATTGGGTCTGCCTTCCGATGACCACCACCAATGCGGTCTCCATGTACGAGCCGTACTGGATCTTCTGGGATCCGGCTAAAAAAGACAAATGGGTGCGCCCGATGCCGGAACATGACTTCATTATCAATAAGGACAACCATCCCTTTGATTTTTACAGGGAGAATATGACTTTCGAAGAGTTCACTCCCCTGTTCGGCGATTGGTATGCCCGGCAACACGGGAATAAAAAGACGGCCTGCCTGATAGGCATCCGCACGGATGAGAGCCTGAATCGTTACCGGGCCATACAACGGCCTGACAAGAGTACGTTCGACAATAAGAAATATTCGACGCGGGTATCGGATACCACCTACAATTTCTACCCGGTATACGATTGGAAGACAAGCGATATCTGGGTCTATAACGGTAAATACCGGAAGCCTTACAACCCGATTTACGACCTGTTTTATAAAGCCGGCGTTCCCTTGTCCAGGATGCGTATCTGCGAACCTTACGGGGACGAGCAGAAAGCCGGGCTGAACCTGTTCAGGGAGCTTGAGCCCGAAACATGGGTAAAAGTGGTGGACCGTGTCAGCGGAGCCAACTTCGGGAATATCTATTGCGGGACCAAAGCGACGGGAGCCAGAAGGATAAGCCTCCCCCGGGGGCATACATGGAGAAGCTACTGCAAGTTCCTGCTGAAAACACTGCCCGAAGAAACCCGCAGCATATATACCACTAAATTCATCCGGTTTATCCGTTACTGGCACAGGGTCGGTTCACCTGTCTGCAATGAAGATATTTTAGAGCTGGACCCGGACATGGTTGTCAATACGTATGCATACAGCAAACGGGGAAAGGGTGACAAATATGTCGTTAGATTCCGCAGCATCCCCGATGTGTTGCCCGGCTTGGATAACAAGTCCGATTTCCTTTCCTGGAGACGTATGTGCATGGCTATACTCAAGAACGATATACTGTGCCAAAGCCTCTCGTTTTCTATTACCCGCAGGCAGATATTACGGCAGCAGGAACTTCTGGAGAAATACAGGAAACTATTATAAAAGATGGAAACAGATAAAATAAATATACAGGTGCAGGACCTGGCAAATGAGATTTGCCGTTTGATAAGCGGCATTGCCGGGATACAGGACCGGATCGATACGCTTAATTATGTGCGTATGCTGCTTCACCGGGTCAGTCCGCTGAACCACCAGCCGGTCGATTTTGTCGCCTGGGAGAAGACCGGGCATGTGGAAGGCAACGATTATAATCCGAACAGCGTGGCTCCTCCCGAAATGCGGCTGCTGGTCACCTCGATCGAAGAAGACGGTTATACCATGCCTGTGGTTACCAGTCCCCAGGACGGCCTGTTCCGGATTGTGGACGGGTTCCACCGCCGGCAGGCTGAAATACGCTCGCAAAAGATATCCGCCGCTACATACGGCCGCCTGCCGGTTACCTTTATCCGTGAGGCGCAACGCGGCCTGGACAACCGGATGGCCTCGACCATACGCCATAACAGGGCCAGGGGGTCGCATGACATCGGGCTGATGTCCTCCATTGTGCGGGAACTGGTCTCTGTGGGCAAGTCCACCGCCTGGATAGCTAAGCATGTGGGTATGGATATGGATGAGATACTCCGCTTAAAGCAACTGACCGGACTGGCCGCTTTATTTGCCGGCAGGGAGTTTTCCAAAAGCGAAGGGGAACAGACTTAATACGGCCCGGTAAAACGAGGAGTATAGAGGCCATGCTGTGACCCCTGAAGTACTGATCTATCATGTTTTCATTATTAACAATATTAATTTAGCAGGACCATGGAAATATTATTAGAAACAGATTTTTATTACTGTATACGGGATTACACAGAGAAGCAATGTTATAGTATGGACATTAAAAATGCGTACAAGAGTTTTACACACAGCATATTCTCTTTTTGTAAATCTGAAATTGACCACATCAGCCTTTTCCTTATATTGAACTATACCCGTATAGAATTTGTATCCATACAAAACAGAAAATCCGAATACGAATCGGGGAAAAAATGAGGTATTTGATTATCTGGCTAAAGCAATCCTAATGCTGGATTGTGCAATTGAATTAATTAAATCGGAAGATGTATCTTCGAACCCCCGGATACAAAAAAAAAATAAAAGATTCAAATATCAGTGGACCGCAGATATATCTAATCTCGTTGAACTTGCATATGCCATATTAGAAGCAGGATGTGTTGATAATGGCGATGTTGAAATTATGGCATTTGTGGAATTTTTAGGAGAAACATTTAATATAAAAGTTGAACGATGCTCTGATTTTTACTATAAAATGCGAACGAAAAGCGGTAACAGAACTGCATTCATAGATAAATTGAAAAAAAAGCTGGAATTAAAGATGGACAGGGATGACGAAAAAAACTGCCGGAGGTAAAGTGAACAAACTTTCCAATAACAACGTATTATAGGGTGATCATGTGAGAGATCACCCTAATTCAGTTTATTCTTCTTTAGGTAATAATTTACTCAGTTCCGGATCTGCTTTAATACGAATCAGTTCATCTTCCACGATTTGCTTCACCTCTGCTTTGATACGATTATAGTTTTCTTGTATCTGTTCTTTCATACGATCCACGCCGTTCTCATCTACAAAGCTGGTAATAACAGGAATCTTCTTATAGTTTTTCGTTTCGGCTGCGACTTTGTCATTATCAACAACAATCTCAGCATGAAATATTTTTTGCTCTATTCGTTCATCGAAATTATCCGCAACGGCTCCTACAAACATTCCCTGAGTCAAATTGCTTATTTTTGATGCAGGTATCAGACTATCCATCTGTGTACTGATTGAGGTGGATTTATCTTGACGATTAATTGTCATAGAAGACCGCTTCTGTAACACTTTTCCAAAGCGATCCGATAAAGATTTAGCTGTTTCACCTACCACTTGTCCCGAAAAAATATTGCCGACGGTATTCATCACCACTGCGGACTCCTTGTCTCCATAATCTCTCTTTAGTTGAGAAAAGTCTTGAAAGCCAAGGAGTACTGCAACTTTATTACTTCTGGCTGTGGCGATCAGATTGTCTAAACCTTTAAAATAAATAGTTGGCAACTCATCGATCACAATACTACTCTTTAGCTGCCCTTTCTTATTCACCAGTTTAACAATACGGCTGTTATATAAACCGAGTGCTGCACCATAAATATTCTGGCGGTCCGGATTATTGCCGACTGCCAATATTTTGGGTTCATCAGGGTTGTTGATATCAAGGGTAAATTCGTCACCACTCATCACCCAGTACAATTGGGGGCTTATCATCCTGGATAAAGGGATTTTAGCGGAAGCAATCTGACCCTGGAGCTGCTCCATCGCACCGCCGAGCCAGGCATCCATAAAAGGTGAAAGATAGTTCTCCAGATCAGGATATGAAGTTAAAATCGGAAAAATATCTTCATAGCGTTTATTCAAAAACTCAATGGCATGAGGGAAAGTACAGTATTTTCCATCTTCGTAAATACGTAAATACCAGATAATAGCCGCAAATAAAATGATCGGAGATTCTACAAAAAAGTCTCCCTGCTTCTGTACCCACGTTTTATTAAGGTTAAGCATTATAGTATAAGCCGATTCATAGGCATCCGAAATATCATTCATAAAAGAGGGATTGATGGGATTGCATCGATGTGAACGGGAAGGGTCATCAAAGTTTATTACATAGAATTTAGGTACTGTCTTATATCCTTTCTGATTATTCAATAGATGGTTGTATGCAATGGTGGAAAGATCGGGGTCGGGTAGGTCAGCACCCTTGCGGGTGCTTTCCCCCCTAAGAACCGTGCGTGAAAGTTTCCCCTCACACGGCTCAAGCAAACAATATTTCCTTTTAAATAGGAATATGCTCATAACTTACTTCTTCTTTTTATGTGTAACACTTTGATAACAGCTATCATGAACCAGGCAGAGATGGTTTCTTCCATCCTTTTGTTGGTTCATTGTGTGCCATGCGGTTTCTGCTGTAATTGGCTGACCGCACAGAACACAGCTTCGCTTTTGTCTTTCCCACATTGCGATGAGTGACCTTTTCCCTTTAAGGCTCATTTTCATTTTGGTAGTTCTTCTTTTTTCAAGATACTGCCTCCATTCAGGGTCAAAAGGATTAATGTCACATTTCAGTTGTGGGTATTTGGCTATTTTAGTATTGAACAGGATAGTAACCGGAATGTAGTATTCCTCTTTCTTCTCATTCTTTTTCTTAACAGCAAATACCCAGTCACGACCATCAATTCTATGGAAATAGCGGTCTTTAATCCACCCCTTGCACTTGTTACCATGCCTGCGGAGTGCCCATTGCCACAACTTCTTGAAGATTTGGTAGTCTGCTTTGCGGAAAACGTTTGAGGCCGCACTATATTGATAGTAGTTTGCCCATCCGCTGAGTATCGGATTCAGTCGCATAATCAACTGGTGTTGTGCATCGCCACGGAATCGTTTGATTTCGTATTTGACTTTGCTCAACATTCGTTTGATTCTGTCTTTGGCGGGTTGCGTTAGCAGAGTATCCTTAAATTTACGGACGTTGAAACCAAGAAAGTCGAAGCCATCACTTATATGTGTGATTTTAGTCTTTTCTTCCGATAGCATCAATCCTCGTTCTGCAAGGAATTGAGAGACCAGAGGTTTGACTTTCTGCTCCAATAGTTCTTTCGTGTCGCCCGTGATGATAAAATCATCTGCATAGCGAACCAGCCTGACTTTCGGACAGTACCATCCCGACTTACCGGGAATGTGTTCCCAAGGGAAGTTGATTTCCAAAAGCGTCTGTAACCCGTCGAGTGTCATATTGGCAAGAGTCGGCGAAATGATTCCGCCCTGTGGCGTTCCTTCTTCTGTCGGAAAGAGTTCATTGTTGTACACGAATCCACATTTTAGCCATTTTTGTAATATGGATTTATCCATAGGGATATTCTCCATTAACCAATTATGACTGATATGGTCGAAACAACCTTTAATATCTCCCTCCAACACCCATTGTGCCGACGTTTTCTTGGACAGAAGTGAATGGCAACGAGCCATTGCATCAGCAGTGCTGCGGTCTTTCCTGAAGCCAAAGGAGTAGTTGTCCGCTGTAGTTTCGGACACTGGCTCTAATGCCATCAGGTAGAGGGCTTGCATCGCTCTGTCTTTCATTGTTGGTATTCCCAATGGACGAAGTTTGCCATTACTCTTTTTAATGTTTACTCGTTTTAACGGTTGAGGTTTGTAGCCTCTCCTTTTTAGTGTCACGATGGCTTTGAGTTTCGATAGTGAAGTAGACCATAGGACATTATCCACACCCGAAGTTTTCTTGCCATTGTTAGAAGTAACTCGTTTCACAGCCAATGCTTTGGCATAAAACGAGTGGGTAAGTGTCCATTGCAGAGCTTTCACTTTGCCGTACCTACCTTCTTTCTGAGCTTTTACAATACGCGCTTGCAGCTTATTGACCGTTTGTTCGCACTTGTTCCAGTCGATGCTTTCCCAAGTTTGCCCGTTTTGGTCAGAAGACGCACACGATGTTTTACTTTCGTTCATTTGCTTTCCTTCTTTCATAAGTTCTAAAAGTTATCTTGTAAAACGTTACCATACCGGAAGTTTGCCCGCTTTCGCGTCGAGTAATGTTGACAAAATCAATTCATGATTTCGGCTTAACCCGTATCTGCTCCATTACAGAACAGCGTTCGCTTTCTCCGGTTTTCCTTTACCCGCATACCCATTAGCGTTCCTTACGGATTGCCTACCCTTGCGGGAGATATACGGGCTTACCGTGTTCTACACCAAGTACCAGGATGGGTTAGGTCTTGCCTCTTCGCCGATGGCTTTGTTGTTCGCGTAACCCCAAAATTCACAGGGTTATCCAGCCACTTTACCATTTTGGTTCAAGCCTGTTAGCATTCGTAGGCTTGTTCGACTTAACGACGTTTATTAGCAATTCACTTACGTTGACCATACCTTCCGAGCCAAGCTCCCCAACCGCATAATGCTTACGGCCTTTGAACTCCCCTCATGGTTTGTTCTTGACCCTTTCGGGAGGGCTACCTTGTCCGAGCAGCTTGATACCCTTGTACAAGCGCACCTGCTCGTAGGCTACTATTGGCGAAACAATAGGTCTGTTCGGTGGATTTATTCCGCTGACAGACAGCTACTGGTGTAACTTACCACGTCACACGAATTTAAAGTCATACACGTACATTGAAAATCCTTTTTCAATCTGTTGTTTCATATATGAATTAACTACTGCATATGATTTACCGGAACCAGGCGTACCTAATACTATACTTGCCCTGAAAGGGTTGACCACATTTATCCATCCCCGCCATGTTTTCTTCTTATACCAGAATTTCGTTGGCAGATTAACTGAATACTCATTCTCCATCAAGCGGGTTTCCTGCATAAATGATTCGTTTTCTAAATTGAAAACGTCATCCATCAGTGTGTTTTTCAAAAGACGTGACATCCACGTACCTGCTACCAGTAAACATAAATAGCCACAGGTAAGCGTAAAAATATAAATGATGCTGCTGGAAGTGGATGGAAAAGGTAGCTCTAATAGCCACCAATTCATAAAGAATAAAAGAAAACCAATCACAAGTAGTATATAAATCTTATCCCATGTGATCTTTTCTTCTTTTACTCCTTTTGTTCCCAAACATGAAAGTGCAAGAAATACAATAGGGAAAAGCTTTGTGTACAATAATGCTTTGAATAATCCTGTTGTCCGGTTAAAGTTCAGTAGAATTCTATCTACTACGTCAATGTTGATTTTCCATTCGAATATCGATTCATAACAATACCAATAGATATGAATAATTACAAATAGAATACTAATAGCCCGCATAAAATCCATGACTTTTGCGAGTCCTCTCAAATCATCTTCTTGTTGCATAATATGAATTTTTAATTGATAAAATGCAAATATGAGAGGATAGCGTATTGTTATATAGCTACTTACATCTTTCTTGTAGGAAGTGGCGTTAGTATGGCAGTGAGTGGCACAAAAACTGAAAAGTGAAACAAAGCAATTAAGTAGTTTATTTTAATTATATCTTTACAAAAGTTACATTAACAGAACCTATCATGTATACGGCCGAATATAAAGGAACAATTGTAAGTGTACCCAAAGGTCAGGAAAAGGTGTTTTTTTCTGAAGGAGGAAAGTTTGATCAGGATTTTAAATGTTTCTATTTTAGAGACGACGATACTCCCGAAACTTTTGATCACTGGCTCCCCGAAAACACTGTTGCCATTATTAGCGAAGGGTTTTATATCCATGAAGCTCCGGTAATATGCAACCAATGCCGTAATAGAACTTCAGTAATATCTCTAGCTTCCCAATCCCTGCATATAAAGATGGAACAGAATAAAAAGGGAGAACGCTGGGACGAGGGTGACTGTCTATATTCTTTTGGTCATATCCGCTTTATACCGTTTCCTACAGCCCGGCTTATACAGAAAATATTTCCTCAATGGGATTATTTACAGTCCCCGAAAAGATCGATTAAATATTGGAGTAATAAATGTCAACATTGCGGAACAGTACAAGATGAAGATTTTCTGGCTCGCACTGTATTTGGCACGTTTAATCACGAATGTCCCAAAATGAAATGCCACTGCCATGAAAATAACGGCTATGGTTTTCCTATTATCGCAAAAATGAATGAAGTTGACCTTTATGGATTCGATGATGGAGATGGAAGATATTCTTTTTATCGAAGAGAGCATAACGGTTATGCTGTCGGGAATTTATACCAGAACAAAGAGGGAAAATGGTACGAAGAAGATAGGTTCTGGTAAGCAGAACCTATCACAAACAAGCATATTCTATGAGCATTGTATATTTATTACATCTGTCTGCCGTACCGTCTATTCTTCTTCCTTTTCTTCTTCAACTGCCGATTATTGGCATCAGGGTTAGCCGAGTTGTCAAATACAGGAATATCCAAGAGCGAATCAATCATATTTCCGATACTCTCCAAATTAACCGGACTGTTTATCGTTGGTACATCTGCCGATTGAATAGTTTGTGATTGTGTATTATCGATATACTCCTTGTTGCTGAATTTTTCATTTAATGCATTAGCGGAAAATTCCTTACCGAGCCGTGAACCATTGAGTACACATCGGTTGTTATGATCGATAAAGGTCGCACCGTATATTCTTCCCTCATCATTACGCCTCAATACCAGATCAATATTTGAGGATTGGAGCTTTCTTCTGAATTGAAGCTCATCTTTTGCTGTAACCAATGCTTCGAATACTATTTTTCGTGTTTGATCCCGAATTTTTCCTTCTTTTATCTTCTGAGAAGATTCTGTCATACGCTCTTCCAAGCTATCCAATCCAACTGTTTTACTGAAAATAGATGATTTCAAAGGTTTGCCGACCTTATTTCCTTCTTTATCAAGAGTAGAATACAATAATCCACGGTATGGTTTCTCTTTCGCTTCTCCACGCAACTCCTCTATGCCTATATTATATAAGGACAAAAGAGCCTTATATTCACCTATTGTCTGAAAATGGTACATGGATGTCAAAGGCTCTATGACCGATGCTATTTGCTTCTTCAGATTTCCTTTGGAAGCATCTACCGGAGAGAGCATCCAGAGTTCTCCCTGGTTTTGCCCTTCAGAGGGTATCAGGTTGTACTTGTGTTCCAACTCTATTGTAATGGCTTTGCTTCGCTCATGCTCTTTGGAATCCTTTACCTTAGTACCGTCACTTTTTACCCGTAGCGAGACGATATGTATATGTTCCCTGTCGATGTCCTCATGTTTGAAAATGAGATAAGGTTGATCACCATATCCAAGCTTTTCCATATACTCACGCCCGATATCAGCAAGTTGTTCATTCGTCAATTTGTCATCAGGATGCGGATTGAGCGACACATGAAAAACCGGATTTTTGGTACGGAAATGTGAGGGAATCCACCTGTTAAAATCATCCATCACATCTCCGATGTTAAACTTTCCGTCTGCGGGTTCACAAATAAGATTGGCTCCCAAGACCTTCGCTTTTCCATCATCAACCTTCTCCTGATTATAAGCCAATGCACCAAAAAGTGATTTCCCGGCACTTATTTTTGCAACCATTGTCGTTGAAAATTTTCGGATAACAGAACTATTTGCTTGCTTATTTCTACCAATTCAATAGTTGCTTTTTCCAGTTTATAGAGAAAAGCAAGGGCTTTTTTTTCTGAAAAATTACTGTTCAGGGACTTCACAATCTGGTTGTAATTAACACCGATTGCCCGGAATTGTGCATGGAAAGCAGATAGCTTTGTCACATATTCGAGTAGCGTGCGGTCCGTTTTTACTACCCGGAATTCTTCATTAAATATCCGCGCAGCGATAAACTGAGCCTTCGATTTTACTCCCGATTCTTCAAAAAGAGTCAGGAAACGGGCATGTTCCGTTGGTGTCAGGTTCACTGAATACCTGTACTCTGCTTTTTCCTCGGACGGTGTTCGTCCCCTTTTACTCCGTTTAGGAGCCTTTTGTTTTTCCGTTGTCATAAAATGGATTTTTAAGTGGTTATCGCAATCAATTCCGGGGCATCCTGCCACCATTACATTAACTAAAAGCACCGACTTCGGAGAGTGCTTTTCCCCCACCTAAAGGGGGCAAGCGTTTTTTGCAGCAGAATGAATTTTTTGCAGCAAAAAACACAGCTTGCTGTGCACTGACGTGCATCCGAAATCTGCTCCGAAGGAGACAGATTTAACGTTAGCGGACTAGCCTGTAAGGATAGACCAAGATGTCCGGAATTATTCACTCCACAAAGTTAATTCCCATTATAATATCCTGTATATAAGCAGGTAGTGCCAAGCGATGCCAAACCGACGCCACTGGCTGCCACCAGAGAAAAAGAGCATATGGAAGGCTCTTTTTTGATGTTTATTTGCAGAGAGAATGATTTACTTCTCTACTGAAGAGCATCGGTATAGAAATAAGTAAGTACAGAGGTACAACATTAAATAAATAGTGAACAGATTCTTTATGGAAGTAAAGAATTTCAGATGTACTGAAGAACTGGAATTCATCTTTGCTCCTGTAATTAAATACTGAAATATTGAAAAGATTCGATACGGATGTAGCGAACAAAGGAAATGCAGAAGCGATGACGTACTGATTTACTGAAGTACTGACGTCAGGATGCAGGGAAGCCATTCAGTATCGGAATGTGGACATAACACGATACAGCAGCAAATCAGCAATGATTTGAATCAGCATTACAATAATGATAAACGGAAGTAATGAAGTCATTGATTATTAATTTTTATAACAGTTGAATATGAAAGCAAAATGTGTGGCATTCTCCACCCAAAAAGGAGGCGCAGGGAAAACGACATTGACAGTTTTGATCGCCAGTTACCTGCAATACGTCAGAGGTTTTAATGTGGCGATTGTCGATTGTGACTTTCCCCAACACAGCATCACCGAGATGCGCAAGCGGGATGTCGAAATGACATTGCATAGCGAATATTACAAACAGCTGGCATATAACCAGATTACCCGTACCCGGAAGAAAGGTTACATCATACTGGAAAGCAAACCTGAATATGCCTTGGAGGAAGCTCAAAAATTGGAACATGAGGAACTTGACTTTATTTTTTTCGACCTGCCGGGAACGGTCAATAGTCCGGGCGTATTGAAAACGCTCTCCAAGATGGACTATATTTTTTCTCCTATTGCCGCTGACAGGGTGGTGCTGGAAAGCACATTGAGATTTGTGGTGAACATAAACGAAAACCTGATCACCACAGGAAGAAGCGATATTAAAGGTTTGTACCTGTTCTGGAATATGGTGGACGGAAGGGAAAAATCGGAACTATACAAAATATACGAGACAGTGATAGGTGAACTGGGTTTGACTGTCCTGAAAACTTTTATCCCCGACAGCAAACGTTTCCGTAGGGAATTACCTACATCGGGAAAAGCCGTTTTCCGGTCTACCCTGTTCCCTCCTGACAGAAGCCTGCTCAAAGGAAGCTCACTGGAAGAACTGACAGACGAAATCCTGAAAATTATTAGCTAAAAAAGATGAAGAATAAACTAAATACAGATCGTATCGATGAAGAATTTCTTCTCTCGACGTTCCGTGACAGGGATATCCATTCCCCACGGAAAGAAGAAAGAAAAGAGCAGGAGCCTCCGGTTGCAAGTCATGATACGCAGCAGGCTGTCAAAATACCTGTTATTGCACCCAACACAAGTGAACCTAAAAACTCTTCCCGCCGCAAAAAAGGATCTGTCAATTATGGGGATATTTTCTTTAAGCGCAATGAGTTCAAGACCCGCCAATGTGTCTATATCAGCCAGAAGAACCATAAGATTATTTCAGCTGTCGTCCGCATGTTGGGCGACAAGGAAATAACAGTCGGCGGTTACATTGACCTTATTCTGGGTGAACATCTGGAGCAATATAAAGATGAGATTATAGAAGCCTACCAAAAATGGAAGGAAAAAGAAGAAAACGATTTAAGCGGGTTGCTGTAAATCGAATACATTCTATTATAAACAATTAATATTTAAAAGTCATGAGTTACATTTTTAGTAAAAAAACGGAAAAGAATCTTACAGGGACAGAAGGCTATAAGAACCTTTATCTGAAAGAGACAAATTTAATAGCCAGAAATGGCAAGTCAGTTAATATCCGAAAGGAGTACCATCGGATTATCCAAAAGCTCACGCAGGTGGCAGGAGGTAATACCGTTTCGATTTCCGAATATTTGGACAATATACTCAGAAATCACTTCAATGAGAATAAAGAAGTAATTCAAAAATTGTATGAAGAAGCTTGTCCGAAAGATATTTTCGGTATAGATAAATAAATCCGTAAGCTATGCTGACCATATTTATTATAGTCGTTCTGCTCTATGTGGTGTTTGTCACCAGTTACGTTCTGTGGCTACATTCAAATAAAAGGTGGAGAAGCGGAACGGATAACCGACAAGCGACAACCTCCGGGCAACCGTCCTCAAACGATATTATTGGAAAAAGCATGTTTAAGTTGCCTGTTCAGAGTATATCAGAGCCAAGCCCTGCCAAAGTGGAGCCACTCGATGCCAAGCCCGAAGGAAACGAAAAAGAGGCTGAAAATTCGAATAATTTTGTTGCATCAAAGCCTGAGGGAAGCGTTCCGGAGGATAAAGCAGAACAGGAAGAAACAGAAGAAAATCCGCCTTTACCGATTGATGTCCCGCTTGAATATGAGGAGGAAGAAAGTGAAGATCAGGACGAAGACGAATCCCAGGAAGTTGAGGGGCTTCGTGGAGCTTCCATCGCAAGCGGAATGACCTTCGAGGATATGGGCCAGGCGGTAACAGTGGTTGTCCATTATCAGGAAGCGACACCTGAAGAATGTCTTCAAGCAGGGAAAACGCTCAGCCAATTGGAAAACACGGAGTTGTTTGAAAAGCTGGCGTCAAGTGCCCCTGAACACCGGGATATTATTAGCGAACTGATGGACTTTCACATGAAAGATTATCTGGCAGGTATAGCGGGTAAGAGAAACCGTAAACCGAAGGAGGTTCCCGATGGCTTTGATATCAATGATCTTGTTCAACAGATTAAAAAATAAACGTATGAAAGAAAGAGATTATGGTTAGCGTGTGTACGCTGGCAACAAAAGGGTCTGCGACCCCCACTAAAAATCCATTTTTAAAATCATTCATTAACCAGTGCGGGAAACTCCTGTTTCCTGCACCTAAATTAAAACAATTCACAATGACTAAAAAAAGACTCTTTTTTTCGTTAGCCATTCTTATGGCTTTTTCATCCGCATTTGCACAAGGCAACGGACAGGCCGGGATTACTGAAGCCACCAATATGGTAACCAGCTATTTCGATCCCGGCACAAAATTGATCTATGCGATTGGGGCGGTCGTCGGTTTGATAGGAGGTATCAAGGTATATAATAAGTTCAGCTCCGGAGATCCCGATACATCCAAAACCGCAGCCAGTTGGTTCGGAGCCTGTATATTTCTTATCGTGGCGGCAACTATCCTTCGCTCTTTCTTCCTCTAAGAGGGTCACAGACCCTTTTATTAACCGATTTACACAAGTAGATATGGCTGAATATTCAATTAACAAAGGAATTGGCAAAAGCGTGGAATTTAAGGGTTTGAAAGCTCAATACCTGTTCATTTTCGCCGCCGGGCTGTTAGCCGTATTCATTGTTTTTGTCGTCATGTATATGGCAGGTGCAGACCAATGGGTCTGCATCGGCTTCGGAGTCATCTCCGCCTCTGTCTTGATAGGACTTACATTCCGGCTCAATGAAAAATACGGCGAACACGGCCTGATGAAGATGCTGGCAAAACGCAATCATCCCCGCTACCTGATCAACAGGAAAATTCCCCGCAGGCTTTTTAAAAATTCCAAAAGAAGAAAAATATCGAATAAAATATAAAACAGGATCACATGAGAAATATTCTGAAAGCTTCAACTATAGAGAGTAAGTTTCCGCTTCTTTCGGTAGAGCATGATTGTATTATCAGCAAGGATGCGGATATAACGGTAGCCTACAAAGTAGCTCTACCTGAACTTTTCACAGTCACCTCTACCGAGTACGAAGCCATTCATTCATCCTGGGGGAAAGCGATCAAAGTATTGCCCGATTACAGTATTATCCATAAGCAGGACTGGTTTACCAGAGAGAAGTATCAGCCGGATACGGAGAAAGAGGACCTTACTTTCTTATCCCGCTCGTATGAACTTCATTTTAACGAACGTCCGTTTTTAAACCACACCGGCTTTCTGTTCCTGACCAAAACAACCAAGGAGCGGATGCGTATGCAATCAAATTTTTCATCCCTGTGCAGGGGGAAGATTATACCCAAGGAATTCAATAAGGATACGGCTGTTAAGTTCCTTGAAGCGGTCGGACAGTTTGAACAGATTATGAACGATTCGGGATTCATCACCCTTACCCGCCTCACATCGGATGAGATTACCGGAACCGAAGATCAGGCAGGGCTGGTAGAAAAATACTTTTCCCTGTCACTTGAAAAGACGACCTGCTTGCAGGATATGGAATTAGGGGCTGACAGCTTGCGTATCGGAGACAAGCGGGTATGCCTGCATACCCTGTCGGATGCGGAAGACCTACCCGGAAAGATCGCAACGGATATGCGTTATGAAAAACTGTCTACGGACAGAAGTGACTGTCGATTGAGTTTTGCCGCTCCCGTAGGCTTGTTGCTTAGCTGTAACCACATCTACAATCAATATTTGTTTTTAGATGACAGTGCGGAGAATCTGCGGAAGTTTGAGAAATCAGCACGGAATATGCAATCTCTTTCCCGTTATTCCCGAGGCAATCAAATTAATAAAGAGTGGATCGATCTTTATCTGAATGAGGCTCATTCTTTTGGGCTGACCTCCATACGGGCACATTTCAATGTTATCGCCTGGAGTGATGACAAGGAGGAATTAAAGCATATCAAAAATGATGTCGGCAGTCAATTGGCTCTTATGGAATGTAAGCCACGCCACAATACTGTGGATGCCGCTACCCTTTATTGGTCCGGGATGCCGGGTAATGCCGGGGATTTTCCCTCGGAAGAATCATTCTACACTTTTATCGAACCTGCCCTTTGTTTTTTTACGGAAGAAACAAATTACCAATCGTCACCATCTCCCTTTGGAATCAAGATGTGTGACAGGGTTTCGGGTAAACCGCTCCATCTGGATATCTCCGATTTACCGATGAGGAAAGGAATCATCACCAACCGGAATAAGTTTGTATTGGGGCCTTCGGGTAGTGGTAAGTCCTTCTTTATGAATCACCTTGTCAGGCAGTACTACGAACAGGGCACGCACGTCGTTCTGGTGGATACGGGTAACAGCTATCAGGGATTATGTGAAATGATCCGCCGCAAAACAAAGGGGCAGGACGGAGTATATTTCACCTATACCGAAGATAACCCGATCTCTTTCAACCCTTTTTATACCGATGACAATCAGTTCGATGTAGAAAAGAAGGACAGTTTGAAAACCCTGTTGCTTACCCTTTGGAAAAGCGAAGACGATAAAATCACGAAGACCGAATCGGGAGAGTTAGGTAGTGCCGTTGACGAGTATATCGGACTGATACAAAGCGATAGAAGTATTCGTCCGAGCTTCAATACTTTCTATGAATTTATGCGGGATACCTACAAACCGGAGCTGGAAAGTAGAGAGATCAAAGTGGAAAAGAGGGATTTCAACATTGACAATATGCTGACTACCCTGCGTCAATATTACAGAGGTGGTCGTTTCGACTTTCTGCTGAACTCGGATAAGGAACTCGATTTGCTTAATAAACGGTTCATAGTCTTTGAGATCGATCAAATCAAAGAGAATCGCGAACTTTTCCCGATAGTAACCATCATCATTATGGAAGCCTTTATCAACAAAATGAGGCGGTTAAAGGGTATTCGTAAACAATTGATAATTGAAGAAGCGTGGAAAGCCTTGTCTTCGGCAAGTATGGCTGAATACATGAAATATATGTATAAAACAGTTAGAAAGTATTTCGGCGAAGTTATCACTGTAACACAGGAAATTACAGACCTTATTTCATCCGAAATAGTGAAGGAAGCCATCATTAATAACTCTGATTGCAAAATCCTGTTAGACCAGCGCAAATTCATGAACCGTTTTGACGTGATTCAATCGCTCTTAGGTCTTACCGATAAGGAAAAGGCTCAGATCCTCTCTATCAATATGTCCAATCATCCGGGGCGTAAATACAAAGAAGTATGGTTCGGTCTGGGTGGTGTCCAATCAGCCGTATATGCCACAGAGGTGAGTCCCTCGGAATACTATACGTATACAACGGAAGAAACCGAAAAGGTTGAAGTTCAAAAACTAACCGAAAAGCTGGGAGGGGATATCGAGATGGCTATTAAACAAATAGCCATGAATAAAGCAAGTAATTAATTAAAAAAATAAAAAACGATGTTTGAAAAATTAGATAGAAATGACTTAACAGCAATCCTCGGACATTTAACTGAGGTATTGGATATACTGCTCAATAAGCCACAGGAGATAGAAATAAACATACCTGTATCAGGTATCAGTTTTGCAGAATGTATTGAAAGGCATCAGCAAGAGCCGGAGCCCGTCTCGTTGGACGATCTCTGCGGAAAGTGGTCGTATAAGACGGATGCCTTCAAACAACTCAAAGACATGATACCACCCTGCTTTACCATCGTCAGGGAAGAAGATATTTACCTGATCTCATTTGACTATAAACCGGAACTGATCTACAGGATCACTGCCGATGACCGGGAAGAAGGGGTATTCTATTTCTTTATTGAATCCTGCTATTTCAAGCTATGCTACAATCCTGATCTGAAAGGGATTTACATCGTCCCGTACTTCAATTATCAGAAACGCTCTGAAAGCTAAAAAGGCATCTTATGGAAAAGAAGAAAAGACTTCGCAAACAACCGTTTGCACAATGTCCTTTAGTCCATTTAACAGGCCGTTGGGTAAATAATTCAGGTTCTCCTCCGGTACGTATTTACAAAGGAAGCCATTCCTATCACATTGAATTTGAATACAGGGACGGGGTAAAAGTAGACACCCGTATATCAGTCGTTCAGGATAAAATGATATTCGACATGTTCGGTCGTATAGAATTGGCTTACGACGAAGAAAACGATTTGTTGCTTGTCGCATCCGAAGGAAGTTATAAACGGGATAAGCAGGAGTAACCCTTACAGGGAATGTAGTTGCTGCTCCGGAAAGAAATACAAATCTAAACTTCCAAACCTGTAGTATAAACAAAAAGGGAATCATTTCCCAAAAGTATTAACATTTTAAATTAAAACAATATGTTCGGATTTTTCAATAAAGCAAAACAGATAAAGACCCTTACGGGCTTATTACTCTTACAATATGAAATACTCAAAGATCTCGTAAACATCCTTAAGGATATGAATAAGAAGAATGAAGAGTCAAATACAGAAATTCTGCCTAATGAAGCATGCGGAGAATGGATAGTTAAAAGTCTGGGAATATGCCTTTTGGTTACAAAAGAAAAAGATAAATTTTATGCATCTGTACGGGATATAGATAGTCCGGCCGGTGATTATAAAGAGTCCCACATCATCAGGACATATAATAATATCTGTTACTTCATCCTTGAATCATATGCCATTTTTGTGGAATACGACAAAGATAAGAACCAGATAAATCTTTGCGGGAATCTTTCCTTGATTCGTCCGGAAGCAGATCTATTTCCTTATCCGGCTATCCCTCTCGATTTCAACCTCAATTAATAACTCTGAAAAAGGAAATATGAAAACTCTATTATTCAAATACATGCTATTTTCTGTTTTTCTCCTTTCATGCAGTGGATTGCGTGCCCAGTTCTATTCGCTGGGCACGAATATCCCGGCTCTGGGAACAGCAACAATAAATGCAGAAGTAAGCATGACGTTAGACCGTAAATGGTCGCTGCACCTTCCTGTGTACTATAACCCTTTTGTATTCAAGGATAATAAGAAATTACAAAACTTTACGGTAATGCCCGGAGTACGCTACTGGCTGTTGGAATCCTATGTGAATGGTTTTGTCGGGGTTAATGCTATCGGCTCAAAATACCATGTTACATGGAAAAACAGCCGTTACGAAGGACAAGCCTACGGAATGGGAATCAGTGCAGGGTATGCGTGGCTCTTATCGCCTCGCTGGAATCTGGAAATTGAAGGGGGCATAGGTCTTGTTTGGGCAGACTATAACGAGTATGAGTGTCAGGAGTGCGGACGGCAAAAGGGAGAATACTCTCGCTGGGTAGCCGTACCGAACAAGTTCGCCCTTTCATTAATCTATTTATTCTAAGGTCGCAGACCTTTTTATTACTCAGGTAAAGTATAAATAAAAGACTTATGAATATACGAATAATAACAAACCCTTTCTTCTATCTGTTCTTAGCAGTCGTGCTGCTGATTACATCCCTTTTTTCTTCCTGTAGCACTCAAAAGATGGATAAAGAGGCACGTGCCAATATTCATCTGCCTGTGCAGCCTGTGGAAGAGACAAAGGAAAAGGTGCGGGACAAAAAACTACCTTCGGTCATCGATATGAAAGACAGGCACGGCAATGTGACCACCTATGTACAGACAGAAAAGGATAAAGATGGAAATGCACAGTTAGCGGTACAACTAAAAGAAGTAACCGTAACAGCGAAAATGAAAAACGTGCCTGAACGCTTTGGTAAAGTGGATGTGGATTTTATTGTTTCGGTTCCCGAAGAACTGATAAACAGCAAATGGCAATTGAACCTGACTCCGCACTTAATCAAAGCAGACCAAATCTCGGACTTTGAAGACCTTGTTATTTCGGGCGATGAGTTCAGAAAGTTACAGCAAAAGCAGTACGCTGAGTTTGACAGATACCTTTTAAAGATCATACCCGACAGCCTGTTCGACGAATACTTTGTCAAAACAGGAGCTTTTCATAGGTATATTGCCAATTACAATAAATCGGAACTTGGAAAGGTTCGCAAGGATTCACTCGATCATGCAGGATACTCAAAGTATAAGTCTCGCCTGAACAAGCGTTACGAGTTCTTTAACCAAAAGATGTACCGCAACAGGAATTGGCTCAAAAAGCAGATGGGCTTTTGGGGAATAAAAGAACGATACGAATACTTCGGGCAGGATACGATTCATATTGCTTCTGTTTACAATAAGCGATATAAGCAAATTGTAAACCTGCTGCCGATGTTCCACCTGTTACGTAAGTTCTCTCCGGAATATACTTTGTGGAAATACCGTAAGGATAAATATACCATTGGTTTTGTGAACGATTATAAACCTGTTACGGCTGCCGATTCGGTTTTTCTTAAAAAGCGATTCCTCAAAGATCGTCAGATTGCCAAAAACCAGAGCCTGATCGATAACAAACATATTGTTTTTGCCGAAATGGTGAAGTTCCCGAAGAACGAAAAAGCACGGCTTGATACAGTGATCTACAATAAAGGCAAGTTCGAATATTACTACAAGCAGCAGGTCATGGCAGACGAGGACAGCCGCAGGATGAAAATCTATATGGACGGATATGCACAATCGACAAGTGGGGACAGCCATCTGTTACCTCATTCCGATACGCTGGAGTATGTAGTTTCTTCGATGATACAATTCTTAGATACTACTCCCCGCTATATGCGTAAGATTATTGAACGTAAAGCCATGTCTACACTCCGGGCGAATGTCACATTCAAGACAGGAAAATACGATATGGATATCGGTTTAGGGGATAACCGTACGGAGCTGGAAAAGGTACAGGGTATGTTGGATAAGCTAACTGAAACAGGAGAGTTTGTGATGGATAGTATTTCACTGATTGCAGGCTGTTCACCCGAAGGCAGTTTCCGCTCGAATATGCTTTTGTCAAAAAGGCGTGCGGAATCTATCAGTAAATATCTCAGTGGGGAGCTATCGGGAATTGAAGGGATCGATAAAATGCTGAAACCATATCCAAAGGGGGAAGACTGGCAGGGACTATCGAAGCTGGTAACGGATTCTCTGAAAAGCGGAAACAAACAGGCAATACTCGATCTAATTGCATCAGATAGTGATCCCGATAAAAAGGAACTGGATATCCGTTCGAAACATCCTGTGGACTACAAATATATTCGGGAGAAACTCTATCCGCATCTGCGGGCTGTGGACTTTACTTTCCATGTGCATCGTAAAGGAATGGTAAAAGATACCATCCATACCACGGAGCCTGATACGGTGTATGCAAGGAGTATGGAGCTGATGAAAAAACGCAAGTACGCCGAAGCCCTTTCGATACTCCATGAGTATAACGATTACAATACGGCTATTTGCCTGATGAGTTTAGGCTACGATCAGGCGGCATACAATATACTATTGAATGAACCTGAAACGGCAAACAGCGAGTATCTGCTGGCTGTAGTCGCATCACGGCTGGGTAAGACCGAGGAGGCTGTCACCCGTTACCTGCACTCGGTAGAACTCGATCCTATGAAACGTTGGCGGGGTACCCTCGATCCTGAGATCAATAAGCTGATTAAGGCGTATAACCTGAATCAGGAAGAGGATGACGATGATAATTATTAAAAAGCTAGTTATGAAAAGAATAAAAAAAATAGGATTGACAGTATCGTTTATCTGCTGTATGCTGATGGCATCCTGCAACCTGATCGATTTCTCAGAAGATTGCACCTATTACGGGGATGTAGAAATCAAACCGGACTGGTCGGGGTTGGCTCAAGATGATACCAGACCTGCGTTGACAGATATTTATCTGTTGTCTCCACAACGTAACTATATGTACAGCATTACATCGGATACATTGGTGACAGATGTACAAGCGGTAAACTATAAGGTACTGGCATTTAACTCTTACGGATTGGGAAACATCAACTTTTCCGGCATGGATTGTCCGAACACGGCTAAAGTAGAATTAAATACATCTGAAGGTAACGGCAGGCTATATACGGTTCAGGCTCCGGCATTGTATGCGGCAAATACAGATTTGACGGTGATCCCTTTTGAAAGGGTTCTCAGTCAGCCTGCATTGAAATCGGCAACACGGAAAATCAATATTGATTTTGTGGTGATAGATAATTCGGGTGTGGGTGTCAGCTCCATTAACGGAGAACTTTCAGGTATTTCCTACAAATATGGCTTTAAACAGTTAGATGCACTGGAGTCTGCTGCATGGCTGGCTTTTGATACGCAAAGAAACATAGAAAAAGACAATGTGTTCTCTTCCACTCTAGAGGTATTCGGGGTAAATCCGGATAAGCAAAGTGAGGAGAGGACAGATAACCTGCTGGATATCGCTTTAGAAGCGTCCGGGGGAAATACATACTATGAAACCATCGACCTGACAAATGTTTTCAGCGGATTTATAACACGTATTATCAATATTTCGATTGAAATACGCTTGGGGCTGATGGGTATGGAGGTCGCTATTACCGGATGGAATGTTTCAGACGGTGGTATTATTGAACTATAAGGTCACAGACCTTTTTATTGACTATTTCATAACTAATCGATACGATTATGAAAAAGATTTTAATGATAACAATATTGTTCTTTTCTGCTTTTGCTCTGTTCTTTTCCTGTTCAGATGAGAATTTAGCGGATACGGGTACTACTCTGTATGATACACAGCTACAACTCAAATCGGTGGCAGTGTTTAATGACAGGCCGGAATCAGGAAACGGGACAATCCGCGAATTTGAGAATAGCGATACAATCGGTTTGTACCTGCCGGAATACCATAGAGGATATCCTTTCCCTTATATAGCCCGCTATCATTACTGGTGGAATTTATCTGGACCTATATTCTTAAGCAGTGAGCCGTCACGCCTGTTTGCATATTACCCTTTCGAACAAAAGAAACATGCTTACCAGTCGGATAAGTATATATATGTGGAACATATCACCCAAACCGATTATATGCACGGAACGGTTGTAGACGGATATGTAATGCATGAACACCCTTATGCGGATATAGTTATGCGGCATGTGCTGGTTTTGGTACAATTTAAGTTTATTAAAAACGATTACCCGCATGACTGTTCCGTACAAAAGGTTTCTATCCGGAATGCGGACGGGATAACACATCTGAAAAGCAGGGGAACACTAAATCTGGAAAACGCAGAGATAGAGCCTTTGGATGGCTATTATGACCAGGCTGCCATCAGACCCGAAGATATGAATTTCTATGAGCCGTATACCAGCGAAGAAGAGTATGCCTGTGTTCTGGTTATGCCAATAGAACCGGTTAAAAACGATGGCGATCTGTTCTTTGAGTTTGAAATCGACGGATATATTTATACATATCCTCTAAAAAAAGGAACACTCTGGCAATCGGGTATGAAATATACCTATCAGGTGGATATGGTTCCTCCGGTACGGACATTCAAATCTTCCGGTGCAGCGACAGGTATTAGCATAGTATTAACCCAAACAAGCAGTTACTAATGGAAAAGAAATCTATTTTTTCAATGATGGTGATACTATCCCTGTTTTATGCTTGCAGTGATTCCAATGATTGGGTAGATCAGGAACAAGAAAAGTTATTGTCTGTCGCACAGGTAGAATTTAACCTCAAATCGGCAAATGGTACTACATCTAAATCTTATTTTGAGCAGGGTGATCAGATCGGCTTGCATATATATGATTTGCAAGGAAGTGGGTATAGAGGAATGACTTATAAAAATAACTCATGGGTATTACATACTCCTGTATCTCTTTGGGAAAGCTATACGGATATATATGCTGCTTATCCTTACGATCCTGAAAATAATGTAGCGTCCTCTTTTGAGATAGAACACTCCAGTCAGACGGATTACCTCTATAGTGATATGCACAGTGTCAACAGTTCCAATCCGGTGCTCTCGCTAACCATGAAGCATGCATTGGCACTGATTGAATTTGAGTTTCAGTGGACGGATATTTCCCTAGCCGCAAACCTGAATCTTATTTCTATTCAAGGGCAGAGTCTTTACAGCAAGGCGAAGTTGGATCTTCTTACCGGAAAGATGGAACATCAGAAAGGATGGAACGATCCGGCGATAATTTACGGATGGCAGCTGGATTCCGATCATCTTTATGACGGGGCAAAAGCGTCATTGATGGTCGTTCCCGTCGACAGAACAGAATATGATGGGGATATCATGATCGATTTCTATACAGATAACCTGAAAGCCCACTGGCCTGTACCTGCGAGAACCAAATGGGAAAGCGGGAAGAAATATACCTATAAGGTACTGATACAGGAACGCCTGCTCGAAATTGTGGATGTGCGGATAGAGGATTGGATAGATCAGGGAACAGACAGGATAAACCTGCCCTGGTACGAATAAACAATAATTATAAAAACCCAAAGCCGTCGAATGGGTATAAGGCGCCAAAACCTGTAAAACGGCTTATTTATAAACAATTAATTTTTAATAAGATGAAACGATTATTTATATGTATGGCGGTGATTTCCGCTACAGTGTTAAGCTTCTCAAGTTGTAATAACGATGATGAAACAGTAAACCCATCACAGGGTCAAACTGCGGATTTACGTATCCAAACGGAAATAACTTCCGCAGAGACAGGCTTGCGTTCCACAAAAGCCGCATTAAGCAGTTTCCCCGAAGGATCGGCTCTCAGTCTCTTCGTAACAAACGGAACATTGGGTAGTAACTATCCGCAAGGTCCGTATAACAATGTGAAGGCGGAATATAAATCCGGCAAATGGGAACTGACTCCTGCCGTTAAGCTGAGTGATACTCCTGCGACTGTATTTGCATTTTACCCTTACGGTGCTGCTTATACAAACGGTACTGCCAATATGAATATATACCACAACAATCAGGTGGATAATATGTATGGGACGAATGCCGAAGGGCAGGGTGATATCAACAGGGCTAATCCGAATGTAAGACTTCGTATGAAGCATGCCAAAGCCCTTATACAATTCGGTATCCGTAAAATGAATTATCCGGGAGAAGGTAAATTAACCCGGATTGAAGTGTCTAATGCTACAGGAAAGGGTGATCTCAAAAGTGGTGCGTCCCTGAATCTTGCGACAGGGGAATTAACTTACTACGATTCACAGTTCAGTCCGGCTTTTATTGAAGATGTCAATGGGTTATATACCCTTACAGATAAAGAACCAACTGAAGATAAAGATTTCATGGAAGTAATGGTATTGCCTGTAGTCAAGACAAACTCAGCGGGAAGCGTTATGATACGTTTCTTTATTGACGGGGATATCTATACCTACAATGTGCCTTACGATACAAAATGGAAACAGGGAACCAAGTATTTCTACAATGTCACTTTCAACGGAACGGAGCTGGTTGTCGATGATGTAATTATCACCGACTGGACAGAAGGGCCTAAAGGGGAGATTAATCTATACTAATAGTTGTATTAAATTCTGAAAGTATGGAGTTTAATACTCCATACTTCCTTTAAAAAACATTATTATTAAAAAAATAGCAGCATGAAAACTAAGATTTTTATGTTGTGGGTGAGCCTTTTGCTCTTCACAACAAATATGAATGCACAATGGGTAGTGACCGATCCGACAAATCTGGCTCAGGGAATAGTAAACTCTGCTAACCAGATAGTTCAGACCTCTTCGACTGCAAAAAATATGCTGTCGAGTTTTCAGGAAACAGTTAAGATTTACAATCAGGGCAAAGAGTATTATGATAAGCTGAAAAGTGTCCATGACCTTGTGAAAGATGCCCGTAAAGTACAGCAGACGGTACTTCTTGTAGGCGAAATATCCGATATCTATATCGAAAATTTCCAAAAGATGATGACCGATCCCAATTATTCGGTGGATGAACTGGCTGCCATCTCTTTCGGCTATACTAAGATTCTGGAAGAGGGAGCCGATAAGCTCAGCGAGCTTAAAAATATTGTTACCTCTGCAAATGGTCTGTCCATGAGTGACAAAGAACGAATGGATATCATTGACAAGGTATATAGTGAGATTAAGAAATACCGCAACCTGACGGTGTATTACACGAAGAAAAACATCTCTGTCTCTTACCTGAGAGCGAGGGAAAAGAACCAGACAGACCGTGTACTTGCCCTCTATGGAAATGCAAACGATAAATACTGGTAATTATGCTGTTAGCTGTCGATTTTCAAAACATACATCAGGTATTACGGGATCTGTATACTGAAATGATGCCTCTCTGTAGCAATATGACAGGGGTTGCCAAAGGTCTGGCCGGATTCGGTGCATTATTCTATGTGGCTTCAAGGGTATGGCAGGCGTTAGCCAGAGCCGAGCCGATAGATGTGTACCCGCTGCTCCGCCCGTTTGTTATCGGTTTTTGTATCATGTTCTTTCCGACTGTGGTCTTAGGTACGATTAATTCCGTGATGAGTCCGATAGTAACGGGCACACATAGTATTCTGGAAACACAAACTTTTGACATGAAAGCGTATCAGGCTAAAAAAGATCGTCTGGAATACGAAGCTAATATGAGAAATCCGGAAACAGCTTATCTGGTCGATGATGCTGAGTTTGACAGGCAAATCGAAGAATTAGGTTGGGGACCGAAAGACATTGCGACAATGGGAGGAATGTATGTTACCCGTACTGCTTATAAAGCTCAAAAAGCAATCCGTGAACTTTTTCGAAATATCGTGGAACTGATCTTTCATGCGGCAGCCTTAGTAATAGATGTCATACGGACATTTTTTCTGATAGTGTTGGCAATTCTGGGGCCTATTGCTTTTGCCATCAGTGTTTATGACGGGTTTCAATCGACACTTATCCAGTGGATCACCCGTTATATATCGGTTTATCTGTGGCTGCCTGTTTCCGACCTGTTCAGTTCCATTCTGGCACGAATCCAGATCAAAATGCTCGAAAAAGACATTGAAAACTTGTCTGATTCCAGCTTTATTCCCGATAGTACGGATGCCGTATATATCATATTTATGTTAATCGGGATAGTCGGATATTTTACAATACCGTCTGTTTCCAACTGGATCATCCAATCCGGTGGTATGGGGAATCTGGGTAAGAATGTCAATTCCCAGACGCAGAGTGCCGGAAAGATGGCGAAAGGCGGAGCAAGTGCGGTAGCAGGTGCAGGCGGAGCCGTTGCCGGAAATGTTGCAGGACGTCTGATGGGCAAATAGTCTTTATGTAAATAAGCAGAGCCGGTTATTCATCAAAAGAGAGTATCGCGACTGACTTCGGTTACTATGGCTCGGTAGCTAGTGGCGATACTTTCTTAAATAACAATAATTCATCGAAATATGGAATTTAAATCATTAAAAAATATAGAAACCAGTTTCAAGCAGATACGTCTTTTCTCCATCATATTTCTCTGTTTATGTGCTGCTGTTACCGGATATTCGGTCTGGAGTTCTTACAGTTTTGCAGAAAAACAACGGCAGAAAATATATGTGCTGGATGACGGAAAGTCGCTGATGCTGGCTCTTTCTCAGGACTTATTTCAAAATCGTCCTGTGGAAGCCAAAGAGCATGTACGTCGCTTCCATGAATTGTTCTTCACATTATCTCCGGATAAGAACGCCATTGAAAGCAATATCAACCGTGCCTTGTTTTTAGTAGACAAAAGTGCGTTCAGGTATTACAAGGATCTATCCGAGAAAGGGTATTACAACCGTGTGGTATCGGGAAACATTAATCAAGGTGTACAAGTCGATAGCATCGTTTGCAATTTTGATGCCTATCCCTATAAGGCTGTAACCTATGCACGGCAAATGATTATCAGGGAAAGTAATGTGACCGAACGCAGCCTTGTTACCCGTTGTAACCTGATCAATTCGGTGCGCTCGGACAACAATCCTCACGGTTTTACCATGGAATCCTTTGAAATCCTTGAAAACAGGGATATACGGCTATTGGAACGCTAAAAGTAAATGGTTATGAAACATATCTTAAAAGAATTAGGCTACAGCATAGATTCCTATTTGCGAAAACTATGCGGGGATATCACCCTGGAAAAGAGGGTAACGGTAGTTATCATTATGATTCTGGTCTTTACTTCGGTAAACGTCTACTTTACCTTTTCCACTATCTATAATTGGGGAAAGGAGAAACAACGTAAAGAACAATTGCAGATAGAACATATCCGGCAATTAAAATTACAGGAGGACAGTATTAAACAATTATACGATTTTAATTATGAGCAGCGACAAGATAAATAATACGCAAGGGACAGAAGTTCAAAAAGAACTGACTCCTGAACAGATCCGCAAACGCAAGCAGCTTCTTATCTTTCCTTTGTTCTTTCTGGTATTTGCAGGAGTTATGTACCTGATCTTTGCACCATCAGAGAAGGATAAAGAAAAGGAAAATCAGGGATCGGGTTATAATGCTGAACTTCCGATGCCGAAAGAAGAAGGTATTATATCCGACAAGAAAGGGGCTTACGAGAAAGATGAGTTCGAAAGTATACAGCAACAGAAAAGGCGTACTCTACAGGATATGTCCTTTGCCTTTGAAGAAACAGACAGATCTTCTTTCGAAGACCAAAAGGCAAACACGACAAACAGTGAGACTGCACCATCTGTCAAAATTCAATCTTCTGTTCATGCTTATCAGGACGTAAACAGGCAGGTGAGTAGTTTTTATGAGCCTGAACCACGGATAGACGAGGAAGCGGAACAGCGACAATTGGAGCTTGAATGGCGTTTGCAGGAATTGGAACGAAAGGAGCAAGAGCGCAAAGAAACGCAACGGATAGCAGAAGATCAATTGGCTTTGATGGAAAAGTCGTATCAGATGGCAGCAAAATATATGCCTCAGACGACACAGGGACAAACATTGGAGCCTGCACTAAAAGCAGAGGAGAGCCGGACATCTTCGCCATCTTCGGGAAATAATAAAAATACAATTTCTATGAGCCGGATACATGAACAGATCGTATCCTCACTGCCTGTACAGATGAGCGACTCGGCATTTATCGCCGAATACAGCAAGCCCCGCAATATCGGGTTTAATTCATTGAAAAATGAAACAGATGATGAACCCAGAAATGGAGTATATGCTACCATCTACCGGACAGTGACTCTTACCGACGGACAAGGTGTACAACTCCGTCTTGCGGAGACTGTTCAGGTTGGTAGTCGCCATATACCCAAAGGAACGGTTGTCAGCGGAACGGCAAAAATAAGCGGAGAGCGTGTTGATATTCATATTGCATCCATCTTACTGGACGGGAATATCCTGCCCGTGGAACTGGCTGCCTATGACATGGACGGGCGTAAAGGGGTATCTGTTCCCGGCTCTGCCGAAATGAATGCCACTAAGGAAATGGTTGCCAATATGGGGCAGAATATGGGAACAAGCATCTCCATCACGGACAATGCGGCATCACAGATAGCAGCGGATCTGTCCAAAGGTGTTATACAGGGAGCCTCACAATATATCTCAAAGAAGCTACGTACAGTGAAGATAACCCTAAAAGCGGGACACCGTGTATTGCTTATTTCAGATAAATAACCACTAAAAATCCAAAGTCAAGGTCACAGACCTTTTTATTACAGGAAGAAGTACAAGATACAGGCATTGGACGAATGTTTAAGATCACTTCTTCAAGTACAATCTGTATTTAAAACATTAAAACAATTTTAGTCATGAAACATTTAATTTTATTTTTTGCTTTTGCTATAAGTATCCTGTCAGTTAAGGCACAGGAAAATCCATCCTCCGGTGACTTATATAATGGATTGACACGTCCTGTCACTTTTGACCGGATGATACCTCCTTATGGTCTGGAAATTACTTTTAATAAAACAGTGCATATTATTTTTCCTGATGCTGTACGTTATGTCGATCTGGGTTCCTCCGACCTGATTGCAGGAAAAGCCGACGGAGCGGAGAATGTTCTCAGGGTAAAAGCCTCTGTACGGGATTTCAGCACCGAAACCAATATGGCAGTTATTACCGATGATGGCAGCTACTATACTTTTAATATCAAATATTCGGACGAACCTCAAAAGCTGAATATTGAAATGAAAGACTTCATCTACGACGGCGAAATAGTAAACCGTCCGAATAATGCCCAGGAAATCTATTTGACGGAATTGGGTAAAGAATCACCTTTATTAGTAAAATTAATTATGAATTCGATCTATAAAAATGACCGCCGTGAAATAAAGCACATCGGATCGAAACGTTTCGGTCTACAATTTTTACTCAAAGGGATCTACTCACACAATGGATTGCTTTATTTTCATACGCAGGTGAAAAATTCCTCCAATGTTCCTTTCAGTGTAGATTTTGTAACCTTCAAGATTGTAGATAAGAAAGTAACTAAACGCACAGCAATTCAGGAGACGATCATAACACCGCTCAGGGCACATAATTTCGCTATGCAGATAGATGGCAGACGAGACCAGAGGACCGTATTTGCACTTCCCAAGTTTACAATTCCTGATGATAAACAGCTTATTATTGAACTCAATGAAAAAGAAGGCGGACGTCACCAGTCCTTTGTTGTTGAAAACAATGACCTGGTAAGAGCCAGAGTAATAAATGAACTGGAAGTAAAATAAGTACATCACTTTGAAAACGAAAAATATGAATAGAATAGTATTGGTCATATCATTGGTATTCTCCATGAGCTTGTTGTTTATGGAGAAGATACAGGCACAACGATGCCTGCCGGGGATGCGGGGCATAGAACTTCGAGCGGGAACGGTTGACGGCTTCAAACAAGAGAAGAACAAGGAAGCTTTTTATTTGGGTGCTGCTATCAGCAAATATGCATCAGGTGGAAATAAATGGGTATTCGGTGCGGAATATCTTCAGAAAAACTATGATTACAAAGAAATGGCAATCCCCGTTTCTGCATTTACTGCGGAGGGTGGCTATTACTACAACTTTTTGTCTGATGGCAGCAAAACACTCTTTATGTCTTTAGGAATATCAGCCCTGGGCGGCTACGAGACTTGCAATTGGGAGGACAAGGTTCTCTACGATGGCTCTACACTTACAAATGAAGGTGCTTTTGTATATGGTGGAGCTGCCACGCTAGAGATAGAAAACTATCTGTCTGACCGTATTGTGCTGGTCATTAGTGCACGCCAGCGGATGCTATTCGGTAGCTCTGTTAGTAAGTTCCATACACAAGTAGGAGTTGGATTAAAATTTATTATCAATTAAGCTCACAGAGCTATTTATTACCTAGCTAAGCTTAGGTAATAAAAACAGTAATACTTAAAATGTACGATTATACACTTTCAATTATTTATAAAAATGAAAAATAAAATAGGAAAAATACTTATCGGATGTTATGTGCTGGGTGCACTGACATTCGTGTGTGCCTGTAGTGACCAGCTGGACATTAAACAGGATTATGCGTTTGATCTGGAAACACTTCCGGTTCAAAAGACAATAGCAGTCAATGAAACTGCGGAAATCAGATGTCAGTTGATTATGGAAGGTGATTATTCTGGAAATGAATACTATATCAGGTACTTCCAGAGTGACGGAGAGGGGATTTTGATGGATGATGAAAGAACTATTTTCACTCCTAATGATTTGTATCCATTGACAAAAAGAACATTCAGGCTTTATTATAAATCTCTTGGGACAAGCAGACAGGTTCTGGACGTGTACATCGTGAATTCTTTTGGAAAAGTGGTTCAAAAGACCTTTAGTTTCACCAATAGTTCCACGCAGGAAGAGAATATTGAAGTAAACTTGAAGTATGAACAATTTAAATTGTTGACAAATGGGCATGGCAATAGGTTTCTTTGTATATCAGGTAGTGGTATGGGCAGTTATTGTCTATAAGCTAAGAAAGGCTCCTACAGATAAGGAGCTGTGGAATGAGGATATCGAATAATTATAACATTAGCCTCTGATTTTTAGAATCAGGGGCTGCTTTCATTTGAATGTCAAAAAATAATACGCATATACTGTATATTTGTATTTTAACTGCTTAACTAACGCGAATCAACAAGTAACTATAATTCCGCAAGATAAGATCTTTCGGGTTACGGATAAGCGGAAAGGCACAAGCCGGTTCGATTTTGAACCGGCTTGCAGATTTGTTTTTTT
>NZ_JADCLQ010000001.1:42627-53360 GCF_015234155.1 Dysgonomonas sp. GY75
TTTTTTTAGAATAAATGGCTAAAATTTATATCCTACAGAAAGGTAAGCGTTCATATTGCGAACCTTAACCTTACTGTTATCGTCATTGCTAAAATCACTAATAGTATTGGCGATGTTTAACAGGTCGAGATCATAACCTAAACCTACACCGACTTTTCCAAATTCAACCTCTGCGCCAAAGTCAAACCGCTTGCTATTGGCTTTCCTGGGGTTTCTTCAGACGGACAATATTATAAATACCCTTCTGCCCGGTGCGTATCAATTCGTATTTATCTAATTTTTCGTATATTGCTCCCAGCGTTTTGCAGCCATAACGACGGGGTTTGTATTTGGGCAGTATTTTTTTTAGTTCGGGACCTAACAGGGATAGAGCAACTTCTTCTTTGCCAAATATATTAAAAGCCCTGTCAAATATTTCAGCTTCCTTCTTTAATAAGCAGTCGGGAGTCTCAGCTTTTGGAGGCTCCTTATCTGAATATTGGAATTTACGGCACGAACCGGCAAAACTTAAAGGGGTCTTACTCTCCCCATATCCCAATATCAACAACCCCTCTTCTCTTATCCGCTGGGCTAAAAGCGTATAATCGCCGTCACTGGCGACAATACAAAACCCGTTTACAATACCTGAATGGAGCAGATCCATCGCATCCATCACCAAAGCTATGTCTGTTGTGTTCTTGCCTTTCACATAGGACGTGGCTTCGATCAGGCGGAAAGCCAGTTCTTTTGCGGGTTCTTTCCATTGGGATGTCCCTGTTTTTGACCAGTCCGCATATATTCTTTTTACAATGGGTTCCCCGTAGCCGGATACAAATTTGATAACATCAGTAAGCCTGGACGCCGTTGCATTATCCCCATCGACCAAGACAGCGAGGGATATATGCTTCTTTTCTTTGGTTTCTTTTTTTGCCATTGTATAAAAAACAGGGGTTGTTAGTTTAATGAGGGGCCTTTCGGTCCGTTTATAAGAAATTCTTCAATGGTCCGGTCTTTTACTTCGGGTTCAGGGATCAATGAATATTTTTCAACCACTTCGTCCAACAGGCCTGCCGGCAAATGTAAGTAGGCCGTAAAGTCTGGGTAATAAGACAGTCCGAAACCAAACATAACCCCGTCTTTTTCGCCTTTGCAATCAATCATATAAACGCAGTAATTGTGTTTATGTTCCCCATCAAGATTCAGGATTACTTCTGCATCGGACAATTCGGAAGGATGTACTCCTTCGGGCATCAGTTCATAATAATCGAAATCTTTCCACCCTTTTTTAATATAGGTGGTATATAATTCCTGAAGCTGCCGGGTGGATAGATGGCTTATGTCATAAAAACGCTCTGTCATGGTTCACTCTTTTTTATCCTACCTGCAAAGATATGGATAAAAATAAAAAACAAGCTGTTCTGTGTGATAAACAGCTTGTTCGAGTAGGTTTTTGTTACTTTTTTTCGCACATTTCTTGATGCTCATGAAAAAGTAAGCGGGCAGATTACCTGCCCGCTTTATGTTATCAATAAAAGTTTTGTTATATATCCTGTCCTTGTGAGTATTCCATTCTCCCAACATTCGATTTTTCCGTATTGAAATCCCATCATTGGGATGGCTGTATATTTGATATACGCCTGATAATCTTTATTATCCTTACTGTTTTTCCCTGTCAGATTATTAAATATGATTGGTATGGAGATGTTATCGTCACTTTCGATAATTGTTTCTCCGTTTTGTTTTATTTCCTGTTTCATAATCTTCATCTATATTATTCAATTACATATTGACCTAAAAATCCTCCGCATGGAACAACTAAAATACCCCGATCCATCAGGAAGATGTATGCATTTTTGAGAGACAGGCTCTCATGTCCTACTGCATTGGCGCATATCCAAAAATCATCCCAATCCCAGCCATAAACAACAAGCCGTGTCAGCCTTCGACCTACATATCCAAAATCTTCATGCGGTTTAAATGGGCGTTCTGCCTGGAATATATGTCCTCCATATCTAAATTCGTGGATTCTCAGTCCCTTGGTAACAACAAGCTTTAACTTTTCTATAAGCTTATTCCTTCTGCTGTAATAATAATTCGGGATAGCTTTATCCATCAGGTTGCAATACTTCATTGCATTGTTTATTTCTGTCAATCCCGATAGTACGTCTGCTTCATCGGTACAGTATCGGACATGTGTATAATTTGATAATTTTCTCATAATTCCCTGTCGTAAGATTTTCAATAATAAGTACAAGCCTGTACTATTTCTGTCGTATCCGTTAGTTGTTCAACGGAGGGATATGAAAAAATACAGTCTATCGCTTCCTCATGCGTCTTGAAAAAACAACCTGTTTGGAAAGGTATTCCGCCATCGTCAAAGGATACAGACCTTAAATAGTACTCTCTGAATAGATAATTATATTCAAGGATGATGGGTATAAATTTACATATCGGATTGTTGCACCCTCTTTTATAAGCGGTCTTGCGATTTTCTATGATAGACAGGGAGTCTATGACGATTGCCCTTAATATAGGATCTTTTATTTTTCTAACTTGCTTTTGCATGATATTTCTCTGTTTCTGTTCTTAATACTTCCTGTAGATACGCCAATTTGTCTTCTTTGGCTTTGACTTTCTGCATCGCATCCAGCCAGATCGGGTCGTTTTCAAAATCCTGGAACAATGTTCTATTGCGTTCTTCTTCGTACTTCTTCACCTTATTCTTTGCCCTTGTCAGCCATGCTTTTGCTGATATAATCTTGGTGTACAGGCTGTCATATTCCAACCGCAAAGAGGTTCTCTTGTCATAATGCGTGTGCCACGTGCAAATACTTTCTTTGGGATAACTGCATTGTAGTTTGGCTACTCTCCAACGGATTACCCAATCATATTTTTCTTTCAGGTAAACAGGGATTCGGCTTCTGTAGCCGATGGATATAATTACCCATCGGTCTACATTCAACTCTTTTTCTACTTGTTCTTCGGCTCTCTGTTGCTCGAAGTAATCTTTTACGGCATCCATAATTATACAGATTAGATAATTCTAAGAATCTTGTTTGTTGGTATAGTTCAGATAGACCCCGTCCTTTTCTTCGGATGTTTTGTTTTGCCAAAAAATATGACAGGCATTGACAAAGCAAGCATCTTTTTGATTATTGGCATCCCTGTCCTGTGCTATTCCTGTTATGGCTTCCAATTCATCAAAACTTAACATATACCACCATTGTTGATAATTACTTATCATCTCCATTTCATCCCTCAGTTGATTATAAATCTCTCTCAACATCGGCTCGATGGTAAACCATTTTGTCGTGTTCTTTATCTTCCTGCATGTAGCAGGGTCACTCACGTCATTCAGGTACAAGCCGTTTGCGTCAAGGCTACAATAACAGTCATAGCAGAATTGTGTGTGATACTCCGTTTCGGATTTCTTGACGCACTTGTTTATAATTATTCTGACAGGGTTATTCTGTGTGATGTAGATACGGATACTCCATCTGTCTGTTTCAAAGCCGATCTGATAATGTTTGCTCTCTGTCCTGTTTAGGATATACACCTGACTTCTATAGGTGATTGCTATTTTATTTGTTTTCATATTGTTTATTCTCTGTTTTTAGTGAATAATTATGCTGCTAACTTCTCTTGAATCAGAGGAATGTTATTTTCTACAAGTTTGATGATCTGTTGGTGGTATTTGGTGATTTTATTGGAAATACCCCTGCTTTGCAGTACCTTTAATTCGGTTAATGACAATTCGATGGTTTCTAACCTTTGTTCGTTTATACAAGCCGAAAGGATGAGCGAATCGGGTTTCAGGTGGTATTTATTTGTAAATAAACAATGCTTCATAGCATCTCCCTCCTGCATGATTTCATCCACACTTTCAAGTACATGTACCTGTATCAACCCATCCGAAAACTGAATGCCAAAGAATTTTGATTTTATCTCTTTGAAATAGGCTTCGTCTTCCTGTGCTTTTCGTCTTGCGTCTATCGCATCCTGCTTTTTCAACCATTCCCTGCGTTTTTTTACATATTTATCGTGTTCGGCTTTCAGATTGTCGGGACACACATATTTTGCATTCCGAAGGTCTTTTTCGAAAGAACAAAGCAGGTCTATATAGTCGCACCATATCTGTGCATCCTTAATCGGATAGCCGTTTCTCAAACATATCCTGATAGATGGCCAGTATCCGTTAATCTTCCTGCTCCGATCATAGGCAAAGTATTCGAATAATTTTCTCTGTCCTACCTTTAATAGCGTTTCCGCCTTGCTTTCAGCCAATAAAAAATGTATTGTGTCGAAAGGCGTTAGTTTTCCGAATGTTTTTTTATATCCTGTACGTTTTAGTTCAGGTATCATTTTTTGACGTGGATAAACTTCTGTCGGTGTAATATTATACAATGCCTTTTCGGGACGAATTTCCAATTTGCTGTGGTAAATCCATCCGTGTACAAAGAATCCCATCGGGCGCAATTTTGCCATCGTTGCGTACCTTCCATCAGGCGCTATCCATTTCTGCACAACTTCCGAATGGAAGTAATGTGCTTTTTCCCCGACTTTCATATTACACTCTATATAGAGGAATCGCAAAACTTGGTAGCCTTTATGGGCGGTAACAACGCACAGGTATTCATAATCCAAAAAAGTACGCCTGCGTGTTTCCTCTACTTTTAATTTTAGCTTGCAATTAGGACAGGTGCAATGGTCGGCTGTTATATCCTCATCTGTCCAACGGTGTCCGCAATCCAAACAGGTAATAATGCCTTTCTTGGTTTTATGGGCAATATGCTCAATGCAATGCTTATAGCCCCAATCGACTTGTACTTCTGTCAGTTTAGGCAGGGTTTTACTCGCTTCGACTACTTGCTGTTGAAATTTATTCTTCGGTTTCATAAGGATACAGTTTTAAAAATCAAATAAACTTGGTTGTTGTGGTACAAGAGATACCTTTTTGGCTTTCTTTACAGGCTGTCTCATTTTGTTATAGGCTTCGTTGTGTACCCGCTCTATGGCTTCTTTGCGTGCCTGTTCTTTTTCCTGTTCTGTGAGGAGTACGGTATGGTTTACAACCACATGACAGTTGACAGGGTTGCCTGCTTCAATATTATCCGTTGTATAGTAATACGCTGCCATTGAGAAAATTTCTTCGTCCGTAAAGCCGTTGCAACCGCTTTTCTGTACCGTATTAAGGATATATGCTATGCACTGGTCGATACTCTTGTTCTCTTTAGTAGTATATGCCCATTCGAACTGCGGATCGCTTGCTGCACGTTGTTCTAAATAGGCTTGTATGGTATTTTTGAAATGATTCGTTGATTTCATAATTTTATACTGTTTATCTGTGAATATCATGTACTTGTACGAGCAATAAGTCACCGTACCATTTCTCTTGTATCTTTCCACTTTTGATCTGATCATATATGATCTTTATATCTTCTTCATTTCCAGAATAAAGAGTTCCTTTGTTATCTATTATTCTCCACATATTGTAATTTGATTTATGGGGCAGGAGTTTCTGCCCCTTGTTATACTTTCGTTTTACTATTCTCTATTTACCCAGATTGATAATATTTTGCAGTTCTTCACGCTTGCTCTTTTGGAATATCCATCCTGCTTGCTTTTCTCCGTTATGGCTCAATCTCGGATTGAATTTTCCTCCCATCGCTTTAAGCAGGTCTTTAATTTCTTTGGTATCTCCGAAAAGGGCGATTGCTTTCTCGGAATAATCAACTATTTCAAAAGATAGATTACCTGTGTTTACCTGTTCTGCGGTCGGCTGTTCGTCTGCCTGTTTGCTTCCCAAGTGTATGCCATCGGGACACCCTGCGGTATAGGCAAAATCTTCGATTGTTTTTTCCCTCGTGTAAATAGGGCATTTTTCGATTATCCAACCGTGATACTTACTTTCTCCTAAATAGTACCCTGCACCCATCGAGTATTTTTCCCTGTGTTCGTATTTTTCATTGTATTCCGCTAAGTAGGCAGTTTCTTTGAAATTGGATGCGTGTTTACGCATTTCGGAAAAGATGTCTCTTTTGTGCTTGGAAAAGCCTAGAATGACGGTGCATTGTGTACGGCTTGCATAATAATCGCTTTGGCTGTCGCTTTCGTCCTGCTTCAATCGGGCAATAATTAAGGCTTGTATATCATCGGGCAGATTCTCCTGTAACCACTTGCGACCGATTACTTTGACTGCTTCCCTGCGTTCATCTTCTTTTTTCTCTGCATCTCTTTTTGCATCCCGTTTTTCGTTTGCTTTGGCATAGAGTTCTGCAACCTCTGCTTCGGGCATAAACTCGATATTGTTTTCATCGTAATACATCCCGATACCAAATTTTTGACTTAACGGTTTGATGATTGTCGACTGTTGCATATCAAGGGTGCGGAGGTTTATCAAATGGTAATGGAAGCCGTATTCATTGTGTATAATCTTGTGGACTACATAGCGGTCATAACTATAGCCTTGCATCTGAACTACTTGGTTTTCTTCTACTGCTTTTTGCTCTGTATCGGTTGTTGTTCCTGCGAATAATGAATATAATTTTGTCATGGCTTTTGTTATTTATATAGGTTAATAATTGGAATGTTGCTTTCTTGTGCCTTGCGGATGGTATAGCCTGTGCCACTCTTGGTTATTTGGGCATAGTAGGCTATCACTAAAGAGCATTTTTCGAGCATGTAGTCGTTACGGCGAAGAAAACAGCCATCAAAATAATGAGAGGATAACAGGATATTCGATGTTACTTTATCGGCAATATGGATATACCGCCGTTTGCTTTCTTCTCTGAAATACAAATGATGCCCTGTATAGGGAACAGCACAGAACAATTGTATATCGGTGTATTCTTTCTCTAATTCAAGAACAATTTCTGCTGCCAATAAATCAAATCCGACTGCACCTCCTGTAATGAATGTAGTATAGCCATTGTGGTACTGTTCCCGAATGATACGTGTCAAATCATCTTTCAATACACTATCATCTGTATTGATATAACGATGACCTGTAAATGCTGCTATCTTTGATTTATCTATATATACTGTTTTCATAATGATTCAATTTTAATGCGTGATTAATCTATTCTTATGTATCTTTTTAGCCTGTGGGAGAATCTCTGTTCATAGTCTCTGAGGGCTTGTTTGAGTTTCTTGTATTCTTCGACCTCTTTATCATAGTTGAATGATATATCGTTTAGAATCGCTGTAATTTCGCTTATCAGGTAGTTTATTTCTTCGTTAATGGTTTCAATGGTCTTGGCTCTATCCAATCGTTTGTTATCATCTGTTGAGATTGTAAATTCGTAATTGGACTTATCTATATTGCCGTTGCCTGGGGTATTCTCGCTTTTGTACATCCTTGTCAGGCTGTCTACACTAATGTTGATCGTGTTACCCGATAAGCTGACAAAGACATCTTTTATAACCTCCTTTGCCGATTTTACCAACTTGACGTTTACCACTTTACCATCATACTGGGCAATTATGGGTTTGATGGCTTTTAATGCTGTCACAAATAATTGATATACCCTTTCCTGCTGTTGGTACTTGGCTGTAAATTCTTTTTTTTCTGTATGGTTCTGTGTAATACATATCTGCTGATTTTAAAGGATGAATAATGCGGTCAATGAAATAAGGAGAAGCAGAAGAAGGATAGAGAATATCAATTTGACAATCAGCTTTATTATTCGCCATATCAGACGGAATAGAAGATAAAAGGTAAAGAGTACCACCACCCACCCGAAAGACACCGTAACGGAAGCTAAAGCCCATACAAGGACACCGACCAACGCTACCACCAACACCAATTTTATGCTAGATGGAAAGTAGGAAATATTGTTTTCTTTATTTTTTTCTGTTCTTCTCATAATCATCGACTTTTTTTTTATGCCGGGACGGAGCCAGTGAGGTTTCTATTGTTTTATAGGCAGCAAAAGGTCAGATTGGCGGTATGACAAAATTTTTGGGGAATAAATACGCTCGCCTGGAGGGAAGAGGAAGATTTTTCACAAAACCCTTCAGGGCTTGAATTTTAGTTGTACCGGGAATATGGAATACCTTTGCCTATGAAAAATAGAAATCTCTACTGGCCTGTTTCGAGCCTAATGAGGAGATGGTTATTAGAGAAGAGCAGAATAAAATGGCTGTGAAACAAGCGGCTCAGTTTCACGGCATCATTAAATATACAAAAAGCAGTTTTAAAAGAAAATGAATACATTGGGAATGTATTCATTTATGGAAGAAATGAAGTCACACCTATAATCAAAGAATCGCAGGAAGACACTTTATATGTCTTTCTGTGGACTACTGAAGAATATTTCAATAATGGAATTGATGCTTTAATATTTAGAAAAATTCAGAATTGGATGACGAGTGTTTGGTGCTTTTATAAAACAGAATATCCTGGAAGAATTACTCCGTTGTCGAGCTTCAGAAAAGATACTGCTAGTTGGATTTTAGTAGAAAACTCATAAATATTTTAATCTTTTTCGATAAAAATAATTTGAAAAAGTTTTTTTGCCCTTTCTATATTCCCCAAAACCTCTATATCTATTCAAGCTAGTTCTTTGCTGTATTTTTAAATTTTAAGCTCATAACATTCAGTTTTATTGGTTTATAGTTATTAATGAATATTTATTTATAGTATAATTTAAGATATTGGGCTATAGTGCTTTTGATTAGATGATTATAAGATAATATTCTTTTCTTATATAAGTGAATATTATACTCTCACCTTTCATGTAAACGTAAATGATTACACTATAAGGCTATTAATATTAAGGTTGAAATGTTAAAATACAGCATTGTCTTTGCGATACAACTTAAAACGCAGAGTCTGTTTAAATTTTGCATGAATATTTTCCTACTGAGAATCTGTTTTCATTTTTTTCATTCATTTTTAGTCTCTTTTTATCCTATTTTTCCCCTTGGGTTGGTTAATCCAAATAGCTCACTACTATCACTTCATAAAAGAGAAAATCTGAGAAAAAAAATAGAACGGCAGGTATTCATGTCTGAAAAACGTCATTAATCATCGAAAAGGTATTGAAAGAATTTAACCCATATTACGCAATAGAACATTTTACTAAATACATGTAGCTGTAATTCAGTAGCTTACGTTTATAGATTTCTAATGCGTAGCATTAGAAGAAAAATGTATTAAATTACTGAAATACAACATAATGTAATTGCATTTTTTCTCTGTTGCGTAATTTGGGTTTAAGCAATTGTCGATTGCCAAGTCACAAAAATAATACTTAGTCCCAATCGTCAGGATCTGGATTGTTTTACTATGAAATAGCCCTTTTTATTGCTCAGAGTGGAAATTAAATGGATAGGCATTAACACAGAATATTGGAATGGAAACTAATTTTCTTTTATTTTCTGAATATATTTTTTGACAAGATATCCAAATTGCCTGTCATTTTCATGCCTTGTTACAATCAGGGAACCACCATCATCTATATTTCTGATATTTGCAGACCTATACCAAACCAACTTCTCAAGTGTTTTATCAAAATATTCACCATTTACTTCGAACAAACCCAGATGCTCCCAATAGTATATTTTTCCGGTATTCTTATTTATAATTGTAAAATCAGGAAGTTTTTCCTGATAGTTACGGGGCAAAGACCTTTCATAGTGAACACTGAAAGAATCAACTAATAACAATTGGTTGAAAATATACAATTCTTGCTGTGACCGCACCTTCTCACCATTGGAGGCTATATATTTCAAGTTTTTAGAAAATATTTTTGATTTTTTTTCCTGTTTTTCAGGAACCGGATCTGTTGGGGAATGAATCTGATCTTTCAATATTATATCTGTCGGATAAAATTCCCATTTGTAATGATGATATATAGCTGTATCGACACTACAATTAGGAATAAACTGTAAAAGAACATCTTCCCCATGCATCTGTCTCATAAAACGACTAAAATCAGTATTGTCTTGAAACTCATTTTTAAATGGCTCTTTCCTTTTAATGTACTCATATATCTGGGAAAGATTTGCGACTTCTGTTTTATCTGAATTTTGAAAATATTCTTGAATACAGGAGTTAAGCTCTTTTAATAATTTATATTTGCGGGGTAATTTGGATATACTCATAAGATTTAGAATCATTTGTGTTTTACTGTTTTACCAAAGAATAATCCAATCACAGATCTAGCTCCTAGTTTTATCAGTTTTCGTTTCATCTGGGTAAAGCTGTCTCCGGTCGTAAATATATCATCTACCAAAAGAACGTCTTTGCCTGTTATATATCTGCTATTGAAGTCGAGATTGAATATCTTATCCTGACTGGTTCGCCCTTTCATCTGCTCCCGGTCTTCCTTTATCCATATTGCTTTAAAGCCATCTTCTGTTTTCAATCTTTTTGCCAGTAAGTAGTTGAACCGGGCAAACCGTTGTCTGTTCCGTTCTCTTGTTGCTGCGGGTATGGGGATCAGTACCGGATTTCCCATCTCTTTGAAAAAGGGCATACGCAAGATGGCTAAAGAGAAGAGTTTAGCAACTAAAGCAGATTGCTTCCCTTCCTTAAAGCGAAAGATAAGATTAGAAACTTTTTTTTGATGGATCGATATTTCTTTTTGATGCGAGACCGGATAATAATCGTGGATATAGAAGCACAGGGCATCATCTACCCGCAGTTTCCCTTTGAAATGGTTGGTATAAGGGAAAAACTGGCGAACGAAACTGCTCAGAAAAGTAAAGTGAAGAATATCCCGCCACAGAGACAGGGTCTGTTCATCCTT
>NZ_JADCLQ010000001.1:53460-166053 GCF_015234155.1 Dysgonomonas sp. GY75
CTGTAACAGCAAAAGAGAAAAACATCCCTGACTCTTTCAAGCCGTTCCGAACCGAATTTCTTATTGTACAATACTTCCAGTTCTTCTTTTGTCAGGTAAGATCGTTCAATTTTTTCAAAGCTGATTTTAAAATTGGCAAATGGATCTGCAAAATGTTCTCCTGTATTTTTGATATAGAAGAATACAGCTCTCACATGCTGAATGGTTTTCATGGCATTGTTATTCCCCGATTTATATTCATTGCGTAAGAATAAATAAAAGTCCTGAAGAAAGACCGTAGTTATTTCCCGATATGGCATGTCTTTTACCTTACGTGTTTCTTCCATAAACTCACCCAAGCGTTTTTGAGCCAATTCATATCTCAAATAAGTGGTTCGTGTTACAACTGCTCCTACTTTCGACTTGTACTGTTCATTAAATTTATTGAAGTAGTACATGATCGTTTTACTCTTTTCTTCCAAACCAAACAGGGCATTTTTAATCTTTTCGGGGTGGGCATACCCATTTACATCCATTAGTTTGTTATAATGCATAGTGGCTTTACCCCGAAAATTATCTAACGCATTATTAATGCTTATAGCTTTTGCGTTATTACCTTTGACTTTACCGGATTTGTTATCCCAGACCGTAGGATTGATTTCTAGTTTGGTGCTGAACTGAGAACGCTCCCCATCAATAGTGATACGTCCCATGATAACTACATTCCCATTTTTCTTTGGGTTACCTCTTTTGATATAGAAGAGGATTCTAAAAGTGCTTCGTTTCATACTCATTAATTTAAAATTGCAAAAATAGTTTCAACTTGTCCTGAAAGAAGGACAGATTGACGGACATTATGCGACAAATCAATGACTTAAGTAGGCGAATCGGTACCAATTATAGGTGAATTCGAATCGGTACCCAGCTAGTACCGATTAGGTGTCTGTTAGTGGCTTTTCTTAGTCTGTTAACTGGAATGGATATTTTAAAAAAACAGCTTCCAATCTATTGATTTGGAAGCTATTATCTTCATTTTTCTCTCTGATGTCTTTCAGAGTCTGAGCGAAAGACGGGATTCGAACCCGCGACCCCGACCTTGGCAAGGTCGTGCTCTACCAACTGAGCTACTTTCGCATTTTTACTGCCTGAGAAATTCTGTTAAACCAACTCTATGGCACCCATTCTCATTTAGCGAGTGCAAATGTAAAAAATGTTTTTGCTTTCTGCAAGGTTTATTCATGCAAAATTAACGTGTGACATAAAAAACAGTATTATTACTTTCCGAACGTACTCTATATCGTTGTAATCCTGTTTTAGATGGTCCTGATTTTACATTTCCTATTCCGGAGTATAAATCAAAGACACTCTTGCATTTAGAACATATTGCGGTGCCATCCGATGTAGACGGAACAACTGTAATCTCTCTTATTTTTTCATTCGGACAGCATAAGTCAAATGCAGATAAACTAACTACGCCATTTTCTTGAATAATATTACTAACTACAATTAATCCAGAATAACCGACTGATTCATTCATTAGCCTGGGCTTAGTAAAAGTCTTTATATTTCCAGAAGTTCGCAAATCCGCATCAAGATTATTCAAATCTATTCTGAAATTAGGATATCCCGATATTATATCCCTTTCCTCCTCTTTTCCGCAAGAAGAAATCACAAACATCAACAAACCTATTATTAATATATCTTTAATCTTTTTCATCTATATATAACGTAAATCATACAATCAATATTACTTCTTACTCGGTTTTAACGCTTCCAGATTCCGTTTCAGTCCGCTATACTTTGCCCGTTTCACTGCCGAACCTTTAAAAATAATCTGATATTCTTCAACATTCAGATTATCGAGCCTCTCCAAAGACAAATCCAGAAAAGCCTGTGACGGATTAAATTCCTCAGTCTTATGTGGCCTCGAATAACGGTTCCAGGGGCAAACCTGCTGACAAATATCACATCCGTAAAAACGGTTGTTCAGATTAGGTACAATGGTCTCATCTATCTCTCCCTTATTTTCTATAGTCTGATACGAAATACATTTGTTGGCATCTACGACCCTGGGTGCAACAATTGCTTTTGTAGGACAGGCATCAAGACACCGTGTACAGTTACCGCAAGAGAGGGACAAAGGCTTGTCATACTCTAAATCCAAATTAAGGATTAATTCTCCCAAAAAGAAATACGATCCTCTTTTGGGAATAATAAGCAATGAATTCTTACCAATAAATCCTAATCCGGCCTTTGCTGCCCAATAGCGCTCCAGCACCGGAGCGGTATCAACAAAGGAGCGTCCTTCGGCTGATGGGTTTAATGACTTAATGAAATCAAAAAGCTGTTGCAACTTAGCTTTTACCACATCGTGATAATCTTTCCCGTAAGCATAGTATGCAAACTGTGGATTTTCTTCCGGCGACTTTGTTCCCGGGTAGTAATTTAATGCCACACATACTATCGAACGGGCATCTTCGACTAACAAAGCAGGATTGCATCGTTTGTCCTCATTACGAGCCATATAGTCCATTCCTGCATAAAATGAATTATCAATCCAGTTTTTATAACCTTCCTGATTTTCCAAGTCTACTTCTTCGGCACGGCAGACACCGCAGGCTTCGAAGCCAAGCGTCAGGGCATATTCTTTTATTTGAGCAGAAGTTATCAACCTTTCCTGTCATTTTTCACGTTTATCAACCCGTCTTGTCCCAAAATAATCGAATGCAGTAGGATCTACATATATTTCTTCCTTAGTATTCTTGTTCCTGAAGACGACAAAGTCATGATCTTTAAACCAGCCATCCTTGGCATTCTTATGCATATTGTTTCCAAAGAGGTATAGTTTTCCTTTTTTAGGTTTAGCTTCCCATTCCTTATCCATACCGAAACGTTTTATCAGATAATTACCCACAGCAGCAGTAAATGAAGCATAGCCAACATGATTAGCACCGCCATTCTCAAAAGCTTTATGAGGCTCGCTATCATTATACATTGCCGAAAAATCAAGAGCATCACCCGTTATATCCAACGATATATCAATGATGGTTTCTATATCTATATTTGCATCCAGCGACTCATCGTTTGGCAGGCTCTGATTGATATAGGAAGCCAGCTTCTCATCCTTTATATCATATGATTTTCGTCCTCCCGCATCTTCATATTTTACAACCATCCGGTAAACACTGCCCTTCAGGAAAAAAAGCAGTATAATAACGATTACCGCAGATATAATCACCGTGTAAACGGTATTTTTCTTATTCTTTTTCATATATAATTGTATATTATAATCTTACTCTCAAAAAAGTAACAAAAGTAACACTATTTATCAATATTGATCCTGTTACTTTCTGTACGATACAAGACAAAAATAAACATTTAACTTACAACCTATTGCACCTGTTACATTCTGCCTGTTATTTTAACTTAATACAGTCGGGAAGCCATTTGTATTTAATATTTATTCACTATATATAGTTAAAAGGTAACAAAAGTAACAGAGAAAACAATTAATATTTAAGAATGATAAATTAATAATTAGCTTATCATGTTGAGAAGAGCGGGGCATCCTGTTTATAAAAAACTCCGTGTTACTCCTTTTACTGTGTGTTTAAATAAAAAGTAACAAAGGTAACACTTATTTCAGTAAATAGTAAGCAACTTATTTCTCGTATCTTGTCTGCTTTTCCCAGGGGGCCTGTCAATATTTCAAAGAGCTATAAGCTAACAGCCAAAGGCTATCAGCTCTAATTATATAGATAAACTTTCTTAAAAAATATACCGATATATTTGCTTAATCCTGTTATCCTGTTATTTTTGAAAGAGAGAATATATTTTTATGAGTAATATTTACTAATCAATAAACGATGGAGAATAAGGCTCTTCTATTATTTTTCTTGTATTAAGTAATCTTTCGGTAGTTAACACGTTAGTCAATAGGTAAAACAAATATATAATGATACACAAATACTTGATCTTTACAATAACTTTAATGATCAGCATTTCTTCACTTTCGGCACAAAACGGAGTGTCGGCAAAACTTATTCCGGTAGAAGTCGAATCGGCTGATATCATTGCCCCACAATTTCCGGGAGGAGAGGCCGGATTATATAAGTTTATCGAAAGTAATACCAGATACCCTTATCTTCTGTTAAAAATAGATATGGAAGGCGATCTCGATATAAAATTCAATATAGATAAGAACGGAGTTGTACAAGATGTTGAAATAACGAGGGGATTTGATCCTGTTGCCGACGATGAAGTAATACGTATGGTAAAAGCTATGCCCAGATGGATTCCTGCCACCGATTCGGGCCAGCCTGTAAAAATGGAGCAGAAATTGACTATCAGCTTCAAAGCCGATGAAGATTTGAAGAAGAGGGCAAAAGAACAACGGGAAAAAGAGCCGAATGATAATTTTTATATTGGTTCTCTCATAATAAATGAGACGGATCTATCTGGAATTGATTCCGGAGAGGTTGCCCCTGATGTAATTAGCCAATCAGATACCTTGTTAAACCGGTCGCCTCAGTTTCCTGGTGGAAAGGATGCTTTGGAGGCATATCTGAAGTCTAACCTGAAATATCCTAAGCGGGCTATTCAGATGGGGATAGAAGGGCGGGTTATATTTAATATATTAATCTCGGAACAAGGGGAGATATCCCGGATAGCCCTATTCAAAGGTATATTCCGTGATTGTAACGAAGAGGCATTTTACCTTATAAAGAAGATGCCTAAATGGGTTCCAGGTCTTAAAGATGGTAAGCCTGCACCGATGGAAGTAATGCTGCCTATTCCTTTTGTATTACCGAAGTAATTTTTTTCCCGGAAAGAACGAACTTTCCGGATGTTTCTTTGTTCTATGTACTGTAACTATTATAATAACAGTATATGAAAGTATTAGAAAGAAATATAGATTTAGGATTACTTATCCTCAGGTTGAGTGTCGGTGTATTGATGCTGATGCATGGAATAGCCAAATTGATGCACGGCGCAGGTGGTATAGAACAGATGCTCGAAGCCAGCGGGCTGCCGGCTTTTATCGTTTATGGGGTATATGTAGGGGAGGTAATAGCTCCGTTATTTATTATATTCGGTTTTGGCACGCGTATAGCAGCAGCTATATTTGCGTTTAATATGCTTGTAGCTGTCGGAATGGCGCATAGTGGAGATATCTTTACAGTTAATGAAGCGGGTGGCTGGACTATCGAGTTGCAGGCTTTATATTTCTTTGGTGCAGTAGCTTTGATTTTTACCGGTGGTGGTAAATATGCACTTAGCAACAAGAAACTTTGGGATTAAAATTTGTAGTCTTTGATATATTACGGCTGATACATGAGGTGTCGGCCGTTTTTGTATCTTATAATAGCTTAAAATAGACATTATTTACTTAAATTTGGATTCGGATTATTGGTGATAACCACTATGGGTAAATAATCATATTATTGTAAGAATATAAAACACGGACCCCGATAAAAGATACAATAAATGCCTTCTATAAGAAGGAAAAAGTAAAATGTTAAACATAATTGCATCTTTCGTGTTAAATATATTGAAAATAGAATCACATAACTTGTAACCGATCAAATTTCTGTATTTATGACTATAAAAGAAAAATACTGGCAATATTCCCTGATTATTATTATCCTTTTTATGGGAGTGATTCTCTTTCATTATTTTTCACCGCTTTTTAGCGGGATATTAGGAGCATCTACCGTATATATTTTGGTGAGGAAACAAATGTTTTACCTGACCGGGAAGAAGAAATTCGGGAAGAATTTAGCGGCTTCGCTCATATTGGTTGAGGTGGTTATGTGTTTTCTTATACCTCTGGCCATTGCCGTGTGGTTGCTGATTCAGGAATTGCAGGGGATAAACTTAAATCTTACCTCGTCTATAGAATCTGTCCAGGAAGTAATAGCCATGGTGAAGGAGCGCACGGGTTACAATATATTGAGTACAGATAACCTGGTGAGCGCTGCCGCCTATCTGCCTAAGATCGGACAGATACTTATCGGTAGTGTGAGCAGTTTTGCCGTCAATTCGGTAGTAATGTTATTTGTTCTCTATTTTATGTTGATCGGAGGTCCGCAAATGGAGGCTTACCTGAATGACTTATTACCATTCAATAATGAAAATAAGAAGGATGTGTTGCGCGAAATAGATGTAATGGTAAAATCGAATGCCATAGGTATTCCTTTGCTGGCATCCATACAAGGTATTTTTGCGACGCTCGGTTATATCATCTTTGGAGTTCCCGATCCTATTCTTTTCGGGTTTCTTACATGCTTTGCCACTATTATTCCTATCGTGGGAACTATGTTTATCTGGTTGCCACTTGTTATTTATATGGCTATTACCGGGGATTGGTTGAATGCGATCGGCCTGACGGCTTACTCATTGATTGTTATTTCTAATGTCGATAATCTGCTGCGCTTTATCCTTCAAAAGAAGATTGCAAATACGCATCCGCTGATTACCGTATTTGGTGTTGTGATAGGATTGCCCGTCTTTGGGTTCTGGGGTGTTATCTTTGGCCCGTTGTTCCTGTCAATGTTTATACTGTTGGTCGATATCTTCAAACGTGGCTATCTCGACAGTGGTAAGTAGGGATTTTTCTTGAGACATATACATTTTAATATAACCAGTCATGAAAAAAACACTGTTTCTGCTTATTGTAAGCATCATATTCTGCACAAGCGTATTTTCCCAGCAGGCTTTATGGGGAGGTTCCGAAGTTGTTTCTCCGGAGGCACATGGGAACAATACCGTAACTTTCAGGTTGCATGCGCCTAATGCAAAGGAAGTAAAAATATCAGGAGATTGGCTGCAACAGCCTGTGGCTATGAATAAAGATGAAAAAGGCCTTTGGTCATATACGACCGGGCCGCTTCGTTCCGATCTTTACAGTTATTCTTTCTGGGTAGATAGTTTGAAGACGGATGATCCAAGCAATGTTTATATCAACAGGGATGTCTCCACCCTTTCCAATATATTTATAATTGGAGGAGGAAACGGTGATCTATATAAGGTAAATAAAGTTCCTCACGGTTCCGTGACACGCCGGTGGTATTCTTCTCCGGGAAATGATATGGAGCGCAGGATTACAATCTATACGCCTGCCGGATACGAAACCGGTAAGGAAAAATATCCGGTGCTGTATCTGCTTCATGGCATGGGGGGTGATGAAGAGGCATGGATGGCTCTCGGTCGGACTTCCCAGATACTCGATAATCTGATCGCACAAGGTAAAGCAAAACCGATGATAGTGGTAATGACAAACGGGAATGTTGCTCAGGAAGCAGCACCCGGAGAATCGAGCCTTGGCTTTTACAAGCCGTCTTTCATGCTTCCGCACACAATGGATGGAAAGATGGAGGAGACCTTCAAAGATGTGATACGTTTTGTGGAAGACAGTTACCGGGTTGTAAGCGATAAATCGGGTAGGGCAATAGCGGGCCTTTCGATGGGTGGTTTTCATTCCTTGCATATTTCCCGATATTATCCCGATACGTTCGATTATATCGGTCTTTTCTCTCCTGCGATTAAGCCGCGGCCGGATGTAGACTCTCCTGTATATAAAGATATCGATACTACGCTGGAAACTCAGAATAAGAATGGGGTAAAGCTATATTGGATTGCTATAGGAAAAACGGATTTCCTATATAAGGATGTAACCGATTACCGTGCTAAACTGGACAGCCTCAAATTCAAATATATTTACCATGAGAGTGAAGGCGGGCATACATGGAGCAATTGGCGTGATTATATGATAGAATTTATTCCGCAACTATTTAAATAGGTACTGTGGGTAGAGATCAATAGGTCTGTGACCTAAAAAATAAGGCTTGAGATTCTCAAGCCTTATTTTATATATCTAAACTTAATACTATATTAAGCTTTTGCCTTAGCTTTAGCTTCAATGTCAGATAGTTCGTTCGCTAATTTTCCTGCTACATCGGCTGTCACTTCATTGATCTTTTTTGTACCTTTTCTTACTTCCTGTCTTGCGCGTACTCCGGCGCGTAAGGCTTTGCTCTTACCTACGACAAGAGTATGATCCAATTCGGCTTTAGCTTTACCTGTAGCGTTATTTACTCTGGTGCGCAATTCTTCGCGGGTTTCTTCATCCGATAATTTAAGCGCTGCATACACTCCCAGTGCACCGACAGCAAGTCCCAATATAAAACCTTTCATAATGATATCTATTTTATGAATTAGTAATTTTCTTATTAACAAATATAGGATATTTATTAAAATAACAATCAAATAAAGGCTATTGTTTATCCTTAAATAACTAAATTGTTAAAAAAACATTTAGGCTATAAATTTTTATCAATAAGGTTTTATTATATGATTATAATAGCCAGACCTATACCGAGTACTATGAGGAAAACGGCTCCTATTCCGGTCAGGATGCGGGCAGTCTTCCTTCCGAACATATTGACCAATCCATCGATTTTTTTCAGATTGTATGTAGTGGTATTTACGTCTCCAAACATCCAGTTCCAGTCGAAAATACATGCCAGAAGAAAGAATATGCCTACTGCTATACAAAAAAGAGGAAGTATAACCGGATATTGATTGTAATAGTCTTGTACTGTGTCTTTAAGGTTATCCATTAGAAAAATATCTATTATTTCTTTTTACTAAAAATGCTGCTAAATAGGGGGAAAATAAGTATGATGGGAATAAATTTTACAGGAATATCGAAAAAGAAATGAGCGAAGGCAAATCCTATCATCAATATAATAGTAATAAGAAGCGCCCACTGCATAAAACCCCAATTGCCATTCTCTCCCTTTTTATCGTTCATTTGTATTCTTTCTGTAGTTTTTTGTACAAAACTAGCAAATATCCTCTTAAAAATATATTTTTCTCGATGGAATGCATATTCTTAGTCTAAAAATATATGTGTAATTCAATATTTTACTATATTTGCTGTTGTGATTGATTTTTATACTGAATGAGAGGGTTGCTAAGTTAAATTTTAAAAGCGGATAGTATGGAATTTAAAGACAGGTTGAAGCATTTATTGGAGAAAGAGGGCGTCACCGCTTACCGTATCTGGAAAGATACAGCGATAACTAAGGGTACAATCGCCAATTATATAGAAGGCAAGACGAATCCCAATAAGTCAAATATTGCCATCTTGGCTGCATATTTTAAAGTGAATGAAGAGTGGCTTGCCAATGGGACAGGCTATATGAACCGTCCTGAAAAAGTGCGGGGCGAAGAGCCATACCTTACCACTAAGTCAGGATTGAAGTATTACGAAATGTCGAACGGAAAGTATCGTATGCGGGTACCTTTTATTCCTGTAAAAGCGTATGCCAAATATATCGACGATTGCCGCGACGTGGAGTATGTAAGCGATGAATTCGAAGAATTTGACTTTATTGTAGACAAGATAGGGCATGGCCGTTATTTTGCTTTTGAGATAAAAGGCGATAGTATGGACAATGATTCGAAACGCAGCCTCAGTAATGGCGATATTGTCCTCGCCCGGGAGTTAGGCAAAGAACATTGGCGCAACAAACTGCATACCGAAGATTTCCCCAACTGGGTAATCGTCCTTAACAACACGATACTCTGCAAGCAAATAATCAGCCAGGATTTGGAGAAGGGTACTATCGTCTGTCATTCCCTGAACCCATCACCGGAATATACCGATTTCGAGCTTAAGCTCGATGATGTTTGCCAGTTGTGCAATATTGTGCAGCGGATGTCCAGCTCTTTTTAAAAAGAGGAATATCTATAGGGATATTTTTTTCGTGTAATCCTTTAAGTCAGGGAAGAACTCATTGTAGCTGTCGGCTATTTCCTTATAATGTTTTTCAAAATCGGTGAATATATGCGCATTATCGGGCAAATAGGCAGCCCGTTGTTGCAGCCGGTCGAAGCTGCGCTCTATCATCCAGTTGTAACGGTAGTTGAAAAACCAGTCCTCGCTTTTCATATACATAAACATACTGCAGAATTTTGATGGCAGAATTTCAGCATATTGCTCAATTTGCGAATAGCATTTCGCAGCGAATTCTTTCCAGCCTTCTTCCGGTTCACTCAATTCATCTAAAGCCAGAAAATGATCGTACGAGACATCCAGAAAAGGGCCTGCATATTTATGAGCCGATGACCGGAACACCTCCATTGCCCGCAAGGTAACAGGATGGCTGTCGGTATATGCGTCAATGTGCCTGTGTATATGTATTCCATGCCGTATCCGTTCGGGATATTGTTCTATTTGCTTACCTTTTACCAAATCGGCAATCATATTTCCGATCAATATATCAGGGTCTCCGAACGACAGGTATGCATGTGCCAGAAAATTCATGTCTTTGTACTTTACGAATGAGACGCAAAGATAGTGTTTTTATCGGCACAATAGCTCATAAAAAGAACCGCTCAGGTTATGAAGGTTTTTTTGGGGACAATTTTATTCATGCTTCTTTTTCAGTTTGTTTACAGCTGATTCCAGTGATTCGGTAGGCTCTATAATGTTGAAATCCTCCCAGAAATTTTTATCGGAGAAATCACTGACTTTATCAGATAAGGACTGATTTTGTTTAAATGCCAGTTTGTTCGGTATATTGGCTACATCTTCCTCCTTGCGGTCAGTTACTACCATTTCGGAAACCACTTCGTAGTTGGTAGAGAAGAAAAAGAAACGCTTTTTCCAATCACATTTAAAGCGGATGTCATTACGGATATAATTGAGGTAACTACGTCCTTCCCGCTCTCTGTATGTCACTGTGAATGATATCTCTTCCGGCTTGAAGTGTAGTTTTGGCGGTTTCTTTATCAGTATTGCCTGTGTGGCTTTATCGCGGTCATCCATATTCAGGCTGAATTCTGCCCTCGAAAAAGCAAGAGTTTGTTTGTCTATATAATATTTCCCATAATATAAGGCGTATGGGAGGATCAGGATGGGTTTGAAACTGATAACATAATGAAGCCGTTCATTTATCATCACACTCTCTTCCATTGTATAGCTATAATAGTCCAGAGTTTCGGTGTCCAGTAAAATATCATCTGTATTTTTCACAATATCCAGATAAACAGCCAGGGTAGGGCCTCCGAGAAGTTTTACCACGAGCGTATCGCTGGGTTTCGGGCTAATCAGCTTTCGACCCTTGAATATTTGTACTTTGTCTTTTCGTATGTCTTCTTTGTAAGAAGATTTATAAATGTCGATAACCGCTTCGGAAATATTAATGTAATTCCTTCCTTTTTTTACTGTTTCCCGGTAAAACCCTGTCAATAAATTCGGCTGAAGGCTATAGTTATCCCCGATTTTTTGAATTGCTACTTTTACCAGTTCACGTGGATTTGTCGGGTGTACAACCACTTCCGACAGCTTGTTCTCATTTGCCGTAAGCAATATTGTCACGTTGTTCATATTCCTGCCGTCGATAGGTAATGTGTAATTTATATATCCGATATGGGATATCTCTATCGATTTTGCATGCGCTTCATCTTTTATTTTGATTGTAAATTCTCCGTCGGCATTCGTGATAGTTCCGATATTTGTACCCGGAACAGAAACGCTTACATACTCCATTTTCTTTTTAGTGCGTTTATCTTTCACTACTCCGCTTATAGAGGTGTAGTCCACACCGACCTGTGCCCATAATGGAATTGCAAAAAAGAGGAACAGGAGCAGTATGGCTGAATTTGCAGTAGGTTTATGATTTGTTTTCATATTTTTCAGCTATTTGGTTAAGTATCAGATTCCTGCTTGTATAATATTAAACATATAAGATTGCCTTAATGTTTAAATATTGCCGTGAGTTGTATCGTATTTATTCTGACTAAAAGATAGTGAAAAAGCATCAGTTAAATATAATTTTTATCGAAAATTTTTAGCTCATAGTAAAGAGTTTTTTTTTAATCTTCATCTGCTCCGGAATAGGATTAATTAAAATCCTTTTATCTATACAGGCTTAGTGTCATGGTTAAGGTTTGTGTGAGGATAGGTAAATAATAGTATATTATCCTTTGGGGAGGCGACAATATTACTTTTTTTATTTATATTTGCAATCAGGGACATTATATTTTGATAATATCACAATATTGAATAAAAATAGAATAGGAACAAATTTTTCGGTACATCGCGAAACAAAGCTATAACAAAACAATTTTAGAGGAATATCCAAATGGAATTATTATATCCACAGGAACATCTCACATGCTATAATTACGAAAAAGGGGAAAGACCTACAATCGAAAAAATTAATGTAAAAAAAGGGCAGAAATGGAAAATATTTTCCATTGATAATAAAGCCTTTTTTGTGCAGTCAGGCAGTTTGCGTTTTTCTTTTGGAGAATTTACGGAAAGGACCATTGCCGGAGGCAAAATAATGCTGATTCCTTCGGGTAGTCAGATGGATTGCTATGCCGAGGACGATTGTACTTTTATTATTATTCGTTTACATAATACAAAGCAACTGTGCGATTGTTTTTCTTTAGATGTTTTACTTCAGGAAAAGACTGATGATTTTGAACCGGATTTATATTACTTAGATATAAATGAAAGAGTGGAATCTTTCCTCTCGTTTCTGGATATTTGTATGACTGATGGCTTGAAGTGTACATATTATTTCGAATTGAAAGCAAAAGAATTCTATTTCCTTTTACGGGCCTATTACCAGAAACCTGCTCTTTTAGCTTTTTTCTATCCCCTGCTCAGCAAAGATATTTCATTTTCTGATCTGGTTATAAAAAACCACTATAAAGCCAGAACTGTTCAGGAGTTAGCTGATATGACACATTATAGCCTTTCCGGTTTTCAAAAACGATTCAAGAAAGTATTTGGCGTTTCTGCATATCATTGGATGAAAGATGTGCGCTCAAAATCTATATATCATCAGATAAACAGTACAGAGAAATCATTTAAAGAAATAAGTGATGAGTATGGGTTTTCTTCACCTTCCCATTTTAACGACTTCTGTAAAGTACATTTTGGTACCACTCCAGGCAGAATCCGTCGAAAAAAAGCTGCAACAAAAGCCTGATTTAATAGAAAGGCACGAATTCTGAAAAAGCGGGTGTTTTTATGTAATGATAAAGGCCTATAATTCCTTACATTTGTAATGTAAATATATGAGGAAAATATATTTATTTAAATGAAAACCTGAATAGGTTGTAGTTTAACTCTATTATTGTGTAGTTTTGTAAAGTTTGTGTTAAGGTTGGAAAGTCTGCGAAGGGAATTTGCGGACTTTTTACATTTTTATATATTAAATAAAATTATTACTCTTGGTTCATTTCATAAACTGAAATTATCTCATAATTTTTGTTTAAAGTATTTTTCTGCAATATATCTTTATCTATAATAGTGAAGAGTGGATATTTTGAGCTGCATCTGTTTATTATCGTATCCACAACTAAAGAGTAATGGGTGAAATGAATGTGGTACGGAGATTACATTTTCCGATGAATCTGAATGGCAAAAAGAGCTTCTTCTGTCTGTGAAAAAATAAAGGAACAAAAGTTTTCAACAGAGTTTTTTATTCCATCATATTCTGTAAGATTATTATTATCTTTGTTTGGATAATGAATTATAAATTACATAATATTTAGCGTGTATCTTAACATATAGGGATTAAAGACTTACAAACTCTGGGTATTCCTTTAAAGTAGATTTTATACAAATGAAATATATATCGGTTTTTTGCGGTTCGTCATCAGGAAACGAGAGCGTTTTTGCAGAACAGGCAATATTGTTAGGTAAAAGAATAGCCCGCAGGGGATACGGCGTTATCTATGGAGGCGCACATGTAGGCCTGATGGGAGCTGTGGCCAATGGTGCATTGGAAGAAAATGGAGAAGTGATCGGTGTAATACCGGAATTCCTCAAACAGAAAGAATTAGAGCATAAAAGAATAACCAAAATGCATATCGTAGAGACGATGCATGAGCGTAAGGCTTTAATGAACGAACTCAGCGATGCCGTAATAGCATTGCCCGGAGGCTACGGTACAATGGAGGAGTTGTTTGAAATGCTCACATGGGCACAATTAGCCCTGCATAAGAAACCAGTAGGATTGCTCAATACATTGGGATATTATGACCCTTTGGTGGCTATGTCTGAAGAAATGATAGAGAAAGGGTTTCTGAAAGATGAATATAGGGGTATTATGATAGTGGAAGATAATGTAGATACCCTGTTGGATAAGATGGAATTATTCGTGCCCCTCAAAAATGATAAATGGTTCGAGGTAAAGTAGGACGGTAGCGACCGCAATTTAATTAACACAACTAACAAAACAAATAGTATGAGAACAATTTTTTCTATTGTACTCTTATTGCTCATTACAGCAATGGGATATGCACAAAAACAGGAGGCTAAGGTAGGGCGGCCGCGCATCGAAAGGAATAAGAATATAGAAACCAAAAGCGGCTATAATTATTTTATGCTCGATGTAGTAAAAGATATAGATGTAGTTTATACGGAGTATGAGGAACTTATACAGAAGGTATGGGATAATGAAGTCAATCTGGATTTGCAAAAGACCTCGGTTACTCCGCTTAAAGAAATAAATAATATCCGTACCGAAATAGTAAATATGCCGATATATCAGGGTGGGTTGGAATACCGTAACTCTATTCTGGATTATTTGGAGGCAGTAAAACAAAAGATAGTGGTATTGGAAAAATTTGGCATCCTCGGGGCCGATGCTAATTCCGATATACAATTATATTACGAGACAAGCCGTAAATTTCAGGAGGCAGATAATGTTACTATAGATAAACGGAATAAGGTGAGAAGGCAGAAGGCTATTTATGAGCGCACTGCCTATGTTGAATAATTAATAATAAGAATAATGGCATTAAACATAGGAGATAAGATCCCGGATATATTAGGAATAAATCAAGACGGGGAAACCGTCAAATCCAGCGACTATGCGGGACAAAAATTGGTACTCTATTTTTATCCAAAAGACAGTACACCCGGATGTACAGCTGAGGCATGTAGTTTCAGGGATAATTTCCCGAAATTGCGTAAGGCCGGATATCAGATACTTGGAGTAAGTGTAGATGATGAGAAGGCGCATAAAAAGTTTATAGAGAAGCAACAGCTGCCGTTCCCGCTTATTGCCGATACGGGTAAAAAACTAGTGGAGGCATTCGGTGTATGGGGCGAGAAAACGTTTATGGGACGTAAATTTATGGGAACCTTCCGTACAACATTCCTTATTGATGAATCGGGGGTTATCGAGCAAATAATAGGCCCAAAAGAGATAAAGACGAAAGAGCATGCGGAGCAAATATTAAAACAATTATAAACAAACCAAAAGAAAGAAACCAATAATGGCAGAAGAGAAAGAAAAGAAAGCGGCGCCGAATACAGAGAAGCTTAAAGCTCTGCAGGCTGCAATGGATAAGATAGAGAAAAGCTACGGTAAAGGCTCGATAATGAAAATGGGAGATGATAAGGTGGACGAAATTTCTGTCATTCCTACAGGTTCTATCGCGTTGAATGCCGCTCTTGGAGTAGGAGGGTATCCTCGTGGCAGGGTAATCGAGATATACGGACCTGAATCTTCCGGTAAAACAACATTGGCCATACATGCTATCGCCGAAGCTCAGAAAGCCGGAGGTATCGCGGCATTTATCGATGCTGAGCATGCTTTCGACCGTTTCTATGCAGAGAAATTGGGCGTAGATATTGAGAACCTCTATATATCCCAACCCGACAGTGGTGAGCAGGCCTTGGAGATTGCGGAACAGTTAATCCGCTCGTCGGCGATAGATATCGTAGTGATAGACTCTGTGGCTGCACTGACGCCGAAGGCTGAACTCGAAGGAGAAATGGGTGACTCTAAAATGGGGCTTCAGGCCCGTCTGATGTCACAAGCATTGCGGAAGCTGACGGCAGCTATCAATAAAACCAGTACCACATGTGTCTTTATCAACCAGTTGCGTGACAAAATCGGGGTTATGTTCGGTTCGCCGGAAACAACAACGGGAGGTAATGCCTTGAAGTACTATGCTTCTGTACGCCTCGATATCCGTCGTATCGGACAGCTAAAAGACGGTGATGAAGTGAAAGGCAGCCAGACCCGTGTGAAGGTAGCGAAGAACAAGGTTGCTCCACCATTCCGTAAAGCTGAATTCGACATCATGTACGGAGAGGGAATCTCCCGTTCCGGCGAGATTATCGACCTCGGTGCCGAACTAGGGATCATCAAGAAGAGCGGATCGTGGTATAGCTACAATGATACAAAGCTGGGACAAGGACGTGAAGCGGCAAAGGATATGGTAAAAGACAATCCGGAACTTGCCGAAGAACTCGAAGGCCTGATATTTACAGCATTGCAGGCAAAAAAATAACGAAACCAATAAGTTATTAGATAAAGAAGTCCCGGAGAATTACTCTCCGGGGCTTTTTATTGTTTATTTTTTGTTACTGCTGTTCATCACTTTTTGTACGTCTTCTGCCGTGAAAGTACCCATGATACGGATGACCGTACATTCTTCGGGTTCGTTGACGAACATTATCAGGTCTTTGAAGTTATCCTTCTCCTTGCGGGCATAGAAAGTTATATTATCGCCTTTATCTTTGATGGCCATCAGGGTCTCGTATGTTTTACTCTTTGTAAGCCCTTCAAATTCCATTCTGATGAGTTTTGCCGCCTCTTTGCTTTGGCTGCTGTATATTTCCAGTTGTTCGAGTTTGCCGGCCAATGATTTTATATCGGCACCTCCCGCTCCAACATCCATCTTCGGCATCATATTGAGCAATGCTTTGGATATATAGACTGTGGATATGTCCTTGTTATCCGAAAGCCTGTCGAACATATTGTTCTGCGAATGCATAGTAGCAAAACCGGTCAGGAGTAATATTGCTGTAATGAGTACTTTTATTTTCATGATTCTTTATCTTTTTTGCGATTAAGCGTTTTGTTTAATATTTCATTTGATTTGTCAAGGCTTGAAGATACTACAGCCAGTTGATCTACTCCTTTATTAAAGTTAGAAGACAACAGTATAAGCGCGTCTTCCGCTTCTTTCAGGGCTTTCTTATCCGCTTCACTCAGGTTATCGGCAGTTTGTTGTTCAGGAGTTGTAGGCGGTTGGCCTGTATCCGGCTTATTGTTGAAATAGAATGTGACGGAAATCAGCAAGGCTATACAAGCTGCGGCACTCCCGACCCATCTCAGCAGATGTTTTCTCTTAGCCACGGTTTTTATCTCAGTATTCTTTTCTTCTTTCGAAGCAAGTTCGTCGATGAGGTTCTCCAGTTTCGAATCCAAAGCCGGAGGTACGTCTATCGGCTCTGCCTGATACATACTGAGGAAAACTTCTTTCTCATCCAGTAATTCTTCGGCTACGTCTTCACTGCTAAAATATTTCAGCAATATCAGCTCTTCTGCGACAGTTGTTTCACCGTTGTAGAAAGCATCCAGCATTATTTTTATTTCGTCCGTTTTCATCACTGTTGTATTTTTATGAATTGTTCGCGTATCGTTTTCCTGGCCCTTGAGAGTATCACTCTAATGTTTCCCGGACTGATTCCCGTTATCTGTTCTATTTCTTCATCCGAATACCCGTCCCAATGTTTCATTATCATAACTTGGCGTTGCTGTTCAGGCAACTTGTTTATCAGTTTTTTTACCCGTTCGGCTTCATCCTGTATTTCTATCTGTTTGACCAAAGAAGCTGTTTCGGGGATATCGGAGTCATAATTGGTATGATAATCGTTTTTCGTTTTCCGTAGATGATCCAGGCATGTGTTCCGGAGTATGATAATAGAGAAAGCTTCGGTATTTTCTATATCCTGCATATCCCCGCGTTTGTTCCAGAGTTTTATAAATGTTTCCTGAACTATGTCTTCGGCATTTGCGGCATCCTGTACAATACGATAAGCTATTCGATACAATTTCTGATGATATGGTAGAAATACTTTTTTAAAAGTTTCTGCATCCATCTATTTCTTGTTCTTTGCCTGTTCTTTAACTATATCTTCCAAATCGGATTGCTCCAGTCTGCCACTCATTTTTACCAAAACGATATCTTCTTCATCCATGACCAAGATATATACATCGGATACTGTTTCCCCGTTTCTTTTAGCGATGATGCGTACATTATCTTCACCGTCTTTGACTCTTACCAGTGTGGAATATATATCATCATCTCTAAATGAGTTCAAATTGTCCAGTACCATATTTCTTATATCGGGAGCATCCTCCTCCAATGTGACCACCTGTATGGAATCTATTTTCTGCATAAATGAAGGCATCTTCGATTTCAATTCCCCTGTCGGGTCCTGAGCCTGAGCCTGTGCCATGGAAGTGCCTAGCATGGCTTTGTCTACTACCTGACGTTGTGCCTTTTCGTTTTTTGCCACTTCTTTCATCAGTCCGTCCAGATCCTGAGCTGTTGCAATATGGCTTCCTGCTAATATTAGGATAAAAAATACTATAAACTTTTTCATAAATCGATTGTGTTTTACATTGCTAAGGTCGCAGACCTATTTGTTACTTTTATATCTGCAACGGCAATAATTAGTTATGATTCAAAAATATTGGATTAAATACCTTCTTTTTTTTATATTTATTTGTCGTACTTGTTTACCAGTTCGGCAATGTCATTATCTTTTATTTTTCCCGAAAACCGGATTATGGTAGGGTCTTGTTCGTCCATACACAATATTATCATTTCTTTGATGGTGTCTTTGTCTTTCTTCACCATTATGCGTACCCCATCGCTTTTATCCTTGGCATAAATAAGGGTTTCATAGCCTCCGCCGTCTTTCAGTTTATTGAATTGTTTCGCTAAATCTTTTTTCAGGCCATTATCACAAGACGATAAATCATATATTTCCATAGAATGTATCCCCCTTGCTACCGGCATGTCGCCTACACCACCAAACGCTTTGCCCAGAGACATCATAAACTTTCCGATTTTGACTTTCTCTATATTCTCGGTTTTAGATACTTTTTTCAATAACTGGTCTATATTTTGTGCCGGAGCAGCCAGTATAAAACCGAAAAGTAATACTAAACAAAATAAATATTTTTTCATAACAGTTCCTATATAAAAGTTAGTAAATTAATGATAGATGTGCTCTTTCATCTGTTTTCAAATACTAAGACGGAATAGGTTGAAAATTTGTTACAATAAAAAGTAAGAAAAATGTCATCAGTCATCAGTTAACAACTTGTACCTTGTACTTGGTTTACTTGTATCTCATATAACTTTTTACTTACTACTTACTACTTTTCACTTGTTAAAATCTGACACATCTGACACTTTTTTTAATTTTTTCGGTTGTCATATTTTTCTTCTTTTTGTGCTCGGCTTTTCTTTTTTGTGAAGAAGTCAGTACTTTCATATCCCTTTCTATATGTTCGTTTTTGGGGGGATACTCTATGATGGCCTCCGCACTGGTTTCCAATATTTCTTCCACCGGATTCAGGATGATTTCTTCTTCCGGTACTTCTCTTTTCTCTAAAGTTTCGGGTTCACTCTTCATAATGTATTCTTTAGCGGCTTTCTCCTCCCTTCGGGACTGTGAGGGGCTTTTGTCCTGCCTGTCCAGCAGCATCTTTATTGTACGAAGATCGGGCGGGCATTCTTTCTTCGTAATTGTCTTTTGCTTGAAAATAATTTTACCTGTATGTTCATCGGAGACATAAATATCTTTTTCTACTGTTGTGTAATATCCTTCAAGTTTCTTTCTAAGCGAAGCCTGTACCATCGTCATCAGTTCGGCTTCACGGTGCGCTACCGCCTGTTCCACTTCTCTACGGAAATCGCCTTTGGTATTCATCCAGCAATAAAATGTCTCCCGGCTGATGCCCGTTGCCTTACATACCTGCGATACGGTGAAAAACTCGTCTTCAATCAGGTTTACAATCTTTTCAGTCAATTCTGTATTATACTTCGTCATAACCGTTTATTGGTATAGATAAACGGGATTTATATTTATACAGGATTTTAATATTTTAGAGCAAGGAAAAACAATTGATCCTTCTTTTGCTTCGTAACACACAGACGAGACGTCTGCACGAGTGAGCGGAATATTGATGTTGGAGTTAATTTTCTATTATGCTGTATGACTTTTATATAAATCCAATTATGATACGAACTATTTTGATTTAAGGAACTCAATATCCTTATCTAAACTAATGTATAGATTTTTGTATTGGGGACGAAAATATTTTATGTACCAAGGAATAATAAGAAGTATCAGGATAAGAAATATTAAAAGAGGTAATAAGTTCTTTATTAATTCGTTAAAATCATTAATCACAACCCAGGCAATTCCAATTGCCCAACCATAACAGTATATAAGGGTAGATATAAACTCAACCATTTTTACATGATTAAGTTTTTGTTTAAAAGAGAAAATAGATTCTTTAATAGCAATATCACTTTTTATGCTTTGTAATAGTCGAAACCCATTTATTTCGAAAATTGTTTTTACAAAAAGAAATAATCCTGTCAGCGAAAGTGGTATGACTGATTGTATTGATAAATTCAATCTTAAAATAACAAAAGCATATATCATAAGAGATGCATAAACAGTTAAAAAAGAAAAGTATACCAGCATTTTCTTTTTTTGCAGATTTAGAGTTTTTAAAATTATGTTGCTGTGACTTTTCTTAATAATTTCTTCGACATCTACCTCACTTGATGATGCGTCAGCAAGGTTTATTTTCTGCCACATCAGTTTTATATCATTCTTTTCCATTTGTAAGTATTTTATTTAATTTGTTTTTTATCCGATTAATTTTAACGCCAATATTACTTTCCGAAATGCCTATAATCACAGAAATTTCTTTATACTCATATGATTCCAAATAGAGTAGAATTATCGCCTTTTCAACTTCTGTAAGATGGAGAACTGCCTGGTACAATTTATCCTTATTTTCAGATTCGAGGTGATAACTATCATCCGGCTGCCTATATTCATATTCGGTAAGTTCAACGTGAATAGGACGAATACTTTGTTTACGGAGTATGTCAATGGCAGTATTAAAAGCAATTTTATATAGCCAAGTCGAAAAGGATGATTGATTTTTAAAATTTGGATACGCTTTCCAAAGTCTGATAATTATTTCTTGATAATAATCTTCTTTGTAAGGGTTTCCATAAAAGTAAATATTACAGATTTTTTGTAATATACCTTGAGATGCATTAACTTGTTTAAAAAATTCTTTTTCCACAATTAAAATATTGAATCGTTTTATAGGTTAGTCGTATGATTCACATCAAATATTACATTATCTTGGATTTGTTTTATCATTTGCTTTTCGAATGATTTCAATTTATGAGAAAGGGCTTCCATATCTTGACTGATTTTCTCTTTTGTTATCTTGGCGTAAATCCGGGTCGTTTTGATATTAGTATGCCCCATCATCTTACTGCCCGTTTCTATTGGAACTCCCTGTGAGATAGTAAAAAGTGTCCCGAACTTCTTACCATAAAAACAAACCCTAAAAGTTGTCAAACTTTTAGGGTTCATTTTATCGAGAACTGTTATTCTCTTATTTTGCTTTAAAGACTATCAAATCCAGCGTACATAAGCAAAGTCCATACGGTGAGCCATGTCCGGATGTTTAGGGAACACACGGTATGCGAAATTACACAAGCCCGGTATTTTAGCTTCGGCATTCATTTCGAAATACAGTTTCGATCCTTCCTGCTTTACTAACTTGAATTCCTGAGTCGATATGAATTTGTCAACCTTCTTCTCCGCGTCATATTCGGTAAGTACACATTCTACGCCTAGATCACCTTTCATATCCTTCTTGTCAAGGACTACTTCCACTTTCAATTTCTCACCTTCGGTAAGGTTAGGGGATGGAAGTCCGGCGCCGTCTCTTAAATCTTGCCCGTTGAATGTTAATTGTTCTACGGTGAACTTATCCCAGTTAGCAGCAGTATCTTCTTTCCATGCAGCCAATTCCTTAGCCTTGGCATAGTTGTTTGCTGTAACCAGTTTAGAACGGCTTTCTTCCGGTTTATAGAAGTTCTTGATATAATCGTCGATCATACGCTTGGTTGTATATTCCGGAGCGATATTGGCGATAGAGTTCTTGATATACTGAATCCATTCAGGGGAATATCCTTTCGAATTGCGGGCATAATACAATGGAAGTATCTCGTTCTCGAACATAGAGTATATTTCCGAAGCATCCAGTTCATCCTGATATGCCTGATTGGTATAAGTGCGTTTCTCTGTCAGACACCAGCCTGCATCTTTGCGATAGCCTTCATACCACCATCCGTCAAGGACAGAGAAGTTAAGCACCCCGTTCATTTCTGCTTTTTCACCGGATGTACCGGAAGCCTCCAATGGGCGTGTCGGCGTATTCAACCAGATATCAACACCTGATATAAGGCGTTTGGCAAGACGCATGTCATAGTTTTCAAGAAAAATGATCTTTCCGAAAAATTCAGGACGGCGCGAAATCTCTACAATCTGTTTGATCAAACCTTGTCCGGCTCCATCGGCAGGGTGAGCCTTTCCTGTATACAGGAACTGTATCGGATATTTCTCGTTATTTACCAGTTTCGATAAACGGTCGAGATCAGTAAATAATAAGTGAGCACGCTTATATGTCGCAAAACGACGGCCGAAACCTACAAGCAACGCATCGGGATTGATCTTATCCACAATGTTGAATATTGCAGACGGCGCTTTCTGGTTCTTTATCCATCCTTCTTTCATTTGCTCCTGAACATAAGAAACCAGACGCTTCTTCATTGCCAGGCGCAGTTTCCAGATTTCAGCATCGGGAACACTGTATATATTATCCCATATTTCATGATTAGACTGGTCGTTATAGAAATTCTTATCGAATGTCCTCTCATATAGTTCTTTCATTTCCTTCGCGGTCCATGTCGGCATATGTACACCATTCGTTACATGTCCTACATGCAGTTCTTCGGGGAAATATCCCGGCCATACAGGCTGGAACATATGACGCGAAACGATTCCATGCAGGTAACTTACGCCATTGGCTTCAAGGCAGGTGTTTAGTGCAAATACACTCATGCTGAACTTTTCCCCGCTACCCGGATGCTCACGTCCCATGTCTACGAAATCCTGCCATGAGATACCCAGGCGGGCCGGATAGCTGCCAAGATATTTGCCAAGGAGACCTTCATCGAAATAGTCGTGCCCTGCCGGAACGGGAGTATGCACTGTGTACAGACCTGAAGCACGTACAACTTCCAATGCCTGATTGAATGTAAGCCCTTCACCTTCGATAAGGTCAAGTAGGCGCTGAACATTAATCAATGCGGCATGGCCTTCATTACAATGATATATTTCTTTCTTAATTCCCAGTTTGTTGAGTAGTAAAATACCACCGATACCCAACAGGTATTCCTGTTTCAGACGGTTCTCCCAGTCGCCACCATATAATTGGTGAGTAATAGGACGGTCATATTCACTATTCAAGTCAATATCAGTATCAAGTAAGTAGAGACTAATACGTCCTACATTTACTCTCCATACGTTTGCATAGATATCTCTATCCGGATACGGTACAGCCAGAATCATCTGGTTTCCGTCTTCGTTCAATACCGGATCGAGTGGTAGTTCGCCAAAGTTCTGCGGCTCATAATTAGCTACCTGCTGACCGTCAGGAGAAATAGACTGTGTGAAATATCCATAACGATACAGGAATCCAACGCCTGTAAGGTCTACATGGCTATCACTGGCTTCTTTCAGATAGTCACCCGCCAATACTCCAAGACCTCCTGAGTAAATCTTCAATACATGCGAAAAACCATACTCCATGCTGAAATATGCAACGGATGGCTTTGCTTTATCAAATTTTTCGGCTATATATGATTCGAAATTCTTAATCACTTTTTTCACTTTATCCATCAGGATAGAGTCTTTAAGAATTTCGTCAATTCTTTCATAAGAAATTTTCTGTAGTAAGATAACCGGATTGTGTTCGCTTTTTTTCCAAAGTTCAGGATCAAATTCAGCGAAAAGGTCTGTTGCGTCGTTGTTCCATACCCACCATAGATTACGTGCTACTTTTTCCAGTGGCAGTAATTCTTTCGGCAGATTCACTTGTGTATACGCACTCCTCCAAGAGGGAGTGTTAGAATAACTTGCTTTAATTCTCATAAATATATTATTTAAACTTTGTAAGTGACTGATAGAACTTGATGATATGTTTTCAGATTATAACGTACTTTTGTTTTTCTGCTTGCCCGAATAATAAATAGGTCTGTGACCTCAGATTCCTTTCTCATTCCTTATTATAACGGATATGTTTTGCTGTTTGTTTATTATTCGAAACTACAAATATAATGAATTTGGAACGTTCTATTGTTATATATTTTGTTTAAGTCTTACCTGGTTGTTGCAAACGTTTGCAATGAAATAAGAAATTCAGGTACGGCTTGCCGCTTCAGCTAAAGCAATGCGGTAGGCATCCTGGTAATATTGATAGAAATGTGCCCAATCGGCCATATCTGCCCTATCTAATGCTGCCTGACGCAAGATCTTCTCCTGCTCATTACTTTTTGTCGTCATTTCGAATACGCGGTTGCAGATATCTTCCGACACTTCAATAAAGTTGTAGTCATCACGGGTTATAACCTCAGCTCCGTCGTCCATACCTTTTTCATCGCCCATTTTACGCATCCATAATCCGAATCCGGCTAAAGATGTCGTAATAGTAGGTACAGAGAACGCAATACTCTCGTGTGGTGTATATCCCCAAGGCTCATAGTAAGAAGGAAATACGGTGACATCCAGCCCTATTAGCAAATCGTAATACGGCATATTGAAGATACCATCATTTCCATTGAGATAGGATGGAACAAAGATAATTTTCACCCGGTCTTCGGCTTTGTTCTCCATTTTCAGATAATTAATCTGGTTCAGTACCGAATCGTGATTCATATTACGAAGCCAATGGGTGATATGCGGATGACTGAGAGCAGTTCCCGGAGTCTTTTTTAATTTTAATCTGTCCTGCAGATCGGCACGGGGACCGCTAATCCATGCCGGCACCATTATGAATGCGATCACATCTTTTTCGAGCTGTTTTATCTGCTCCAGTCGGTGCATAGCGTCGATAAACACATCTATGCCTTTGTTGCGGTACTCATAACGCCCGCTGGTAGCAACCAGCAGAGCATCTTCCTGGATATCGTACCCCAATAATTTCTCGGCTACATTAATGAGCTTCTTGCGTGCTATCAGGCGTTTTTCTTCGTGTTCCTGTCCTACCGGAATAAAATCTTTCTCGAATCCGTTAGGCGTAACTATAGGGTCGCGATGAAGCAACTGGCGGCATTCCCGGGCTGTAATATCGCTCACAGTCGTAAAACAATCTACATGCCGTGCTGCGGCCTTTTCTATTGAGTGCTTTGCTTCCATGTTCAGTTCGCGTGCCATCTGGTCGCTATCATAGGCCGACAGATAATTATAAAGAGGCTTACCGTTTCCGGCTATAGAACGTCCGATAGATGTGGCATGTGTGGTAAATAGCGTCCCCACTTTCGGTAGACGGTCTTTTATGTATAATGCACCCATTCCCAACATCCATTCATTGAAATGAGCGACTACATTTTTATTCTGAAGTTTATGATATTTATAGAAACTTTCGATAACTGCACCCGAAGCATATGCAAACATACATGATTCGTCATAGTCGCCATAAGCATTCAGCGAATCTACACCAAACTTATGCCACATATCGCCGTATATCGCATCTTTTGCAGGGAAAAACTGATTGAAATTAACCAGCACCACAATAGGTTGCCCCGGAACATCCCAGCGGCCTATCCGGATATTTAATTTATCTTGTTTTATTGCTGTTTTTTTCCAGTCTGCCAGAAGAGTTTTATCTTCTTTAAACCATGGACTTTCTTTCTCTGTCCACACATCCGGACCTATAAATACAACCTTGTCTTTGCATACATCCTGCATCGACTTGGCTCTGGTAGATAATACCGTATATATTCCTCCTACTTTGTTACAAACCTCCCAACTTGCTTCGAAGATATAATCCGGATTATTATTTTGTTTTGCCATATTATATTAAGGTCTCAGACCTGTTTATTACTTTGTTAAGCTTAATAAAGACAATAAGTAGCTAAATTGAGATGTATATCATCAGAGACACTCTTTCCCTTAGTTGTACAATATTGCTTTGCGGTTTATTTTATTTAATACTTATTAATTTCTAATGCGTAAGTTTATGAGTATCTTTTTTAGTACCTTTGCCACGCACTTTAAGGCTTCAGACCTATTTATTGCTTATCTAAACACAACAACGCTTGTTGTTTATGATTTGGAGATAAGACATAAAATACCTCTTCGCTTCAAAGGAGCACAAAGATAATAAAGATATAAACGTATAAAAAATATTTTCTTATGAGTAGCAGACGAAAACTAAAAAAAAGTATAATTGCAACGATGGAATTACTGTATGTAGACTGTCTGTTTTATAAGATATTCGTAGTCGATGCGGATAAGGAAGCTGCCGACAAAGTCATTACCCATATAGTAGAAGTCCAAAACGAATTGCTGAAGCGTGTGAATGTAAATGAAGGCAAGGATGTGAAAGGCAGAGTTAAGTCTTATTATAAAAAATTAAGAGTTGATATCCAGGAACAAACAAATACGATTGCCAAAGAAATAGCAGCTCTGGGTTAATGAAAAGTTTCAGTAATTTTATTCTCCGCCTTATCGGGTGGAAAATAACCGGGCAGACCGAACTGCCTGAAAAATGTGTTATCTGTGTTGCACCGCATACAAGTAACTGGGATTTACCTTTAGGATTGACTGTTTATAGTGCATTAGGCAGAAAAGCATCATTCCTGATCAAGAAAGAGTGGTTCTTTTTTCCTATGAATCTTATTTTCAAAGGACTTGGTGGTATTCCTGTAGACCGTTCACGAAAAACTTCACTGACTGAGCAGATGTCGGAAATATATGCAGAGAGAGAAAATTTTCAACTGGCTATAACTCCTGAAGCTACCCGTAAACTGAATGCAGAATGGAAAAAAGGATTCTATTTCATCGCTTTGGCTGCTAATGTACCGATTGTTGTTGCAGCACTCGATTATGGTAAGAAAGAGGCTGACTTTAAGAAGATTCTGATGCCTACAGGAGATGTGGATGCCGATCTGGAAATAATTAAAGCCTGCTATAAAGGAGTGGTTGCAAAGCACCCTCAATATTTTTCTTTGTAAATGAAAAACGAAAAATTAAAAGTAAAAAATTAAGATTTAATATATTTTTTACTTTTCGTTCTCCACTTTTAAATTGATAACATATTATGCTACAAGACTGTAACCTTAGGATTAGTCTTGTGCAATACGACATTGCATGGGAAAATAAACAAAAGAACCTCGATTATATACATACTGTTGTATCAGGTCTCGAAGGTAAAACCGATGTTGTAATTCTACCCGAAATGTGCACTACAGGCTTTTCCATGAACAGCCATAATCTGGCAGAGCCGGTTAGCGGTAATACTATAACCTTATTGAAACAGTGGTCTGCGCAATATGATGTTGCTGTATGCGGTAGTTATATAGCCGAAGAAAATACTGATTTTTATAACCGGGGATTTTTCATTACTCCTGATAAAGAATTCTATTACGACAAACGCCATCTCTTCCGCATGGGAGCTGAACCTCAGTCTTTTTCAGCAGGAGGTAAACGTTTGATCTTTGAACATAAAGGCTTCAATATCTGTTTACTTATTTGTTACGACTTACGGTTTCCCGTATGGGCAAGAAATGTTGATAATGAGTATGATCTGCTTATTTATACGGCTAACTGGCCGGCTTCACGGGCAAAAGTATGGAACGCGTTGTTAACGGCCCGTGCTCTTGAGAATATGGCTTATGTATGTGGGGTAAACCGGATAGGAAAGGATGGTAACGGACTGATACACGAAGGCGGCTCAAAGGTTGTCGATGCCAAAGGGGATGAAATACTCTCTCTCGGTCTGAACCTAGGGCAGGTCGAAACTGTTTGTTTATCAAAATTGGAGTTGGAGCAATTCAGGGCTAAATTTCCAGTATGGAAAGATGCCGACAGATTTGAATTAAAGTAATAGAATTATCATTAAAATATTAATTATGAAACGTATTTTAAATCCGGCGGTTCTTGTAATCGCAATTATAACACTTACATTCAGCTTACAAAGTTGCAATTCAGCAAAACCGGTTGATAAAACCCAACTGGAAGGTTATTGGACACTTAAAACTCTGAAAGGTGAAGATGCTAAAACAGCATTTGCGGGAACATTGCCCTATCTGCAATTCGATTTCGCTAAAAATCTGGTCTCCGGTAATGGCGGATGTAATGGATTTACGGGAGCTTTTACACTGACAGATAAGAATGAATTTTCTGCACCTAATCTGGCTGCAACAATGATGATGTGCGTACAAGCAAATAAAGAGCCCCAGTTTTTCACAGCCCTTTCTACTCCTAACCTCATCTTGTCATTAGACAAAGAAGGGTTACTGACGTTGTCTGAAGATAAAACAGTGATACTACAGTTCGAAAAAGGCGAAGCTCCTAAAGTAGCAGCAGCTACGGATATTGTAAATGCAGAAAACTTAGCCGGAGCTTGGACCCTTACGTCTATAGCCGGTGGCGATATGGCTACATTGTTTACAGGAAAAACTCCTACGTTGGAATTCACAGCAGATGGAAAAGCATTCGGTAATGGAGGTTGTAACACATATCGTACATCATACACACTACAGGAAAACACGGTGACTTTTGGCCCAGTGATGTCTACAAAGATGGCTTGTCCGAGTCTGAAAGGAGAAGGTTTATTTACAGGACTTCTTGCCAGTCCACTGCAAGCCGGATTGAATGGCGATAAACTGACATTCTCCAAAGAGGGAAATGTCGTACTTGAATTTGTAAAAGGAGTGGCAGAATGATTTTTTCTGTCTTATCTAATATAAAAGCGCTTGTAAGCAAAGTTTGAATCTTTAGGCGTTTTAAGTATTTATATTGAATAGAGTAGGGGTGAAAAATTTTTCACCCCTATATTTTCTACTTCAATATAACCGTCACTCCTTTTGCACCATGTGCCCCTACAACCAGCGACTGTTCTATATCAGCCGTTTTAGACGGGCCGGAAATAAATACACCGAAACCATAGTCATTAAAGGTTAGCCTATCATAGGCTTCATGCATATTATTTACCACAGCCTTCCTGTCGAGTACGATAACCAGGTATTCTGAAATAAAGTAAACCACTTTCTCCTTTACATTCTGTGGAATCCATACACATCCGTTTTCGGCAACACCGACTTCTCCTTTTATTATAGCCAGGTCTATCCCATTCAATTCGTGCGGATCCGCGGCATTATCCGGATTGATGGTTGCGATAGTGATGTCGGGCAAATTGGAAGCTATCACTTTAGCGTCGGCGTATAACGAACGTATAACTTCATTTATATCCTCCCCCTCTTTCAAGACAATCGCATCTCCTCCTACAGCCTTACTTATTTCTATAAATTGGGCGACTTTATCGGGATATTGTATTCCTTCTATATCTATATCGGGCATCTCATACCTGTCTGTTATATGCCGCCTTATATTTCCTAATATATTGTTTTTACTGTTCATCGCTTCCTGCTTTATTCGTTTGTACTTTCCCTTTTTTCCACATCTCGGTAAACGATTCGCTGGCAAATTGTGGCAGTTCTCGTCCTTTACCCCAATCGTTTAATCCGTTATACAGCATAAATCGTGGCAGGTGATTTACAACTGGTGCAAATTTCAGTCCTGTCTTGTATAAAGCCGGGTGCATAAACAGGAATTTCATACCCCATGACATTATCTTCTTCATCTTATCCGCCTTGTGAAACGAATCTAGATTCTGCCGCCAACGGTATATCTGATCTGCCAGATCTATTTTTACCGGACAAACATTGTTACATGAATAGCACAGCGAACAGGCCGAAACATTATCAGCGTATTCTTCCGGCGATTTCAGCATTCCCAGATTAATACCTATAGGACCGGGTATAAAATAAGTATAGGAATACCCGCCGCTTCTCCGGTACACCGGACATGTATTCATGCATGCCCCGCAACGGATACATTTCAGTGTTTGTATATGTTCCTTATTTCCGAGTATCTCACTTCGTCCGTTATCGACCAGTATGATATGCATCTCACAACCTTTGCGCGGCTTGCGGAAATGGGAAGTATAAGTCGTTACAGGCTGCCCCGTGGCCGAACGCGCGAGCAGACGGGTGTATACACTCAAGGCACGGTGGTCGGGTATAATCTTCTCTATTCCCATCGATACGATGTGTACTTTGGGTAGCGAAGTACCCATATCCGCATTCCCTTCGTTGGTGCAGACTACCACGTCACCGGTCTCCGCCACGCCGAAGTTAGCCCCTGTCATACTTGCACCGGCTGTCAGGAATTCGTTGCGCAAATGCTGACGGGCAGCACGGGTAAGGTATGTAGGGTCACTGTTATCTTTTTCGGTATGCAATTTATCTTCGAAGAGTTTGCCTACTTCCTGCCGCTTCAGGTGAATAGCAGGCATTACAATGTGGCTCGGCGGCTCGTTCATCAGTTGGAGAATGCGCTCACCCAAATCACTCTCGACCACATCTATTCCCCTGTCTATCAGGTATGGGTTCAGGTGACATTCTTCGGTAAGCATCGATTTACTTTTTACCAGCTTCTTCGCGTTGCGTCCCGAAAGAATACTGTATACGATCTCATTATGCTCCGTTGCATCTTTTGCCCAATGAATAATAACACCGTTGGATTCGGCATTACTGACAAATTTTTCGAGATATTGGTCGAGATGGGTAATGGTATGCATCTTCACCTTCGCAGCCAGTTCACGCAAGTGCTCCCATTCGGGGATAGCCATTGCCATGCGGTCGCGTTTTTCGCGTACCATCCAAAGGGTTTCATTATGCCATGTCTCCTGCTCTTTATTAGCAATAAAGCGGTCTGCCGCCTTCGTATGTTTTGTACTCATAGTCCCGCAGCTAAAATTTGAATAACATGAATAAACTTAATAGGAAGGTTCTCTCTGCTGACCACTCCCTGCATATGCATCAGGCATGAACTATCGGCTCCGGTTATATATTCTGCCCCGGTAGCCATATGGTTCCTTACTTTATCTTGCCCCATACATACAGATACGGAAGGTTCTTCGATAGAAAACATTCCTCCAAAGCCGCAGCATTCATCGACTTTCTGAGGTTCCAGTACTTCTACTCCCTCTACTAAGGACAGTAAATCCCTGACCTTTGAGTAACGGGGAATATTCAGTTCGCTTGCCGAAGACAAATGTAGTTCCCGCACGCCGTGGCAACTGTTATGTACACTCACTTTATGAGGGAAGTTACCCGGAAGTTTGTCCACTTTCAATATATCGTGAAGGAACTCGCACAGGTCATATATTTTTCCGCTTGTCTGGCACAGATGCTGTTCTTTCTCCAGCAGGCGGGGATAATTTTCTTTTACAAAAGCGGCGCAACTGGCTGACGGAGCGACAATATAGTCGTATTTGTCGAAAAGTTTTTCGAACTGTTTTGCCAAAGGAATGGCTTTGTCTTCAAAACCTGCATTCGCCATCGGCTGCCCGCAACAAGTCTGATCGATGGGATAATCCACATCCACACCCAGATAATCGAGGAGCTTGTATGAGGCTACCCCCACTTCGGGATATATGGCATTTACATAGCAGGGGATAAATAATCCTACTTTCATCTTTATCTTAAATTAGTTGATCGCTATAAAGGTAATAATATAAAAAACTCAAAGCCAGCAGACTTTGAGTTTTTTATTATTAGACTTATCAGCCTTTTGTTTCCAGATACACTACATGTGTCTGAAGATATTCTTCAAGCCCGTGTTTACCATCAGCGCCGCCGATTCCCGATTTGCGCCATCCGGCATGGAATCCCTGCATAGCTTCAAAGTTTTCACGGTTGATGTATGTTTCTCCGAATTTAAGCGCTCTTACCAATTTGAAAGCTGTATCCAGGTTCTGAGTGTAAACGGAAGATGTCAAACCATATTCGCAATCGTTAGCCCATTCAATAGCATCGTTTATATCGGAAAATTCAACGACAGGCAATACCGGACCAAATGTTTCTTCTTGTATAATATCCATTTTCTGAGTGGCATCAGCGAGAACAGTAGGCTCGAAGAAATAGCCTTTCGTTCCGATACGCTTGCCGCCACAAAGAAGTTTGCAGCCTTGGTTTATGGCTTTCGCTACTTTTTCTTCCACTGATTTTAATGCGTTGGCTTCTACAAGAGGTCCCATATCCAAATCTACTATTTCGGAAGGATTACCCGCTTTGACGGCTTTCATGCCTGCAACCAGTTTTTCAAGGAATATGTCTTTCACTTTCTTGTGTACATATACCCGTTCGGCACAGTTACAAACCTGCCCTGTATTGATGACACGGGATGCGATTATCGATTTTACCGCCAAATCTAGATCAGCATCATCCATAACGATAGCCGGAGCTTTTCCGCCCAGTTCGAGGGATACTTTTGTGATATTCGGAGCTGCGGCAGCCATTGTCTGTTGCCCTGCGCCAACGCTTCCGGTAAGGCTTACCATTCCTACTTTCGGGTTAGCAGCCAGTTCGTGCCCGATAACGGAACCACGTCCCATTATAAGGTTGAATACACCGGCAGGCATACCCACTTCTTCAACTATCCGGGCGAATACATATGCATTCTCAGGAGTAATCTGGCTGGGCTTTACCACGATTGTATTTCCCGTCACCAATGCAGGAGCAGCCTTACGGGCAATGAGGAAGAACGGAAAATTCCATGGAAGAATACCCGTAGTAACACCAATCGGTTTCTTAAACAGGAAAATATTTTCGTGTGGACGGTCGCTCTGGATAATTTCACCTTCATATCTGCGTGCCCATCCTGCCATATATTCGAGATAATCGGCTGTGAAAAGGACTTCTACGTTTGCCAGTCCCTGAGTTTTACCACCTTCACGGACAATGATATCGGTCAGTTCTTTTTCCCGTTTGCGGATGCCTGCTGCAATCTTGATCAGATAGCTTGCTCTTTCTACGGCAGGAGTAGCTGCCCATTTATCCTGTGCTTTTTCGGCCGCATCTATTGCCTTGCGGGCGTCTTCGATTGTGCCTTCGGGTTGCCGCGAGATTACTTCTTCTGTCGACGGGTTCAGTACGTCTATCCATTTTCCGGATGCGTTTTCTACAAATTTGCCGTCGATAAACATTTTTAGTTCTTTCATGGTGTTTAATGTTTATATTATTAATATACAGGTATTATATAGCTAAATTCGGAAACTAAAATTATAAAAAAAAGAGCATACCGCATTACAAAATTTGATATTATAGTTTCAATAAATGACTATATAATAATAAACTAGACTTATCTTTAGGGCTTAAATAAACTTAACATGAAACGAATAGCAATAACGGGAGCGGCAGGCAATCTTGGCGGACTATTAGCTCAGGGGATGAAAGATATGGATGTGTATCTAAATCTGCTGACACATAAGAAAGATATTGCCGGGAACCTGAAAGAAAAAGAAAATATATCCGTTTTCAAAGTAGATTTAGCAAGCAAGGAGACATTGTGCGATGCACTCGACAATGTCGATGTAATCGTTCATTTTGCGGGAATACTATTCAAAGCGAATCCCGAAAAATTCCTGCCTACTACGAATACGCAATACTTCAATAACCTGTTAGATGTTGCTATCCGACAAAAAGTAAAACGCATCATCCTTATCAGTTTCCCTCATGTAGAAGGTGAATGCAGCCCGCAAAATCCGGCGACCGGAGTATTGGACGGAAAACCGGAATCTATGCATGCAAAAACACGTCTTGAAGAAGAAAGACTCTTGTTCCGGTATGGAGAAAAATGTGGTTTCGAAGCTGTCTCTTTGCGGGTAGGGATGGTGTATGGTGAAGGAATTCTTATGATAGACGCAGCACAATGGTTTGCCCGTCACAGGTTGCTGGGAGTGTGGAAGAAACCAACCGATATACATCTTATCTCGAAATCAGATTTTGTGGATGCAACTATTGCGGCCACTCTAAACCCCGGTGTAAAGGGAATTTATCATATTGGGGATGAGGGAGTGCAGACTTTGCAACAGTTTCTTGACGATATAACAATCTATAAAGGAAATCATAAACCGTGGCGTATGCCCGTATGGATGATAATGACGGCTGCACGCGGGTTTGAGTTGTTTTCTGCTCTTTTTGGTACGCAAAGCCCGTTGACTGTTGATTTTGTAAAAATAGGAATGGTGTCTTATTATGGAGATACGAGGCGTATGAGAAAAGAACTGCTTCCCGAACTGAAATTCAAGACATACAGAGAAGGTATTGAACTGTTTTGAAAAAATAAAGGGAAGAATAAATCCTTCCCTCCAATTTGTTTAATAAACATCACATCTTATTTATTAGCTACAAGAACACCTTGTGTCTGCTGATATGTAGCATTTAATATTGCCAGATATTTACGGTATTGCTGTGCAGATAATACAGATTTTGTGTTTGCCAAATTGAAGGCTAAGGCTTTCCATGCCCCCTCTTTGTCGTTATCCTGCAATGCATCTTTCAGCTTCTCCGCCGAATCGTAGAATATATTTCCGAGTTGTTCTTTCTGTGCAGGAGTCGCCTGTACATAATCGGTTACTGTATTGAATGTGCTCTTGTTATTCAATACCCACAAAACCTCATAATCGTTGCTCGCAAATGAACTGATACTGAACGCCAGTACCGCTACAAATAAAATTGATAACCTTTTCATAACCAAAAAAATTTAATTTTAAAAACAATCTTTATTAACTTACAGGCATAAAAAAAACAAAGAAATCCCATCTTGTTCATGGTATTCTTTGTTCGTTATACTTGTAAATTATTGATAACCTAATTCACGATACAAATGTAAGGAATAATTTTTATTTAATGTCTTTTTGGCATAAAAATATGCATTTATATGTCATATATATTTTCTATTGGGTTTTTGTGAACTTTTTTGATATATGATTGTTATATGGAAACTCACTAAATGTAAAACAAATTACAGCTGAAGACATACCTAGTTATTATCAAATAAAAAGCGTGAACATACGCTCACGCCTTTATCCAAAAAATCAATCCATATATAATAATAAATACAGGGCAGTAAAACTGCTTAATTATTTATTCTCAGTAGTCACTTTCAAAGTTACTTCTATATTGTTTCGTGTAGCATTGGAGTAAGGGCATACCTGATGTGCTTCTTTAACCAGTTCTTCGGCTTCTTGCCGGCTGATCCCTTTTATATGTACATCCATTTCCACAGCCAGTTGAAAGCCTCCACCTTCTTTTGGACCAATACTTACTTTGGCGGTCACTTCCGGTTTTATGTGAATCTTTTTGGCTAGTGAAACGTGGCTTAGTGCGCTGCCGAAGCAAGCGGAATAACCTGCCGCAAAAAGTTGTTCAGGATTAGTGTAATTACCACCCGGGCCGCCCATTTCTTTAGGAGGTCTTACTTCCAGGTTCAGTACTCCGTCCGAAGACTTGACACTACCGCTTCTTCCTCCTACCGAGGTAGCTACTGCTGTGTACATTTTTTCCATACTACTGTTTTTTATAATTTGCCTAGTTAGTATAATAAAACAATAGTAAGACTTGTATTGTTCAATGATAGCTATAATAAAGAATATAAGACATAATAGGGTAATGACACGGAATTTATTTTTTTTGAGAAAGTTTATCTATATAATAAGCTGGTAGCCTTTAACTGTCAGCTTGTAGCTCTTTGAAAGATTGATTCGTAAATCTGTAGATTAGCATATTAGCAAATGAGTGAAATAGTGTAAACTTTGTAACCTTTTAACAAGTAATAAGTTTTAAGTAATGAGTACAAAGTTGAAAGAACTGTATTTATGTTTACCCTAAAGTCTTTTGTGCGACAGCCTAAGCTAACGGCTAATAGCTATCAGCTAAAAGCTGAAATATGTGTTACCTTTGTTACTCTTTAACTATATACAGTTAAAAAAATGTTAAAAATACGACATGGAAATAGTGAGAAAATTGTCAGATATGTCAGGTTTTAACTAAACAGAGTTAATTAATGTAAATAATATTAATGGTTGAAATTTTCGCTTTTCGTGCGTTTGCCTTAAAGATTTTAGGGCAAACGCATCAAAATTCATAAAGCTGTTTTCAACCTCCTGTAGGGGCGTATTGCATACGCCCAGTTGTGATATTTTGTTATGCGGGCGTATGCAATACGCCCCTACAGGCCTTCGATAGAAGTTGAATAATTTGATGCGTTTGCCCTGTAAAGACTTAAAGAGTTATCCCTTATTTTTATAAAAGCACTATCTTTGCACAAAATGAGAAGTTATGATACTAAATATACAAAATGAAACCGCACCACTGAAAACCGTTGTGTTGGGGCAGCCTTATTCGTTAGGGAAAGAACCTGCACCGGAAGATACATATGATGCGAAATCTTATGAATCTGTCCAAAATGGTACTTATCCTAAGGAAGAGAATATCGCCGATGAAATGACCGCATTTGAAAAAGTTTTCTTAAAATATGATGTGGAAGTTCTTCGTCCTCTTATTTTGCCCAACTGTAATCAGGTCTATGCCCGTGATGTAGCATTTGTAATTGATGATAAGATTATCACATCAAACATTATACCCGATCGTGCGGATGAGCAGGAAGCGTATGCGCCTATCTATAGTCAGATAGCTTTCAATAAAATATATAACCTGCCCGAGAAAGCACATGTAGAAGGTGGAGACGTGGTCTTGTATGGTGATACCGTCTTTGTCGGTACTTATATGGAAAGGGATTATCCTGAATACAAAACTGCCAGAACAAACGCGTACGCAATAGCATTCCTTCGGGAATTATATCCTGAGAAAAATTTTGTGGCACTCGAACTGGAGAAAGATGATACCGACCCCCGTAAAGGTATCCTGCATCTCGATTGTACTTTCATGCCGGTAGGTAATGGTAAGGCTATTATCTATAAAGATGGTTTCAAGTACGAAAAAGACTATCATTATCTGGTTGATTTCTTCGGTAGGAAGAATGTTTTCGAGGTTACACAGGAAGAAATGTATTATATGAATACGAATATATTTTCTATATCTCCTACGGTTGTTGTAAGCGAGAAACATTTTACGCGCCTTAATCGCCATTTGGCCGATGAATGGGGGTTGACAGTCGAGGCTATCCCTTATTTCGAAATATCCAAAATGGGAGGATTGCTCCGTTGCTCTACACTACCATTAGTTAGGGAATAATCTAGTATAAAATGAATATGCTTAAATCTCTGGGGCTTTTTATTGTTTTTATGTTTGCGTCCGTTACCTTATCTGCACAGATGATCGGCGCAGGCATGCAAGCGACAAAAAGTGAGAAAGTTGAGTTCGCAGCCAATATACATACCAGATATTACACATACAAGGGGGATGTAAATTTCTTCCTGTTTGGAGGCTTGGATTATACAGGAGGCAGTACCAAACTTTCAGGATTAAATACGAAGGCTATTTCGCCCACATTGGATTTTGCAAGTATGGTTTTTGGAGATTATGCCGATAGAAGTGTTTTGTGGCTGTCGTGCGATGCGGGGTATTTACGGAACTTTAATGAAAAAAGGGCGAGCGGGATTGTGCTTACTCCTAATATTATGTGTGCTTATAGTTTGTTTTATATAAAGACAGGGTATGATATGAATGTGTCGCGTGGCAACAATCAATTTTTCGTACGCTTGGGGCTGATTCTTTCATTATAAGTAATAAGTATTGAGTATTAAGTTGAAAGAATTTCAAACCACTTATTACTCAATACTTACTACTCATCATTCATAAACTTATTTTGCGTCGGGGTAAAGTCCTTTCCACCAGCCATTATCGTCCTTCAGCCATTTGGAAAACCAGGCCATTATGGAATTGTTCCATTCCACACGCCGTTTGTAATTCATTACTCCGTGGTTTTCGTCTTTCACCTGTATGAATTCCGCCGGGCGGCCCAATATCTTCAAGGCTGTATACATCTGGATACTTTCGCCTATAGGCACATTGGTGTCGACCGTACCGTGTGTAAACAGAATAGGTGTGTGTACTTTGTCGGCGCTGAACAACGGACTTTGCTTTACATACAGGTCGGGGTTGTTCCACGGGTAGCTGTGAGCACTTGCGCCCGAACTATAAGTGTATCCCCAGTATCCTTCGCCCCAATAGCTGCTGATGGAACTGATTCCCGCATGGGATACGGCAGCCGCGAATATATCTGTCCGGGTTTGCAGGTACATGGTCATAAATCCGCCGTATGACGCGCCTACACAGCCGATTTTCTTTTCGTTTACATAAGGGTGTTCTTTTACAAACTGTTTTACTCCTTCTATGATATCTTCGGCGGTACGTTTACCCCATGCATTGACGTGCAGGGCTGCAAACTTCTGTCCGAAGCCGGTTGCGCCGCTCGGCTGTATAATATACACCACATAGCCTTGCGATGCAAACACATGGGCAGGATACGGTCCTTCAAATGTACGGGAAGTAGGACTGGTACCTCCGTAGTAATATACGATCATCGGATATTTCTTGGACGCGTCGAAGTTTGGAGGCAGGTAACAACTGCCTTTAATCTCTGTTCCTGCGGAATTGGTAAAGTTCCAGTCTTCCGCTTTTCCGAGAGTCATTTCAGATAGCCTGTCGTTGTATGGGTTGGCTACCATTGTCGACTTTTGATTTTTTATATCATACAGATAGGCACGGGTAGAGTTCGACTGGCTTACGCCGAAATAGATTGCGGACAGAGCATTGTCAGCCGTAGAGAATGAACGGATGACTTCTTCATTCAATGGTAATTTAGTGAAAGACTTGCCGGAAGGATTGTATGCATACATATTCACATAGTCCTTGTCGGTAGTACGGAAATAGATCAGATTGTCTTTCTTGTTCCAGAAACTATTGTCGATACTCGGATCGAAATTCTTTGTGATCGGGTCAATCTGTTTTGTGCTTAAGTCCATGATAAATGCGAGGCCATTATAGCTATTGGCTATTTGTCCGGCATCTATATTTTGTCCTATGCCGCCGAAGGCTTCGCCGGCACCCGATATAAGGACTTTTTTACCGTCGGGGGAAAAAGTCGCGCCATATGCAAAACCTTCGTTTGTCCATAAAGTATCTACACTCATAGTCGGCAAATCCAGCTTGAGCATTGTATATTTACGAAACGGACGTTCGGTCACTGTTTCATCGGTAAAAGAAACCAGAAGCTGTTTTGAGTCGGCGCTGATGTCGTTGAGCCATGTCGTATGCGAGCCATATGTAAGTTGCTGGCTTAGACCCGATCTGATGTCGTATTTATAGATGAACGAACGGTTAGTGTATCCCGGTTGGCGGTCTTCGGGTGATAATAAAAGCTTTAAATCTCCTTTCGTCTCTTCGCCCTTTTCCTGTTTGGTATAGAAAAGAGTTCTTTCATCGGGGGAGAAGGTCATATACTCGTCCGGAATGTTCTTTGCTAGGATCGTTTCCTGTAATGTCGCGGGATCGATGGAGATCAGATTTGTACCATCTTCGGTTTTTAGTAAGTAGAACATTTTTTCGCTTACAGGCATCCAACTTAACTGTTTTTTACTGCCATCGGTATCCAGAAGGATTTGTTTGCCTGTGGAGACATTGTATAATTCGGTTGTGGATATGCTTTTCTCTCCGAATGTATTTCTGTACGAGATCAAAGCGTATTGACCGTTTGGCGACATACTGGTATTGGTTACTCTTTTACCTAAGAGCATATCGGTAAAGTTTACGAACCTTTTGCTCGTATTTTGAACTGAAAAGGTCGTTTTATCGTCCCCCTTCTCGTTTTCCAATACAATTTTGAAAATAGGAGAGGACTTATCTTCCGCCGAAGCTAGTAGCTTGATTACGACACGGCTGGATAAAGGATATGGGTTGAAAGTAGCGGTAACCTCTTTTTCATTTCTGAAGTTTTCTTCTCTGGTGGTTTTCGAGGTGCTGAGTTTACCATCCACATATAGCTCGAACATATTCGGAGAGGTTATCTTTAAGGATAATTTCGCATAACGGTCGGCCTGCACATAGAATGAGAATAGCTGGAAAGTATAGCCTTCCCTTGGCTTTTCCGCATAAAAATATCCGGCAGTGTCGGATTTGAGAGGTCTTACAAAAGCGGTTTGCTCAGGAATGGTCAGATTCATTTTCAATAAATCCTTTTCCGAATACTTATCTCCTTTCAGATTGGTAGAGTCTACAATTAACGGATTGATAACAGCAACGGGCGGAGCTGCATATATCTGGGGTAATTTTTGTTTGATCTGAGAAAACATGCCTATAACGGATGTAAGGCATAGGGCGATAACCGACAATCGTAATTTCATATATTTTATAATATTTTATAGTTTAGGCAATAAAGATATGAATTATACGATAGACAAACGGAATAATAGCAATGAAAAGCATTTGTCTGCCATGATGTTTTATAGCAGGGATATCTTTAATTGAGGATAATATATTATCTTTGAGCATTAAAAATGCACGTCTTAACTAGCAGGGGCAGAGCAGAATTTATTTTGATCCTGCCAAATCTTGCAAAAGTACTTAATGTTATAGCGCCTATATTAAATAGTATCATTAATATTAAAAAATGAAGATCTTTACATACTACCTTATCTGTATCTTATCTGTTCTTGTCATATTTTCTTCGTGTGGCGAAGATATAATGCTTTATCATGAGAGGGAACCCGAACCGGAACCAGAGCCCGAACCGGAATATTATTGGTTGTTGGAAAGTGTGGATTATCCGGAATATAATAAGTTGGAAATGCAGTCCCGAGATGATTTTACCCTGACATACAATGATGCTGATTCCATAATCGTAATAGATAATGATGGGGGAGACTACATTCAGGTTGATTATAAAGACAAATTTTTCTCATTTTCCCGCGTGAGGAGTTCTTCCGCGACAAGCCGGACATCGGATAGCCTGCTGATTTACCTGAATGAGAATAAGCAGATAGATTATGCCCTGCATGTGACCAATACAGAGAAATTTAGGGATGGCGAATTGATTTCGAATGAAAGAACATGGAACGATTCCACCGTTTGTAAATATAATGCGGAAGGCTATATGACCAATATGGATCATTATGATTACAGTGGAAATAATAACTCCCTCTCATATGCCGAGGAATATGTGATTACAGACGGCAATATAACCGAAGTAATCTCATCGGCGGGTTATCGTCATATATATACATATGACAAGACTGCATATATTAAGTCGGCAAGCTATGTGTATGAAATGCCTCTGAATACAATAAGCATAAAGAGCAGGGGAGGATGCTGGTTTATGTCCAGTCTGCCTTTTCTGTCGGCTAAATATCTAGGAAAGTCGAGTGTGAACAACGTATCACGAACTATTATAAAGAAAACAGAAGAAAACGGAAGTGAGTCGGATTATGCTGACATCGCGTATAAATATGTTCTCGATGAGAATAATATGTTAAGTACGGCGACACTTTCCGGAACGGTTAACGGAGAACGTATTCCTGATGATTTTGTATCTAAGTTCTCTCATTTCGGAAAAGAAAAGAAATAATATAAGAAAGTCCGGCATTAAACCGGACTTTCTTGTTTAATCCCGACTTAGTTACAAATAATGAACGAAGAATTGAGAGATATTCATTACCTAACCAAGCCGGGAGGCTAAGGGGGCAGCCTTATATTTTCAAATATTATCTACGGGCGGATATATCATAATACTTCTCCTGTGGCTTTACTGACTTTTACTATATCGCCTCTTGTCCCACTGATATACCATATTTCGTTATCCAGGCTTACCGAAAACGGTTCTTGTTCGATTAACAGCGGTTTGGCTATCGCTATAGCCGACAGTATGGTTGGTACAACGTCATTATAGATTGTCGATGTAAAAGATTGGTGTTTCTGTTGTTCTTCGGATTGAGCTAATACTTCAGTGTTATTTTTGTACTTATCTCTGGGATTACCTTTAAATTGATAGAATATAGCGGAAGCTATCATCGATATCAGGCAGATAGGGTATATTGCAGTCTTACTCATAATAATCTAAGTTTTATCGGTTACGTTATATAGAGGGATATACAGTATATATTCCATAATAAGACTCCTGTTTTTTCTTTATAGAAAATAAAAAAGCGCTGAAATGTTTGATTTTCAGCGCTTCCTGTGTTTAATTCTATCTTCTATTTTTTAGCATCCAGTATTTCAAGGAGAATTTCCGGTTCGTCAGTGGTAATGTAATCGATATCCTGATTGAGCATTGTCTGCATATCTTCAGTCTTGTTCACAGTCCATGCATTGGTTAACAAACCTATGGATTTTGCTTTCTTTGCCAAATCCGTATCTTTAATAAAATTACTGTAATGATAGTCTATACCCGACATTCTTTCCGCTTTCAGTTCTTCGAGCGTTTTATCAGCTTCCAGATAAAGAATCTTAGCCGTTGGGTCCAGCTCCCTGATGCGTTTTGCCGCATCGAAGCTGAATGTTATATAATCGGTCCATGCCTGTGCATTCATACGATGTACTATACGGACAGCCGAATCGGCAACGGCTTCGCAACGTTCTTTTCCTTTTTGTGATGCTTTAACTTCCAGTACCAGGCGGGTCTTATTTTGTCCTTTAATACATTTTATATATTCTTCGAGGCTTGGCAGCTTGTCTCCGTCTTTCAATTCTATTTTGAATAATTCGTCCGCTGTGGTTTCTTCTACCTTTTTTCCTCCTATTTCAGGATCGTGAGAGAGGATAACCTTATTGTCGGATGATAACCATACATCGAATTCAGAGCCTTCGCAGCCTATTTCTATCGCTTTTTTCAATGATTTTAATGAGTTCTGGCTGGCGTCATGGTTTTTCCACGCTCCACGGTGTGCGATAACTTTGTTTCGGATAAAGTCGTCTCTGACCAGTTCGAAGGTTTTCTCTCCGTCTTTGGTCTTTACCGTGATTTCGAATCTCCACGGAGTGGATTTTGTGATTGTGGCATTTTTTTTAATCAACAAATGTCCGTCTTCGCTCAATACAAACAAGTTAGCCTCATCTTTTATCAAAGAGATTTTTTCTCCGGCCGGAATATTAAATTTTCCAACCTTTACACCTCTTTTATTATTTTTAATCAGGTAATTATCTAATACTAACAGTTCTGTTGCCGATTGTGAATACATGATGGTCTGGCTTGAGAATAAAATAAAAAATAAGAACAATAACTTTTTCATAATTATATTTTTAGACATTAATCGTATATTATACTATATACTATGAATACATGCAGTAGCGGATACGTTATAGTTGAAAACGGGCAAACTTAGCATTCTTTCTATAAAAATTTATCTATATACAGGAATAGATAATGATCTTGAATAGTCAAAGATAAAAAGTAAGAAATGAAAAAGTGTGTATAATCTGTTACTTTTGTTACCTTTTTTATTAATAAATTAAAAATTGATTATTTATCAGGTGATTATAGGCTTTGCGAAGAAATGTAACAGGGCTGTGTAATTTGTAAAAAGTGTTACTTTTGTTACCTTTTTTGATTATTACGATACTGTATTTTAGATTTAGTTGGGATACTTTTGTCATTTCATTTTTGAAGGATTTTATTTCTCTTATTTTGAAAAATATTTCCAATTAATATTTATTCTATCAGTTGACATTTTATTACCTTTACGTTAAAAATTAAGACTATGAATACCTACTCTAGCTTTCAAAAGTATCTTCAAAATGAACTGACCGATATACAATCGGCAGGATTGTACAAAAACGAGCGTATAATAGTATCTCCACAGGGGGCATCTATACGTGTAAACACCGGACAAGAAGTCCTGAATTTCTGTGCCAATAATTATCTTGGATTATCAGACAATAAGGAGCTAATCGAAGCCGCTAAAGAGGCTATGGACTCCCGCGGGTTTGGCATGTCTTCCGTAAGGTTTATCTGCGGTACCCAGGATTTACATAAACAGTTGGAAGCAGCTATCGCCAAGTTCTTCGGTATGGAAGATTCGATCTTGTATGCCGCCTGTTTCGATGCTAATGGCGGTGTATTCGAACCGTTGTTGAGCGATCAGGACGCCATTATTTCCGATTCATTGAACCATGCCTCCATAATAGATGGCGTGCGCCTCTGTAAAGCTGTTCGTTACCGTTATGCAAATGCGGATATGGAAGATTTGGAGAAACAGTTGAAACTGGCTCAGTCGCAACGTTTCCGGCTGATAGTGACAGATGGTGTATTCTCTATGGACGGCAATGTGGCCTCGATGGATAAAATATACGAACTGGCACAAAAATACGATGCCATGATAATGATAGACGAATCACATTCTGCAGGTGTAGTCGGCAAAACCGGTCGTGGAACTACCGAATTATTTAATCTGCGTGGTAAGGTTGAGATCATTACAGGTACATTAGGTAAATCGTTTGGGGGAGCTATCGGCGGATTCACAACAGGTAAGAAAGAGATAATAGATATGCTTCGCCAGCGTTCACGCCCTTATCTGTTCTCAAATTCCTTACCTCCGGCAATCACTGCGGCAGGGATTAAGATGTTCGAGATGATGGAACGCACGAATGAATTACAGGATAAATTGCATGCCAATACAGACTACTTCGTGGAAAAGATGAAAGCGGCAGGTTTTGACATTAAGCCTACGCAATCCTCCATCTGTGCGGTAATGCTGTACGATGCGAAGTTATCACAGGATATGGCCGCCCGGTTATTGGATGAGGGTATTTATGTTACAGGGTTTTATTATCCGGTAGTACCTAAAGACTTAGCGCGTATCCGTGTACAAATATCGGCAGGACATGAGAAAGAACATCTCGACAAATGTATAACAGCTTTCACGAAAACAGGAAAAGAACTAGGTGTAATTAAATAAACGATGAAGAACATTCTTATAGTAGGTAGTACGGGCCAGATCGGCTCGGAATTGAGTATCAGGTTGCGCTCGATTTATGGAGACGGTAATGTAATCTGCGGATATTATAAGCCGCCTTATCCCGATGGTTTCTTCGATTGGGGACCGACAGTGGAGATAGATGCAACCGATATAAAGCAAATTGCAGATGTTGTAAAAAAATACAAGATAGATACTATCTACAATCTGGCAGCTATATTGTCTGCTACAGCCGAGAAAAATCCTAAATTGGGATGGGATGTAGGTGTAGGCAGCCTGATGAACTGTCTCGATGTGGCCAGAGAGTTCAATTGTGCAGTATTTACTCCAAGTTCTATCGGCGCATTCGGCCCTAATACTCCAAAGGATAAAACACCGCAGGATACAGTTCAGCGTCCGAAAACCGTATATGGGATAACCAAGGTAATGGGGGAGTTACTTAGCGATTATTACCACGACCGCTGGGGAGTGGATACCCGTTCGGTTCGTTTTCCGGGTATTATATCCAACCTTACCCACCCGGGCGGTGGAACTACCGACTATGCCGTAGAGATATACTATAATGCGGTGAAAGAGGAGAAGTTTATCTGTCCGCTTAAGGCTGGAACTTTTATGGATATGATGTATATGCCCGATGCACTGAACGCAGCTATCAACATTATGGAAGCTGATCCTGATAGGCTGGTACATCGCAATTCGTTCAATATAGCGGCAATGAGTTTCGACCCTGAGATGCTGTACAAGGCTATTAAAAAGCATTATCCCGATTTTGAAATGGAATATGATGTAGACCCATTGAAGCAGGCTATTGCCGATTCATGGCCCAACTCTCTGGATGATACCTGTGCTCGTCAGGAATGGGACTGGAAACCTGAATATGATCTGGAGAAGATGACCGCTGATATGATAAGTGTACTCAAAGAGAGGGAAGTACATTTGATTTGATAATAGATAGAGTTAGAAAGCATGGCAATAGAATCCATGCTTTACTTCTCTCTATAAATCTTATTCTTCTATACTGAAACTGACAAAAGCAAAGCGTTTGCTGTCCGGCGCCCATGAGTTTACATTAAAAGTACCCTGTCCGCCGAATAATTTGACTAAAGTCTGAGGTTCACCTCCTGTCGCAGGTATCATTCGTATTTCTACATGTTTGTAGCGGAGATGTTCGTGCGGTTCGAGATCCCCTTTCCTGTATGCGATATATACGACATTCTTGCCATCCGGAGACAGGTGTGGAAACCAGGAGTTACTATCGTCATCAAACGTTATCTGTGTCTGTTCACTACCGTCGGTTTTCATCCGCCATATCTGCATCAGTCCCGTACGCACGGAGTTGAACCAGATGTATTTGCCATCGGGAGAATATTCGGGTCCGTCATTCAGACCTTCGGATGTTGTCAGGCGGGTTTCATTGGTTCCGTCAATGGAAATTGTATATACATCCATTTCCCCGTTGCGGTTGGCACAATAGGTAAGCATCTTTCCATCCGGACTCCATCCGTGCATATAACTTGGCCGGGAAGGAGTTACCTGTTTCGGTTCCCCACCCTCGCCCGGTAATACGAATATTGTGGGGCGTCCGTCCGGTAATGAGCGGTGGCTGATTGCCATTAACCTTCCATCCGGTGATACCAGATGGTCGTTGTTGCATCTGGTGGCGAAGCCTGTATCAATTAATTCCGGCTCTCCGGAAAAATCTGTCGGGAGTTTATATATCAACCCTTCACTGTTATATATCAGATGTTTGCCGTCAGGCGTCCAATCGGGAGCTTCTATCAGATAAGGAAACTCTTTCACGATGGTTCGTCTGCCAGTCGTAATATCATATATTTCAAGGATACTGGTAACTTTGGATGGCTCTGTTTGTTGTGGCTGCATAATGTTATGGCTAGTTTTTCTGATAGATGTTATTCTAAGTACAATAGCTTTATTGCAAGATAGCAGAGGATAATTAACATAGCGTATATTATCGGCGTAATAATAATTATGGCTGCCGCTATATGAAGCTTCTTAGGCTTCTCCGGTTTAGCTCTTCTTTTGAATATGCGCCAACAGATAAACCATACGGGTATGGCAATGACAAGTAAGGCTATTATGGCGCCGGAGCCAAAGCCTAGAGAAAATCCGCCGGAAGGGTCAATATTTATATCCATAGTTTTAAAGCTTATTTAATTCAGGTCTATAACCGTAATACCTGTACCACCAAATTGGACATGTTCGTCCTGATAATTATGTACACCCGGTACTGTACGTAAGTAATCCCGTATGATTTGCCGCAGTGCGCCCGTGCCTGTTCCATGCAGGATACGCACACGGGATACCCCGACAAGAATGGCGTCGTCAATGAAGTACATAACGGCCTGTAAGGCTTCGTCTCCACGCATGCCGCGTACGTCTATATCCTGTTTGAAGTTGAGTTTCTTCTCGCGCATATCGTCGCTTACGGCAGCGCTGACCAATGTACTCTTCGAATCCCGTTTGACCTGATTCTTACTTACATATTCCAGTGTGTCGAGCTTGGCTGTCGATTTTATCATCCCGAAAGCCACTGTTGCATTACCTCTTTGTATATCGAGTACCTGCCCTATAGATGTTTGCCCTTTTATGCGGACATTATCACCGATGGTAATTGCTTGAGTTTTTTGCTTTTCAGGAGCCTTTTCTTTTTGTTTCTTATTTTTCTCCTTGTCCTTTAGCTTCTGTATTTTCCGGGTAATCTTATCATCGGAGAAATTATCTTCATTATCCAGTGCCGATTTGAATTCACTTAACGCTTGTCGCGCCTGCTTAGTTTTCTCTTTATCGGCTTGTGATTCACGGATCGTGCGGATAGTATTCTCTATCTTGGCATTTGCCTCCGACATAATGCGTTCAGCATCAGCCTTTGCCTGACGGATGATTTCTTTTCGCTGCTTTTCTACAGCCAGCAAGTCGGTTTCGTAGGTCTCGGTAACTTCTTCGAGCCGTTTTTCCTTTTGACGGATGCTTTGGCGTTTGGTTTCCCAATAACGTTTGTCGCGGACAATATCCTGTAGATATTTATCCATATTGATATAATCGCTGCCTACTATTTCCGAAGCATCGGCAATAACATCTTCAGGCAATCCTATCTTCCGTGCAATCTCTATGGCAAACGAACTGCCCGGATTTCCTATGGATAAGGTAAACAGAGGTTGCATCAGATGGCGGTCGTATAACATGGCTCCATTTATCACCCCTTTGTTTTCATTGGCAAAGTGTTTCAGATTCTGATAGTGGGTGGTGATTACTCCGAAAGCGCTTTTTTCATTGAAACGTTTCAATAGAGATTCGGCAATTGCCCCGCCTATCTGGGGTTCGGTACCTCCGCCAAATTCGTCAATGAGCAGGATAGTCTTTTTATCACAGTTCCTGACAAAAAACTTCATGTTGGTCAGATGGGAGCTATATGTACTCAGATCGTTTTCGATCGATTGTTCATCTCCTATGTCTATGAATATATGGTTGAATATCCCGACCTTAGAATTCTCATCCAGAGGAATCGGCAAACCGCATTGTACCATATATTGGAGCAGTCCTACTGTTTTCAGGCAAACAGATTTTCCTCCGGCATTCGGTCCTGAAATTATCAGCAGCCGGTTGTCTTCTTCCAATTCTATATCGAGCGGTACTATTTGTTTATTCTGCTTGCGGTGCGAGAGAAACAGCAGCGGATGTTTCGCCCTGTACCAGCGTATTATTTGTTTATCTTCTATAGATGGCTTGATGGCACTCAACTCGATAGAGAATGTAGCTTTTGCCCGGATGAAATCGATCATAGCCAGAAATTCATACGATTGCAGTATCTCGGGAACCAGTGGGCGTAGAACGTCAGTAAAAGCAATGAGTATTTTAATTATCTCGCGTCTTTCTTCGCTTTCCAGTTCACGTATCCGGTTGTTTGCTTCCACTACCTCGGCCGGTTCTATAAAGACTGTCTTACCTGAAGCAGATTCGTCATGCACTATCCCTTTAATCTTCCGTTTAAATGCCGGAGCAACGGGGATAACCAGCCGTCCGTCACGCATGGTAGGTGTTACATCCTTTTCTACAAGGCCTTCGCTTTGCGCCAGACGTAATATGGCATTCAGACTTTTAGATATGCCTCCCGATATATGGGCCATATCTTTCCGTATACGGTGCAATTCGGATGACGCATTGTCTTTTATGCGCCCGAACTTGTCGAGGATATTGTCTATTTTACTTATCAGCTGAGGAAATACAACCACTTCCCCTGCTAATGTATATAGATGAGGGTAGGGCGTATTTTCTTCATCTTCTTTTTTCAGAAAACTTACAATGTCACGAATTGTTTGCAAGGAGCGTCTTAAATCGAACAATGCATTTTCGTCTATCCACGTACCTTCTACTTTGATGTTCCGTAGCGACGGGCGTACATCAAGGAAATAATTCGTTGGAAAATCATCTTCTTCCTGTGTGATGCGCATGAATTCCTCTGTTTGGGAGAGGCTTTCAGTAATAAATGTATAATCGGAAGAAAAAGCCATATTCTCTACTTTTTCCTCTCCTAGCGGACTCAGGCATCTAGCCATGAGTAATTGCCGTATTTTGTCAAATCCTATTTTCGATTCGAAATTCTCCGGATATATCACGTTGTGTTCATTTTAGGATGCAAAGATAAAAATTTTAGTTATAAGTTATAAACTATAAGCTTTAGCTGTAAGGTTTGAAAATTGGCAATTATAATTATCGGTCGTTTTTGTGTTGTTTAACTATATTTGGTTAAAATCTGACACATCTGACAACTTTTTTATTATTTTATGCCGTTGTTTTTTACATCTGTTAACTATATGTGATTAAAAAGTAACAAAGGTAACATAGGAAACAATTAATAATGCGAATCAGTAGTTGATATTTAATGTTCTATTTTTTCTAACGCGCCATCCGGCTTGTTTTTCTTAACTTTTTCTTGATAAAAAGTTACAAAAATCAAGGCTGCATCCCTCCGGCGACCCAACACCGCAGCTCCGGTGGGGCAAAATAATACGGAGTCATCTTTAGCCGGATTATCAGTCGTGTATAGCAGCCATCCTATTTTGCCCTACACCTCCGCTTTACGGATTGGGTACCCCGCCTGCGGGATGAGGCCGGAATCGCGATGCGGCGACAGAACAGAGTCTTTCATGCTTTAGCCCTACGTGCGTCAGCCCTCGCGCATTAGTGACGCAGGCGGGGTACCCAATCCGTTGCAGGCGGCGTAGAATCAAACGGGGCGATAGCCCGTGTGTTTGATTCAGCCGGCAAAACGGTTTTGGGTCGCCGAGGAGCGGAGCGCTAGCCTTTTGGTTCGTTTTGGGCAATGCCAAAATGAACGTTTAAGCGCAACGAAGTGGAGCTGAAAAGAATTGAACAATTTTATACTACAATAGTTACTTGAACTACTGATTGGCATTAAGAATGGAAAATAATAATTAGCTTATCGTGTTGAGCAGAGCCGAGTATCCTGTTTATAAAAAAAACTCCGTGCTACTCCTTTTACACTGTGTTTAAATAAAAAGTAACATATATTTCAGCTTTTAGCTGATAGCTATTAGCCGTTAGCTTAGGCTGTCGCACAAAAGACTTTAGGGTAAACATAAATACAGTTCTTTCAACTTTGTACTCATTACTTAAAACTTATTACTTGTTAAAAGGTTACAAAGGTTACACTATTTCACTCATTTGCTAATATGCTAATCTACAGATTTACGAATCAATTTTTCAAAGAGCTATAAGTTAATAGTTAAAGACTACCAGCTTATTATATAGATAAACTTTCTCAAAAAATTAAATTCCCTACGTTTAGATTAAATTATATCGTGTAAAATTTGCGAAATAAAAACAAAATTGTAATTTTACCGCTGGAAGAAAGGTGAGCGAGGCGTTGGATTATTATATTCCTCATCCCTACGGAAATACTTTTTACTTAACTTGTTTATTGAATTTACAAACAACCTTAGCAATTAATTTGCCCCAATAAAAGAAATATTATTTTTTGCAAAATTACAGAAGATTACTACAGTATTTATCCACGTAAGTAGCAATTATTATTATGATTAAATTTGAATTAAGTTGTTTGTATCATTAGAATGATTTTGATATAATTCATATATACAAAACCAATGCGGCAGAGACACAATCGGATATATTGGGCATTTATTACTCCGACGATGGTTTTTATTATAAAAAATATAGTTTCATGCTTTTGCTTGTGAAAGTGGATTTGTGAGATTCGACCATTGAAGTATAACCTCTAAAGCATTGGTTTTTTTATGTGCTTATAATACTCCTAAAAAAGTATCTCAAATAAAATATATTCAGGAATGAAAGATGGTTCTTTTTTATATTCATTCTAAATAATGCGCATAAAAGTTCTTTGTATCTAACAAAAAATACCCATCTTTGTACCTCTATTATTAAATGAAAGATTGTTGGTATGCTTTTATCAGACCTGAGGACAGGAGAGAAAGGTGTTATTGTACGCGTCAATGGTAGCGGGGCCTTTCGTAAGCGCATCATGGAGATGGGCTTCATCAAAGGAAAAACCATTAAAGTCATCCTGAATGCTCCCCTAAAAGATCCGATCAAATATAAAATTATGGATTATGAAGTTTCTCTTCGCCGTAGCGAAGCGGGACTTATTGAAGTAATTTATCCCGAAATAAATAAAAAACAAGAGTTTCTGAAGACGGAATCGTCTTTCAATGGCGATTTGTCTCATGAAGAATCTTCAATAGAAGAGTATTCTTCTAAAATTAAGAATAGCCCAAATAGCAAGAAAGTTATAACCGTGGCTTTAGTCGGTAATCCCAATGCCGGAAAAACATCCTTGTTCAATATTGCTTCAGGGGCACATGAGCATGTGGGTAATTATGGAGGAGTAACGGTCGATTCGAAGGAGGGACGATTTAAACATGGAGGTTATACATTTAAGATAGTCGATTTGCCCGGGACATATTCTTTGTCAGCTTATACTCCGGAAGAGCTTTTTGTGAGGCGCCATATTGTGGAAGATAAACCTGATGTTATCATTAATATTGTGGCTGCTTCCAACCTGGAAAGGAATTTATATCTGACAACTGAGTTGATAGACATGGAAGCTCCAGTGGTTATCGCATTGAATATGTATGATGAGCTGAAAGAGAGCGGAGGTGAATTTAACTACGGGAAATTATCCAAGATGATCGGTATTCCTATGGTTCCGACGGTGGCCAAAACCGGAATGGGGATAAACGATCTTTTTGATACGGTCATACGAATGTATGAAGATAAGGAGCCGATCGTGCGGCGGGTACATATATCTTATGGTAATATAGCAGAGAACTCAATAAGCAGACTTAATATAAAACTTGAAAAGGATAAATCTACCCAGCTTATTTTTCCCCGTCGTTATATTTCAATAAAATTGCTTGAAAAAGATAAAGACATTGAGTCTTATGTGTCTACTCTTTCGAATGGCAAGGATATACTGGCGACAAGGGATGCAGAAATAAAATATATTGAAGAAACACTAAAAGAAGATACAGAGTCGACTCTCACAAATGCCCGTTATGGTTTTATCGCCGGAGGGTTGAAAGAAACGTTGAAGGAAAAAACGAATGAGTCGGACCGTACACGTATTATTGACTCTATCGTTACAAATAAATATCTGGGATTCCCTATATTTTTCTTCTTCATGTGGGTGATGTTTGAATGTACTTTTCGTTTGGGCGGATATCCTATGGAGTGGATTGAGAATGGGGTTGCGGCATTCGGGGATTTTATCCGCGGAACTATGCCTGAGGGCATGCTCAAAGATTTGATTGTAGATGGTATTATAGGAGGAGTAGGGGGAGTAATCGTCTTTCTGCCTAATATATTAATATTGTATGCTTTCATCTCTTTTATGGAAGATTCGGGTTATATGGCCAGGGCTGCTTTTATAATGGATAAGGTGATGCATAAGATGGGATTGCATGGAAAATCTTTTATTCCTTTGGTTATGGGTTTTGGGTGTAATGTGCCGGCTATTCTGGCTACACGTACCATTGAGAGCCGCAATAGCCGTATGATAACAATGCTTATCAATCCGTTTATGTCTTGTAGTGCCCGGTTACCTGTCTATTTGCTTTTTGTCGGAGTATTTTTTAAGCCTTACGCAAGTTTTGTTCTTTTCGGGCTTTATTTTATAGGTATATTGATAGCTGTGATATCGGCGCGGCTATTTAAGAAATTCCTCTTTCCGAAAGAAGATACCCCATTTGTAATGGAATTGCCCCCATATCGAATGCCTACATTGCGTGCTGTATCTATACATATGTGGGATAAGTCGAGGCAATATCTGAGAAAAATGGGAGGCGTTATTTTGGTTGCATCCATTATTATTTGGTTTTTGGGGTATTTTCCCCGGGATAAAGAACGTGAATTGCAGTTTGATAATCAGATATCCAGAGTAGAGACACAGTTTGGTAACAATGAAATAGATGATAATCGAAAGACTGAATTGATAGAGGAGGTTGAAGACCAACGTAATATTGCACATCAGGAAGAGTCTTACATTGGTCGTATCGGGAAGACTATAGAGCCCGTGATGCGTCCTTTAGGTTTCGATTGGAAGATAAGTGTGAGTTTGCTTTCCGGTATGGCTGCTAAGGAGGTTGTCGTGAGTACTCTGGGTGTTTTATATACAGGAGACTCCGAGAATCAGGAATCACTGGAGACTCGCCTTGTGAGTGATACCCAGGCCGACGGTACTCCGACATTTACACCATTGGTTATTGTCAGTTTGTTACTTTTTGTACTGATTTACTTTCCATGTGTCGCTACTATAGCTGCAATAAAGGAAGAATCAGGATCATGGAAATGGGGTGTTTTCAGTATCATTTACACTACTTTACTGGCTTGGATAATATCATTTTTGGTCTATCAGATTGGAAATATGTTGTAGTTTTTACTTTTTTTATTTTAATTTGATGCTTAATGCCTATATTTTATTGATATAGTATCCAGGAAGTGTAAATATTAGTTTCTCTTTCATATTTATGAGAGAATACGAATGGAAAGTGTTAAAATGCACTTTTCATTCATCGTGAAGAAGCACATTTTCAGAGTGTACTTGTCGTCTTGTCTTTTTATTTCTTTCAAAATAACATATTTTTAACTAAAACATAACAATTGATCTCTGATTTTATATTTGATTGACTTTGAATGCTTTCATATTGTTATATTTTATATAAATTAATCCAAAATTTTTTTTTTCGTGAAAATTGTCTAAATTTGCATATCAAAAAGCAAACTGATGCTAAAAAGCCCAATATGGTATTAAATTGTTAAATTGATATAAGATTAGAAGGGTTGCTTTTATTTTGAATGACAAGTGTTTGTATGTAATTGGGTTTGTATGTTGTTTTAATTTTTAATAAAGTAGTGTTTGTATGAAGAAAAGAGTGATGTTAATTCTATCCTGCTTATTTCTAAGCATAGGATTTATCGTAGCACAAACAACAAAAATCTCCGGTACTGTTGTCGACAGTAACGCTGAGCCTGTTATCAGTGCTTCGGTAGTAGTGAAGGGGACTACTGTTGGTACCGTTACAGACGTAGACGGTAAGTTTTCCATAAATGTACCCGAAGGAAGAAATACTTTGGTGTTTACATTGGTGGGAATGAAAACTGTAGAACTGAGGATGTCTCAGGATATGAGGGTTGTAATGGAGAATGATGAGCATCTGTTGCAGGATGTTGTTGTTACAGCTTTAGGGGTTGCAAGAGATAAAAAAACGCTCGGATATTCAGTATCCTCAATCAAGGGTGATGATATTGCCAATTCGAGAGCACTAAATCCGATGTCTGCCCTTCAGGGTAAAGTTTCAGGGGTAGAGGTTTCTTCATCCGGAACTCCGGGAGGAACGCAAAACGTAACTATTCGTGGATTTAACTCTTTTGGAAATAACCAACCTCTATATGTGGTAGATGGTATTCCTCTTACCAATAAACAGAATCAGTCGGGAAGTATTTCCGGAGGTACAAATACGCTGAATAGCCAGGCTGATTTTGGTTCAGGTATTAATGCTCTGAATCCGAATGATATTGAGAGTATGACTGTCTTGAAGGGGTCTGCTGCATCGGCTTTGTATGGTTCTCGTGCTGCCCAAGGGGTTATCATGATTACTACTAAGTCGGGAAAAAATACTAACGGAAAGCTGAAAATAGAATATAATGGTGGTATAACCATTCAGCAGATCGGACGTTTACCGGACGAGCAACAGATGTTCGGTCAAGGTTGGAGCGGAGATCGTGCCTTGGATGAAAACGGAAGCTGGGGTGCCCGCTTCGATGGTAAAGACCGAGTTTGGGGTAATGTGGTGGACAATAGCCAGAAAATAAAACCTTATAATTATCTGAAAAACCGTATACGTGATTTCTATGATTTGGGCTTTGGGTACAACAATGCACTTTCATTGAGCGGTGGTACAGACAAGACCTTATATCATCTGTCGGTATCACATAACTATCTGGACGGGCCTATTCCGACCAATACCGATTCTTACAATCGCTTTACAGTTGCTTCTAACGCATCCCATAAAGCAAATAAGTTATTAATAAGTTCTTCTTTTAATGTCAGTGTAGAAAAGAATCGTGTATCGACAACGGGACAAGACCAATCAGTATATCGTTCATTAAATGAAATTGCGACAGATATTTCCATTGTCGACTTGAAAGACTACAATGATAAATTTAATAATTTGGACAATTATTTTACTCCATATGGTTTAAATCCATATTTTGTATTAAGTGCTAAGGAAGCATTGCAGAGGAAATATAAATTCTTTGGAAAAGTTCAACTAGACTATGATTTGCTAAGTAATCTCAAACTTACTTACCGATTTGGAGGTGACTATGAAACGTCTACTGCCGATATGCATTTCGATGCAGTTTCTTTTACTCCTGGTTCTTATAATCAAAAAGGTCCATCCAATGCGGGTAGTTACTCACAGGATAAAAGAGATTACCTGCAGGTTAACCATGACTATTTTGCTACATTCAATGAGCGATTTGGAGATTTTTCTTTGAATGCAATTGTTGGAGGAAATGCCAATGAACAGAAAATGACTCGTTTATATGGATCGATTTCTTCAATTGATATCCCTGGTTTTTATCATTTATCCAATACGCTTACCCCGGCCGTTGCCGAACAAACTAGTGACCGTTACCGGATAGTGGGCGCTTATGTTAATGCAGATTTAGGATATCAGGATTACCTCTATCTTACGCTTACTGCGCGTAACGACTGGTCTTCAGCATTGCCTAAAAAGAATAACTCTTTCTTTTATCCGGCAGCTATGTTGAGTTTCATTGTTTCTGATTATATGAAACTGAAAAATATTAATACTGGCCCGCTTGATTATGCAAAAGTAAGATTATCCTACGGACGGACAGGTAAAGACACAACTCCTTATTTCGTCTACGACCGCTTTGTTGTTGGATCAGTACTTAATCCGGGTTTCCCGAATGTTGACGATCTATCATTCCCGTTAGGAGGTATCAATGGTTATACAATCTCCAATACGTTAGAAAATCAGAATTTGAAACCTGAGTTGACCGATGAATTTGAAGTTGGGTTTGAAAGTTCTTTTCTCGATCAGCGTATCGGTCTTGAATTTTCATACTATAATAAACTGACAAAAGGATTGATTGCTACAATGCCAATAGACCCAACAGCTGGTTATACAGCCCAAAGGGCTAATTTAGGGGATGTACGCAATAGTGGAATAGAATTATCTCTTTCTTTAGTTCCTGTAAAAACCCGGGATTTCCAATGGGATATCACATACAATTTTACTAAAAACAATAATAAAGTGGAAACTTTAGGTGTTCCTGAAGTTTATTTGGGTGGATACGGAGGAATAGGTATTTACGCTGTTGAAGGCAAGCCGCTCGGTCAGTTTAAAACCCAAAAGGCTTTGACTGTGAATATTGATGGTGTGGACCATACCGTGGTCGATGGAGCCGGGAATCCTCAGCCAACCCCTAATGAAGTTTTCTTGGATAAAGATATTAACGAAAAATACCGGATGGGATTGACCAATACCTTTACATATAAAGGTATTTCATTGTCGGCAACATTAGATCTTCGCTATGGAGGATATATTTACTCCTATTCCAAGGACTATCTGGGCTGGGTAGGTAGTGGCCCTGAAACGGCATATAATGATCGAAACCCATTTCTTATACCAAATTCGGTTGTGCAAAATGGTACGGATACTAACGGTAATCCTGTGTATGTTGAAAATACGACTCCCGTCGATCCAACATCTTTAAATACATTTTATAGCAATGGTGGATTTGAATATTCGGATAATAATGTTATCGACCGTTCATACTTGAAACTTCGTAATGTAAGTCTGGCTTATCAACTACCGAAAAAAATCTGTGAAAAACTTAGGGTTTCTTCTTTAAGGGTATCAGCTACAGCGTCCAATATACTGCTGTGGACTCCGAAAGATAATATGTATATTGATCCGGAAGTAACAACCTGGGGTAACGACATTTCTTCCAAATTCGGGGAGTTTGCATCCACACCTCCGTATCAATCCTATGTGTTTGGAGTACAACTGTCATTTTAAAAGCGATTAAACAGTAAAGATTATGAAAAGAAAATTATTAATTATATTATCCGCTATCTTCTTATTGTTCACAACCGGATGTAGCGATTGGTTAGATATTAATCATGATCCAAACGCATTAGCAGAAGTGCCGGATCCAAAAGTATTACTGCCGGCTGTAGAAATGGGTGTTGCCAACAACCTCATGGGCTGGGATTTCGGATTTGGTGGAGCTTATTGGGTAGAATACTGGGCTCAGTCTTATACGGCATCTCAATTTAAATCATTAAGTGAATACCTGCCGCAGGAATTCAATACAGCTTATCAGTCTCTGACAAGTCAGCCAATGCTTGATTTGGAATATATTAAGGCCAATACGAAAGACAGCGGAAATAACGGATATTACTTCGTTGCAGAAGCTTTATCTATTTTTACTTGGCAAATCATTACCGATGTATGGGGTGATATGCCTTATTTCGAAGCATTAAAGGCTAAAGAAGGTGTTTATCATCCCAAGCAGGACAAGCAGGAAGATATATATGCTGATTTATTAAAGAGGATAGATGATCTTTTGGCAATTGATTTAACCGGATCTTCCATTGACGGAACTTACGATTACATATATAAAGGTGATATGGCAGAATGGCATAAATTTGCCTGTGCGCTGAAACTGAAATTGATGATACGTCTATCTGAAACTTCTCAATATGATAATGCTAAAACATTGAACTATATTAAGAGTACGGATATGTTAACGTTGAGCGCTAAAATCTCCGGCAAAATATGGAACGATGATATGGAAGGTAAACGCCATCCTATGCGCGAATTTCAACAGGGGGAGGCTAACTATATTTCAACAAATGTAATTGCTTGTAAATCATTTTTTGATTATTTGGTCGTAAATGACGATCCTCGTTTGGCTAAGCTGTTCTCTGGTACAAAAGCTGCATTTTTCGGTGATTTCAACTCGAAAGAAGACTCTGATGGAAACGGCACTACAGACGATAAAGAAGCATATGCTACTGTTGTTTTACCTGAGGATATGGATTTGATGTTGATGACGGATTGGGAGGTGAATTTTTACATTGCTGAAGTGTATGCCCGTGCAGGGGATGCTAAAGCTAAGGATTATTATGAAGCCGGAGTGAAAGCATCGTTGAATCAGCACGTTATTGTTGATGCGAACAAAAATCCCGATTATTCTATTTTGGAAACTGGCTATGCTAAATGGACCGGTGGTAATGCAGAGACCCAGATAAAACAAATTGCCATGCAGAAGTGGGTGGCTAATTGTAACTATCAACATATAGAAGCATTTTTGGAACGTAACCGCACTAAATATCCTTCAGTAAACGAAATTGATATCGCTGCCGACAGGAAGAAGGCGTGGATCAATTTTCCTGTAGGCGACCTGACAATATCGGTTAGAGGAAGAGCCTTGTTGGGCGGTAATTTGCCGGCTTCTCCTTTATATCCTTCATCTTATAGGGACAGAAATAATAATGCACCTTCACAGAAGCCAAATGTTGGAGAGAAGGTATGGTGGAATCAAAAACAAGGTAAGTAATTGCAAAAATTGAAGAATATGAAAATATTATATAAATATAGTCTGATAATCGCCTCTCTATTTTTTCTTTTATCCTGCGATAAAGACACAGAAGATATTTCTAGAATCACCTATTATTGTGAGTTAGATCTCAAAGGCGGCACTGTAGAATTTGTATCGTTGGGAGGTACATACACCGAACAGGGATGGATTGCTTCTGAAAATGATGAAGATATTACAGATAAAGTAGCTGTCTCAGGTACGGTAAATCCGCAAGTAGCAGGTCTTTATCGTTTGGTCTATTCGGTAAATAACTCGGATGGATATCCAACATCGGTAGAGCGTAAGGTAATCGTTTATGATACAACACCTTCTGTTATAGAAACGGGCTTCTATCATGTAGATGCTTCAAGCAGTCGTAGTGGGCTTGGGGGAGCGGCAGGATCACCTGCTACAGAATTTAAAACAGAGCCGCCTATAACAATTTATCAGACAGCGCCTGGGAAATTTTATATATCAGATTTGTTTGGCGGCTACTATAGCATTGGACGCGGTTATGGTGCAGCATATGATATATCCGGTATTGTTGCATTTGATGGTACCAATTTTTCTTTAGTAAGCAGTAATGTGACACCTTGGAAGGATAAGCATACAGCCGTAAGAGGAACTTATAATGCAGAAGCAAAAACATTGGAGCTTCAGGTTGACTATTCATCCTTTACTTTTCACCTGAACATAGTTCAAAATCAATAATAAGGTATAAATAATATGAGAAATTTAGGATATATAATAAGTGCTTTCATTTGCATGGCTTTAACATCGTGCTTGGAAGAAAAAGATAACTGGTATACAGAAACTGCAGCGTTGGACGGTCGCTATGTTGTAGCAACAAAATGTGCAGAATATTCTTCTGATGATACTCCTATCGAAGATGGGCTAGAGGCTATGATCTATAATTCAGCAGCTAATGTAAAAGATGAAATTTGGATTGATGCTAAAGTTGCAGGTACAGCAGTCAAAGGTAAGTTCAAAATAACTGGAGATGCTTCAGGCTTTAAAGGAGTAGATGCAGAAGTTAAAAACGTAAGAGACCTGACGTCTTATATATATGTAGATGGTAGTGTATATGATCCCGCGACATATACAAAACCGACTGCAGTTGGTCAGTTAATTGGTGGTATTCAATTATATACCCGTATAACGCTGGTAGAGGGAAAAGTTACTCCCAAAAGTGCTACAACTATCGGAGGTAATATATCAGATGGTGTTTATATTAAAACTATAATGCATCATGATTATGTGCAATTTATAGGAGTTCTGGTGCCTGAGAAGGATTGGAAGGTTCCCGGTGTGCCTGAATTCGTGTGGGAATTAAAAGATGGAAGTAATACACCAGCTGATAGCGATGGTTGGGATGAGACATGGACTCTCGAGGGTTATCGTTATACAGGATATCCTGAAGATGCAGCTCATTAATTCATTGTTATAGAGAGATTATTGTATTTTATTGCAAAATCATAAATATTTAAGCAGTAGTAAGGTATACCTTGCTACTGTTTTACGTTTATATGTTTTTATTTCTTTTAACCCTCTATTAACGCCAATACCCAGATTTCTTATATACCTTTGAACACAGAAAAGGAGGATATATAAGATATGTTTCAAGAAATAATAGTTGGTATAATTGGATTTTGCGTAGCTGTATTGATAATCTATAAAGTATACGGCTTTTTCTTTTCAAAAAATGAACAAAAAGGAAGTTGCGGATGTTCAAATTGTGGATGCAGTACAAAGCAGAAGTCAGTTAAATATTGATATATTATTTGCGTATCCGGATTATTCTATCTATTTTTGATATAGAAAATAAAACAAAGCTTAGTCTAAGTCGTGTTGGTCGATTGGGAAGCTCATCAATTAATAAAATATCCGAGACAAGCTTTTGATTCTAATGGCGGGCCACACCTCCGGGTTGCTTAGCACGGTGGATTACAAAGGGATCGAAGCGCTCAAATCCTGTTTTACGGAGTTTCGGCTATATCCACCAATACGACTTTTATATACAATGGGAGTTATCCGAAAAGGGTAATTCCCATTGATTTTATTATTAATTACCCTCTTAAATAGTAGAAAATATTTACTGGTATATTCCCAATCATATGCCTGGTATTGGACGTTATATCCACCAAAATAGTGGGAGAGTCTATATTTTATTCACATTTTCTTTATGTTATATTTTCTTTTATTCTACCTATTAATTGTATATTTGTAGCCAGATAATGTTGATTGTTGTTATTTAGAAAAGATAAATATGAACACTTTAGAAAAACTGACAGCTGAGAAGCTTCTTAGTATCAGAGCCATCAAACTACAGCCATCCAATCCATTTACATGGGCTTCGGGCTGGAAATCACCGATCTATTGTGATAATCGAAAATTGATATCGTATCCCAGAATACGTACATTTATAAAAATCGAACTTAGCCGTTTGATTATAGAAAACTTTCCGGAGGTAGATGCGATTGCAGGAGTGGCTACAGGTGCTATTGCTCCCGGAGCATTAGTCGCCGATGCATTAGGATTGCCTTTTGTATATATTCGTTCAACACCGAAAGATCATGGATTAGAAAATCTGATAGAAGGTGAATTGAAGCCCGGAAGTAAAGTTGTTGTTGTAGAAGATCTTGTATCTACTGGCTCCAGTAGCTTGAAGGCCGTGGAAGCTATCCGTCGCGACAGCTCGGATGTTATCGGTATGGTTGCTAACTTCACTTATGGTTTCCCTATTGCTACAGAGAAGTTTAATGCTGCAGGTGTTCAGCTATTGACATTGACCAACTATGATGCCGTTTTAGACGAAGCTTTGAGAATAGACTATATTGCCGAATCTGATCTTGAAACTTTGCAGGAATGGAGAAAGGCTCCCGCCGATTGGAAATAAACTGGTAAAAATTGCATGACAGAATTTGTTAGTGAGATAAAGACGATCCCGCATTCTGATGCGGATGTCTATACAGTGCTTTCCGATCTGAACAATCTGGAATTAGCCAAAAATATAATACCTCAGGATAAAGTCAAAGATTTTACTTTCGATACCGATTCATGTACTGTATCTGTCGATCCTGTAGGTAAGATCAGATTTGTAGTGGTAGAGCGTGAACCTAATAAGACTATTAAGTTTCAGGCCGAGCAATTACCTTTTGGTGTGACTATGTGGATACAATTAGTATCAATCAATAGCGCTGAAACTAAAATGAAGCTAACCATAAAAGCAGATTTGAATCCATTTTTGAAACCAATGGTTAGTAAACCATTGCAGGCAGGATTGGACAAAGTGGCCGAAGGTTTGGCCGGACTACCCTACAACGATATATTGAATAAAGGAACAATAGAATAAAGAATGAAACTTTGGGAAAAGAGTGTTCAGGTAAATAAAGATGTAGAGTCTTATACAGTAGGGCATGACAGGGAGTTGGATATATATCTTGCTCCATATGATGTACTTGGGTCTATGGCTCATATCACAATGCTTGAGTCTATCGGGTTGCTTACCAAAGATGAACTATCGGTTCTTCTTAAGGAACTGAAAGAAATTTATAGCATAGCAGTTGCCGGTAAGTTTGAGATAGAGGATGGAATAGAGGATGTACATTCGCAAGTGGAATTGATGCTCACCAGAAGATTGGGAGATATAGGCAAAAAGATACATAGCGGACGTTCCCGCAACGATCAGGTACTAGTAGACTTGAAGCTCTTTACCCGGGATCAGATTCATACACTTGTTGACTCTGTTACAGCCCTGATTGATGTTCTCCTTATCCAAAGCGAAAAATATAAGGATATCCTGATGCCGGGATATACTCATTTGCAGATTGCGATGCCGTCGTCATTCGGATTATGGTTTGGAGCCTATGCCGAAAGTCTGGTAGATGACCTGCAATTGCTTCTGGCGGCATATAAAATATGTAACCGGAATCCTTTGGGTTCAGCCGCCGGATATGGTTCGTCATTTCCACTAAACAGGCAAATGACCACAGACTTGTTAGGTTTTGATTCTATGGACTACAATGTGGTTTATGCTCAAATGGGGCGGGGCAAGATGGAGCGTATAGTGTCATTTGCCATAGCAAGTATAGCAGGCACATTATCGAAGCTGTCATATGATGCATGTTTGTATAATAGCCAGAACTTTGGATTTATTAAATTAGCTGATGAATATACAACAGGCTCGAGCATTATGCCACATAAGAAGAACCCCGATGTATTTGAGCTGACACGTGCTAAATGCAACAAGCTGCAGGCATTACCTAATGATATAACTTTGATAATAAATAATCTTCCTTCAGGATATTTCCGCGATTTGCAGATTATCAAAGAACTATTCATTCCATCATTTGAGGAAATGAATGATTGTTTGCATATGGTGGCACGTATGATGAATGAGGTGAAGATAAATGAAGATATACTTGATGATCCTAAATATCTTCTCATATTCAGTGTAGAAGAGGTGAATAGATTGGTGTTGGAGGGCGTTCCTTTCCGAGATGCGTATAAACAGGTAGGTTTAGATATCGAAAAAGGAAACTTCAGCCATAATAAGAAAGTGAACCATACACACGAAGGCAGTATAGGTAATTTATACAACGACCATATAGACTTATTGAAGCAACAAGTCATTGGTCAGTTCAATTTCAAAAAAGTGGTGTCAGCCGAGCAGGCATTACTCGACTCCATTAATTAACCCCGATATTATAAGAAAGAAGTTCTCTTGATATGGAAGATTCAGAAATAATACTAGCTAGTCTGTCCGGAGAGGATAAACCCGGTGTGACAGCAGCTCTAACTGCCGTATTGGCAAAACATAACGCGAATATTCTTGATATAGGTCAAGCCAATATACATCATTCGTTGTCGTTGGCGATTATGTTTGAAGCAAAAAATGCGGGAGAGGTAATCAAAGATCTCCTTTTTAAAGCAACAGAAGTAGGTGTTATTATCCGCTTTTCTCCTATTAGCAAAGAAGAGTATATGCGCTGGGTATGCATGCAAGGTACAAAGAATCGCTATATTGTAACCATGCTAGGGCGTACACTTAGCCCCAGCCAGATATCGGCTGTAGCGCAAATAAGTCAGAAGTACAAACTCAATATAGAAAAGATAATACGACTAACAGGACGTGTTCCGCTGGAGACAGAAGAACGCCCCAGCCGTGCATGCATAGAACTGGCAATACGGGGTACCGTAGATGATGTTCAGCAGTTGAAGCATGACTTTATGAAACTTGCCGATGATCAGGGCATCGATATCGCATTTCAGGTAGAAAGCATGTATCGCCGTATGCGCCGTCTGGTTTGTTTCGATATGGACTCTACTCTGATTCAGACAGAAGTGATAGACGAACTGGCTGAACGTGCAGGAGTAGGAGAGGAGGTGAAAGCCATTACCGAATCGGCTATGCGTGGTGAGATCGACTTTTCCGAAAGCTTCAAGAAAAGAGTGAGCCTTCTCAAAGGACTGGATGAGTCCGTGATGAAAGATATTGCCGAGAATCTACCTATAACAGAAGGGATGACCCGCCTTATCCGCATATTGAAAAAGAGTGGCTGTAAGCTGGCTATTCTTTCCGGAGGATTTACCTATTTTGGCAACTATTTGAAAGAGAAATACGGGTTCGATTATGTGTATGCCAATGAGCTTGAGATAGAAGATGGTAAACTTACCGGAAACTATGTAGGCGATATTGTCGATGGCAAACGTAAAGCTGAGCTACTGCGTTTATTGGCCCAGGTAGAGAAAGTAGATATGCGCCAGACTGTAGCAGTCGGAGACGGAGCCAATGATCTACCTATGCTTGGTATTGCCGGACTGGGCATTGCTTTCCATGCTAAGCCTAAAGTAAAGGCGAATGCTAAGCAATCATTATCCACTGTTGGATTGGATGGTATCCTTTACTTCCTTGGATACAGGGATTCGATGCTTGTAGGCGAAGAGTGAATAATAATATAAGCGAAATCTTCATTATACTTTCAAAGCATCCTGATAAACCCGTTTATGTTTTGCCTGAAATAACTTTCGTACCTTAGTAAGCATTGTTTGATAGGCTTAGAACCGAAATTGTGTAAAAGACTGTAAGCCAATATTTCAAAGAACGTTTCCGATATTAAGTTATATAGTAGAACGGGCTTTTTAGCTACACCCGTTCTCATCCTTTTATAATTGGATTTATTTATACATCTTCTCTCTCAAAGCCTTTATTTCATCAGACGTGATATAATCGTCATAGTCCATGATTTTATCGATAGTGCCGTTCGGAGTAAGTTCTATCACCCTGTTACAAACCGTTTGTATGAATTCATGGTCATGCGAAGACATCAGTACATTACCTTTGAATTGTATAAGTGTATTATTAAATGCTTGTATAGATTCCAAATCCAGATGATTTGTCGGTGAATCCAGTACAAGGCAATTTGCGCTTTTCATCATCATACGGGCAATCATACAACGCATCTTTTCTCCTCCCGACAACACTTTGGTATTCTTCAGTACTTCTTCACCGGAGAATAACATTCTGCCTAAGAAGCCCTTTATGTAAATCTCACTGGTATCGTCAGAGAACTGGGCAAGCCAGTCGATAAGGTTCAGGTCATCTTTAAAATAATCGCTGTTATCCAGTGGCAGGTAGGCCGGAGTTATAGTCTGTCCCCAGCTGAATGTCCCTGTGTCAGGTTGTACATATTCGTTTATTATTTCGAAGAAAGCGGTCATGGCACGCGGATCTTTTGACAGGAAAATAACCTTATCTTCTTTCTCTATATTGAAACTTACATTATCAAACAGTTTCTTGCCTTCGATAGACTTGCTTAGCCCGTTTACTTCCAGTATCTTATTTCCCGGCTCACGGTCCGGGCTAAAGATAATACCCGGATATTTACGGGACGATGGCTTAATTTCTTCGATATTCAGCTTTTCAATCATTTTCTTACGGCTGGTAGTCTGTTTGGACTTCGCTACATTGGCACTGAAACGGCGGATAAATTCTTCGAGTTCCTTTTTCTTTTCTTCCGCTTTCTTGTTTTGCTGTTGTTGTTGGCGTAGCGCCAGCTGGCTCGATTCGTACCAGAAGCTGTAGTTACCGGCAAACATGGTTACCTTGCCAAAGTCGATATCTACAGTATGAGTACATACCGAGTCAAGGAAGTGACGGTCGTGCGATACGATCAGAATTGTATTTTCTGCATTCGCAAGATAATTTTCCAGCCACATCACAGTTTCTATATCGAGGTCGTTAGTAGGCTCGTCGAGCAATAGATTATCAGGGTTACCGAAAAGGGCACGGGCAAGTAGGATTCTCACTTTCTGCTTACCGCTTATATCTCCCATTATCTGATAATGCAGTTCTTCCGGAATTCCAAGTCCGCTAAGCAGCATAGCAGCATCGCTTTCAGCATTCCAGCCTTCCAGTTCCGCAAATTTCTCCTCCAGTTCCGAGGCTTTGATACCGTCAGCATCTGTAAAATCTTCTTTAGCATACAATGCATCTTTTTCTTTCATTATATCCCAAAGTACTGTATGCCCTTGTAATACGGTATCCATCACCGACTGGCTGTCAAATGCAAAGTGATCCTGCGCCAATACAGAAAGCCGTTCACCTGGCCCCAGGGCAAAAGTTCCGCTGGTTGCATCTTTTTCTCCACTCAGAATTTTCAGGAAAGTGGATTTCCCTGCGCCATTGGCTCCTATTATGCCATAGCAATTACCGCTTGTAAACTTCAGATTCACATCTTGAAATAATACACGTTTACCAAACTGAATACCTAAATTTGAAACTGTTATCATCTTTTCTTTCTTTGTATACTTTATATATAGATAAATCAGTTATGAAATCATAACCGAAAACCGGGCGCAAAGGTACAACTTTTTAGCCTGATTTTATAATAGATAGCTGTTAATAGTGGGTTAAATCACATCGTATACTAAAAATAAAGTTTATATAAAACTTCCTGTTTTAGCATTAGTCGTTCGGATGGGATCGGAGTCTGTATCTACAATGCTTTTATAACAACAGACTTCCTTATCTCAGGCGTTACACTGAATACCCTGTTTTGCATTCCATCCCAAGCTTCTACAGTAATCCTGTTGTCCGATTTGCTATTCACATACTTCTCGAAATCGTACAGATAAGAAAATTGAGCAAGGTATTGGGTTTTGTTCAGTTCCTTAGCTATTTCGGGATAGTATCCTACATTCCAGAGCATACATTCTGTATATCCTCCTGCATTGGTAAACCGGGTAGCCTGATCGCGGAATACCATTGTTTCGGCAATAAAGCGTTTATAGGCTTCCGACAGACTTTCTTTAGTATGCTCAAATTTCCTGTTGTTAATCTTTTTTATGACATATCCGGGACGTATCCCTGCCTGGTAAGCAGGAGAATCCATATCTACGTCTTTTACAGTAACCAGATCATCCGCATCGAAGTACATTCCTGTATAATTATACCTGTTAAAATCCACTTTGTATCGTGCCTCTGTTTTCGGTGCCGAATATGGAAATTGCTTTAGCATAAGCGGAGTGTGTAGCCTGACATATTCCTCCAGTGTATATTTCGAAGATAGATAATCTTTTATATTGCAATCCCATATCTGTGTCAGTTTTGATGGGTTAATATATTTGCGGTCGTAGAAGCTGAATCCATATTCCACTATGTATTGGGCAGCTTTGTCAACATTAGGTTCGTTAGTATCGAATATAGGTAATAATACCATTTGTTGCTTGTCTACATCGAACCGCCATGTTCCCGGTGCATAATTCGGGTTATTCAATCCTGTGAATTTTGTATTCGGCTCATAATTATAATAAGCCTGCACCACTATGTCAGGGTCGGATGTATCCCGGACAAGGCCTTTCGCTTCCAGATCTTTTGCCAACAGGGCAGTTATCTGGTTATCGATAGCAGGTACGGGTTTGCCGTCTTTATAGAAATCGTAGGTATGATAATCGTAGAAGTCGACATCTTTATCGGGTTGCACATACAATGGGAGGGTGAATATTCGTTCGCTGGTGTTTTCGAGACTGTAAAACGAAAAGATTTTAGATAATTCCATTTCACTTACCGAATTTGTAGCGATGCATTTACGTGAGAGAGTGTACTCTTTGAAGTATGCGTTCATATTCCGTATGGTAAATGTAACAGTTGGGGCATACATATCTTCGAACAGCCAATTGGCTATCGTCTGATTATCGCGGAGATAAGTAGCCTTTCCGTTTATTTCCATTATGATGTCATCTATCTTTATACCTGCTCTCTCAGCCGGAGAGTTAGGTTCTACCTCTGTGATAATCAACTCGCCGTATCCCCAGTTTTTATTTTCGCTTACATCGAAAGTAAACCCGAAATAGCAGTTTTTATCGTATACCTGCGATTTTGTATAATGAATGAATATTGTAAAAAGTAACAGTGTAAAAAGTAATCTTTTCATTTTAGGTATAAGAATTGAAAATTTTTTAAGACGCAAATATATGATTTTTTTGTGAATATTCTCATTTATAACTCTATGAGGTTAGGATAAACCGATGAAAATTGGTGCTATTTCAGATAGCAGCCAACAGTTAACAGTCATCAGTTAACAGTTAACAACTTGTATCTCGTATCTTGTCTACTCGTATCTCATATAACTTTCAACTTATTACTCAATACTTACTACTTATTAAAAGGTAACAAAGGTAACACTTTTTCCACTTTTCTCATCTGTTACATATTTCATTTTCTACGTCTCTTTTTCCTTTTATTCTGTTGGCTTACAGCCTTTCGATTATTATTGGCAATCAGTTTCCGCTTTATTTCCTGACGGGCTGCAAAGGCATTATCCATTCGCTCAAAATATTCATTCATTTCCGCTTCATCACTTTCGCTGCTATCTTCATCATCATTCTCTGCTATGGCCTGTTCCATATTATCGTCCACCTCCGGTATCTCAGATGGCGCAAGGGCGGATTCAACCTCCGGCTCCTCGTTTTTTTCGAATATTCCAATTCTACTGTTTTCCACACCTTTCCATGAACCGGCTTGCTCCTCCCTTTGGGGAAGGCGGGAAAGACTTCGCTTATCCTGTCTGTCCAACAGCAACTTTATGGTACGCAGATCGGGCAGGCAATTCTTCCGTTTTATCGTTTTCGATTGTAAGGATACTCCCTCCGGATTACCGGGATCAGGCAGGTAAATTTCTTTTTCTTCAATCATGATATAGCCGTCGAGCCGTTTTTTCAGGGACGAATACAACATCTGGCGTGTTCTTTCCTCCCGATGATTCTCGGCTTTGGATATTTCCCGCACCAGTTCGGGCTTGGTGTCTTTCCACGTGTAAAATGTTTTACGGCTGATACCCATTACCCTGCATATTTCAGCCACCGAACAAAAATCATCTTCTATCAATGATACGATTTTTTCTACTGATTCTTCATTATACTTTGCCATAAGGTTTTTATGGTATAGATAAATGATTTTGGATTTAATGATGATTTGAAATATAAAATCGTTCGTTTTCTCTAACGCGCCTGCCGTCTTGTATTTGGCTCCGCCGATTTGGCTAACGCCGATTTTCAATTCCGCTTCGCTCCAATTCATTTTGCCTTGATGCAAAACGAAACAAAAAATCAAGGCTGCATCCCCCGGCGACCCAAAGCCGCAGCTTCGGTGGGTCAAAATAATACGGAGTCATCTTTAGCCGAATTATCAGCAGGGTATAGCAGCTACCGTATTTTATCCTACACCTCTGCTTTACGGATTGGGTACCCCGCCTGCGGGACGAGGCCGGAATCGCGATGCGACGACAGGACAAAGGTTCTTCAGGCGTTAGCCCCACGTGCGTCAGCCCTCGCGCATTAGTGACGCAGGCGGGGCACCCACACGGTGCAGACGGCGTAGAAAGGGACTGGGCGATAGCCCGTTTGTCACTTTCAGCCGGCAAATCGGTTGTGGGTCGCTGAGGATCGAAGCGCTAGCTTTTTGCTTACTTTTGGGCAATGCCAAAAGTAAGGACAAGCCCGGAAGGGCGCGGCAGTAATGAGATAAGGTTGCAAGTTGTAAACAGGGATAGGCGTTATGTGTAAAAAAACGAACGTTTTAAGTAGCGAGAGCATAATCAAAATAAATTTTGCTTCTGCCGAGTCACGAATTAACAATATAGGAGTGTAGACGACTCAAAAATAACCAATGTAATTGAACCATACTTATTTACAAAGCCGTAAAAAATCCTCTATAATACTTTCATCTGCACCCAGTTCTTTAGCCTTAAGAAAATCTTCCCGGGCTAAACGTTTCTCATATTGAGCCAACCTTAGTTGTCCCCTCAGAATATAGATAGGCGCGCCATCATAGCCAAGTTCCAACGCTTTCTTTATGTCGTTCTCTGTACTGGCCAGTTTATTAAGTCTCAAATAGCATTCGGCACGGTTATAATACAGATCGGCATTCGATTTATGTTTATAAATCAGGTCGGCATACATTTCTTCAGCTTCTTTCCATTCCGATCTGCGTTTTTTTATAGCTGCTATCCCCATTTTGCCATTCAGATTTTCGGGGTATAATTCTATAATTTTTTCAAAATCTTCTTCTGCCGCGAAAAGATTTCTATTGCTGATATAAATCAATCCTCTACGATACAATGCTTCTAAATCTTTCGGATCGGTTGCAAGTATTGTGTTGTAGTCTTTCAGTGCATCGTCGAACTTGTTCATCTCACAATAAAGTGCAGCCCTGTTGTGCCTGATGAAAGGTGCATCAGGATATTTCTCTATAGCGACATTATATGAGATCAGAGCCTCATCGAGCTCTCCCAGATTACGTTGTATAGTTCCCAGATTTACCATTAGCATGGGGTTATTAGGATTGGTCGGTTCTTTTCGCAAAGCGGCCTTCATTGCCTGTTCCGCAGCTGCATAATCATTCTGCTCTACATAGTCCATTGCACGACTCACCATATCTTCGTATGTCTGAGCTGTCAGATTGAGCGTAAGACCAATAATAAATAAGGGCAGGAGTATCTTTTTCATCAACAGATATTCATTTAGTTATTCATCAACAAATGTACGTCTTATAAACTAACTTTGTTAAAACATATTGCCTAAAAAGAATTAAAAGAAGCGGTGAGGCAGTTATACTTTCTTTTACTCATTTGCAGGAAAGCATCAGAATGGATACCCCACTGCGATATGCCAGGCAGTATTCTTCCTGATTTTGAAAGGTTCCGAGATTGGCCATCTCTTTGTTTTAGGATCACCGGATGGGTCGTATGCCTTCCAACCGCAATCGAGACGAATCAGGACATAATCGAAGTCGAAGCGAAGTCCAAGCCCCCATGCAACAGCTATTTCTTTGTAAAACCTATCCACTTTAAAGACTCCTCCTTCTTGTTTCTCATACTCCTTTACCGTCCATATATTCCCGGCATCTACAAAGGCTCCCAACTCCAGTACCCAGAAGAGTTTACTACGATATTCCAGACTGGCATCGAAACGAATATCTCCCGAATGGTAATAAAAGTTGTCTTTCTCGTTTCCGGTTTCCGATGGCTTAAAATAGTACGAACCCGGCCCCAGTTCTCTGATCGACCATCCTCTTACACTGTTGGCACCGCCGGAGAAGAACCGTTTCTGTATAGGTATCTGTTCACTGTTTCCATACGGATAGGCGATACCTCCTCCCACATGCCATGCAAAAGAATTCTTCTCATCCACCTGATATGTTTTACTATAATCAACTGTGCCTTTGACATACTGGGCAAAATTAGTTCCAAATACCTGTTTGGAGCCCATTTCGTTAGGCTTTGCATTGGCAATAGCTGCCGCAAGGGCCAGCGCATTACCCGCCGTCTCTATGGATGCACGCAATGAATAGACAGGCTGGTTTCGTCTGGTAGGACTGGCTACATTTGAGCGGGAAAATGTATACCCCATACTCATAATAAAATGGTCATTGAAGCTATATTGCTGCGCTGCTGCAGACAGCTCATTGTAAAATGTAGTATCTAATGAACTTTTAGGCAAATGCACATAACTGATATCTATCAGATCAAATACATGCCTGTTCAAGGATAATCGCCTATCTTGCCATATATATTTTACTCCTCCCGACAAAACAGTGCGAGTGAAAAAATTCGGTCTCCGCTGAAAGGTATAACTCGTATTGAATTGTGTAGAAGCGTGTATACTACGCCGGAAATCACGCTTAAGAAACGGGAACATAAAACGGGGAAATGTAAGAGAAGTTTCTCCTCCGATCTCAAAATAATTTTTATAAAAACTGGAAAAATTAGGTGTAATAGCTTCATAAGAACCTCGCAAACGGGCACTAAATAACTCCGAACCTTTAAATGCGTTCCGGTGCAGATAACCCACTCCTGCGCCCAGACCGAAGAATCCCCCTGAATTGGTACCTTCTATCTCTGCCGAGATCCCTTGCTTTTTATCCGGTACACATGTGATTATACAACGTAAGTCCGTAGAATCATTTTCCCAGGCAATATTCACATTTTTAAGAATTTTCAGCTGCGATAAAGCACTGTATGTCATCGTTGTCAGGGTTTCATTATACAAGCTTCCCGGTGTAATATAGCAATTATTAAGGATCGCGTTAGGCTTGATATATTCCCCTCTGGGCCCGTATTTTATTTTATATCCACCTCTTTCATATACCGTTGTCTCCTTATATTGGGACAGATTCCCATCCTCCAGAGGATTATAATCAACATAGAATTCTACTGCTTTTACCCTGTATTGACGATGTGGCACAGGATTAGTCTGGTTACCGCCATTTCCTCCCTGAACAAAAGGATATATAGTAAGATCCAATTCTACATTGTTTATACCCATTGTAGTATCAGCTTCGAAACCTATATATTCCTTATTAAAGGCAAAATAACCTGCTCTCCTGAAAATGGAAGAGATACGATCCCTTTCCTGATCAAGCATATCGAGATCGAAAATCGAATTTTTCTTTACCAGGGTATTTCTTCTCAGTATAGAATCTATACCCAGAGGAGGCCGTATCATACCATCCTTATTCTCATTTTTACGTGATGGAGGCGTTATCAGTAGCGGGTTGGATATGATACTGTCATTGACATCTATTCTATAATCACTGATTCGGTAAGGTTCTCCGGCTTTTATATCATATGTTATCTTCGCCTTCTTTTTATCCAAATCGATAATTGGTGCTACTTCGGCATTCAAATACCCTTTGTTCGTCATTATCCTCTCCAGATTATTCACGGTCAGATGTACCATCGAACTATCATAAAGCACCGGCGGGTCACCCGCATGTATTAATGTGCGGCTTATCCATTTGGTGGTATCCGTCCCGGCAAGATTGTATATAAAAAGGGGTAATTTAAAGATGGAAAAAGTCTTATAGTTCGGCTTCTGCTTTATATACGTCTCCATTTCGTAGGTTGGTATAACCTTCTTATCGCTCTTTACGGTAGCGCTCTCCAGCAAATATTCTCCGTCAGGAACAAATTTCGTGGAACTACAGGATTGAATAAAAATGGCGCAAAAACTAATTACAAGCGCAAAAACTATTATTTTATACCTCATTGGCAACCTAACAAATATAAGTAAAAGACTGTATTCAAAGCAACGTAATCTAGCCGTAATCAACTATTACTGTTGTAGATACAATAGTAATAAACAGGTCTGTGACCTTAGCATTTATCAAATGAACGACAAATTTAGGGTTTTAATTGTTTCTTTTTGTAGTTTTGTTGCAAGAAACTGTTTAATTTAAGAAAAAGAGTCGGATATGAAGGCGTATCATTCAACTATTTGGGTGACTGATATAAAAACATATTGTATCAATTGCTTCAGTCGGCAGTCTATGAATTACATGTAAACAAATGAGTCTAAGCAAAAATAAATTAAAATATATCCGTTCGCTGAAAGAGAAAAAATTCAGGTCTGAATATGGAACTTTCATCGCAGAAGGTAATAAACTGGTGAGCGATTTACTCCCCTATATGAGGTGTCAGCTACTGGTCGCACTACCCGGCTTCTTATCTGAATTGAATATTACAGACATTGAAGAAGTTATAGAAGTGAATGAAAGCCAGCTCGCACAAGCCAGTTTTCTCCAAAATCCGCAACAGGTGCTTGCCGTTTTCTATCAACCTAAACATCCGGAAGCTATTGATATTAATAATCAGCTCGTACTTGCTCTCGATGGCATACAAGACCCCGGTAACCTGGGAACGATAGTCCGTTTGGCCGACTGGTACGGAATAAAACATATATTTTGCACACACGATACTGCCGATATTTACAATCCGAAAGTAGTGCAGGCCACAATGGGAGCACTCGCACGGGTTACTATCCATTATGTCGATTTAGCCCGGTTTCTGGATAATAATAAACATATCCCGGTTTACGGAACGCTATTGGACGGTAAAAATATGTATGAACAGGATATTACCTCTCACGGCATTATTGTAATGGGAAATGAAGGTAATGGTATCCGCCCCGATATAGAGAAGCGGATCACAAAGAAACTTTACATACCCAATTATCCTGAAGGAAATACAACTTCCGAGTCGCTGAATGTAGCGATAGCGACAGCCATAGTATGTGCAGAGTTCAGGAGGAGAAGTAAATAAGAGTTGAATCATTAAATAATAAAAATAATTTAGTTATTTATATTTATAATTTACTTTTTATTTATAATATTACAACCTTATTCTTGCGCACAAATTGACACTAAACAAAACTATTATTACATGAAAACTAGCAAATTACACAAACTACCCCTGTTTATTAGCCTTGTTCTCTTATTTTACAGTTGTGGAATCAACAAACTATCATTGGATGGTATAAGCAATACGTATCAAGGAACTGTTTTTCTCTCAAACGGGGAGAAAAAGACAGGTTATATTACGATGCCCCAGCCATCAAGTAAATCAGTACTGTTCAAAGGACAGGATAATACCTCCGAACTCTCTATCAATGCTACGGATGTAGACAAAATAGTGTTTGAATATGCCGGCAACCACCAAGTTGTAAGGTATATGCCGATAAAAAAAGTGTTTGGAAGGACAAGCACTATATGGGTATTACAGGTCGCAGAGGGCCGGTATGCTTCGGCTTATATCGGCGCTGAGCGTTATAGCCTCAATCCGGACGGTACTGTTAAGCTGGAAGGAACACGACAAGTGATAAACACCGGGACAAGCAGAGCTATCATACAACCAAGCTTTCCTGTATATATGCTCAAAGAAGGAGGTAAAGCCTTAGTAAACGTTGCTCTGAAAGAAGGTATCAACTTCGAAGGCTCAGCTTTCAGGAGTGGAGTATCACATTATTTGTTCGATGATCCTACGCTTTGCGAACACATGCGCCAGGAAAAGTGGGATTTTGACAATATAGGTACTATTATAACGAATTACGATCCGCATAGAGGTAATAATGAATTGGTTATAGATGGGAAGGTTATAGAGCCGAAAAAAAGAAGCCTACTGACAAATGACTTTGATGGTGAGATGTTTTTTTCCCTTGAAGCGGCATTCCCGACAGACGACCTGTATGGCCCTCAGTTCGGTTTGGGAATCAGGACTTCCAAGTACAAATTTCTTACTTACGGTGCCGATCTCGGTTTTGCCTCCGCGAAATATATCGATCAGGTAAAATGGCTTGAAAATCATCCGGTAATCACGGGTAAACCGGAAACTCCTGCTACAGATACCGATTTTTCCAAAAGTACCTTATTCCGAGTCAATGCTTTTGCAGGCGGGCAGTTACCTTTCTGTTTCGGTAAAATATATGTGATACCTGCTGCTCATATCGTTCTTGGAGGTATGGTCGGGAGCGGATACAATACGCTTTACTATGGACCGATGGGAACGTTGGATCTGGGTTTCAGACTCAAACGCGGCGATATCTTTTTTATCGGAGCAGGTTATCGCCATAATATATCATTAATAAGTGATAAGGAGTCTTCTTCGGTAACAGGATTCGATGCTTATGAACCGTATGGAAATCTGTTGGTACGTATTGGCTATAAGTTCTAAATATAAGAAGTAACGGTGCAAAAAAGCACCAACCATTTTTTACACCGTTACTTTATATTACTTCAGCATATTTATATTATAGCTCTTGGTAGGGAACATCTGACTCAATGTCTTTTTCATACTTTGCTTTTCCTCCGTTGTAGCCTGAGAAGATACACGGATGATTTCATCTATCTTCGTTTCAGCGATAATACTAAGTAATATCGAGGACGGGCGGGCATCATATAACTTACGCACATCACTGACAGATTCTATAATACGTATCCTTCCACGCGACGGATTTGCGGCCATCTCGTCCAATCCCATGCGATGATAGTTATACCAGAAACTATGGAAAGAAGAGGAACTTTCTTCTGTAAGCGCTAGTGCTAAATCATATCTGTTATTATTCTTTCCGGAGAATGGCTCCCACCCTCTCACACCTAAAGATTGCGACATATTGGCTATCTCCATGGCCTTACTAAAATAAGGCCTGCCTCCATTCAGAGAAAAGGAATCGAAATCGAAACCAATAATAATATAAGCATAAAACGAGATCACAGCAACGAGATTATTGCTAACTGCCGTGTTATTAAAATCCAGCGACAAACCGGATGAATAGTTAAAATCAAATTGAGTATCCCTGTAATTTATCAGAGAAGTTACATAGGACGAATTATAAACCGGACGCTGGGATGTAATCTGTATTTCGGCGGTATAATTATTATCTGAAGGCGAAAAACCAGTTACAGTTATATTTACATTGCAGCTTATACGTTCATCCCTGCTAAAATTGGCATCTGTCCATTTCTGTTCGTTTAATAACTTATTGAGCTCAGACTCCAGAGAAGAGAACAACTGCTTATCGGCAGATGGGACCTGTTGTGTATTTATAGTCAGTTTGGCATTCAGTTCCTGCGCCTGCAAAAAGACAAAAGATACAGCAAAGAGTAAAAAAGACAGGATAAATCTTTTCATCTATTCCAAATTATAAGTTATACTCAATACTCTGAACTCTGTACGACGGTTTACCTGATCGGCCATATCCTGCTGTTCAGGCGGCAACTCCTGTATAAATTGCTCAGTCAAGACCTCTCCTTCTTTCAGAAAATCATATTTCTTGACAACCGCTTTGGTTACGTTTTTTGGCTGGGCCTTTCCTTTACCTACTGCAGTCAGGCGATCTTTGGCTATGCCATGTGTAATCAGATAATTGACCACTGACTCAGCTCTACGTTGCGACAATCTGTTATTATATTCATCCGAACCTTTACGGTCGGTATGCGCCGATAATTCTATGGTTACATTCGGATTCAGATTGAGTAAATCTATCAACCCATCCAGTTCCTCTTTCGATTCGGGACGTAAAGTAGCTTTATCAAAATCATAGAATATATTCTCCAACACCACAGGCTTATTTATCGGAGTCAGAATAAAATCGACCAGATAAGTGGAATCCTTTTCCATTTCCACTGTCTTCAATGACATGCGGGTATTCAGATAATTTGGGCCACTGGCAAGGAATACATAATCAACACCCTGCGCGACATCGAGAGTATAAGTCCCGTCATTCTTACCAGGAAATTTTTTATTCGTTCCGTCGCGGCCTACGATGCGGATAGTGGAATTGGTGACAAACTCATCATCGGTATCTACTATATAGCCCTCAACAAGCGTCTTGATTACAGGATATTCGAACGAATAGAGATGGTCGAAGCCTTTCCCGTCGCCACGGTTGGAACTAAAGAACCCGCTTTCCCTCCCTCCTTCAAAGGTTATGCCGAAATCATCAGCCTGCGAATTGACAGGAAACTGCATATTCTCAGGAGTCCATCGTCCGGTTACAGAATTATAAGATGCCCTGAATATATCCAGACCTCCCATCCCCGGGTGTCCGTCCGATGAAAAGTAAAGGGTGGAATCATTGCGCAGATAAGGGAACATTTCGTCTCCTGCCGTATTTATATCCGGCCCAAGATTTTGAACAGATTCGACAAGATCACCAACTAAAGTAGCTTTCCATATATCTTTTCCTCCATACCCGCCTGCCCTGTCGGATACAAAATAGAGCACATCTCCCGTCGAATTTATTGTAGGGTGGGCATACACACTGAGTGTATCCTTTCTGCCTATATCCAGTTTAGTACCTGCACTCCACGATCCGCCCGAACGTTGCGACACATAAATACCCGGGAAGAATATTCCTACCGAATCGGGAACCGGAGTATGTGTATAGTACATTGTTGTCCCTGTTGTGGTAAAAGATGGCGTTCCTTCATCCGATTCGGTGTTAATAGCCGATTCTACATGCTCTACTTTCATCCAGTTACCATTTTCGTCTTTACGGGACATGAAAATGTCATTCAGTTTCGCACCTGTTATCCCACTGATAGTATCGCCTGTGGCTTCTTTGCGATTGGATGAGAAATAAACCTGATCGTAATCGGGAGGCAGAAGCATGGGGCTGAATTCGCCTCTGTTGGAGTTAAACAAATCCATACGTTTGACAGGATGTAGCGTGGGCTTGGCTTTCCATAGCGGAGCCAGTCGCACACCTTCCAGACCATTCAGGGCAAATTGATTCCCCGGATATAGTTGAAGAAATTCCTGATAATATTTTGCCGCTTGCTTATAATCGCCTGCCTTGTGAAGAGAACGTGCATACTGAAGGGTTACCGTACTGTCGTTCACCTTATAGCGTATAGCATTGGCATATGCCGCATTTGCTCTCATCGGGTAATTTATGAGACGGTAGCTTTCAGCCATACGAAGAGCTACTTCACCACGCAATTCACGTTTTTTTGCCGGTGTTTTACGGTATATTTTACGGTACATATCGGCAGCAACAAAATACTCGCCCTGTGCAAATTTCTTATCGGCATCTTCCAGTTTAACCGATTTGCACGAAGCTAAATATGAGAGTAATATTATCGAACCTAATGTATAGTAAATATATCTTTTCAAGATGTTGTCACCTGTTACTTAACAATCATTAATTAATACACAAATATAACTCATTTATCCGTCTAATATTGTCTACAACAGTGAGAATCATCATGTTTATTAACTAATCCTCTCCTTTTAATATAGGTAGTTTCAGCCGATATTTTGTAGCTAATACTCTTATCACTACAACAAATACAGCCGTAGAGATTTCTATTACCGCCAAATCCACATTGAGATAATGAAGGATGCTAAACAAAATTCCGCCTAAGATACATGCTACAGCATAAAGCTCCTGCGTAAAAATAATAGGGACTTCATTTATCAGAATATCCCGTATCATACCTCCCACTATACCTGTGATAGTAGCCATAGATACACATACCCAAACCGGATAATCGAGAGCCAGAGCTTTTTCGTAACCTACTACAACAAATAGTCCCAGCCCGATACAGTCGAACCAGAAAATGGTATTGTTGAGATGTACCAGAAATTTACGGAAACACAGTACTATCAGAAAGGCAAACAGTGTACACCAGATATACCGGCTGGCCTGTGTCCAGAATATAGGCACATCCAGCAACAGGTCGCGCAATGTACCACCTCCGGTAGCGGTAACAAAACCGATTACTATTGCTCCGAACCAGTCGAACCGTTTAGCCGAAGCCAGACGGATACCACTGATAGCAAACGCAATCGTCCCCAGAAATTCGATTACATCGACAAGCTGGATTTTAGCTAGGTCATCAAAGAGAAACATGGGAATTAATTAAAAATGAATAATGAAAAATTAAGAATTAGATTATGGAATTGTTTCTTCGGTATATTAAAATATTAGCACATTAGTTTTAGTTTATTCCTCATTGGCTATCATCCCGCTGCCAATACACAATTTGGAATCGGCATCATAGACTACGCCAAACTGTCCGGCGGCAATACCCTGTATCTTTTCATCGGAGTGGATGCGATACAGATCTCCTATTTTTTCTATATAGCCATGGGTAAACTCAGGGGTATGCCGTATTTTGAAAGTGATGTCTTTCCTACCTTCAAAATCTCCCCAGATATCTTCTGTGATAAATGAAAAGCCTGCAAGATTTACCACTTTCCCATATTGTGTTTCAGGATCATAGCCATTAGAAACATAAACGACATTGCGTTTCGTATCCTTCTTTATCACAAACCACGGGCCACCACTCAGCTTCAAACCCCGACGTTGGCCGATAGTGTGAAACCAATAACCATCATGCTTGCCTAGAACATTCCCTGTTTCCAATTCCACAATCTTACCTTTGCGTTCTCCCAGATAGCGGCGAATAAAGTCATTATAATTTACTTTGCCTAGGAAACAAATACCCTGACTATCTTTACGCTGGGCCGATGGCAATCCCTGTTGAGCGGCAATAGCGCGTACCTCACTCTTGAGCAGATCACCTATAGGAAACATCAATTTCGACACTTGTAAATAATCTATCTGCCCGAGAAAGTAGGTTTGGTCTTTCACATGATCTTTTGCAGTAGAGAGCCATGTCTTGCCGTTCAGTTCAGTAGTTGTTGCATAATGTCCTGTCGCAATCTTATCAAATTCGTGCCCCCATTTTTGCTCAAAGCATCCAAACTTAATCATTTTGTTGCACATCATATCCGGATTGGGAGTCAGTCCACGCTTTACCGCATCGACTGTATAACTCACCACATTTTCCCAATACTCCTCATGCAGGGACACAACCTCCATCTTACAACCATACTTCTTTGCTATATAGGTTGTAATTTCAATATCTTCTTCGGCAGGGCAATCGATATAACCCTGCTCATCTTCCATTCCTATGCGTATATAAAATATGGTAGGGTCGTAACCTTGTTCCTTTAGCTGATGTACAACTACGGAACTGTCTACCCCGCCCGATACCAATGCTGCTATTTTCATTATTATCTATCTACCAGATTTCTGTCTTCACAAAATTTTTAAATGTTCCCATGCCAAAGCAAAATCCAGCTCTGACAAAAAATTGCTGCTCATTCCCCGTCACATTAAAATCATAACCTGCCTTTACAAAAAAGAATTTATAATCGGCATATACATTCGGAGTAATCACAATCCCGTCCTTTCCATGCCTGAAATTGAAGAGATACCCGGCATCGCAGCCAACCAGAATTGTGGCTTTGTTATTATTAAATAAAGATTCGCTCAGGAAAGAAGTCAATTGTATAGGCTTCAGATTCAAGCCTGCGACCGGAGAACTTCCTCCTGTATAATCCACACCACTGGAGACGAACGAATTCAATGGATTTTTCTTATGCCATACCGGAAAAGATGCATTAGCTGCAAACTGGAAATCATTCCCTTTATCCTTGGCATCTGCATACTGCGCCCCGACACCTATAAACTGAGCTGAACAGGCAAAAGGCAATAGCAGGAACAAGCATATAATTTGTATCTTTTTCATTTTTATCAACAATGGTCACCGACCCTATTTATTAGCTACCCAAGTATAACAACGACTGGTTGTTATAAGTTTGAATTACTATAATTTACTTTAACATTTTCAATCAAGGTACAAAAATACGCTTTATTTTGCAGATGACAATTAATTTGGGTTTGCTTTGTCTCCTATCACAAATTCATCTTCCGGCTTGTTATTCTGCAAAGTCCTTATAAAGTCTATCACTGTCAGCACAATTATTGTAAAATATACCAACGCCATCAACCTCCACGGAATAAACTCGAAGAAAGAAAACACAGCCTGCGGATAATCGGCAAAAGGCGCGAAGTAGTAAAAACACCTGATGTAGGAGAAGAACGATATGAATATTATCCCTATCGGTAAATACATCTTTTTAGGGAACATAAGGATATAGGCAACCGCCACCACATCGCCCAGAAACATGTAACGCTCGCGCATACCCGGCAAGAAAAACGGACAAACAATCGCACTGATAAAGAGTAATTGTATCCACGATTCGAGTGAAAATATATACTTCTTCCGGCAGAGGATAAACCCTCCTGTAAGAGTAAGCAGCATAGTGAATATCATACCAATATTCTTATCGTAATTGATAAGTTGCTGTATCCACACATAGATATTAGGAAAGAATCCTACTATACCTTCATAATATTCCGATTGCATCTTATAAACCAGCAATAGATCGAGAAACGGCCTACCGGCAAGCCATGCAGGGATAATCATAATGACAAACACAACGGGTACAAGCAAAAAATAATACCATTTTATACCTCCCCTAAGCATATATACGAAGAAGAATGGCAGCACAATTGCCGTTTGAGCTTTCAGGGCAAATGCCAGCCCGAGAAGAATCACAGAGGCCGGATTGTTCCGTTTCAGTAAAAAATAAACACTCGCCAGTATTACCGATACGTAAATAGAATCACATTGCGCCATGAATGAGCCATCGAGTATAATAGTAGGAAGTACTGACACCAAAGCAAATGCAATCCACTTGAAAGACTCTTTCTTTGTTATATGAAAAACAATCTGCGAAAGAAAATACGCGGCTATAAAGTCGAATATGACCGACAATATCTTGATTCCGTACAAGGGGTATATATCTGTTTTTGCCACAATAGCAAGCATATAGATATATGTAGGTGCATAATTATAGAAATCGTCCTTAAATCCGGCAAAGCCATATGTCTTTATATGATCTATCCAGTGAATAAGGAATCCGCCATAGTCGGTAGAATGATATTTGAATAAAAGCAGCCTGATTACCAGCCCCAGGAATATAAGGCCGAAACAGCAATACTTTATGCGGTTGCTAACTTTGTCCATTGTGTATGTATTAAGTAAGAGTAAGTATTTATTCACCTTTATTCAAACATAGCCTTCCAGTTGTTGGCATGCCTACTAAAGCAATAAATAGGTCTGCGACCTTAAAATCTGTGCAAAAATACAGCTTATTTTTCAGAAAACCAGAATACAAGCCTATTGTTGTTCTATTTTGGACTCCCGTTCTACATCGGCTCTTGATTTACTGGCCGTCACCAGATATACTCCTCCAAAGATTAATATGGCGGCCAGCAGTTTTTCGAATGTAAACCGGTCCATTCCCATATATATGGCTACGCCGGAAGCAATGAGCGGCTGCATATTATTATACATGGAAATAGTTGTAGGCCTTATACGCCTCTGAGCTAAGGGAATCATCATATAAGTAAAAAATGTAGCGCCCAGCAATGTAAATGATAGCATCAGATACGGCATTATATCGGGCTGACGGAACAGCTGCGCGGTAAATACAGCATTATAGCTGACAGGCAGATTGATCAGAGCGGCAAAGAAAAACATCCATTTCATCATCGTTATGGGAGAGTACTTAGTCGACAACGGACGTGTAATTACCAGATAAAATGCATAAAACAGTTGCGCGCTAAGCACGGCGATATCCCCTGCAAGGGCTGATCCCTGCCCGGGAGTAACCACCTGATTGGACGTATAAACCAGAAATATCGCTCCAAGTCCACCGAGCAGCACACCGCCTGCTTTCTTGAATGTGATGGGTTCTTTGAGTAATACAGCCGCCAGTATCATGGCAAACAAAGGGCCACTGGTAGTTATTATAGATGCATCCACCGATGATGTTTGCCCAAGACCGTATGCAAAGAGGCTCTGATTGATGAGCATGCCCGAAATACCTCCTATACACAGTATGAGTAAATCCCGTCTGTCTACTTTTTCTTTTTTCGTGAATAACGACACTACCCAAAAGGCAGTGGCAGCAAAACCCATACGCAGCATCGTCATAGCCATAGGAGTAAGAAGTCCGGTACTATACAGATACTTATTGATGGGAATATTCAGTCCGAAAACTGTCATCACAACAAGCATAATAAGATGTCCCTGTTGTTTCTGAGAAAGAGTCATTGTGTTAATTAAGAATTAATAATGATGAATCCATTTGTTAATTTGCCTGCCTGCTAATTTGCTTATCCTGTAATTTCGAAAAGAATATCAGCATACAGATGGCCCCAAACATGGCGCAAAACATATCCGACTGTGTATCCCAGACATATCCCTGAGTACCGAGAAAATCGTCAGCCCCATCGTCAGATAATGCACCTACCCACCACTCGATCAATTCGTAAAAAGCGCTGATGGCAAGGCAAATACAAACAACAATAAATGGCAGCCATGAACGTTTTTTGAGTACATCGAGACGAATAAGCAATTCGCGGGTAATCATTGCCGGAATAAAGCCCTGCGCAAAATGCCCTACTTTATCATAATTGTTGCGGCTTTGGTCAAATACTTCTTTTATCCAGTCGAATAAAGGAACCTTAGCATAGGAATAATGCGCCCCTACAAAAAGGATGATAAGATGGATGAGGATAAAAACATAGGTTATATCCGTAAACCTGAACCGCTTAAAGGTAAAGGCTAGTATAGCCACACCGACAATGCACATTCCCGCTTCGAGAAACCACAGTCCTGTTTCGTAAGGATTGACACCCGACCATATGCCTACTATAAAGAATATGATAAGGAATATCCAATGCTTCTTTTCCATTAATCGTATGTAGTTTTTTATTTGTATAATTTAGTAATTGCTTAAAAGAAATAGCCTGCCGACAGAGAAAAATCGTCTAAATGCGTTTTCAATCTGTATCCGGCTATGCTATATGCAGACATTTCTGTCAGAATACGCTTGTATCCTACTCCCAGAAACATTTTATCTGAAAGTTCAAAACCCAGTTCTACAGCTAGACCTGCATTCCATCTCTTTGTATAATAAGGATTTATTTCTGTCGACTGGCCATCGAAAATCTGCACATCAAACAAATCCCAGGTAAAGGATTGGGTCACACCATTCAATTTAGCTTCCATCTTAGCCTTTCCATCAAAAATATATCCGGCAAAACCGCCAAACAGTCCATATATATCGAGTCCCGGAGCTATCGGATACTTTACTTTTGCGTAAAGAGGCAGCTGAATCTGGTTGTAAATTGTACGTCCTCCCATAGTCATACCCTCAGGTATTTCTTCTTCGTTAGTCATACGCATGCCTTCGCTCAACCTCTCTTTATCCATATTAGAGCCATTTTGCGTATAAAGCAAACGTGTTTGCAGTCCGAATACATCGGAAAACATGTATTCGGCAACTGCTCCTCCTTGAAATCCAATACGGGATTTATAGAGTCCGTTATTGTTACCCAAGCCATCTTCCATTGTAATTTTAGATACATTTCCACCGGCTGTTACACCAAAACGAAATTGGGCATTCGCAGAACATACTGCCATAATAAAAAGTGCCAGTAACAGGTTTTTTTTCATATTTTTTTAGGTTAAGTGTAAGTATTATAGGAAATAACTTCTTCTGTAGGCTTGCGTTTCTTTTCTCTCAACGGCTGTGCGGGATAGCCGATAACAATATCGAGTACCACACGTCTGTTATCAGGGATATTCAGCAGTTTTTTCATTTTTGACTCGGCGAACCAACCAAGGATGCAACTGCCCAGCCCTTCGGCTTCAGCCGCAAGGCAAATATGAGAAGCAGCAATACCGATATCCAGAAAGGCGAAATGTTTATCTTTCACAATACCGCCAATACCTGAACTTATATTCACCTTCTCCTCTATTACTATAATATGCACAGGGGCTTGTTTGGTGAAATGATTCATACCCAGCAACCGGGCCGAGGCCGCATCTGCCACCTTATTTTTCAGTTCGGGGTCATCTACCACGATAAAATGCCACGGCTGCGCATTGCAGGCCGAAGGAGCCAGACGGGCAGCTTCCAGTATGCGGCTTATGATTTCACGGTCTACCATGCGGGCAGTATCATAAGCACGGGTGCTCTGGCGTTGTTTTACAAGATTGTAAAAAAAATATTTATCCATATTACAATTGTGTAATACGACTGATGTATTTACCTATAATGTCAAATTCCAGATTTACCACACTACCTAATTTAAACTGGTGGAAGTTAGTATGTTCGTATGTGTAAGGAATTATAGCCACTTCGAATGTATTATTGGTAGGGTCAACTACGGTCAGGCTGACGCCGTTTACTGTTACTGAGCCTTTATCGACTGTCAGATAGCCTTTCTTTGCCATTTCACGATCGAACTCGTATTCAAATTTGAAGTACCAGCTGCCATCGGCTTCCCTTATTTCAACGCATTTTGCAGTCTGGTCTACATGTCCCTGAACAATATGTCCGTCGAGACGGCCGTTCATCAACATACTACGTTCCAGGTTGACTTTATCTCCTACCTTCAACAAACCGAGATTTGAACACTCCAATGTTTCTTTAATAGCGGTAACGGTATATTTATTATCATCGATATTCACGACTGTAAGACATACTCCGTTGTGTGAGACACTTTGGTCAATCTTCAACTCATGGGTAAATGAACACTCCATTGTTATATGCAGGTTCTCTGCCTCTTTACGCAACGAAACCACTTTTGCTGCCTCTTCTACTATACCTGAAAACATGATATCTTTATTTTAGTTAGTTGAATTATATTTAGTAGTGCAAAGGTACGGAAAAAGTTACAAGTTATATGAATCGGTAGTTGAGATTTAATGTTCTATTCTTTTGATAACGACTTAACGATTATATAAGCCCAATATTTGCTGTTTTTGTTCACAGGGCAAAGAGGAAGATAACCTTCGATCAGCCTGTTGTCTTTAAATACAGCAGGATATTGCTCTTCCATCAATTTGTGGCGATTAAAGATTTCTCCTTCTCCGGAACTGAACTCAAGGTGATATCTGCCGTCCGACAGGGGCGATATATAATTCTCGAACAGACGGATTGCCAGATATCCCATATTGTAGCGCATATTTATCTCCAGGCAAGGGTGTATCTTATACCCACCCTCTTCTTTATATATAAGCATATCCACTCCGATACAACCTTTGTAAACAAATGCGTATCTCTCTTTTAAAATAGCGATGAGTTCTAACTTGATTTTATCCAGAAGGGATAGCGGGATATTCGTCGTTAGCTCATTTACGATATTCTCTTGCGAACCCAGATAATTTCCCTGATATGCACCTTTATTGGTGGTATAGAATAAAGAGTATCCCGCAAAGTCGATTCCTCCTTGTCCATCACAAATAAATTCCATAGCGAAATCAACTTGTTTATCTAAAACCCTTTCGATGGATACACTGCCTTGCTTTTTTAGTATGCCATGCAATATTTGTCGTTCTGTTCGTGTCAGTCCTGTTGATGGAAGCCACAGTAAGCCTCGGCCTGATGAGGAATAAGGCGCTTTTGCCAATAATTGTTGAGGAGAACTATTTACAGCTTCTTCAATATCTTCCAGCTTTTTATAAAAATGTGTGGCGATATTTTCTGATATTTCGGGTATGTTTGCAATAATGTCTTTTAAACAATCGTTTGCAGCCTGCCTGCTATTAAGGTAGGTGTATGCCTCATTCCATTCCGGTATCTTCAGGCTTATATCATATTTTTTATTCAGTTCGCAGAAGTAATATATGGCTTGTGGTGATATTCCCCATAATGACACCTCCAGTTCCGGGTAATGATGTAAGTTTTCGGCAATTATATGCTTAGATAGTGACGGAAAATATTCTAACAGAAATCGATAAAATCCGGTATCATTATTTTCGTCAATCAAGACTGAATCGCAGGCTGCGCCATACCATGCCGGAAGGAAAGACAGTTCCTTTTGCATCGATGCAATATTTGACGGCGCTGTATAATATGGAGAACTGTTTTTTACAGCAGTTTCATGTCCGGGATTGAAGAAGAGAAGCATTTTCAATTATTTAAGGTCATAGACCTATTTTATTATTCAAGTAAGCGAAACAACGGGTATCAGCTTATCGCTTTAGATCATATCATTAAATTCTATCTAAACTTAACGCTTGCAAAAATAGTGAATATCTTTTGAATCTCCGATTTATAAAAATAGTATAAACGATATCAATATTAACATAATAATTATCTATTTGACTTATTGAAAATAAGGGTTTATATTTGTGTCACAATTGAAAATAACTAACTCAAAAAATAATAAATTATGTCAGTATTAGTAGGAAAAAAAGCGCCTGTATTCAAGGCTAATGCAGTGGTAAACGGTAACGAAATAGTAGAAGGTTTTTCTTTGGAACAATTCAAAGGTAAGAAATATGTCGTATTCTTTTTCTATCCCGCCGATTTTACATTTGTTTGTCCAACTGAGATCATCGCTTTTCAGGAAAAAATAGCAGAATTCGAATCCCGTAATGTTGCAGTGGTCGGAGCTTCAACCGATTCGGCTTTTTCACACTGGAAGTGGCTGCAAACAGAACAAAACGATGGTGGCATCAAAGGGGTTAAATATCCATTGGTGGCGGATCAGAGTTTAATGATATCTTCGGCATATGATGTATTGGCCGGAGCATTCGATTATAACGATGAGGGCGAAGACGTATTTAACGGTGCTCCTCAGGCTTATCGCGGTCTTTTCCTTATCGATAAGGAAGGTGTAGTGCGCCATCAGGTGGTAAATGATATGCCATTAGGCCGTAGCGTGGATGAAATTCTTCGTGTAATCGATGCCCTTCAGTTTACTGAAGAATATGGCGAAGTTTGCCCTGCTAACTGGAAAAAAGGAGATAAAGCACTAAAGGCAACACAAGAAGGGATATCCGATTATTTATCCCACAAACATTAAGGATCAATCTTATATAAGCGATAGAATGTATTAATGCAACATATTTCAAGTATAACTATTGTTGTTGCAGATACAGAACTAATAAAAAGGCCTGAGACCTTAGTGGAATATTTTTAGGTTAATTTAGTTCAGAAAGCTGTAATCGGGAGATTACGGCTTTCTGTTTTATCGATAGGTACTGATTTGAAAAGAATGTATATCTCATAACCTATTATTCCGGTTATCGCAAAGCCGTTGAAATGAATGAATATTATCTGATGATCCATACAAATAAATAATTTCTATCTTTTATTAAGACTTTATTCTGCTAACTATTCTGTACCTTTGCGGTTGCTAATTTAATATAACCGAATTGTGAAATATAATTTCGACCAGATAATCGACCGCAAAGGAACAAATGCCCTTAAAACTGACGCACTGGAGCCGCGCTATGGAAATCCCGATCTGATACCCCTATGGGTAGCCGATATGGACTTTTTGTCACCTCCGGCAGTTACAGAGGCTATTATAGAGCGGGCAAAACATGGTATATTTGGATATACCTGTCCATCTCAGGCATATTATGATTCTATAATCAACTGGGTGAACAAAAAACACGACTGGAAGATAGCACAGGAATGGTTAACATTCATTCCCGGTATTGTCAAAGGAATTGCTTTTGTTATCGACTGCTTTACAACCAAAGAGGATAAAGTGATCATTCAGCCGCCTGTTTATCACCCTTTTCGTATAATTCCCACATTGCACCACCGTCCGGTAGCGGATAACCCGTTGATATTGGAGTCCGGGCAATATAGAATGGATTTGGAGGGATTGAAAAAAATGATCGATCCGTCATGTAAGGTCCTTATTCTTTGCAATCCTCATAATCCCGGCGGACGGGTATGGACACGGCAGGAATTGGTTGATATAGCTGAAATCTGTTATGATAATAATATCCTTATTATCTCAGATGAGATTCATTCCGATTTGGCATTTACTCCATATAAACATATTCCTTTTGCCAGTGTGTCAGAAAAAGCTGCTCAAAACAGCATAACATTTATGGCACCAAGTAAGACATTCAATATAGCAGGTATAGTAAGTTCCTATTCTATTATACCAAATAAGGATCTACGGGACCGATTCAATGCCTATCTTTCGAGCAGTGAACTCGAAGAAGGGCATATCTTTGCCTATCTTGCCGCACAGGCTGTTTATGAACATGGCGATGAGTGGCTTGCAGAGGCTAAGGACTATATCTGGAAAAACATTACTTTTGTAGATGAATACCTGAAAGAGAATATACCTCAGATAAAGGTTATGATGCCACAGGCTTCTTTCCTTGTCTGGCTCGATTGTAAAGGGCTCGGGCTTCGGCAAAAAGAATTGGTTTCGCTATTTGTAAAGGATGCCAAATTGGCACTTAACGATGGAACCATGTTCGGACAGGGAGGAGAAGGATACATGCGCCTAAATGTGGGCACACCTTTGGCTAATATCCGGAAAGCGTTGGATAATCTTAAAAAGGCGATAGATTCCAAACAAATAGGCTAAGAAAGTTGTTTTAAAGCGAAATCAGGCACGATTGTTGTCATCAAAGAATAAACAAAAGAGTCTCAACGGACTTTGGTTATTAATTAAACAAACAAATACTTAAAATGAAAATTTCAACAAATAAGTTTGTTTCTTTATCTTATGATCTGAATGTAGGTGAAGGTGAAGAACGTGAACTAATGGAAAGAGCTACAGCTGAGACTCCACTTGAATTTATCTACGGAACAAACTCGATGCTTGAGGCTTTTGAAAAGAACCTGGACGGATTGACAGAAGGCGATTCTTTCGATTTCGTACTTACTCCGGACGAAGCATACGGTGAATACGACGATGACGCATTGGTAGATTTACCCCGCCATATATTTGAGCAAGACGGCAAATTAAATGAGGAAGTGATCTTCGAAGGTAATATGGTACCGATGATGGACTCGAATGGTAACCGCCTGAACGGTTCTGTAGTAGAAGTTAAGGACGATGTTATCAAGATGGACTTCAACCACCCGTTAGCAGGTGAAACTTTGAACTTCTCGGGCAAGGTTCTTAATGTCAGAGAATCTTCTCCTGAAGAAATAGCGGCATTATTTGCTCCTCAGGGAGGTTGTGGATGTGGTTCCGGTTGTGGTTGCGGAGATGGCGAAGAAGACTCTTGCGGATGCGGTAGCCATGATGAGAAAGAAATGGCCGGCGGTTGCGGTTCAGGCTGTGGTTGTGGCGGACACTAAAATAAGATTTTGATTATATAGAAGAGGACAGGTCTGAAGGCCTGTCCTTTTTGTTTCTATATATGACCTTTGAATGTTTTTCTTATTCGCTGGCATTGCTCAGCCTGTCAACAGTCTCTTCATCTAATTTCAGATCAACAGCTTTCAGTATATCGAGCTGGGTAGCTTTGGAAACGCTGGCTATAGGTGCAGTAATAGATGGATGCGCTATAAGCCAGGCAAGAGCGACCTGGGCTGGTGTGGCATTTAACTGTTCCGCGACCAGAGTCAATGCATCCAGAATACGTCTTCCTCTATCGTTCATATACTCATTTACGGCATCGGATCTATTTCCTTTAACCTCTTCATCAAATTTGTATTTGCCTGTAAGAAAACCGCTAGCCAAAGAATAATAGCTGACTACACCCAGTCCGTATCTTTCTACTATGCGCTCGTACTCTGTTTCATACTTATATCTGTCATAGAGATTATACTCAGGTTGGAGGCAGATATATTCGGCATATCCGTTATCCTTACTTTTATGAATAGATTCTACAAGTCTTTCTGCACTCATATTCGAAGCCCCTATATAACGGACTTTACCATCTTTTATCAGCTGGGAATAAGTTTCCAGGGTTTCCTCCTGAGGAGTAAACAGGTCGTCGTAATGAGAAAAGTAGAGGTCTATATAATCTGTTTGCAGGCGTTGTAGAGAATCTTCTACCTGTCTTAATATATAATCTTTTTTCAAGCCTTTATTATCCGGAGAAAATGCGGCTCCTACTTTAGTAGCAATAATAAGGTCTTTTCTTTTTCCTGATTTCTTCAGCCAATTACCAATAATAGTTTCCGATTCTCCTCCTTCATTACCGGGCACTCATGCTGAATATACATTTGCCGTATCTATGAAATTAAACCCTGCATCGATGTATGCATCAAGAATTTCAAATGATGCTTTCTCATTGGCTGTCCAGCCGAAAACATTTCCTCCCAAGCAGAAAGGGTAGACTTCCAGATCTGATTTTCCTATTTTTCTTTTTTCCATTTTAGTGTATAACTAGTTAATAATGATGTTAAAACAAATGGGGTGTAGGAAAAGTTTGATATTAGAATTAGTGTTAAGAATAATTTTATTCACATATTCGCTAATTTAAAATAAGCTAATTTTCAAATTAGAATTTTCGTTCCATAACTACATATTCATATCCGTTTTTTGAGAAGCGCTCATCCGTTTCCTCATATCCGAATTTCGAGTAAAAGCCGGTTGCATTTATACGGGCGTTGCACCATAGCCGGTTTAGCTTCATATCGTTGGCATAATCGATAAGCCACTGCATAAGGGCCGAGGCAAAGCCTTTACCCTGCATGTCGTTACGTGTCGCGAGTTTACGGAATTGTACGTCTCTTCCATGAAGGAAAATGGACATAACAGATACCAGTTCGTCCTTCTCGTACACTCCGATGTGTAAACCCCGGTCATCATCAGATAATTTTACGAATTCTGTATCTTTATCGGGATACATCACTTGTTGGCGCATGGTGAGCACATCATGGTATGGTACTTCGGTTATTATCATATTTTTAGAATTTATAGCTTAACAGTAAACGGCCTTCGGATGTTTTGGAGAAAACGTCTTCAAAGTACTTGTAATTCGTATCTCTGGTATAATTACTATATATCCCGGTCAGATAGAGATGATCGGTCATTTTCAGATCGGCTCTTAGAGTAAAAGCATGGAGTATTGCCTGCGACTTGTCACCCTGATAATCAAACTCGTGTACATTTATGTTTTCCCAGTCTACATTTTCCGGATAGCCTTTCCATGTAAACATACGATACATCTCGTAAGAGGTAGACACGCTTATTTTGTTTTTATAGGTAAGGCTTCCTCCTATTTTGGAGCTGAATCCGCTTGCCAGATTGTAATTTCGTTTGTCCACTACATAATGGTCGCTGAGTGTACCACCCAATAGGACAAGTGTGCCGTGCATAAAGGCTGTGAATCTTAAATCCTTCCATCGCTTATTTTCATATATGAATCCCGAACCTGCAGAAGCAGGAGTACAGAATTTATAAGGGATTTTGCCCGATACATCGGATATCGTATCAGAGTCGTAATAATCGAAATGTTGATAAAATCCGAAGCTAAGAAAGTCTTTTTCATTATCGATCACTTCTGTTACATAAAGGCGTCCCAAGATGTTCAATTGGCTGAGCAGCGGTTGTGAGCCCTGAACATTCAGGTTGCTACGGAACGAGAAGTAGTCGTAAGGCTTTTCGTTTTCTGTAGCGAAACGGTCACCATATTCGATATTGATATCGACGGCAGCACCGACCCCTTTGTCCAGTATTTCACCTTTCAGCTCAAGTATACGTACGCCCGAAGCTATTTCTACAGATACATCAGGTATCCCGAATTGCTTACCTGTGGTGGCACGCCTACGCCAAGCATCACCATTCAGTACACGGGTAAGGCCTCGTGTAGGTGCTATAATGAACCCTGCTAATTCGCGTCCGAAACGGTTCATGCCATCCCTCCTGTCGTCGAGAACCAGATCGGATGTACGGTAAAATACTTCACCTAAGGCAAGTCCTCCGATAGGTGTGGCTATAATATCATTAACCGATGGATATTCATTTTCCATGAACAACTCCCACATAGCGCTTCCCCCAAGGGCAAAGGCTCCAGACTCCCAGAAGTTATATCCCCGCGAACGGGCCGAATTGAAGTAAAGATTGCCATGGTAGGGGTGGAGAAACATATTATTGCCCATATCATCATTATCCCATACCCACTTATGCTTGATGTTTTTTCTGATGGTATGGATATCGATATACGCATAGTCCTGTTTGGCGACATATCTGTTAAAAGCCCATAAACCCATATTGAATGAAAATATCTGGGTCGCAGCTCCAAGCCCTTTCTTTTTGGAATAGAAAGCGATATCTATAGAGTCGGCAGGTTGGGCAGGAACTACTGTTTTGTGTATGGCAAACTGGGAATATACGGATATTGCAGTGATAATGAATATACCGGAGGTTGTGAGAAGTCTTTTATACATAAATGTATGTCTGATATTTAAATCATTTTAAGAATGCAAAGATAAGATAATTAAAGATTCAACAATAATAATGTTAAAAAGTTTAGTAAATGGAGTGTAAAGTAGTAACTTCTTTTCTCTGTAGGAAAAGTAACGGAAATCAATTAATAATTAAAAATGAAAAATTAATAATTTGTTTGTCATAATGAGCGAAGCGAAGCGTTTCTTCCCTAAAAAGTTTCTCTCGTAAAGACGAAAACTCTAACTCATTACTTATTATATAATTTACATTAATTAACTATATTTCGTTAAAACCTGACACATCTGACACTTTTTTCATTATTTTATCTTGCATTTTTTACATTCGCTAACTATATATAGTTAAAAGGTAACAAAGGTAACACGAAAAACAATTAATAATTAAGAATGAAAAATTAATAATTATCTTGTCATACTGAGCCAAGCGAAGTATTCTGTTAACAAAAAACTCCGTGTTACTCCTTTTACTTCGTGGTTAAAAACTCAACAAAGACACTAAGGAGCAAAAAGGTAACAAAAGTTACAACTTTTACTCATTTTTTATTTATCGATTTTTCAGGAGGTCAATACACTAAAGGATTATTTCAAAGAGCGCAGAACCTATAATATTTATAATTATAAGTTCTGCCATATAGATAATTATTATTTAATCTGTTTATATATTTTCAGATATTAATTTTATACTATGTACTGATATTTTAATATAGCTTTTCTTTGGAAAAAAATTAATCAGGATTAAGGAATATACTGCCTGCCTACAACCAGATTGTCACCCGTAATATCCACTTCAAACAAATGAGGTACACGGTGGTAGTGTCTATCCTGCATCTCTTTGTGGCTGTGTACAGACATCAATAGCTTACCGTCGAGTGTGCGAAAGAGCATACCATGCCCGAAATTGGGAGGTGTGATCGGTTCCGGTTCGTGTATCCACGGGCCATCGAGGGTTCCACTTTCTGAGTAAACAACCCCTTGCGTATATACATCATATATCCAGCTTGTCCAGATCATACCCAATCGTCCGGTACCTGTTTCGAACAGATAGGGACCATCTGTGACCTTATTGCGGCGGTCGTTCCCATCCTTATCTTTCTCTCTGCTCCAAGGTGAGTCGCTGGCACGAAAAAGCAGTTTGCCTTCACCCACAGAGCCGCTCAAATCGGGTTTGAGTTCTATTTTTTCCATTGTCCCATTCTGGTTTTGCAGCCATTCGTAACAATATATCATATAAGGCTTACCATCCTTGTCTACCCAGAAGGTACCGTCTAATGTAGGCATGTGCGCAGGCAGGTATGTTTTATCCTGCATCGGGACATAAGGGCCGTCAGGCTTGTCGCTGACCAATACATGTGAAGCCCTGCGTTCGATTATATTTCCCGCTACAGTGTCTATTTTTACGGCACGGTTGGTAAAAGTGGCAAAATAATAGAACTTATCTTTATAGGCATGGATCTCCGCCGCCCAGATCATAGGCCGTGGTCCCATCCATGAGTCCGGATCGGTTTGCGCTACCGTGTAAGGGCCATCCCAGAGCCTCAGGTCTTTACTCTTCCAAAGCTTGCCTCCGGTTCCGGTCATATAATACATAGCTGTAGCCGGATCGGCTAAAATACACGGGTCACTCAATACAATCGAGTCCAGAGGAATATTCGTGCGGATCTTTTCCTGACTATAAGAAGTCATCGTAAACGAAGAGAGAAATAAGCACACCAAAAGAATCAGTCTTGTTCTATTCATAATACAATTTTTTTTACGATAAATGTAGGGATTAATGAAGGAACAAGAGTCGAATAATCATTCAATTTTAGTCGTTTATTATTCAACAACGAAAAGTTAAACAGACTCTAAAATATGGAATAAAGCTATTCATTGAATAATCTATTTCAGTTTGAACCGCACTTTCAACAATACTTCTGCCGGACGTAAATTGTAAGAATAATAATATCTGCTCACATCACTGTATGATGTGGATATATATTGTCCGGAATTGAAAATATTGGTATAATCGAGGATTATTTCTGCTTTTTTCCATTTATATTTTGCTCCTATATCACCGAATGACATAGATCTGTTGCCCGAAGTGATTGTATTATTATAGAAGTTCTCATATCTCAGGTTTATTACCAGCCCTTTCAGCGGGAAAATATTCAGTTGTGCATTTTGTGATGTTATGCGTATAGGATCGAAGCTTCTGCCACTATCTTTTATCTTACTCTGGCTTTGCGTATACTTTATTGAATATTCGAAACTTACACTCGAACTAAACTTCGTCAAAAAGCGCGGCGACACCGAAAAGCTTTGACTGGAATAATCGATAAGTTCTCCCCGATTTATTTGTGAAGACTGGCTGTTGTTGTAGCCGCCACCTATAAAAACAGTTGTGTTTATGGATTCAATTTCTTTGCTGCCGTGCACACTTGCATTTATTCCGCTTGTTGTATTCGGCATATCTATGGTCGATTGCAATTTTAATATACCACTGTAATAATAGTCGTAAAGCAGATTGACCTTATTCCGGTAATATGATATATTTGCCATCCCAAACAAGGTTGTTATCGGATTCCTGTAATTTAGCACAAGGCTGTAATTCTGGGATTGTTGTCTGAATAATTTCCCGTCGTTGCGCAATAAATTCCGGTATGAGGACATAATATATCCTGTGTATATATTATTAAGGCTTCCCGTCGAATTACTATAGCTGGCATTCAGATAGCTATCCCAATAAGCCGATAATTTGTAATTGGCAAACAGAGAGGGATTGAAAAACAAATAGCCCTTATTCTCTTTTTTATCCGATACATTGTTGTCCGTGTCCAATATTGTATAACTGAGCGGTAACGACAATGATATGTTCAGTTTATATCCTTTTGAATATGTATAATTGGGTGAGAATTTCCATACAAACTTATTTTGCTTTATGTCATTTCTAAGAGTGTCGGGCAAATTACCGGATCCACTTTTTGTATCGGCTTGTAATGCCGATTTGAGCTGCTGTAAGTCCGCGTCGAATCCGAATGTATAATTCTGTTTTATAATACCCTTGCCGAGCCCCCATGTAACTCTGTTGTATGAAGCGAAGTCGTTCCGTTCGGCCTCTTGCACCATGGCTTCCGGCGAAGGCACAGGGTCGAACAATTGCTGATACAATACGGGCTGTACACGTAATGTCTGAGTCGAAGTATTGTACCCGTTGAAGGAATAGAAAGTCCATGTATGTTTTTCGTTCGTTTTTACCAGGTTGAATGTATTACTGATGCCATAGTTTGGCTTTTTCAAGTGCTGATAAACACTATCCGTGGAAATGGCATCGCCCCGCTCCCTGTCCCATATTCCTTCGAATTTCAGCAGGTTGTTGAAATAATATTTTTCTTTGTTGGCGTTCAACTGTATATCAGCGTCCATTCTTTCTTTTCTCAATCTCGAATTTAGCAGTTCTTCTATCTTTATTGTCTCGTCGTTTGGCGGGTAGTTTTCTGTATATGCATAGCTGCTCTTTTGCTGGTAATCGTTTAGGTAGTTGATATTTGCAGTCAGTTGGTAATCCGTTTTCAGACTCCACAGATTATTAAATGAAGCCATATTCGCCTGATTGTCCAGATATCGCTTCTCACTGATCGATGGGGAAGACGGGGCCTGTACATTCAGCAGGCTGCTACTTTTCATTCGTGAAGCGTCGCCCGAATAGAACGAATTCAGCTCCCGCCCGGCATCATCGCCGGAGTTATTACCTTTATAGGTAGTTATATTCTGCAATTTTTTTGCAATATACATTCCTGTCAACTCATTGTTCCAAAGCAGGGGTGCGGCGCCTACACCTGCCTGTGCATTTGCGATAAGAGTGCCTTTGGCTGAATCTTTCAACTTGAGGTTTATAGCAGCATCTTCCGAAAATTCACGGTCTTTCAGCGCCTTTACCGGTTGGTGGTTTTCCATTACCTGTACAGTGGATACATCTTTGACTTCTATATTGTTTGTGGCTATGCCGTAACGGCCCTGTAATAAATCCGCATTTTCGATATAAAATTTATTTATTGGCCTGTCTTGGTAAAGTATTGCTCCGTCGTCTTTAACCTGTATGCCGGGCATTTTTTTCAATACATCACCTATTGTACGGTCATTGGCGTCGCTGAAACTTTCCACCATATAATTCAACGTATCTCCCGCCTGCCTTATTTTCGGCGGCTTTATTTTCACCTCATTCAATATGATAGACTCCTGTATAATAGAAAAGTCTGCATCCTGGCTCCGGTTACTAACTGTTTTCGATTGTTTGCCGATATTAAAGCCCGAAACAATGATAACAATACTGTCACTCTTACCCTTATACTCTATCTTATATTTTCCGGTCTCATCAGTCAATACATAGCCGAGCATCAGGGAGCGCCCTTTTTCCTGTAAAGTAACATTGATATCCGGCACAGGTTTATTGCCCTCATCAAGTACAATCCCTTTGATGACGGTTTGCGCATGTGTGAAACCGGATATAAGGATAAAGAGAGTGAGGAGATATTTTTTCATCATTTATATTTATGGACTTGGAGTTTAATCAATTTCTAAGGACAGGTATTCTTTATTATTCTTTTTCTGTACCATTATTACATTCCCTCCGTTAACATTTACGGCAGTACCTCCCGATTGTTTTTTCTTTAATTTTTCGAGATCTTTTATACTGGCTTTCATATAATCTTCCTGAGCCATAGTAATATCAACCGGATTATCAAGATTTTCCAAGCCTATAATCTCAAATGAAAACAGGTTTTCCGAATCTGATACTTTCATTATCAATCCCGGTAATCCATAAAACTTCCACGGTCCGTCATTTACCGGAATATCAGGTGAGAACCATGCTTCATAATTCCGTCCGCGAAATTCCGTATTCGCTTTCTGGCAGATATAGCCTAGTATGGTCAGTGTATCGGCCGAGATATTCCATCGCTGTGCAGGGATAGTTTCGGTGCATTTGTATTTTTTGGGAGCATTATCTGCCCTGTCAATTGTAATTATTTCTCCCGTCGGGCGTTTTTTGAATAATTGAGCGGTCTCTCCTTTTGTAGTAGAATCGAAAGTTGTTCCACCTTTGTTATTCAACACGGACATATCTCCGTCTTTTAGTACAGACATGCTTTGTATTGTGGATGGATTTATCTTGTTACTCATAAAGTCTCCGAATAATGAATCCCGCTTCATACGCGCAGCATCATAATAGCGGGAAGCTTTCCGACCGATATCCAGAGTCATCGTATCTGTTTGCTGATGAGTTTCCTTATCTGCTGTGACAGGTTGTGTGAATTTATAATAACAGCGGATTGTTGCGGCATCGAGTTTTTCCTGTTTTATGTCTCCTTTATCTATTTTCCGGACAGATATTACCTGTTGTGAACATACAGTTGCTGCAAGGGCTAATGATACTAATAATAAGATTGTCTTTTTCATATTGCGATATTAATTTAGTTATACCACAAATGTAGTCTAAAAAAATAGACATAAAAATATTTTGTCTATTTTTTTAGACAAAAGGGACGAAATAAAAAAGAGGAAATGAAACTAAATACATTTCCTCTTGTGAGTCAGATAGATATTCTTACTTTTTTTCAATCTTATTTTGCAGGCATATTCCGGCACAGGTCAATCCTCCGCCAAAGCCGATCAGCAACAAGTTGTCATCCAGCTTTACCTTACCCGATTCTATGCCGTTATACCAGGCGATAGGAATGGATGCGGCCGAAGTATTACCATAATTTCTGATACTTTCCAGACATTTATCCATTGGGATATTCAAGCCTGAACATACCGATTCGAGTATCCGGATATTTGCACTGTGCGGTATAAGCCAGTCTATATCCTCCAGTTTCAGGTGGTTCCTGGATGTCAGTTCTTGTATTTTTCCGACTAAAGTACTTACCGCCCATTTGAAAACAACTTTGCCATTTTGGTGCAAGTTGCGGTCGGGAATAACAGGCTCTCCGTTTATCGGTACATTCTGATGCGCGAGATACAGGTCTTTCCCATGCGAGCCATCTGTTTCGGTCAGTGCATCGAATATATGGTTTTCGCCACTGGCTTCCACTATAACAGCCCCTGCACCGTCTCCGAACAGTATACAGGAAGTCCGGTCGGTAAAATCGGTGATTTTCGAAAGTGTTTCCGCACCTATTACCAGTACCTTCTTGTGTGTGCCCGCGGCTATCAGCCCTTTGGCGAGAATAATGCCGTATACGAACCCTGCGCATGCAGCATAAACATCTATACATCCCGCATTCGGAATATTCAAACGGGTTTGCACCTGACTTGCCATGCTGGGCATAACCTGTTCACCACTCGTGGTAGCCACAATGATAAAATCAATGTCGGATAAATCCTTATTGTATTTGGACGCAAGGTTTTGCACTGCTTTTATACATAGGTCGCTGGTATATTCGTTCTCCGCAGCATAAAATCGCTGGCTGATACCTGTGCGGGTGGTTATCCATTCGTCAGTAGTATCTATTATACTTTCAAAATAATGGTTGTCTATCGGTTTTTCAGGGACATAAATCCCTATTGAATTAATGATTGCATTCATTTGTTATACGCTAATTATAATAATTTACAAAAAGATTATACTGTCCAGTTAACAGTCATCAGTTAACAAAAATACAGGTAATTCAACCTGGTACTTATTACTTAAAACTCATAATTCATTATCAAATTTACGTTTATTAACTATATTTGGTTAAAATCTGACACAGCTGACAGTTTTTTACTGTTTTGATTCTGTCTATTTTATGTTTTTTAACTACGTATGATTAAAAGGTAACAAAGGTAACACATATTTCAGCTTTTAGCTGATAGCTGTTAGCCGTTAGCTTAGGCTATCGCACAAGAGACTTTAGGGTAAACATAAATACAGTTCTTTCAACTTTGTACTCATTACTTAAAACTTATTACTTGTTAAAAGGTTACAAAGGTTACACTATTTCACTCATTTGCTAATATGCTAATCTACAGATTTACGAATCAATCTTTCAAAGAACTACAAGCTAACAGCTAAAGGCTATCCGCTATATATAGATAAACATTTTCTTTTTTCTACATATTTCTATCTTCATTTTTTTGGTTGCATGTACGAGCGAATGATAATTGGCTAATGCCGCTGTTTCACTCCTACAACGGGAACGATGCAATAAATTTTCCCATTACTTATGATTCATAATCTCAATAATTTCATTTACGATTTTCAACTTATTTTCTTCTGAATATTCAATTATAAGATTTGGTTCTTCATCATATTCTAAACATTTATATTTTTCTGAATATTTAGAAAAATGTACATCTACAGTATTGTTCTTCAAATAAACGGAGCAATGTTTTGAATTTGTATATAAATTTTTCAATGATTTTTCTTTTAACATTTTCAAATAATCTATTGCTGTATTTTTGTATTCTTTATAACTAATTAATTTGCTTGCGCTTACAGCATCAAAGATCGCATCTTTCAGCTCTTCGGCTTTTATACTTAGCGGTAAAATATAAACAGGTTCTTTTTCAGTTAAAAGCCCTGACGATACAGGGTATACTGTAATAATCTTATAACTCTTTTCTGTTTTGTAAATAGAGCAGGCTTTTGTATTTTTATATGGATTTTTCCAAAACAGGCGTGCAAAAAACAACTTAATACGGTTTTTAAAATTATTTTTATAAATAAATCGTATGTGCTTATCTATAAAAAAACTTTTAATATATAGTATTAAATCTTTCATTTCTACCCGTATCACTGTTCGTTATAGATGAGTTTTATTTCTTCTTCTGTCAACATGCGGTTATATAACCTCAAATTATCCATGCACCCTTCGAAATATTCGTCTCGGGCATACTGTCCCTGGCTCATACCTATAATCAATGGAAGGGTATTTTGTCCGAAATAGTTCAGGGGAGCTTTCGATGTTTTCTTCAATTCGCCATTTATATAATACTGGAATTTACCTTTCCCGCAAACAAAAGCTATATGTACCCATTCGTTAACAGGAATACGGTCAAAATAATTAGCGCCGAAGTTTGTCATTCCGAAACGTAATCCGGTACCCTCATTCGTATATGAGTTATAAGTATCGAACATATAACCGTCTATACCTCCTGCGGTATTTTTATCTATTATACGCATACCCCCATATTTATATCTGTCCATTTTTATCCAAATGGCAATACTTATCGCTTTTTTAATATTCAGGGATTTCGAATGCGGTATTTTTATTAGGGCATCACCACCGAATTGGTAGGCCGAGTTCTCATTTCCTAAACGGTCTTTGGCTGGGATTACGCCTTCGGCTATTCCGTTGTTTTTATATTTACTCATATCCAGGGCATTTCCATCCATCGGAAAATGTGCAACCAGTCCCTTTCTCAGATTTTGTGCATATATTCCGGATGTAAAAATAATACAGACAAATAAAAACAGATATTTTTTCATAGTAATGATCAGTTTGAGTATAAAAGATTAGTCAGTAAAGTTAATAGAATTTGATATTGCCTGAAACGATCTTGAACATAAAATGTTATAAATAGCAAATCCTGTTAAATGTATTTTTAACAGCTTATCTATTATTTAAAAATAAACATGTAAATTTGAACTATGTTAAAGCAGATTCTTTTAGTCAGTGTAGGAGGAGCAGTAGGCAGCGTTATGCGTTTCCTTGCCTCAGTACTGGTAACGCGATCAGAACCGTTCCCGTTTCCTGTCGGGACATTTGCAGTCAATATTCTGGGCTGCTTTTGTATCGGGTTATTCGCAAACCTTTTACCTTCCAATAATCTCCGGTTTCTGCTTATAACAGGATTTTGCGGAGGCTTTACAACTTTTTCCACATTTGCCAGCGAAACTTTAACGCTGGCTAACAACAACCAGATGACGCTGGCATTTGTTTATACCTTATCCAGTTGTGTATTGGGCATCGGTGCCGTATGGTTGGGCATGTATGTTAGTAAATGATAAGATGTAAGTGATGAGTTGAAAGTATATAACTCATGATTTACACTCATAACTAATTTTAACGCTTTTCCTTGTGAATAATACACCTAAAATCCGTCTATAATATATTGAGAGAAAATACAAAACGTAATAATATGAAGAAGCAATTATTGATTAGTCTGTTCTTTTTATTGAGCATCAGCATGATAGCACAAATATCAAATAAGAAATATGAAAATGAGTGGAAACAAGTAGAAGATTATGAGCAACAAAGTCTTCCGCAATCGGCAGCAAAATCTGTAGATGAAATTCTGCAAAAGGCTATTTCTGATAAGAATACTACTCAAGTGATCAAAGCCCTGATCTGTAAAAATAAATATAAGAAACAAATAGACAGGAGCGATAGTGAGGCCATCTTCACAGACTTACAGGCTTTATTGGCTCAGACTACCAATGCCGACGAAAAAGCTTTGTTGCATTCTATGTTAGCTGAGTTATATTCCGATTATTATAACAGCAACCAGTGGCAGATAAACCAGCGAACCAATCTACAGGATGTTGTCCCTGAAGATATGAAAGAGTGGAGTAGCAATATCTTTATGAATAAGATTATCGAAAACCTGGATTTATCGGTGAAAGATATTATGGCGCTTAAACAATCCACAACCAAGGCTTATGACGATATAATACTATTAGGTACCGACGGTCAGAAATACTATCCTACTCTGTACGACTTCCTGATGGAACGCGCTATTCAGATAGCTAAGGGTATTGAGGCGATGGGTTACCGGGAATATGATGTAACGCTTACGGGGGCAAGTCTGGAGCAACTGGCAGCCCCGGCGGATGAATATATCAAACTCAATATTAGCGCCGGAGCGGATAAGCGGCAAGTCATCTATCTGTATTATCAGCAATATATGAAAGATTTGTTGAGTCGTAATATGATACCGACACTTGTTTTCACCGAGATTGATAAGGCAAACTATCTTAGCCGGAATTCCCGTACATTGTCCGGTGATAAAGTATTAGATATTTTCATCGCATTGGAAAAGAAATATGAGAACAGTGAAGCATCTACTGAAATTATAAACAAGATAGTAGATTCATATCCAAATATGCAAATACTCGATTTGCAGTCAGCTGATATAAACGAAAAGATTTACACATGGATAAAGAAAGGAATAGATAAATATCCGGCATCATATGGGGCAAAAGTGCTTCAAGCCAGATTAAATGAAATGGAATATCCGTCTCTCACAATAAAAGGAAATCAGTTACAGTATCCGAAACAACCGTTTCAGCTGACATTGATACATAAGAATTTACAAGCTTTGGCGGAAAAGCCGGACTTCAAATTATATAAGGTAGAAAACGGAAAGTATAATCCGGTGAAAGATCTTCAATTGAATTTGATTTCAAAAGCAGCCTATCAGCAGGACACATTGTCTGTAGATTTAGGTGTCTTACCTGTCGGAAAATATTCTTTTAGTAGTCGTTCGAAAGATAGTTTGGAAAATGATAATGCGAATGATAACTTAAATTTACAAATCAATAATACATTCGATTTTACCGTATCTTCTTTAATCGCCTTATCCCGTAACAGCGCTAAAGATGAATACGAAATACTTGTAGTAGACCGAATCACAGGCAAGCCTGTAAAAGATGCCACAGTTAAAATATATACCTATGAATATCCCAATAGTAAAACTGCTCAGAAGTTAATAACAATACTTAAAACAGATGCTTTGGGGCTTGCCGTTTACAATGATAAGACGATCAGTACAGATCAGTACCGTTATAATATAGCTACATATAAGGTTGAATTAGGAGCTGATTCCTGCTTGCGGGCAGAAACCCTATCAGCTCAGAATTACAGATGGAACCAGATTCAGCAAGACGGAGATGAAGAGGCCATCAGTATATTTACGGACAGGGCTATTTACCGTCCGGGGCAGACCGTTTATTTCAAAGCAATAGCCATAGATAATGGTTCTAAATTACTGGCAAACGAAGAATACACCGTAGAACTATATAATGCAAACGGTGAATCTATCGCTGAAAAAGAAATAATAACAAATGAATTCGGCTCTATATCCGGCGAATTTGTTTTGCCTCAAACAGGTCTTTTGGGAGGATATCATATCGAGATAGACGATGCTTCTGCCTATTTTAATGTAGAAGAATACAAACGCCCTACCTTTGAAATCACCTTCGACAAAGTAGATAAAACTTATACATTCGGGGAAGAGGTAACGCTGAAAGGTTATGCCAAAAACTTCTCAGGCATCAGTTTACAGGGCGCCGATGTGAAATACAATATAAGCCGTGAGCAATTTAGCTTTTGGTATTGGCGTTCAGGTAATACCACGCCTTTTACCGATGGCACGGTGAAAACAAATGATGACGGTTCGTTCGAAATTACATTTACCCCCGAAGCCGGAGACGGTAACAGGGCGCTTCTGCGTTCTATCAATGACAAGCAGATATATACATTCAACATTACAGCTACAGTTACGGATGTGAACGGCGAAACACAGTCGAACACTTATACCCTGACAGTTGGGAATGTGTCTATGGTTATCAATATTGATATACCGCAACAGATGGAGAAAGCGAGTGATTACGAACTCAAAATCGCTGCCCGTAATTTGCAGGCGCAGGATATAGAAACTTCGGGGACTTATGAAATATATGCGCTGGATGACAACGATTCGATACTGATACAAGGCAATGTATTGTCCGGCTCATTCAAAACCGGAGAGCAAACCGAACTGAAAGCCAGATTGAAATCATTGGCGTCGGGTAAATATCAGTTACAGGTGAAAGCATTAGATAGCAAAAGCAATGAAGTGGGTGAAAAGCAGAATTTCGTACTCTATTCTTATGCCGATAAGAAACCGCCTGTAAAGACAAATGAATGGCTGGTAACAAAGAATCTGTTATTTGAGAAAGACAAGCCGGCCGAAGTGATATTCGGTTCATCGGAAAAAGATTCATATATCCTTTATCAGTTGTATAATAATAAGAAGGTATTTGAAAAACGTTTCGTAAAACTCAGTGATGCGAACCAGACATTCACCGTGCCTTACAAAGATGAGTATGGTGATGAACTGAAAATGACATTCACATCCGTGAGGGATGGTAAACTTTATAACAAAGAGGCTTCATTATACAAGAAAACAGATTTGCCGGATACGCAGTTGAACATTAAATTGGAAGTATTCCGCGATAAGCTTCGTCCGGGACAGGCCGAAACATGGACTATAAGCGTGAAGGATACAACAAGCCAACCTATTTTGGCTGAATTGCTCGCTTCGATGTACGATACTTCTCTGGATAAGCTATATCCATATACGGCGTGGTCGTTTAATCGTCCCTACACAAGCAGGGAATATGTAACGCCTGTAAATTACAGTTTTCCAGGGTATAGTAACGATTATACCCGGCAGTTTAGTTTCCTCTATAAACCGGAATCAGAAAACATTTTCGAAAGGACAAAAGATATCGTCAATTGGTTCGGTTATATATATTCATACGGAAGAAATAACCTTTTGGGGGATATACCTCTGAAATATATGAACTATCCCGATAATGAAACTGTCGTTATAGGATATGGTTCTATGAAGAAAGTAATGTTTACAGGTTCGGTTTCACAAGCATTGCAAGGCAGAGTTGCCGGAATTACAGTTAATGCAGAACCTGGAATAATGATTAGAGGCGTAGCATCTGTTGCTGCACCACAGGGAATGCTTAACGAATCTGTAGCCCTCGCTGATTCGGCAGGAGGTGTAGAAGGTTTGCTGGATAAACTTGATTCTTCAAATCCGGTTACTTCTGCCCCTCAAATCCGCCGGAACTTCAACGAAACAGCGTTTTTCTTCCCTCAGTTGAGGACTAACGAAAAAGGCGAGACACTTATATCGTTCACTGTACCCGAAAGCAATACTACATGGCGTTTCAGGGCATTGGCTCACGATAAAGATGCACGTGTAGGTACATTAGAGCAGATGGTGATTACCCGTAAAGAACTGATGGTGACGCCTAATATGCCTCGTTTTGTCCGTCAGGGAGATAAGACAAGTATTTCCACTAAAATTTCAAATCTCTCGGATAAGTCTTTATCCGGAGATGTACATATCGAATTCTTTGACCCTGCAACTGATAAAGTAATTGATTTAGGCCTTGCAAACCAAAAACAAACATTCTCTCTCGAAAAAGATGCCTCTACATCAGTTAGCTGGATATTCGATATTCCTGCCGGCATAGAGCTGATAGGTTGCCGCATTGTAGCACAAAACGAATCGTTCAGTGACGGTGAGCAACATGTATTGGCTGTATTATCCAATCGTATGCTGGTAACCGAAAGCATGCCGATAGATATTACGAAGCAGGGCACAAGTACGTTCACATTCGATAAACTATATAACAATACATCAAACACAGCGAGCAACTATCGCCTGACATTGGAATACGCATCCAATCCGGCATGGTATGCGGTACAGGCATTGCCTGCTATGAGCAATCCGTCGAATGAAAACGCCGTGAACTGGTTTGCGAGTTATTATGTGAATACATTGGGATCTTCAATCGTTCGCCAGTATCCGAAAGTAGCTTCTATGATACAGGCTTGGCAAAAACAGGGAGCAGATAAGCAAACGCTCGTTTCCAAACTTCAAAAAGATGAGGAACTGAAAGCTGTCTTACTGGAAGAAACCCCTTGGGTACTCGATGCCAAAGATGAAACAGAGCAAATGCAACGCTTATCATTATTATTCGATCTGAATAATACTAAACAACAAACCGATGCGGCCACAAGGAAATTAGCAGAACTAATTACAAATGACGGAGGCTGGTCGTGGTACAAAGGACTTTATCCGAGCCGTTCGGTAACTCAGTATATGCTTTACGGATATGCTAATTTGCAAAAAACAGGGCAGGTGGAGTATCCGCAGGAGATAAAAGAAATGCAAATGAAAGCATTGAAATATATTGATAATCAGATTGCGGAAGATTTCAAAAACCTGAAAAAGTATAATAAAGATTGGGAAAAGGTTACAACTATTTCTACCAATCAGCTCGAATTTGCTTATGTACGCTCATTCTATCGTGATATACCTATTTCGCAGGAAGCTCGTGCTGCCGAGCGTTTCTATACAGACGTGGCAACTAAGAACTGGACTAAATTGAACATGTATGAACGTTCTATCCTGTCTGTTGTGCTGAAACAAAACGGAGAAAAAGAGCAGGCAAATAAGATTGTAAAATCCATTAAAGAACATGCGGTTAAAAACGTCAAACTAGGTATGTACTGGCCAAACAACCGCAGCAATGTATTTATGTCTCTCTCCGCCATCAGTGTACATACGTTCCTGATGGACGCTTTGGAACAAAACGGCGCATCTAAAGAGGAAATGGATCTGATGAAACGCTGGTTGCTGAATCAGAAGCGTACACAAGTATGGGAATCCACTCATGCGTCTATTGATGCCATTAGTGCCTTGTTAAGCTCAGGTACGGACTGGTTTGTAACAGAACCCACTCCGACGGCAATTAAGGTAGGAAGCCAGATTGTCCAACCGGAGAATAAAGAACTGGGAACAGGCTATTTCAAACAAACATGGAATAAGTCGGAAATAACAAATGATATGGGGAAAGTGGAAGTAACCACCTCCACCTCTCAACCTGCTTATGGCGCTATGTACTGGCAGTATTACGAAAATCTGGACAAGATAACAGTACAAAAAGGCGATTTGAATGTAAGTAAGGAGTTATTTAAAGAAAATGTATCGGCAGCAGGAAAAGGTTTGACCCTGATAACTGAGTCGAATCCGCTGACAGTCGGCGATAAAGTGATTGTCCGTCTTACAGTACGCACCGACAGAGATATGGATTTCGTTCAACTGAAAGATATGCGTGCGCCGTGTTTCGAGCCGCAGCAAACTATTTCAGGTACAAGATGGGCAGGCGGTCTGATATACTATCAGATGGGGAAAGACGCATCCACTAATTTCTACTTCGACCATCTGCCTAAAGGCACTTATGTATTGGAATATCCTGTGTATGTAAATCGTACAGGGGAATATGCAAATGGAATCACCACGATTCAATGTATGTATGCACCGGAATTTGCATCGCATACGCAGGGAATAAAGGTGACGGTGAAAGAATAGTGATATTGATATAAAATACCTTTTACACCTAAAACTACATACATATGAAAATATTTGGCTCTATCATATTAGCCATACTTCTACTGGTTGGACTTGTATCTTTTATCAGATACAAGTCCTGTAACAGTGGGATAAATCAGACGGAGCATAGAAATACAGAAGACGAAAGTCAGGCAGCTTTTACCCGTCTTAAATCGAAAGCAGATTCGGCTTTGGTCTATTGCAAATCGAAAGGTTTCAATACTGAATACTGCTATCTCATCGATTTTAGTATCCATTCCGGGAAGAAGCGCTTTTTTGTCTGGGATTTTGCTCAAGATACCATCAAATATTCAAGTCTTTGCTGTCATGGCTATGGAATGGAAAGTACGCAGTCGAAGCCTGTATTCAGTAATGTGGAAGGCAGTTATTGCTCTTCGTTGGGAAAATATAAGATAGGAGCACGTGCCTATAGCAGTTGGGGCATCAATGTACATTATAAGATGCATGGTCTCGATAAGACAAATAGTAATGCCTTCAAGCGCTGGGTAGTATTGCATTCACATACTCCCGTTGCTGATCACAATATTCATCCCAAACATCTGCCTTTGGGCTGGAGCCAGGGATGCCCTGTTGTTAGCAACGAGATGATGCGTAAAGTGGATGAGATGCTCAGAGTATCTAAAAAGCCTGTATTGATGTGGATATATAATTAAGAAGAACCCGAATAAGAGAATTAAGTGCTAATGCAAAATAATCTAAAAAGTTAAACATCTAGTTAATATTATTATTACATTTGTGAATTATTTAGATTAAATGAACTTAGAAACTACATTAGAATTAATTAGTAAATTTTAGAATTGGAAATATGAAAAAAATTGGACTTATCCTGTTTGCATTAGTGTTATCGACAGGCTTTATCGCAGCTCAGGACGGTAAAAAAGCGCCTAAGGTTACTTTCCAAAAAGCAGTACACGATTTTGGAAAAGTTGCAGAGAGCGCCGGTTCGGTAAGTTGCGAATTCACTTTTAAAAATACAGGCACAGCGCCTTTCCTTATCCAAAGAGTGCAGGCTAGTTGTGGTTGTACAACGCCGGATTATACAAACGAACCTGTGTTGCCCGGTAAAGAAGGTAAGATTAAAGTTACTTATTCTACTACCGGTCGTCCGGGAACATTCAGTAAAGACGTTACGGTATTTTCAAATGTTCCGGATTCAATCTACAGATTGAATATCAAAGGTGAAGTTATTCGCAAATAATCAGAGATAGAATATAAGAAGAGGATATATCCTGTGTGGGGTATATCCTTTTTTATTTATAGGAAATACATGAAAAGCTATCTATCTTTAGTCTTATCTCTCTTATTTAGCACGCTTTATGCCGGAGCACAGGATATGACATATCCCTCAGGGGTGCGAAAGTTAATGCAGGCTTATCCCTCACGGGTTAAAGGCTATGACGGATCGTCTCTTATCATGTATGACGGTTCTAAAATCAGATACGATGAAGGAGGACAAAAAAGCCATAGCGAACTGATGAACAGCTCCGATTTAGGGGATATCTTTACTTATGATTACAAACAAGGAGAGCTGAAGAATATACCAAAGAACCATGATCCGGGGCGGATACGCAACGAGGAATTACTAAAGAAAATGTATGGATCTACTCCATCCGAAGTACAACAGAATCTTGTCACAATCACATGGTGCCCCGATCTTATAAATCAGAAGTTGAGGGTAACAAATATAAACGGAGTAGATAAGCAACTTCAGAAAATTTCGGATGAGTTGGACAAATACCCCGAACTTAAAGACTATCTTCTTAGTGCCGGGACTTTCAACTGGAGGAAAGTACGGGGAACTGATCGTCTGAGTTCACATAGTTTCGGTACAGCAATTGACCTGAACGTCAAATATTCTAACTATTGGCAATGGGACTGCCGTTGTACATCAGAAGACATAGCTGTGAAATATAAGAACCGTATACCACAGCAGATTGTAGATATCTTCGAAAAGCATGGTTTTATATGGGGTGGGAAGTGGTATCATTACGATACAATGCACTTCGAATACAGGCCGGAGTTGCTGATTGAAGACTGATTTTTATATAGGGCAAACGCATCAAAATTCATAAAGCTGTTTTTCAGCCTCATGTAGGGGCGTATTGCATACACTAGTGTCCACTAAAAAACATTAACAAGCGATGTAATTATTTGATATGCAATTAATAATATTCGTTTTTTTTACGTGTACATTTCAAATCTCTATTTTTGTTAGAAGTAACAAAATGATAGTAGGAATGCACAATGGACATTACGTTTTTACTCAATTATGTAGATTTCTGCCCAAGAGAGCTTTTGATTGTTTAGTCGATAAATACGAAGGCAATAAATATGTAAAATCATTTACTTGTTGGAATCACCTTTTAGTTCTGATTTTTGGTCAGTTATCTAATCGGGAAAGCCTTCGGGATTTGATAGGGATACTTGATGCGCATAAGAAAAAGTTTTATCATCTTGGATTTGGAAAAAGCGTAACACGTAGTAATTTATCTAAAGCCAATGAAGTACGTAGTATAGATGTTTTTGAAAAATTTTCTTTAAAGCTCATTGATTGTATAAAATCCAATAATACACAGATTGTTGACCTGGAAACAGATAGTAATATTTATGCATTTGATTCTTCAATAATCACTTTATGTATCAATACATTCTGGTGGGCTAAGCAACGAAAAGGAACAGGGGGAATTAAATTGTATACTTTATATGATATAAAGAACCAAATTCCAACTTTCAATGTCATTACCGATCAATTAACCAGCGATTGCACCCTGATGGATATTATTCCATACGAAACCAATGCATTCTATCTTTTTGATAAAGCATATGTGAGTACTCCTCAATTATATGCAATTAATCTTATAGATGCTTTTTTTGTAGTAAGGAAAAAACAGAATATGAAATATAAAGTATTAACCGACAAAAACTATAATAATCCCCAAACGGGAATCATGGCTGATCAGATTATTATCTTTACATCCAGAATCGCTCAAAAAGGATATCCCGATAAATTACGATCTGTTGTATATTATAGCAAGGAGTTGAAAACTACTTTTTCTTTTTTGACAAACAATCTGGATATAACAGCTGAAGAAGTTGCCACTCTATACAAATATCGTTGGAATATAGAAATCTTTTTCAAATGGATAAAACAACATTTGAGAATAAAGGAGTTTTATGGGACTTCTGAAAATGCCGTCAAAATTCAAATATTTTCTGCTATAATAACCTATTGTCTTGTTACAATCATGAAACATGAATTAAAAATAAAAGTGTCCACTTATGAAATATTACGAATACTTAGTTTATCATTATTTGAAAGAATGCCAATAGAAAATCTTTTTAATAATAATGATACGCAGATAAACTATCAAAATGATACTCAATTATGTCTTAATTTTTTTTAGTGGACACTAGTG
>NZ_JADCLQ010000010.1:0-79341 GCF_015234155.1 Dysgonomonas sp. GY75
TTTTAGTTTTTATGGTTATAGTTTTTGCTAAACCACATTGTCTAAATCTAAACTCTTAAGCGGGATTACCTTTGAAAAGTATCACCAATTATTTTACCTTCTGTGGTTTAAGCCATGCTGTTCATGGGGTTCGAAACACCATTGTAAACTTCGGCCTGGGCTGCAAAAACTCACGCAAGGTAAGCATCCAGGACGTTTCTTCATTATTTTAATCCGGAGCGCCGGATTGGTATGCTGTTCACTGAAACAAGTGTTACCTTTGTTACCTTTTAACGAGTAATCAGTCCTAAGCTGTGGTAAAAAATGTTTGTAAATCTGCTAATATCGAAGTTTGCTGATCGAATTGACACATTAAAATAAAGGTATATGTTTTTTCTTTTCGAAAAAGGTCGTACTTTTGCACACTAACTAAAAAAGTTACAATTAATAAACTAATTCGATGAATTTTGTTGAAGAACTAAGATGGAGAGGTATGATACAAGAGATCATGCCGGGTACGGAAGAACAACTGCAAAAGGAACTGACTTCGGGCTATGTGGGTATTGACCCTACTGCCGATTCGTTGCATATCGGACACCTTGTGAGTGTGATGATATTGAAGCACTTCCAGCGTGCAGGACACCGTCCCATCGCTCTTGTAGGCGGAGCAACAGGTATGATCGGAGACCCCTCTATGAAGTCTGCCGAACGTAATCTGCTGGACGAAGCTACTCTTCGCCACAATCAGGAATCGATTAAGAAACAGTTAGCTAAGTTTCTCGATTTCGAGTCTGACAAGCCGAATGCGGCATTGTTGGTAAACAACTATGACTGGATGAAAGACTTCTCATTTTTGAATTTTATCCGCGACATAGGAAAACACATTACTGTAAACTATATGATGGCCAAGGATTCTGTAAAGAAACGTCTGAGCGGGGAAGCTTCGGAAGGCATGTCGTTTACAGAGTTTTCATATCAACTGATGCAGGCATACGATTATCTCCACTTATATGAAACATTAGGCTGTCGCATTCAGATGGGAGGTTCCGACCAATGGGGAAACATCACCACCGGAACAGAACTTATACGCCGCAAGGCTTCAGGCGAGGCTTTTGCCCTTGTTTGCCCGTTGATAACAAAAGCAGACGGAACTAAGTTCGGCAAAACCGAATCGGGTAACGTATGGCTGGAAAGAAAATACACTTCTCCTTACAAATTCTACCAGTTCTGGCTGAATGTAAGTGATGATGATGCAGAAAAATATATCAAAATATTCACGGCTCTCAGCAAAGAGGAGATAGAAGCATTGGTTATGGAACAAAGATCAGCACCACATCTTCGTCCGTTACAGAAACGTCTGGCAAAGGAAGTTACTGTTATGGTTCACTCCGATGAAGATTATGATCAGGCTGTTGAAGCGTCTAATATTCTGTTTGGCAACGCGACTGCTGATGCTCTGAAAAAGCTGGACGAAGAAACATTCCTACAGGTATTTGAGGGTGTACCCACATTCGACATATCCAAAGATGAGTTGGCTGCCGGAATCAAAGCTGTAGATTTACTGACCGAAAGTGCAACTGTATTTCCATCGAAAGGAGAAATGCGTAAGACAGTACAGGCAGGGGGAGTAATGGTAAATAAAGTGAAAGTAGAGAACTTCGATGATATGATAGATTCATCATTTCTTATCGCCGGAAAATATATTATTGCACAAAAAGGAAAGAAAAACTACTTCCTATTGGTAGCTAAATAAAATTATTATTACTTTTGTACTCGCAAAAGTAATATTGTCTCATGGTGTAATGGTAGCACTGCAGATTCTGGTTCTGCCTGTCTAGGTTCGAGTCCTGGTGAGACAACGATCAATTCGACTAATCAGCTGATTATCAATAATGATTTTCAGCTTTTTTTATTTTAGGTCATGAATATAGGCATAAAAAAAGTATATCCATTTTATTGACGTTTGATTTAAAACAATAAACTGCATTTCATGCAGGGGTATATCCTATCGATGCCACTGCACAAATAACTGCATGGACAATCATCATTCCTATAGTCGTGGGTAAAATTCCCCATCATTTTATGTGCAAAGGGAGGATAAAGGTATTAAGAGACAAACATTGTCTATTTCATTGTTTAATTAGTCATTTCATATTTAGCATTACTCGCAACTATTATTCTCTATTTTTTAAGCATAAAAGAAAAGCCTCCCCGTTAGAAAAGAGAAAAGAAAGTGAACCGCCTTTCTTAGAATATAGGTGGTTCAACTATTGGAAGCTATTCTTCACTATTTTATTCTCATCACTTTCTCACGCGTCACATTACCTTCTTCGTCAGTTTTTCCAGAATATAGATACCTGCATTAAGGGTTGTATTCTGAATGTCGAAATTGATCGCTTTATTCTCTTTGTAAACAAGCGACCCTGTAGGGAAAGGGTAGATGCGGATGGCGGCAATCAAGGCTGTTATGACTCAAAACGAGCTTTTGCATCGAATGACATCCATAATCAGATCAAATAAGAACTTGACTTGAATAGTGATCGAAAGCATATCCTGGCATTTGTTCCGTCGATAGATGAAGCGATCCAATTTGCGCAAGAATATCCGAATTCGGCAGCCATCTACTCAGGCATGCACGATTCGGAACGTGAACGGGTGATCTCCGAATTCAGGAAAGGAAATATCCGTGTCATATTCAATGTGCGTGTTCTCTCTACAGGGTTTGACTACACTAAGATAGATTGTATTATTCTAGGTATCTCAACAGCTTCTATCGCTCTGTATTATCAGATATTAGGACGTGGTACTCGTATCGATGATGAGAAAGAGAACTGCTAAATCACAGACCTTGCCGGCAACGTAGATCGCTTCGGAAAAGTTGAAGATATAACATTCGAGAAAGAGAGAATATGGAAAATGTACGGTACTGACGGAAGGCTTCTCTCCGACATTCCTATACACGAGATCAGAACAGTTAAGAAAGGTGACGCTGAAAAAGAAGTACCGAAAAGTAATTCAAATGTCGGTAAACCTCTTGAAACAATGCCTTTCGGAAAGCATAAGGGGCAAAGCTTTAAGGATATCCCTAAAGAGTATAGAGTATGGATGCTCAAATCATTCGATTGGCATGCTGCGAATATGAATTTGAAACAGGCTATTGAGGGGAGCTTGTAAGAGAAAGAGGCTTTTGTTGAACGTTATTATATTTTAAATATAAAATGGTACGCATCGATATTAAGCCTCTGTCTGTTAACGAAGCATGGAAAGGTAAACGATTCAAAACAGAAAAATATAAGCAGTACGAAAATACCTTGCTCTGGCTATTGCCTAAAATAAAAATACCCGAACCACCCTATGAGATTCACTTCAAATTCGGTTTTAGCAACTCCCTTTCGGATTGGGATAATCCGGTAAAACCAACTCAAGATATCTTAAGCAAGAAATATGGTTTCAACGACAAACTTATAAGAAAGGCTATCGTTGAAACCGAAATTGTAAAGAAAGGAAAAGAGTATATTGAGTTTGAAATAAGAAGAATTGGGTAGGTATATTATAGATAAACAATCCTGCCGATGATGATACCGGCAGGATTTTAATTATTGCTGCGCAGGACACAGTTTATAAACCTACTTGAACAAGAGGGATTATTCATCATCTTTCTTATTCAAGCCTGAGCCTTTATTTTAGTCTGACAGAGGCAACGAGCCTATACCGAACAGGGAGTATTTATAACATCTTCATCAAGTTTACCAGCAATAATCCCTTTAATTAAGTCATTAATAGTGAGTGTTTTTTTTATAATTTTCTTTTTCAATTTTAGAAACTCTAATATAGGTGTTATAAAATCAAATCCTTCAGCTTTAAAATAATCTGCGGCCATAAAATTTGAAACATCTACATTAAAAGACTTTCCATATTCAATTAAAAACTCCCAAGCTTCATCCCCTGTTATTCCCAGATCTTCCTCAATTCGGCTATTCTCGTCTATGGTTTCGTTGGAGCCATATTTTTTAGTGATAAAATATGATATTTTTGTTAATAGTATTTTTTTTTCATTCATAAGATAAATTTTCAAATCGATTTACCATGCTAATCCCCAAGGACCGGAGGGGATTGAAATTAATACTAGGCGAAGCAGATAATCCTCTGTACAAGTAAAAGATATAATTATTTTACTTTTCTATATTCTACATCTTTCCATATTATACCTCCTTTTATTATACGGGCATAATCACCTTTTATATAGTATTTATCAAAAAAGGAATTATCTATTGCCGTTAATTTAATGATAACATGGTTCATTCCTTCAGTAATTTGATGTTCAGTAGAAGAATAAAATAGAATACCATAATATAAACCTTCTGGATTATGAGGGGTTAAATATTTGCCTGGAGAAATAGAAAACAGAATGGTTTTCGTATCTAATGGTAACATAATACTATTTCTATTACAATCATAATCCAAATTATAATTTTTAAAAGTATTTGTTAAAATAGATATTTCCAAATTCGTTTTGTTATATGGGATTAAAAATGATACATTTAGACTATCTATTAGTGATGAAATATTTTGCTGTGTTATTTTCAGTTCTTTGTTAACTGTAATATAAGGTGATACTGAATTTAATTCAATAAACTCAGAATCAATCCTTTTTACATTACATTCAGCTAATAACTTTCCAGGAACTCCTGGACTATCTGGAGTTGTTAGCTTTAACACCTCTCCCTTAATTTCCAATTGATTACCAAGCTCATCATTAAAGATTCCTGATATATTATTCTGCCCATAAATAGGCATAATAGAAATAAACGAAAATATAATAAATAGTGTTCTCATTTTAGCGATTAATTAATTTCTGTTGCTTCTTTAAAAAGTTAGAATACTCTTTAGCGAAAGGATATACTAACTTTCCATTATCACGTATATCCCCCACGGAATGAACATCAATACCTTGTAAACCATTATTAGTTTTTCCTGGATAAGATTTATCATAAGAATACTGCATTTGGTATGCTTCAACTTCCATACCACTCATTCGTGCATACCTACTACTAGCCGGAGACTTTATACCTGCATTTAATAGTTCTCCATTTGGTGAAAATTGTAATCCCCCTGTATCGAGAGATTGTCTTACATGGGTAACTTCATGAATAGATAGACCATCGGAGGAGGTCTCAATGTATACTTTATTGTCACTGCCTAATCTGACTTTATGTTGTCCACCTGATATTGAACTTAGAGCATAAGTATTATTCTGATCATTACCTAACAGATCTATATCATTTTTCGCTTGATCTAAATTCTTGAAACGATCTAAGCCTTCTTGAATATTTCCAGCTAATTTGGTTATACTTTTTTTATCTAATCCGCCCTTAAAGATTTTAGCTAAATCCTCTCCCACTCGTTTACTTATGCTATTTTGAACTTTACTAATATTATCTTTTAATTTTTGAGCCTCTTTAGGATCATCCCATATCATCCCTGTCGGATCTGTCCTTCTCAATGGATTATTACCACAATATACATACGGACTCCAACTATAATACTTCTCCGCCAACGGATCTACACTAATAAACCTTCCTAACGCACTCTCATAATACCTTGCACTATAATCATACAGGTTCAACCCATGCATCATATCCAGCTCTTTATTATTGTACTTGTACGGCTGCTTTCCCTGCTCGGCCAGAGGCGTATCGGCAAAGGACATACCGAAAGGATAGTAGTGGTTCCTTTGTATAACAGTACCACCGGCATTGGCTACAACCCTGTTGTTTCCCAAATGGTCGGTCAGGTAGTAGTAATATACTCCACCCTCAATGTATCCTCCGTCAACCAGTATCCGGGTTTTATTCGTTATTGTAGAACCGCTCTTTACCGTTTCATAGATGATATTACCAACATAATCCGTATTCTTATAGTCAGCCAATCCATCGTTGGTCGGATTGGTCGCATTAGACGGCGTTACCGTATAATTAGGATCGTATCGCTGCTCTGTCCTCAGCTTCACGCCTGAAGCCGAATAGGTGTAATAGTTCTTGGCCTTTACCGAAGAACTATTGATTATCATTTGCCTTGGTAAATTTAACGAATTATATTGAATTTCGGTTATCCCCTTATTCAAATCTTTATTCATCGCTCCATTGGCATTGTAGGTGTATTCGTTGGCTACATTACTGCCATTCTTAAAGTCCATCGATTCGGCAATGCTGATGGCTGCTGCCGCCTCATCTACTCTTGTCATCTGATTGCCGGCATAAGTCATTGTCAGGTTATCAATCAATCCGTATTTCGCGGCATCGATATTACCGTAACGTTGCAGGGTTTTCATATTCCCATGCTTATCATAGCTGTAGGCTGTCTGATAGATCGGTTTGGTTGGGGTGCTTGCATTATAAGTCTGTACGGTACCGTTGATCAGGTAAGTGGCTTTTGTCAGCCGCGACAGGTTGTCATAAACAAAGGCGTAACCGCGTGGATTGGTCTCGGTATTATGTTTCCAGCTCATTGCCGAGATATTACCATTGTACTGCTTGGCGCTGCCTCCGTAGGATTCATTATAATACAGCGTTTCGGTAAACAGCGGACTGGTGATTGATTTCGTCCACGACCTGATATTATAGGCATAAGTTGAATTCAGGTTCGCCTGTCCTCCTTTCTTATTTGTCTTTAGTCTTCCCAGTTCGTCATATGTATTTTCCGCGAGTGTTACCTGTGGTTTTACCGTTGTGCCGTCCGTTAACTGGTGAGTGGTGGTCAGCAACCTGCCTGCATGGTCGTAGGTGTAAGTATAGACTTCGGTCTGGGTGGTCTTGCCTGTGGCCGAGTGTATATACATCCTCTTGGTTGGTTGCCCGGTGAAGTTGTAAGCGATATGCTCTTCGTCAATACCGCCCAGATGGTTCGTCGAATTAATCTGAATGATGCGTCCGCGATTATCATAATACATTTTGGAAGCTATTTCCCCCAGGCTACCATCTGCCTTAAAGGTCTTGATACGGGTGCCGATAAGCAACCCTTTGGGGGTTCCTTCTCCCAGAGAAGGATGGATATACCGGTCTGAAAAACCGTCCTTCTTTACAAATTTCAACTTTTCCCTTAATGTTGCATTAAAATAATCATAATAGTTATCATAGTAATTCAGGGAGAGTGTCCCGGTATATGAAATCTCCGGAAGTGAGTTCCAGGTATATTCAAAGTTGCCGCCGGGCTTTTCTGTTACTACAATATTTTGACATTTGGCGATCAGCGCCTCGTGCGATTCTGTAGTTTTGTGTATTCCGGAGATTATTACCCTGCCAAATGCATCGTATTTATTAAACGTCCATTCATTAGGCAATTTTTTACGCTGTTCCCCATCCTGCGAGAAGATCAGACGGTCGGCCTTGTCATAGACATAGCGGACCCAATCGCAGCCGGGGAGCTTCTTTGATGTACAGCGGTTGCGGTTGTCATACATATAAAGATAGGCCAGGTTGCTCCGCATATAGCTGTTGTTGTTCAACTGGGCACTATTGGCTTTGACTGTGTCGGATGCCAGAGGTGGCAGGACGGCTTTCAGATTACCGTAATCGTCATAAATATAATAGGTGTCGTATTGTTTGGCGGATTCTATCTGTCGGGTAAGGATTACCTGTCCCAGTTTATCTTTAAACTCATAGCTGATATTCTGGTCTTCATCTGTTATTTTTGTAACATATAGCTGGCCTACACCATAATTGCCAGTCTGGGTCAGTGTGAGGGAAGCATCCGTGTCGGCTCGAAATAAAGCACATGACAATTCTCCGCCGGCTGTATTGGTCTGGTATTCTGTCTTGACTGCTCTTTTACCGGCATACCACTCTTTCCCCGGGCTGTATTGTTCAAGTACACGGTTCAGGGGAGAAGCTTCATAGACAGGCCTGCTGTAGGCGGAATCATTAGTGTAGGTAGTCATAGCTTTTGCTTTGTAAGTAGCAAAAGGCATATAGGATCCGTTATTACCTGATGCTACAGCCGGAAGCCAACTGTTTGATTCACGTCCGAAAGCATCGTATTCCTGGTAGGTGACAAGGTCGGCAGCATTGGGGGTAATGCCTCGCTGTACGGTTTGCATGGGACGTCCCAGGCCGTCGAAATATTGTATCTCGTCGAGATATGTAGTTCCGGCATCATTGGTATAAGTACGTGTCTGGAGGTAGTTCTGAGTAGAACTTTGAGAGTGTATGCCGCCTGATAAAAGCAGAACTATTATTATAGTAAGATAACATTTTATTTTCATAATCTTTTCTTATTTGTTTACATAGTTGTAATCATAATTCTGAATCGTTTTTTCAACTTCCACTCCGCTTGCATTTTTCTCCTTGATATATATGCGTTTTAGCCTGTTGAAAGTATCGTACTCATAATAGGTAGTAATGCCTGACGGATCTGTAGATTCCAGCATCCCTACTAAAGGTTCGTATATATAGGTAGTAACAAGAGAACTCATTAAATTCGAATGACCTCTCAGACTGTTTAATTTTGTTTTATCTATTTTTGTTAATGCAGATAAGGAATCTATTCCTGCTATTCCAAATACAGATGCAACAGCTGTGTTAACAGTCTCATAGCTGAAAGCGTTTTCAATTTTAGCAACAGGATATTGTCCTCCATATGACCAAAGATATACAACTTGAGCTCCTTCATTCTGAACTATATGTGTAGGATTTCCAAAAGAATCATACTCATCGTAAACTAAATTCTGATAAGGATAAATATTTTTGTTAATATTCGGGCAATTAAATGTTATAGGGTCTGCCTGATCTCCTTTATATTCTGATAAATATATTCTAAAGGGGAGAATTTTTTTATCTGTTTTGAAATAGTTATATTCAGTAAACCTACCTCCCAAGTACTTATTATCTATGAATACTTTCTCTTCTATAACATTAGAAATCATATTTTTATTTGACATATTTGAATATATATCACAATTAAAATCATTCGTATACATATATTTATGGAGTAAATTTCTTCCTGTAGACTCTATTATCCTTTTTTCTTTTAACTGGTACTTATCGCTATAGTTATATTCTTCTTTTGTTGTCAGGCCATCAATTGTTATGGTTTTATCTTTTAAGTAAACAAAATATGAATTTATTGGATATTTAACCATTTGAAGCCGATCATATCTCATAAACCAGTATTCTTGTATTGAGTCGTTTACTGTCATATCACAAGGGGTATGTATTAGATTTTCAGTCATCTGTTTCACGGTCTATCCGGAATTTTTATAAATTAAAGGTAAAGTGTTTATTCTATCATAAAAATCGAGACCAAAATGATAATGTTCTATTTTCTTTAAATAATTATAAGACTCTTTACGCAACAATTCTTCCTTGGAGTTATAATATTGTATCTCGGATTCTTTTCCGTTAAGAGGACTATCTAATCTTATAGAATATTCAGTGTATTCAGGTTCTTGGTTATTGAACCTATGAAGAATCTGCCCTATGGACGTATCTTTATTTATTTCTTTGACAAATGTATATCCAACATTAGGCATCGAACCATAAGGATTGGACAATAGATTATCTCCGGATATTTCAATTTTATCAGATTGGATACTAAATGATTCTGTCGCAGGAGGGCTATAATTTGGGTAGCATTTCCCAAGAAAATCATATGTGTCTCGATAATGTTTTATAAACTGAAGTTTGTTGTGTAAAATTCCACTACTTTTTCCTGTTAATGGGTCAGCATAAGTATAATGAGTATATTTTAACCTTTCGGTTTTACTCGGGGAGTTATAAAAGTTAATCTCTTTTATCCTTAAGCCTGCTCCAGGAGATTCTACTTTATCTTTCATCGGATAAGCATATTCTGCTCCAAGTTGGATCTTAGCCTCTCCTCCATGCTGTTCTCCAAATCGATCTGGCAAATCAACAATAATGTATCCTCCTTTATTTAAGGTTATTCTCTTTTCAAATTTCAGTTCGTCTTTTTTTATTGCACCATAATTTGTTTCTTGTATATGTTGTGAATAACATAGATTTTTTAGCTCCTCAGATAAATCAATTTTAGAAGGACCCTGATTAATATAAGCTTTGAATTCGGCCATGTCAGCCCATGTCAGCTTAGATCTATTGGGATATCCTCTGGTTAATAATAAACTGATAGTCATAGTTACTTCTTTATCCAGAGTGAAAAATTTATTTTTATTGGATGGGTATAGATCATCTGGAGCAAAAAAAGAATTATCATCATATATCGACATCTTAGTTGAAGGAAAACCGTTCTTCACTTCTTCTAAAGTTGGTATTTTGTAGTCTATAAACGTATTTGGTTCATAAATGAACTCTGTATATCCACCTGTCGGATATTGAATACCTTCCAGAATTCCAGATTTACTACTTTCAAAATCAGTTGCTCTTAATGCATAATTAAAGGTTCCACTATAAATAGCCGGTTTCTGTATTTTTTTATAGCGATTATGATTATCAAGGCCATATTCATGCCACATAAGGTTTTCCATATCTGGTATTAATGTGGCATTTTGATTCTGATTATTACTATATCCCCAATAATCTTTCGCATATGAATCTTTCCTGGGTAATTTATTGTTATTATAAAAAAAACGATAAGTCTGCACAGGTTGGGAATTTTTATCTAGAAAAGAAAAGGATAATAGCCGTAATCTCTTAAGAAAAATATCTGATGTATGATGATTAGGTATTTGATTCGAAAAATCTTTGGCCCAATAATAGCTATCCGTGCCTCCTGCATCAGCCTGAAGATAATCATAGTTGAATTTATATTCAAAAACCGGAGTTGCAGGAGCATTTTTTGATAGTATTTTTATTTTATCGAGCTTTTTCCCATTGAGTTGATCTAACCTCTGACTCGTCTCAAAAGTTACCAAGTTATTGGTTGTTTCTATTTTTGTTAAATAAAACTCTTCGTTAGATGATATGCTTAATGTCTTCGATAACTCAGACTTACTCGGATTCATTTCTTCATTAATGTGTTTTGTGGTTTCTGGTTCAGTTGTCTGAATAACATGACTTGCATTATAGCGATTACATACAATCGAATCATAGTAATAATTTACTTTCTGTCCATTTGGATATATACTTTTGGTCAAGGTATATGTCTCGGATGTTACACCCCGGTATACGACAGGGTCATGCAACAAAGTTGAACTGAAAAAATCAAAATAATGAATGATTCCATTAGGAGTAGTGATTTTAAATTGATATAATCTATTACTCGCATCTGTATAAATCTCAATCTTGGTATTATCATTTCGATCAAGTATATATGCATTATTATCTCTATAATCTATAATAAATTTACCTGCACCTCCCGGATAAGAATAATAGAATATATCAGGTTTATATCTACCTTCATCAATGACTTTTCTAAATTGAGGTTCACGAAGATACCAGCTAAATGCTTTTCTGGTATCTAAAGACCAAGGCCCTTCTACTATGTAGTCCACTTTATAAAGATCATCATTAAAAACATTCATTACATTGGTATAATATTTTTCTAAATCGGGACTTTTTTCTTTGTCAAATAATCCAATAGAATTACGTGTTATAACTCCTCCTACATTTAAATTCCAACCTAAACCTATCCAGCTGGCTTCTTCGTCAACCTTAATACCCGAAGAGTTGTATCTGATATTAATAGGAATTTCGATCATTCCCTCATGTAATGTATATATTGGAATATTAATGTCCGGAGTTCCGCTATATATGCTTACTGGATTATCAATAAATTTATTGAAAGATGCTTCGTTGGGGGTTTCTATCTTCAACAAGTCGATAGATCTATTAACAATGGCTGTTTCTGCATCTTGACTATAGTTTTCTAAAACAAACAGCATTAATATAAAGGACAGAATTATTTTTCTCATGGTTTGCTATTTTACTTTTTAATCACGACTTCATTAACACTCACTCCATTTACCATAATCCTCAATACATAATTCCTCGAATACAACCCCGAACAATCAATTGTTTCATAATAACTACCTACAGACTTTTTTTGTGTCTTTATCTTCTTTACCGGCATACCATCGATCGAGTATAGCTCGAAAGACACATTAGCGTCCGTCTTTAACTCATACTCCAGGTTCAGAATGGAGATTACCGGATTCGGATATATCCTGCAACTCATAATATCTTCCAGGGAAACTGTTTTCGAATCTGCTTGCAGTTCCTCCTGTTTCTTATCCATATCCCATACCTCTTCCTGCAAAGCAAGATTTTCAGGATCAGTATCCAGATAAAGATGATCTTGTGGCGGATAGAAAAATGCAGTAGAAAAGATTTCCGTACTGTCATTCAGGTTAATATTCCTCACTGTCTCAAATACCGGATAGCGATAGCCTTTGCTGTACCAGCGGCAGGCCTCGAGCTGTTTGCCCTGATCGCCCGCCTCTATGCCAGATGAACCTTTTACAGGGCTATCAAGGATGGTCTGTATTGTCTTTACCCGGAGTACCGGACTTAAGGTATCTCCGGATGGCAGTATCATCTTACCATAAGCATCGGCCGCGGTAACCATTGTCCCATGGGTATGGATAGCCACTGTGCCAGAATACAAACCTTTAGAGGTATAATCCGAGCTAATCGACTGACTGTAATTCAGCGGATATTGCATCAGTACCATCGGGTTGGTATATTTCAGTTCGACAACGGGGTTTTCATGCCCGGTCTGTAACAGGGAATCATGTATCATCCGGTAATAATACATTGTATTATGTTCTGTACCCACAATCAGCTCATTGTCCGAAATATCCTTTTTAGGATAGCGGGTATCTCCCAGTATATAGACACTATCCCCTTCCAGAGGTGGTAACGAATATGTCAGGGTATAGGCGTCATTCAGAGTCTTGAGATTACTGAAATCCCACAGCTGATCTTTGCCAGCATTGCCGGGATCTCTATATTCTACCTGTTGTTTTATTAACACATCGCCGGGACGAAGATGGTTGTGAGAACTGTTCAATTGACTAAAACCGGGTAATGCCATCCACAGGGACAGCAAAAAGAGAATTTGGGCAAGATTCATAGTTAAGATATTAATTATTAGTCTTTAAATTACGATTTCAGGTACTTTATATAAAGAGAAATGTTTCTCTTTTTATCATATAGATAAATGTCTCCTTCATATTTCACAAACAAAATATAAAAATAACATAACATAATTTAATTAATATTTAATATTTGATAACAGGTTTTAAAACATAAAAATTGTGTAAAGAAATGATCCGATCCGGTTATGCATGCAATTACAAATACTCAAAAGGTAAATATTACATCAAGCTTCAGGAGAAAGCCAAAGCTGATAAAAGAGGTCTTTGGAAAGATAATAATGCTGTCGATCCGTGGCAGTGGAGAAAGGAGAAAAGAATTTTAGATTTAAAAATATACTCAAAACTCAGGTTGAAAGAATTTCTAAATATATTAATGATTATCAATCACTCTTAGCTTCGTGTTAATGCACCATCATTTTACATAAAAAAAAGAGAAGTGAAAACTTCTCTTTTTTATTTCTATAAAGCTGCTCCATCTACCTAGATAACCGTTCTAAAATTATCCATAATTATAATACCATGAAAAACTTAAAACTTATATTTTAATCCGAACAGATGTCCGTTATTTTGATTTCCTAAACTCTTTTGACATTGATACATTCCTGCTGTTTCACTGATAGTTATAGCTCCTTCGTCTTCATTTATCACAAAGCTGCTGCTTGAATATGACTCACCATCGAGGGTAACTTTGAATATTTCAAAACCAGAAGGCTTACCTCCAATATATGAAGGGGTACTAATTACTCCAGTCATGGATGGACCTATATCCGTCATGCCTGTGTAGTAAAGGGCGAAATCTGTTTCATCGGTAGTTTCCGTATCATCACATGCCGCAAAAAAGATAAGTGATAATACTATCGACAAGATGAGTAATAGTTTGGATTTAGAAATAATTATGTTCATAGTATACATATTTAAATTAACATGTTATAGTTCGCATTTATATCATTTTTTCATTAATTGTGACTTTGGTTAACATCCGTCTTGTATAATTAGGAGTGAAAACTAATATAGGGAAGAAAAATTACGGCCGTTATGATAAAGCTCGAAAGCATTATTGTCGGACTGAATGTGGCTCCATCTATATGAAGAATCATCATTGAACAAACAAAAAGAAAATTACAAATAGAGTAGATATAATACCGCATATTTTCTTAGCTTAGACTTTAAGTATTGTATTATCAAAGATACATCCCTAATCTGCAGGTGTGAGTTAAAATCATCCAGACTTATATTGATTTTACTTATTTGATATCATTTTTATTGAATGTAATATCACTTTTATCCAAAACCCCACTTGGAGTGATGAAAAGACATCGTATTAAGTGGTTGAAAAGGGTATAGTTCCTTTTTACTAATAGAGAAAGAACTAAAGTGCATTCAGGACAATTTATAAAATCCGTAAAGTTTTTTTAGTACAAGTCAAACCATAGCACCATTTAACCATTCAATCACTCAACCGTACAACCCGTGCATGCAAAAAAAGCTGTATTTTAAGAAAAAATACAGCTTTTTTGTTTTGTGAGTTATGATCCGGTCTGTTATTTATCAGTTTTTTTATCCATTAGTCTCATAACCCATTTCTCAGCCTCCACTATAATGAAGATAATAAACCCAAAAACGAATGGATATATCCAGAAATGTAATGGTAGTTTAACCGTTCCGAAAACTTGATTCATAAACGGGATATATGTTATCACTAGTTGTAACAAGATAAGCAATCCCGAAACAACAAATACGGCCTTGTTGCCGAAAAAGTCTCCAGAGAAGGCAGATTTGCGGATGCTGCGGCTATTATACAAGTGAAACATCTGGGTGATTACAATAGTCTGTATTGTTACGGTTCTGACAATATCTTCACTTACACCATTACTCAACAAGTATAGGTTCAATAACAAAGTTCCTCCTCCTATAAGAACAGAAACGAACAAAATACGCCATATAAAGTATCCGTCTAATAATGGTGTTTGTGGAGAACGCGGCGGTTGCTTCATTGTATCCGGTTCTAGTTTCTCGAACGCGAGAGCCAGAGAGATAGTTACTGATGTTACCATATTAACCCAAAGTATTTGTATAGGAGTAAGCGGCATAAGCGTTCCGAACAATATACTGGCTATGATCAGAAAACTTTCAGCCCCATTAGTAGGCAATATGAACAAGATAGTTTTCTTAAGATTATCATACACTCTTCTTCCTTCTTCTACCGCAGCAGCAATAGTAGAGAAGTTGTCATCTGCCAATACCATCTCCGCTGCATCTTTAGTTACCTCAGTACCTTTTATGCCCATTGCTATACCTACATCCGCTTTTTTTAGCGCCGGGGCATCATTTACTCCGTCCCCTGTCATAGCACATATTATATTACGGGCCTGTAAAGCTTTCACCAAACGGAGTTTGTGTTCGGGGCTGGTACGTGCGAAAATGTTATACTCGACTGCTGCCGATTCTAATTCTTCATCTGTCATCTGTTCAATGGCTTTCCCTTCCAAAGCCTTGATTCCATCGCCAATTCCCATTTCCAGTCCTATCGATTTTGCTGTCTCGATATGATCTCCGGTTATCATTTTTACGGTTATACCCGCTTCAGAACACTGTTTTATTGCTTCAATAGCCTCTTCTCTTGGAGGATCAATGATCCCTGCCAGACCGAGAAACGTAACGTCCTCGTGTAAATCTTCATGCGAGAGGTTTTTTTTGTCTTTGGTTACTATTTTATATGCCCCCCCGATTACACGTTGGCCTTTGCCGGCCAATCCGGTAATTGCATTCTCCCAGTTCTGTCGATCGAATGGTTTCTCTCCGCTCAGTGATAGTTCTTTGCCTGCCATATCCAGCAGACGGTCGGGCGCACCTTTTATATATATAATATTTTTATCTTCTGCTTCAACCAGGGTAGCCATGTACTTATATTCCGAATCGAATGGAATGGTTGCAATTCTATCTGTTTCGTGATGATCTACAGAAGCCTTCTCATATAAAGTTATGAGTGCACCTTCAGTGGGATCACCTTTTATGTACCAGTTATCCTCTTCATCTTTTCCAAGAGAGGCTTCGTTACATATGTAAAAACAGCCTATGAGGCTATCCAGCACCGATTCGGCATTGAAGTCAACAATCTCATTATCTTTAACAACATCTCCAACGGGAGAATATCCTGTACCTGTTATACTAAACTGATCGTCACTTGTAACAAGAGTCTTGACTGTCATTTCATTTTTAGTCAGAGTCCCGGTCTTATCAGAACAGATGACTGCTACCGAACCCAGCGTCTCTACCGATGGTAAAGTGCGGACTATAGCCTTTCGTTTTGCCATATTCTGTACGCCGATAGCCAATATTATTGATAGAATGGCAGGAAGCCCTTCGGGAATAGCAGCAATAGCAAGTCCGATTACGGACATTAATAACTCGCCTGTATCGTAGTGACGATAAAAATATCCGAAAATGAAAACCAATACAGCGATGGCAATTATTACGAAAGATACGGTTTTGCCAAACTTAGCTGTCTGTCGCAGCAAGGGTGTAGTAATAAGTTTTACTTCCGACATCATACGGTTTATCTTTCCGATTTCCGTATTTTGTCCCGTAGCAACAACTATGCCCATTCCTGTTCCTGCACTAACTGTGGTTGTAGAAAAGGCCATATTGTCCCTGTCTCCTAAAGGGGTATCCACGGCTATTGCTCCTACATTCTTTTGCGATGGGATGGATTCTCCGGTTAAAGCGGATTCTTCTATTCTCAGATTATCTGATTTTATCAGCCTGAGGTCGGCCGGAATCTTATCTCCGGGATGAAGGATAACCAAATCTCCCACAGCCAGATGCGAGGCCCCTATTTCCAGCCTTTTTCCGTCCCTTACGATTTGGGCTGTATGAGACAACATCTTCTTTATATCTTCCAATGCCTTTTCAGCCTTATTTTCCTGAAAGTATCCGATGCACGCGTTCACTACGGCTACAATTACAATTACGACAGTATCAGCCCAATGTCCCAGGAATGCCGTAACTATAGCAGCTATAAGCAGGATATAAATAAGAATATCGTTGAAGTGCTTGAAAAAACGTAACAATCGGCTTTCTTTTTTCTTTTCCGGAAGGATATTTTCTCCGAATTGAGCAAGCCGTTCATTAGCATCTTTTTCAGGTAAGCCTTTTGTCGCATTAGTTGTTAGTAACTCTATAACTTCACCGACTTCGAGAGAATGCCAGTTGTTATTACATAATGTTTTTTCTTTTCCCATATTATTTTTGATTTTATTTATCAGGATTGATAATCTATCATTTCATCCTAAAAAATGGACGTTAGCTTTGTGCAATTCTTTATTTTAACAATTGAACAAGTGAAAAAGTTTCATTTTTTTAGCAATAGAATCCCAGAATGCTTTCTGATAAATAAATACGGGATTATGGGATTTCTTTGTGAAATATCAAATTATAAAGTATAACCTCGGATTCGAAGATGCTTTTTGAAGGTTAAAGTTCTTAGTCTATAATAAGAAAAAGCCACCTATCCAGTGACTTTTTCAATGCTTCATTTTTATGAATTTCGTTGTCTCACCAGGACTCGAACCTAGACAGGCAGTACCAAAAACTGCAGTGCTACCATTACACCATGAGACAAACATTTGCTTTTCTTAAAGCGATACAAAAGTATATGTTTTTTTGTAAAAAACAAAAAAAATATCTCATTTTTCAACTTTCACATGTTAATCGACCGATTCAAAAGGAGTTGTGACCTGATATTTATATTTTTTGAACAATAAGTTTCACCTATTTCGGGTACATCAGAGTACATTTGTAATATCCGGCAAAATAAAAAACACATAAAACTTAAGGAGTAGTAAATGCCTGCATATATGAGAAAACATGAGAAATATCGCAAGTATAAAAAATTTGAAATTCAAAAATAAAATTATATTGTATAATACCTAAAAATAAACACTTTATTTAAATGAAGAAGATTCTTATTTTAGCTTTGGTCTTATCGAGCACCAGTTTATTCGCTCAATGGAAGCCCGTAGGGGATAAACTCAAAACCAGGTGGGCGGAAACCCTTAATCCAAACAATGTATTACCTGAATATCCGCGTCCGATTATGGAACGTTCGGACTGGACAAACCTGAACGGACTCTGGGAATACGCTATTTTGCCTGTAGGAAAACAAGAACCTCAGAAATTTGACGGACAAATATTGGTCCCTTTTGCAGTGGAGTCAAGTTTGTCCGGAGTACAAAAAGAACTGGGTAAAGAAAAAGAACTATGGTATAAACGAACTTTTACGGTTCCTTCAAATTGGAAGGGCAAGAAAATTCTATTGCATTTTGGAGCCGTAGACTGGAAAACCGAGGTGTTTATAAATGACATTAAGATTGGTTCCCATACCGGAGGATATACTCCGTTCAGTTTCGATATCACACCCTATCTGACTTCCGGAAATCAAAAGCTGGTAGTCAAAGTCTGGGACCCTACAGATGATGGCGACCAGGCCAGGGGAAAACAAATCAAGAATCCGCATGGAATCTGGTATACTCCTGTATCGGGCATCTGGCAGACTGTATGGATGGAACCTGTGGCAGAAAAGCATATTGCAGCCATCAAAACAATTCCCAATATAGACAAAAACCAGTTATCTATTGATATCTGTACAGAAGGTACTACTCCCGGAGATATAATAGAAGTGACAGTAAAAGACGGAGTGAAAACTGTAGCAACAAGCAAATTTGCCGCAGGACAATCTTCCGACATAAACATTCCGGACCTAAAACTCTGGTCTCCTGAAACTCCATTCCTATACGACCTGGAAGTTACCCTATACAATAATGGCAAGGCAGCCGATAAAGTGAAAAGCTATGCTGCCATGCGCAAAATCTCCTCGAAAAGAGATGCCAACGGCATCTACCGTTTTCAGTTGAATAACAAGGATTATTTCCAGTTCGGCCCGTTAGATCAGGGTTGGTGGCCTGACGGGCTATATACTGCCCCTACCGATGAAGCGCTGGCGTATGATATTCAGAAAACAAAGGATTTCGGGTTCAATATGATCCGCAAACATGTAAAGGTTGAGCCTGCTCGCTGGTACACACATTGCGACCGTCTTGGAATCCTCGTTTGGCAGGATATGCCCAATGGCGGGCCATCGCCTCAGTGGCAAATGCATAATCATTTCAACGGTGTGGAAGTGCAACGTTCTATCGAATCTGAAAATGTATACCGCAAAGAATGGAGAGAAATTATGGATTATCTGATTTCATATCCTTCAATTGTAGTATGGGTTCCGTTCAATGAAGCATGGGGACAATTCAAAACACCTGAAATTGTAGCGTGGACCAAGAATCACGACCCTTCCCGCCTGGTAAATCCGGCCAGTGGCGGCAATCATTACCATGTAGGGGATATGATAGACTTGCACAACTATCCGGGACCGGATATGTTCCTTTTCGATGCCAAAAGAGCGAATGTACTGGGAGAATATGGCGGCATTGGCTTACCTCTCGAAAATCACCTTTGGCAGACCGACAAAAACTGGGGATATGTTCAATTTAAAAATGCAAAAGAAGTTACAGATGAATATATCAAATACGCAGAAATATTAAAAGGTTTTATCAAAAGAGGATTCACAGCTGCAGTTTATACCCAGACAACTGACGTAGAAGGCGAAATAAACGGATTGATGACATATGACCGCAAAGTTATCAAACTGGAAGAACCCCGACTAAGACAAATTAACCTGGAAATATGTAATTCTTTGAAATAAATATATTAAATGAAAAATTTACTTTATCTCTTATGCCTCACCGGGCTATTCAGTTGCGGCGGCACAAAAGAACCGGCACAGATTATTAAGAACGATTTACGGGCGCCCGCTTACCCATTGGTAACAATTGACCCTTACACCTCAGCGTGGTCGGCAACCGATAATTTGTATGATGAACCGGTGAAACACTGGACAGGCAAGGAATTTCCTCTATTAGGGGTGATACGTGTCGATGGAGAACCATATCGTTTTATGGGCGTAGAACAAACTCCTATAAAAGCTGTAGCGGGCATGTCTGTAACAACAGCCTGGGCAGGCAAATATACATTCAATACTCCGGCTAAAGGCTGGGAAAAAGCCGAATTTAACGATAATGCATGGAAAGAAGGACAAGCCGCATTCGGAACGCCGGAGGAAACCAATGTAAACACACTATGGGAAACCAAAGACATATGGGTACGCCGGAATATAAATCTGGATAAAGACCTGTCGGATAAAAAGGTATTCCTTATATATTCACATGACGACATCTTCGAGCTGTACATCAACGGCATACAGGTGGTAAAGACAGGATATGAATGGAAAAAAGATGTACAGATCACGCTCAGTGATGAAGTAAAAAGTACACTGAAAGCAGGCAAAAATGTCATTGCAGCACATTGTCACAACAAAATGGGAGGAGCTCTCGTGGATTTTGGCATCTATGTGGAAGATGATATCGAAACATTCCTGAGTACAACAGCAGTACAGAAATCCGCTGATGTACAGGCAACCCAGACCCATTATACTTTCGAGTGTGGAAATGTGGAACTGAAACTCTCTTTCCTTGCACCACTACTCATGGACGACCTGAATCTCGTGTCACGTCCGGTGAACTATATTTCGTATGACATCAACTCATTGGATGGCAAGGAACATGATGTTCAGATCTATTTCGAAGCCGCGCCAAACTGGGCATTGAATATTCCATCCCAGGAAAGTAAAGCCGAAGGATTTGAAAAAGACGGGCTGCTGTTCCTTAAAACAGGAAGCACCAACCAGAAAATCCTGGGAAAAAGAGGTGACGATATCCGTATCGACTGGGGTTATTTCTATCTGAGTGGAGAGAAAAACAACTCTACATATAATGTAGGTGACCCTTATCAGATGAGAAACGATTTTGTAAAGAACGGAAAACTTGCAGGGGATGTAAGTTCTAAAGACAATGCCAGCCTGGCTATATCGCAAACTCTGGGTAGCGGTAAATCCGCCTCGGGAAAAGTGCTTATCGGATATGATGATATCTATTCCATCCAGTATTTTGAAGAGAATCTTCGCCCATACTGGAATAAGAAAGGCGACAAATCAATAGAACAGACTTTTGTTGAAGCCAATAAAGAGTTTATCAGTCTAAGCAACAAATGTAGCGACTTCGACTTCAAACTGATGAATGAAGCAGCTCAGGCCGGGGGAAAAGAATATGCCGAATTGTGTGCGCTGGCTTATCGTCAGGCCATATCCGCACACAAGCTTGTAGAAGCGCCGAACGGAGACCTGTTATTCTTATCCAAAGAAAACAATAGTAACGGATCTATCGGGACAGTAGACGTAACCTATCCTTCCGCTCCATTATTCTTGTACTACAATCCGGAACTGGCGAAAGGCTTGCTCAATCATATCTTCTACTACAGCGAGAGTGGCAAATGGGTAAAACCGTTTCCTGCGCACGATGTCGGTACATATCCTTGGGCTAACGGACAAACATACGGTGGCGACATGCCTGTGGAAGAAGGCGGAAACATGCTGGCTCTGACCGCCGCTATAGCCGCTGTGGAAGGAAATGCAAAATACGCGGAAAAACATTGGGATGTACTGACCACATGGACAGATTACCTTGTAGAAAAAGGACTCGATCCGGAAAATCAGCTTTGTACCGACGACTTTGCAGGTCACTTCGCCCACAATGTAAACCTTTCGGTGAAAGCAATTATGGGTATCGCATCTTACGGATATCTGGCAGATATGCTCGAAAAAAAAGACATCGCTGAAAAATATACAGCCAAAGCTAAGGAGATGGCGCAGGAATGGATGAAGATGGCTGATGATGGCGACCACTACCGCCTGACATTCGACCAGCCAGGAACATGGAGCCAGAAATACAATTTGATATGGAACAAGATTCTTAAATTGAATATATTCCCTGAATCTGTGGCTCAGAAAGAGCTCCCTTATTATCTGACCAAACAGAATGAGTACGGATTACCACTCGATAGCAGGAAGAACTATACGAAAGCCGACTGGATTATCTGGACAGCGACACTGGCTGATGATAATGCCACATTCCTGAAATTCATTACTCCGGTGCATAAGTTCATGAATGAAACGACTGACCGTGTACCTATGAGCGATTGGTACAATACGGACAGTAAAACGCATGTCGGATTCAAGGCCCGTTCGGTAGTAGGCGGATATTATATCAAGATGCTGAACGACAGAATGATGAAATGATTTTCTATAGTAATTAAATAAATACTTTTACATTGTACTGGGCTGTGATAGTCCGGTACAATTATTTTTCTTACTCAGAATATCACCGGTTATACGTTCAGAAAACAGAATAAATTTTAAATAATACATATGAAAAAAGGTCTTTTAAACAGCTTAATCGCAGTCACACTCTTTTTATGCAGCAATAGTATTTCTGCATCGGGAGGCGACATTGATGTTACAATCGTGAACCGACCGTCAGTAAAGGCCCTCAACAATCACTATACAAGTAACAAGGCTCCTTTATTGCCCAATAATTTTATAAAATTGCCAGTAGGTAAAGTGCAGCCTAAAGGCTGGACAAAACGGATGCTCGAGCTTCAGCGGGACGGACTGGCCGGACAACTGGGCGAAATCAGCGCATGGCTCAACAAAAAGAACAATGCGTGGCTTAATGCCGGAGGAGAGTACGGGTGGGAAGAAGTTCCCTACTGGCTGAAAGGGTATGGCAATATGGCCTACATACTTAATGATCCGAAAATGCTTGCCGAAACAAAAATATGGATAGAAGCAGCCATAAAAAGCCAGCAGGCTGACGGATACTTCGGCCCCGTCAATGAAAGAGACGGAAAAAGAGAACTCTGGGCTAACATGATCATGTTATGGTGTCTGCAATCCTATTACGAATATTCGAACGACAAGCGCGTTATTGATCTGATAACCAATTATTTCAAATGGCAACTGACCGTTCCTGATGAAAAATTTCTGAAAGACTATTGGGAGAATTCCAGAGGTGGGGATAATATTTACAGTGTATATTGGCTATACAATATCACCGGAGACTCTTTCCTACTGGAACTGGTTCATAAAATACACCGTAATACAGCCAACTGGATGCTGGATTCGACTCTTCCTAACTGGCATAACGTGAATATAGCCCAAGGCTTCCGGGAACCTGCTACCTACTATATGCTCACCAAAGACCCTGCGCATCTTCACGCCACCTATAACGTACATGATCTCATACGCCGCACATTCGGACAAGTATCGGGGGGAATGTTCGGCGCAGATGAAAATGCACGTATGGGGTATATAGATCCTCGCCAGGGTACAGAAACATGCGGTTTTGTAGAGCAAATGGCTTCGGATGAAATGATGTTGTGGTACACGGGAGACCCGTTGTGGGCAGAGCATTGCGAAAATATCGCGTTCAATTCCTATCCAGCTTCAATGATGCCCGACCTGAAATCGTTGCGGTATATCACTTGTCCGAACCATGTACAAAGCGATTCCGAAAATCACAAGCCGGGTATCGACAACGGAGGGCCTTTTCTGGCAATGAATCCGTTCAGCAGCCGTTGCTGCCAGCACAACCATGCGCAGGGCTGGCCTTATTTTATAGAGAACCTGATTCTTGCAACTCCTGACAATGGCGTTGCAGCAGCCATCTATGCGGCCTGCGAGGCAAAAGTGAAAGTGGGTGACGGCACTGAAGTCACTATCGGTGAAGATACGCAATATCCGTTTGACGGAGCAATCCGGTTTAGGGTAAACACACCGAAAAAGGTGAGATTTCCATTCTATCTCCGTATCCCGTCATGGACAAAAAATGCGCAACTGGAAATAAACGGGAAGAAAATCCCTGCGGATCTGGTGGCAGGCAAATATGCATGTATCAACCGTGAATGGGACAACGGAGATATAGTAAAAGTGACCTATCCGATGGAGTTCTCGCTGAAAACATGGCAAGTGAACAAAAATAGCGTAAGCGTTGATTACGGGCCATTGACTCTATCGCTCAATATCGATGAAGAATACAAGAAGGTAGATAGTAAAGAAAGCGCCATCTGGGACTCGAAATGGCAGGAAAGTGCCGATCCGTCCAAATGGCCGTCATACGAGATATATCCTAAGACAGCGTGGAATTACGCCTTGGTTTTAGATCCGGAGAAACCATTCAGCAATCTTGTTGTTGAAAAAAGGACATGGCCTGCGGATAATTATCCGTTTACCCAGCAGAACTCTCCTCTTGTAATAAAGGCAAAAGGGAGACAAATACCATCATGGAAATTAGATCAATATAAATTATGTGGTGTATTACCCGACGAAGACTGTGAAAAATCATCCCAAATAGATGACATCATACTTGTGCCTATGGGCACTGCCCGGTTAAGGATAACTTCTTTTCCGGCATCATACGAGTAACTTTGTATTTATTTGAGTTTTATTCGGAACGGGACTATTTCAAATAAGAGATAGTCCCGTTTTTATTTGATCTTATTAAAAAATATTTATCTATGTTATTAGCCGATAGCCTTTAGCTATTAGCTGACCGTTCTTTGAAATATTGATGGCCCCTCCAACCTCCCCGAGGGGAGGCTACAGAGAGGGTAAAAGCTAATTATTAATTATTCATTCTTAATTATTAATTATTAATTGCTCTTTGTGTTACCTTTGTTACCTTTTAACTATCATAGTTAACGGATGCAAAAATAACAAGATGAGAACAAAGGAAAAACTGTCAGATGTGTCAGGTTTTAACTAAATGTAGTCAATAAACGTAAATGCGATAATAAGTTATGAATTATGAGTTATAAATGATGAATTGGACTTTGCCACTTAGCATCTTCGCGTGAAAATACTATTTACCGTAAAGCCACTTATGCGATAGCTATCAGCTAAAAGCTGAAACATGTGTTACCTTTTTATATATAAGTTGGTAAGAACTAATTATTTTTCAGGATAAAAAGATTGCTAATTTTCATGGCAATTGTTAGTCATATTAGTGAAAATAAATAAAAGCTATTCATTAAGAGAAGAATTATAGCTAACTTGCAGCCGTTTTTGAAATAGCCTCTCTTGAGGCTATACTTTTTATCAACTAAACATCTTTTGATGAACGATTTTATTTCACTTATCAAGCGGTTTGTTCCGCCATACAAAAGACAAGTAATACTCAATATCTTTTTCAACATACTGAGTGCTTTCCTTAATGTATTCTCATTTGCGTTGATTGTTCCAATTCTTCAGATTTTATTTAAGGTGAACGACAAAGTCTATGAATACATGCCAATGGATTCTTCAAGTATATTCAACTTTAAGATTTTGGAGAACAATGTATATTATTACCTTTCACAAACTATGGATACTCATTCGGCGGCCGCTGTTCTGCTTATATTAGGCCTGATTCTGGTAGTAATGACCATATTGAAAACAGGAACTACCTACCTCAGCGCTTATTTCATTACGGATGTGCGCACCGGGGTTGTAAGAGATATACGCAAACAGATAAACGACAAAGTCTTGTCTCTTCCTCTTGGGTTCTTCTCCAATGAACGCAAAGGTGATATTATGGCTCGTATGACCGGAGATGTGGGTGAAGTAGAAAACTCTGTGATGAGTTCTCTGGATATGATCAGTAAAAACCCGATTATGATTATGATATATCTGGGTACATTGCTATTCATCAGCTGGAAACTCTCTATATTCGTATTCATTCTGCTGCCTATTTCCGGGTACATTATGGGTAAAGTCGGTAAGAGCCTGAAAAAACAATCCGTAGAGGCTCAATCCCAATGGGGCGGTATGATGTCGCAGATAGAAGAAACCCTTAGCGGACTGCGCATTATTAAAGCATTTAATGCTGAAGAAAAGATGATCGAACGTTTCGATAAAACAAGTAATATATTCCGTAACATGTCGAACCGTATCGCACGCAGACAACAATTGGCACATCCGATGAGTGAACTGTTAGGGACAATAACCATTGTTTTAGTGCTATGGTACGGAGGATCTCTCATTCTGGAAGGTAGCGGATATATGGATGCGTCGAGATTTATATATTACCTGACTATTTTCTACCTGATTATCAATCCGGCAAAAGATCTTTCTAAATCGGCTTATGCCATACAGAAAGGTATGGCTTCGGTAGAACGTATAGACAAAATATTAAAGGCTGAAAATAATATAAAGAGCCCTGCAAACCCGAAACCAATATCTTTCAACAGGGAAATAACTTACCGGAATGTATTGTTCAGATACGAGACAAACTGGGTAATAAAAGATGTCAGCATCACAATACCAAAAGGCAAGACCATTGCACTGGTAGGACAATCCGGTTCCGGAAAATCGACAATGGCCGATCTCCTGCCCCGCTTCTATGATGTAAATGAAGGAGGTATCTACATTGACGACACCAACATTAAGGATGCTGATGTACATGATTTACGGGCGCTGATGGGCAATGTGAATCAGGAAGCCATCCTGTTTAACGATACATTTTTCAATAATATATCGTTTGGGGTAGAAAATGCCACAATGGAACAGGTTATCGAGGCCGCCAAGGTAGCTAATGCACATGACTTCATTACCGCCACAGAGAAAGGATATGAAACCAGTATAGGAGACCGTGGCAGCAAACTGTCGGGCGGACAACGCCAGCGCGTCAGCATTGCCCGTGCAATACTGAAGAATCCTCAGATATTGATCCTGGATGAAGCAACATCTGCTTTGGACACCGAATCGGAACGCCTTGTGCAGGACGCTTTGGAAAAACTGATGAAAAACCGCACAACGCTGGTTATCGCTCACCGCTTATCCACTATCAAGAATGCGGATGAAATATGTGTGATGAGTGAAGGTATAATAGTAGAACGAGGACATCACGACGAACTGTATGAGATGAACGGATATTACCGGAAACTGTGCGATATGCAACAGTTCTAATTTAGAAAACGACAAAAGCAATTTGCGAATCTGCTAATTAAATAAATATGGGAAAGAATAAACTTGCCAAATTTGCCAACATGGAGGAATACCCGCACGTATTCCAGTATCCGTTTGCAGTTCTGCAAGAAAAGGGATTTGAAATGAAAGGCAAGTGGAATGCGATGTTTTTCAAAAATGATAATCCTATTGTTCTCGAACTGGGTTGCGGTAAAGGCGAATATACTGTAGGTCTGGCGAAACTGTTTCCTGACAAGAATTTTATCGGAATAGATATAAAAGGCGCCAGAATGTGGACAGGTGCAAAACAGTCATTCAACGAAAAATTGACAAATGTAGCTTTCCTGCGTACCCATATCGAACTGATAACCCACTTCTTTGCCAAAGGAGAAATTTCCGAGATATGGATAACGTTCCCCGATCCGCAAATGGGTAAGGTAAACAAGCGTATGACTTCAACCCGTTTTATGAAACTGTATCGTCAGATTCTGTCAGACAATGGTATCATACACCTGAAGACCGATAGTAATTTCATGTTTACATACACCTGTGAAATGGTAAAAGCCAATACGCTTCCTGTATTGTTCCAGTCAGATGACCTATATCATTCGGGACTAGTGGATGATATTCTTAAAATACAGACATTCTATGAACAACAATGGCTTTCGCGTGGTTTAAATATCAAGTATATAAAATTTGAGGGCGCCGCACGTGATAACTGGACTGAACCCGATATTGAAATCGAAAAAGACCCGTATCGCAGTTACGGACGCAGTAACGAATTAAATCAATCAACTAAAAATGGCTAATATATATCCTAAACTGATTATCGACGCACTACGCAATGTGCGTTATCCCGGTACAGGGAAAGATATTGTGGAAATGGGCTTCGTATCCGATGATATACATATCGATGGTATGAAGGTTAGTTTCTCCATGATGTTTGACAAACCGAACGATCCGTTTATTAAATCGGTTGTAAAAGCGGCCGAGACAGCTATACTTACATATGCAGATCCCGGCATTGAAATTAAAGGTAATATAGAAGTAAGAACCAAGCAGGCGAAGCAACCAAAACCGGCGACACTTCTTCCTCAGGTGAAAAATATCATTGCCATATCATCAGGAAAAGGTGGTGTAGGTAAAAGTACCGTATCGGTAAATCTGGCTGTAGCCCTAGCTAAAAAGGGCTATAAGGTGGGATTATTGGATGCCGATATATTCGGACCTTCATTACCCAAAATGTTTGGTGAAGAAGAAGCTCAGCCATATTTAGAACCGATAGATGGTAAAGAATATATTATCCCTGTTGAAAAATATGGCGTAAAAATGCTTTCCATAGGCTTCTTCGTGAACAAGAACGATGCTGTGGTATGGCGTGGCGCAATGGCAGGAAATGCTTTGAAACAACTTATAGCCGATGCCAATTGGGGAGACCTCGATTATTTTCTTATCGACTTTCCTCCCGGCACAAGTGACATACACCTTACATTGGTGCAAACGCTGGCTATCACAGGTGCAGTAGTGATAAGTACGCCTCAGGAGGTGGCTCTGGCCGATGCGCGCAAGGGAATCAATATGTTTACCAATGATAAGGTCAATGTGCCAATACTAGGGCTGGTAGAAAATATGGCATGGTTCACTCCTGCTGAACTGCCGGAAAACAAGTACTACATATTTGGTAAGGATGGAGCTAAAAACCTGGCTGAAGATATGAATGTACCTTTACTAGGACAAATCCCTATCGTACAGAGTATCTGTGAAGGAGGGGATAAAGGTACGCCGGTGGCCCTGAATGAGAATACGATAACAGGTATGGCATTCGCTCATCTGGCTGATAACTTTATAGCTTCGGTAGATAAACGGAATAGTCAATTTGCCCCTACCCAGAAAGTAGAGGTAAGTAACAAATAATAGGAATAGAGGGCACAGGGATGTCCTCTTTTCATTTGGATCATTAACTCTATTACATTCATATTTGTATATTTGCATTAAGAGAAGCACTATCATATATCACTAAACCCATATATATGCAACTAATCGACGGAAAAGCCATTTCGGCGCAGATGAAAAAAGAAATAGCAGCAGAAGTAGCGCAAATAAAGGCCGCAGGAGGAAAAACACCTCATCTGGCAGCTATACTTGTCGGACACGATGGTGGCAGCGAAACCTATGTAGCCAGTAAAGTGCGGACATGCGAGGAGGTCGGATTTAAATCATCCCTTATCCGCTTCGAAGACAATGTCAGTGAAGAGGATTTACTAGCCTGCGTCGATAAGTTGAACAATGATGCTGATGTGGATGGCTTTATAGTTCAACTCCCTCTGCCAAAGCATATTTCGGAGCAGAAAGTGATTGAGGCAATAGATTACCGGAAAGATGTGGATGGCTTTCACCCTATCAATGTAGGACGCATGTCCATCGGTTTGCCTTGCTTTCTTTCGGCTACTCCGGCAGGCATATTGGAACTGTTGAAAAGATACGAGATACCAACTCAGGGGAAACATTGCGTTGTTCTTGGCCGTAGCAATATAGTAGGTAAGCCTGTAGCCAATCTGATGATGCAGAAAGGCTATCCGGGCGATGCTACCGTAACGGTCTGTCACAGCCGTACTCCTAATATCAAAGAGGTATGCCAGAGTGCCGATATTATCATTGCCGCCCTTGGTGTCCCCGGGTTCCTGAAAGGCGATATGGTCAAAGAAGGTGTTGTTGTTATAGATGTAGGTACAACCCGCGTGCCATCTACCGAGACAAAATCGGGCTTCAGGCTGAAAGGTGATGTAGCTTTCGATGAAGTTGCGCATAAAGCATCTTATATCACCCCCGTTCCCGGAGGCGTAGGACCTATGACCATTATCTCATTGATGCGGAACACATTGCTGGCAGGAAAGAAAGAAATATATGGCTAAAAATAAAATATCACTGTAAATTACTTATTTACAGTGATATTTACACTCTGTGACCCTGGCGGGAATCGAACCCACAGCTAAGGAACCGGAATCCTTTATTTTATCCATTAAACTACAGGGCCATTCATTGGCGACACAAAAATATAAAAATATTCTCAGCTTTTATATTATAACCCATAAAACAATTCGGAAACGGGGCTGAAACTTCATCTCTCCCCTAAATCCATATACATATTCTGGAAAAATGCCTTTGCGCTCTTTTCCAGTTCAACATTCCCTGATTGGTGAATAATCTCCTGCCTGTCATTATCATAAGTAACTGTCCCTGTCGAATCTGTCATACAAAAACCATTTACATAAGAGTAAAAAGCAAACTTGCGACTATTCGGATTCAACATATCTGCACTAAATCTAAAGTCAGTGTGTCTTAAGTTTAACTGAGACAGTAAAGTAGCCGCCAGATCGTTCTGCGAACCAAAATCAGATACAACCCTTGGTTCTTTCACAGCCCCACCAAGCCAAATCATAGGAATATGAAATCGTCTGGGATCGCTATTGTTCAGACCACCGGGATATGACTGCATCGCATGGTCTGCAATAAATATAAGGAGTGTATTATCCCATAAGGCTGTTGATTTCAGCCGTTCAACAAAGCTACCTAAACATTCGTCCGTATATGATACTGCATTCAGGAAAGGCTCTCCAAACTTATGTACAGGAACATCAAATGGCTCATGGCTGCTAAGTGTCAATACTGTCTTCATAAACGGTGTTTCTTGCTTCTGAGTCGTTATATCTTTATACGCCCTGTCAATAAGAAATTTATCCGGCGCTCCCCATTTAGTCATTCGCTCATTTAGCGGAAAATCTTTATCCGAAACGACTTCTTTAATCGCACAGGCTCCAACAAAATACGACCGCATATTTGCAAAGTCGGCATCGCCCCCGTAATAAAATGAAAGGTTCTCATACCCTGCCTGTTTCAATGTTCTTGGAATAGTAGGCAGATTCTCCGTTTTTTGCGGATACTTCATAATGGCAACCGTTGGATGTGCGGGATAACCACTGAGAACGGAAACCAACCCTCTGTCGGTTCTGAAACTATTCGCATAAAAATTATCAAATAAGATACCCTCTTTTGCAAAACGGCTCATATTAGGCGCAATGACAGAGTCCAAGGCCGCTTCAGCAGAAAAACTCTCTAGTATAAATAATATTATGTTGGGCCGGTCGGTATTCAGTAATTGCGGAATACTGTCTGCAGGCGGTTGTATCATTAGTGTATCAAAAATAGCCGTAGCTTCGGTCTTATCATAAAACTGGTATTGCGAGCCGAAGTTATCCGATTTGAAGAAAGAATACATCAAATTGAACTGAGGATTGATCGCCGCATGATTAAGAAACATATTATCACTGAAATAGGCTTTCCCTACATTCATTGTTGAAACGGTCACCCCTCCTCGTATTGGTAAGAATAAGGCCGCAGTCAAAAGTATCATAACCAGACAAGCCTTCCATATAGATTTAGGTACGGTTAATTTTAATATCTGCTTACGGATTATAAACACATAACCAATGTATACAATCAGACTAAACACTATTGCAGCCAAAAATCCCATAATAATTTCCAGAGCGGAAGCGCTTGCAAAAGTTTCTTTCGGCTTTTGTAAATAAAGGAATACAGTAGAATCGAAATGGAAACCCCAATACGGATATACAACAAGGTCAACTACTGCTATAACTACTACCAGAGAAAGAATTATTCCAAAGTATACATTGAATACCTTAGCTATGACCTTAGGTTCGATCCAGATGGAAAAAATAAGTATAAGTGCCGGGATGGCTGCAAGGTATCCGCTCATAGACATATCGAGCGGTAAGCCGTGATACAACACCTGAAAGATTTCAGAAGATGTAATCCCTCCTCCGGCAGAAGAATGCATCAACATGAAAGCCAGCTTCTCTATACAAAATATAAATATAAAATAGACAAATATGGTGATGAGAAGTAATATCCTTTGTTTCATTAGCTTAAGTATATATTTATATTATGAATATAAGAAGGTATTTAATGCAAAATTATTTTATCGTAACTAATTATTGTTGTTTTAGATACGAAAGAATAAACAGGTCTACGACCTTAGTTAGAAAGATTGACAGGGCTGCTACTGACCGCTTACAAAACACAAAGATAAAATATATCGGAAAAAAGTACAGTCCTTTTATGGAATTTCAACACAATATTGCTCTATTAAGTAAAAATAGAAGTTTAATCCTTAAAAAATCAAATATTATGGCTAGTATAGATACCAACAGTGGAGGAAAGGACAAAAAAGGAAAACCTCAACGAAGAACTTTAAGAGTGGATTTCACCCCGATGGTGGATATGAATATGCTACTTATTACATTTTTCATGTTTTGCACCACCCTCAGTATACCACAAGTAATGGACATTGCAATGCCTGCACCAACAGGGGAGATAAAAATTCCCGGATCAAAATCTGTTACTGTTATCCTGGGAGAACAGGACAAAATCTACTATTATGCAGACGTAGCCAATTACGAAGATTATACATCGCTAAAGGAAACCAATTATATGGGACTACGGCAGATGCTTCTGGAACGGAACAGCTTTGTAGCGTCCAAGATACAAGATTTGAAAAAGAAATATTACAGGAAAGAAATAAATGAAAACCAGCTGAAAAGCCTGATCTCTGAAGTAAAGAAGTCTGATGAAGGACTTAATGTTGTTATTAAAGCGACTAAAGACTCCAATTATAAAAATCTGGTGGATGCTCTCGACGAAATGCAAATATGCGGGGTTGATAAATACACTATCGTCGATTTGCAAGAAGGGGATAAGTTCCTGATGGAGAATCTCAAAACAAAAGGCAGCTTAACCGCAATGGCAGAAAGGCCTAAATAAGTAACAATCTTCACACATTCATATAAATAGGGAAAAGCCGGCGACTAATATAGTTTCCGGCTTTTCCTCAAATTATATATGGATAGTTGATCTCTAAATCATAAAATGCAGGCGGTTCTGCAAATTCACTTCGGCTATACCTCCATCAATGTCCAGATATAGGATATTCATATTCGGATAAATTTCCTTGATTCGCTTTTCCACTCCTTTGGCTACAATATGGTTTGCAATACAGCCGAATGGCTGCAAACAAACCACCTTATTCACACCCTTACGGGCATAATGGGCAATCTCGCCCGGTATCAACCAGCCTTCTCCAAACTGATTGGAAAGGTTGAGAACTTCGGATGCTGCTTCTGCTTTGGCATATATGGATTCTGAGGCTTCATAGAATTTAAATTTGCTCAGAATCTTTTCCGATTTCTTTACCTTACCATTGATATACCACCAGATCAGAGGTTTCAAAGTTTTTGAGAAAATTGTTTCCTCAGCCAGTCCATTCTCTACATTCACCTTACTATTCACAAAGAACTGCATCAGGAAGTCGAGAAGCGGAGGCGTGGAAACCTCTACATTCTTAGAGCGAAGCCACTCCGAGATATTTGCCTGCGCATAATTATTATACTTTACAAAGATTTCCCCGATAAGGCCTACTTTAGAATACTCTTTGTCAAAAATCGGTATATTATTAAAATCCTCTACTGCTTCCTTCAATAGGCGGAACAATGTTTTCACATCTTTTGCCCTAACGGCGTCTATCCCTCGTTCGATATAGAAGTCAAACACTTCCTGCGAAGCACCTTCTTTCTTTTCCCTGACGGATATAGCCCCATGCATTTGCTGTAATCCATCACCATAGAGTACCAGTGGAATAGCCAGCTTCGCAATCTTTTTCCATTCCAGTGTAAACTCACTTTCTCCGTTTTGATAGGTATCTCCCGAACTTAATGCTATGACAGGGATATCGTTAAACCCGGCATTTTGCAGTCCTGTCTTGATTTGCGCAATATAATTAGTTGCCCGGCATTGCCCACCGGTTTGGGTTATTGCCAGAACAATATCTTTCACATCGTAATTTCCGGATTGCAAGGTGCTTATAATATCACCAAGAACAAGAGTCGACGGATAACAAACTTCATTATTGCCATACATCAAACCCAGATCGGCGGATAGTTTATTCGATTTCGGCAGGTTTTCCACCTTTAAACCTAGTATTTCACCCAATGCCGGAGCAAACGGAGATATAAAATCGCATAACCACGGTATAAGGATTGTTTTATTGCCGTCCTTCGCCTTTTTGTACGGGACAGAATAACCCTTGTATTCCTGAGCAGTAGTTACATCAAAAGACTTTACTGCTTTCAATGACTCTACTAAAGAACGAAGACGCAAACGGATAGAACCCGGACTGGCAATTTCGTCAATACGAAGCACTGTTATATTTTTACCAACGGCCTTCAGTATATCCCGTGTCTCATCCATAAAGAAAGAATCGGGACCACATCCGAATGAATTCAGCTGTATCAGTTGCACATTCTGAGGCAGTTTAGCTACTTCCATAGCAGCCTGTACCACGCGGTTAGGGTACGACCATTGGGATATGATATTCAGTTTCCCGAAGCCATGACTTTCGGGTTTGCGAAAGACATCATCCGTCAGTACAATAACCCCGAGGTCGGAGAGGATTTGCCCTACTTTCTGATGTATCAGAGGGTCGGTATGATATGGGCGGCCTGCAACAACAAATATCAGCTCTCCTGTTTCTATTGCCTTATCCAGCAATTCTTTCTGATAACCATATAACTCCTGCTTCAATCCGTTCTTTACCTCCAATGCCTTTGAAAAGGCTTTCTCGAAAGCAGACTTGGTTACGCCCAGTCCTGATAAATAATTGAAACAGCCTTTCGCCAAAGCTTTATCACTACTGAAAGTAATCACAGGCTCATCGAATGGGATACCATGACGGCCCGATGGGTCAATTGAACTTTGAATCACATCAGGATAACCACTGACAACAGGGCAGTTAAATGAGTTGGACGCCTGTCCGAATTCCTTTTCTTCCTTTGGTACTATCGGATAAAATATCCTGTCTACTTTTTGCTCTATCAAAGCAAGGATATGCCCGTGAACCAGTTTGGCAGGGAAACATATATTGTCGGACATCACGCCTCCTACCCCTTTCTGATAAAGAGGGAATGTAGATTCGGGCGATAAACGGACATTAAATCCGCACTCTGACAACAATGTATGCCAGAACGGATAATTATCGAACATGTTCAGTACACGAGGGATACCGATAGTTTTTCCTTTTTCTATATTGTCCGCATTAACCGGACGTGCGAAAAGTATCTCGTTTTTCTTGTCAAAAGCATTATATCCGGCTTTTCGGTCATTGCTTTTATTGTAAAATACCTTTTCGCATTTATTACCTGCATAGCTGATATTTCCATTGTTAAATTTGAACCGAAGTACCGAACAAAGATTTGTACAACCCTTACAGGTCAGTTCTTTCGAGTCTATCGTACTTACATCGAACAGAGCCTCCTCCCCTGCAAAAGCAGTTTCTTCCAGTCCCTTCTGCCAAAGGCGTTGCGAATATAGAGCAGCCCCCAATGCCCCCATCAGTTCGGGATGATCGGTAGAACTTACTGTTTTACCCGACAACAATTCCAAAGCTCGATAAACAGCATCGTTGCGGAACGTTCCCCCCTGCACCACAATATGGTCGCCTAACTGATTCAGATTGGATATTTTCAATACTTTAAACAAGCAATTCTTTACCACAGAATAAGCCAGTCCCGCGGCGATATCGTCATTGCCTGCATTCTCGCGAAGCGACTGCTTCACTTTCGAGTTCATAAAAACTGTACAGCGTGAACCTAAATCGCTCGGAAATCTTGCAAGACAGGCAGCACGGGTAAAGTCCGCCAGTTCCATATTCATAGTAGTTGCAAAATTCTGTAAAAAAGAACCACAACCGGCCGAACAAGCCTCGTTCAGTTCTATATTTGATATCAGCCCGTTACTGATAAATATCGACTTTATATCCTGCCCGCCGATGTCGAGCACGAAGGATACATCAGGGTCTACATATTGCGCCCCCGAAAGATGGGCAATAGTTTCCACTATACCATAATCGAGTCCGAGTGCAGACTTCATCAGGTCTTCGCCATACCCGGTAGCCGCCGAAGACAGGAATTTCACTGTAACACCTTTTTCTTCAGCTTCTTTATAGAACAACTCCAACCCCTCCATCACTTTCTTGAGAGGGTTACCTTCGTTATTTCCGTAGAATTTATAGATAATATTCGCATCGGTATCCATTATTACCACTTTTGAGGTTGTGGAACCCGAATCGATACCTAAGAAGCATTCTACATACTTTTCTTCACCCAATGCTCTAAACTGCAGAGTCTTTACATTGCGGTTGGCATCCCATTCTATATACTCCAGTTCGTCTTTGAACAGAGCCGGCAACGCTTCACTGTGGTTAGACGAAGTGGACTCATTGAGCTTCTCGATCAGACAATTTAATTCAAAAGATTTTGCGCCATCTTCTTCATATAAAGCAGCTCCCCAGGCAGGGAAAAATTCTCCATTCTCAGGTACAATAATATCCGAAGCCTCAATTTTCAATACATCGCGGAAAGAATTACGAAGGGCAGGGATAAATGTTAATGGGCCACCGATACATATCACTTTAGGCACTACATCACATCCACGGGCAAGTGTTGTGACCGACTGCAAGGCTACTGCATGCAAGATAGAAGCAGAAATATCCGAAACAGGGATATTACGGCTTATCAGGTTCTGCACATCTGTTTTGGCAAATACGCCACAACGTGACGCTATGGGGTATATCTTATCATAAGTCAAAGCCTTTTCGCCCAGTTCATTTACCGATATATTCATCAGGCTGGCCATCTGGTCGATAAATGCACCTGTCCCTCCGGCACAACTTCCATTCATACGGATATCGGGATGACGGCCTTCACTAAAGAACACCATCTTAGCATCTTCTCCACCCAGATCGATAAGTGTATGGGCGGCAGGATAAACATTCTTTACTACCTCAACGGCAGCAACTACTTCCTGTACAAAGGGCATCCCTACACGCTCTCCGATACCCATACCGGCCGAACCTGAAATATTAATATTAAATATAGTATCGGGATATAACTCTACAACTTTTTGCAGTTCTGTTACAAGAGTTTGTTGTATATTAGCCTGATGACGACAATAGGATTTGTGTATAATTTGTTGATTATTATCCAAAACGACAATCTTCACAGTTGTCGAACCTACGTCAACTCCCATTTTATATTGTTGTCTTTTATTCATATTATAATGTAGTTTAGTTTTTTTTGAACTCTTTATCGCACGGTTTCAATGCGTTTATCGTAAATTCTATTACATACTTCTCATGATTGGCAATCAGCTCATCATATATATTGCGGGGAATTTCCATCAATGTCATAGCCAGATTTCCAAACATAAAAGGGAACATACACAGCGATAATATATTCAGTAAAAAATCGGCGGCAGGAGTCTCTCTTATCGTACCTTTTTTGATCTCTTCCTCTATGCGTTCCTCAACCTTACTGAAAGATATATATGGATTACGAGCTTTAATCCTGTTAGTCAGGCCGGCAGGATTAAGGCTTACTTCATTCAGTATAAACGCCGCGATTTGCGGATATTCGAAAAGGATTTCATAGTAAGTATGTATCCAGGTTTCGATAAGTTCAAAAAATGGCAGGTCAGATGTTATCGTTTCAAATATCCTTTTTGTGAATACATCGAGGGCATCTTCAAATATGATCTCAAATAAATTATATTTCGATTGGAAATAATAATTTACCATGGCCACATTCGTGCCCGAGGCCTTTGCTATATCCCTGACACTGGTTCCCTTAAAACCATTTTTGATAAAAAGCACTTGTGCCTCTTTAAGAATTCGTTTCCTTACTTCCGAAGAATCTTCATTATTAAACATGTGTTCTAAACGATTGTTTAGTTACAAAAATAAAAAAGATTATCGGACTAAACAAGTGTTTAAGTATTCAATAGTATTTTAATACAATAATTTAGAACTTGAATAAATGCAACATTAAACATCTATGTTTATCATTCTTTCAGGAAAAATGACTTAATTGCGGCGAATAATTATATCTGTAAAAATTACCTGACATGATAAAAAATAAAATTCTTCTTTCCCTTTTTCTCATCCTATTCAGTTTTTCAACCTTCGCCCAAAAGCCGAAAAGCCTTGTAGCCCCAGGCGCAAAAATAGAGAAGTTAGCCGATGGTTTCAGCTTCACCGAAGGGCCTGCCGCAGATAAAAAAGGGAATGTATATTTTACAGACCAGCCAAACGACAAGATCCTAATATGGTCGACAGATGGCAAGCTATCGACATTCTTGGAAAATACCGGACGGGCAAACGGCCTCTATTTTGACCGGAACGGAGGCCTGCTCTCGTGCTCGGATATGGATAATGAATTATGGAGCATTGATAAGGAAGGCAATCATACTGTCCTAATCACAGATTTCAACGGGAAAAAGCTAAACGGCCCTAATGATTTGTGGATACATCCAAACAGTGGTATTTACTTCACAGACCCACTATACAAACGTGATTATTGGACCCGAAGTCCTGAAATGCAACAGGAAGGACAATATGTTTATTATCTTTACCCGGACAGGAAGACCGTAATAAAAGTCGCAACAGACCTTGTCCAACCAAATGGTATAATTGGCACTCCTGACGGGAAACAATTATATATTGCCGATATCGGGGCAAATAAAACATATGTTTATGACATACTTCCCGATGGCTCTCTTACAAATAGGAAACTCTTCACCTCGTTAGGTTCGGATGGAATGACTATTGATAATGAAGGGAATATTTATCTGACAGGACGGGGTGTCACAGTCTTCAATCCTGAAGGAGAGCAAATAGAGCATATTCCTGTTGAAGCAAACTGGACTAGCAACGTTTGCTTTGGAGGCAAAGACATGAAAACCCTCTTTATTACAGCCTCTCAGTATTTATATAGCTTGCGCATGAATGTAAAAGGAGTCAGATAGTTCACTTTCTGCTACCGAGAAAGGCCAATGCTTTTTCCATATCTTCCGGAGTATCTATACCGATAGTTTCTGCATCTGTATATCCCACACGGATGCGGTATCCGTTTTCTATCCAGCGAAGCTGCTCCAACGATTCCGCCTTTTCCAATAAGGATTGAGGTAATCTGGTTATTTCATTCAGAATATCGGAGCGGTAAGCGTACATACCAATATGCTTGAAAAAAGTATGCTTATCGAGCCATTCGGTATGGTGCGCATCCCGGATATAAGGTACAATGGAACGGCTGAAATAAATGGCCTCGTTCTTTTTATTCACAACTACTTTAGGCGAGTTCGGGTTGAACAGAACTTCAAAACCATCTTCTTTTTTAAATGGCTTTACCAATGTTGCCAGTTCAACATCTTTGTTGTCAAAACAGTTTTTAAGCGCTTCGATCTGTTCGGGTTGAATAAACGGCTCATCACCTTGCACATTAATTACCACATCGAATCCCCCTCCTACTCTAGCATATGCCTCTTGTATACGGTCCGTACCGCTCTTGTGATCCGGCGAAGTCATTACAGCCTTTCCTCCAAAAGATTCTACGACTTCGAATATCCGGGGATCGTCCGTTGCAACCCATACTTCGTCAATGGCTTTCTTTACCTGCTCATAAACACGTTGTATCATAGGCATTCCAGCCATATCAGCAAGAGGCTTTCCCGGAAAGCGCGTAGAAGCATAACGGGCTGGAATAATAACTACAAATTTCATACTGACTCTTATTAAATGATATACAAATTTAGAAAATAAACTTATTATTCTTTCTTTACTCTATGAATGCTTTGCAAAAATGAAGTCTTTATTTACTGTTTGCAAGTGGCTTTTACAGTAATTAAAACACCTCCTTTTTTTGCATCTGCATATATGTGCCTATCGGAGATATAGGTAGCTCATATACAATACATAGATAAAGTTATCCCTGAAAAATACATTTCATAGAATATTCTCTACAAAAAAAGACAGCCTCATCAACTGTCTTTTATATTTTAGATTCCGAAGAATAATGGCGGTTTATCCCACACTACCTTCCAGACTTATCTGTAATAGTTTTTGGGCTTCTACTGCAAATTCCATAGGCAGATTTTGCATCACTTCTTTTGCATATCCGTTTACAATCAGGCCGACAGCCTCTTCCGTACCAATACCACGCTGGTTACAGTACAGTATCTGGTCTTCACTGATTTTCGATGTTGTAGCCTCATGCTCAATGATTGCACTTGGATTGGCAATATCCGAGTATGGGAAAGTATGTGCACCGCATTTATCGCCCAACAATAAGCTGTCGCATTGTGAGTGGTTACGAGCGCCTTCTGCTTTCGGAGATACCTTTACCAGTCCACGATACGAGTTTTGGCTTTGTCCGGCAGAAATACCTTTCGATACGATGCGGCTCCGGGTATTCTTCCCTATATGAATCATTTTCGTTCCTGTATCAGCCTGTTGGAAATTGTTCGTTACGGCTACAGAATAAAACTCGCCGATAGAATCATCCCCCGCAAGGATACATGAAGGATATTTCCATGTTACAGCTGAACCGGTTTCCACTTGTGTCCACGATATCTTAGATCCGCGTCCTTTACAAACACCCCGTTTAGTCACGAAGTTGTAAATACCGCCTTTACCTTCTTTATCGCCCGGATACCAGTTCTGGACAGTCGAATATTTCACCTCGGCATGGTCGAGAGCAACAATCTCCACAATAGCCGCGTGCAACTGGTTTTCATCACGCATAGGCGCTGTGCAGCCTTCGAGGTAACTCACATACGAATTGTCGTCGGCAACGATCAGTGTACGTTCAAACTGTCCTGTATTAGCAGCATTGATACGGAAGTATGTAGATAATTCCATCGGGCAACGAACGCCTTTAGGAATATATACGAACGACCCGTCGCTGAATACTGCCGAGTTGAGTGTCGCAAAGAAATTATCACGATACGGCACTACCGACCCGAGGTATTTTTTCACCAACTCGGGATGCTCCTGCACAGCTTCACTGAACGAGCTGAATATAATCCCTTTTTCGGCCAGCACTTCTTTAAATGTCGTTTTCACCGAAACACTATCCACTACCGCATCTACAGCCATACCCGTCACACCTGCCAGTATTTCACGCTCGTGAAGAGGCACGCCCAACTTATCAAATGTCTTCAACAGTTCGGGATCTACCTCATCCAAACTTTTGGGACCGTCTTTCTTTTTAGGTGCAGCAAAGTAACTGATGCTTTGGTAATCTATCGGCGGAATCTTGAGCATTGCCCAATCCGGCATATCCATTGTCAGCCAGTGACGGTATGCTTTCAGACGGAATTCGAGCAGCCATTCGGGCTCGTTCTTCTTTGCCGAAATCAGACGGACAACATCTTCGTTGAGTCCTACCGGAATAACCTCTGTTTCTATGTCTGTTACAAATCCGTATTTGTAATCACCGGAGGTAACATCTTCTAAAATTTTATCTTGAGTTTCTTGCATGAGTAATTAATTGTTTAGCCGATAGCCTTGGCCATCGTGCTGTTAGCTCTTTCAGTTTGCAAAGATACGATATTCCACGCACTTAAAATACATATATAAATATTTTGCATCACTCATAGAACAGATAGAACAGGCTTTTGTTTGCTCTTTTTCGTTTTTATAAGGACTTACCCCCTTTTAGTATAATATTATTAAAGCAGGCCGCAAGCGGATGTATTTCTCTTTTTCGCCATTCTTAAAAACTTAATCCGTACTTTTGTTCCTCATAAGTAAAAGAAGGTATTTAATGCAACATTATTTAATCATAACTGACTATTGCTGTTTTTAAATACGAAAACGCGAAATAGGTCTGCGACCTTAATCCAAGACAAAGTGGGAAAAAGCAAATTTTATACAAAAGAGGAAGAATTGGCAAACAGCCTGTCACATGCCGTAGGTATTCTGCTGGGCATCAGCGGTGGATATATACTCCTCGCCACTGCTATTGAGAACGGTAGCGAGTGGGCTATTGGTTGTGTTATCATCTACCTTTTCGGTATGATGGCGTCGTATATCACATCTACATGGTATCATGGCTGCAAGCACGACCGGCGGAAAAGTATGCTCCGTAAATGCGATCATGCTGCCATCTACCTGCATATAGCAGGTACATATGTTCCATTTACACTGCTGGTACTGCGTAACGAAGGTGCATGGGGCTGGTCACTTTTCATCTTCATTTGGCTGGCTGCCATAGCAGGCCTGATACTTAGTTTTGCCAAACTAAAAGACCATAGTAATCTGGAAACAATTTGCTTTGTACTGATGGGTTGCGCCATACTTGTCGCTTTCAAACCCCTGGCCGATGCATTATCTGCCGACGGACGCATCCGAGCTCTTTACCTGCTTATAGCAGGAGGAGTTTCATATATAGTGGGAGCTCTCTTCTACTCGTGGACAAAGAAGAAATATATGCATACTGTTTTCCACTTCTTCGTACTGGGTGGAAGCGTCTGTCATATGATTGCGATCTATTTCCTTTTGTAAAAAGTAACACATATCAGTTAACAGTCAACAGTTAGCAGTTAGCAGTTAACAACTTGAACTCTAATCTACTCATAATTGCCCGCAGGACGGAGTAACTTGTATCTTTCTTCAAAAGGTAACAAAGGTTACACAAAGAGCAACTAATAATTAAGAATGAATAATTAATAATTGGTTTGTTATGCTAAGCTGAACGAAGCGTCTCTTTTATAAGAACTCCGTGCTACTCCTTTTTGGCTCTGCCGACCGTTGGTTCTCCGTGTTTAAAAATAAAAGGTAACACATTTTTGGCTTTCAGTTGATAGCTGTTAGCCAATATCTTATGTACAAAACCTGACAAACCTGACGACTTTTCACACAATTTTTTATTATCACTTTTTCTTCTAAAAACTCCGTAACTTCATCTTAATCAGGGTTGAGATATAACGCTCGCAAAGATGCAAAGGCGCAAAAAGGTAACACTTGTAACACCGAAAGCAATTAAGAATTAAGAATGAAAAATTAAGAACCACCGGTCAGCGGAGCTAATTCTTTCCCTCGTAACTGCCCAAAGGGCGAAGTAACTTGTAACTATAACAAAGGTAACAGATATATCAGTTAACAGTCATCAACTCATAAGTAGGGGAAGCGAATCATCCCGTAAATAAAAAGACTCCGTGCTACTCCGTTTACTCTGTGGTTAAAAATAAAAGGTAACAAAGGTTACACTATTTCATTCATTTGCTAATATGCTAATTTGTAAATCTGCCAATCAAAATTTCAAAGAACTATAAGCTAACAGCTAAAGGCTATTAGCTATTATTACATAGATAAATTATTCGAAAGTTTATATACAAATCAGTCCTGCTCTCCAAGATTAATTGTAACACCCCGTTTTTTCTTCCGTCATAATAATAAAATTGATGTTACATAAATTAAGCTTAATGATGAGAAGCGCGATCATTTTATTATTTATTTCCCTCTTTAGTATTTCTTTGCAAGCGATTGATGTGAAAGGACGTATAATAGACGTAAATACAAAGAAGCCGGTCGAGTTCGTAACGATGGTATTACTAAAGACCGACTCCACATATATTACCGGCTGCCAGACGGATACATTGGGTTTATTTGCTATGGCAGGACAATTCCAGAAACAGGATTATCTACTGAAAGCCTCCTTTCTGGGATACAGGACTGCATTTATAAAGATAAGTAACTTGTCGTCTCACCTCGACTTAGGCGATATAGAGATGATTGAAGAATCGAAAGCACTGGGAGAGGTAACAGTGACGGCTAACAGAATAATAAATAAAGTAGACAGGCAGATAATCCTTCCCGATTCGATGCAGATAAAAAGTTCTGTCAATGCCTTCGACCTGCTAAGCAATATGTCGCTTGCCCGCTTGAATATCGACCCTGTAAACCAGACAATAAAAGTAGGCAATGAAGAAGTACAACTTCGGATCAATGGTGTACGTGCTACCGTACAGGAAGTTGCCGCTCTCCGCTCGAAAGATATCCTGCGAGTGGAATATTTTGAAGACCCCAGCGTGCGTTTCGGCAACGAAAATGTAGGCGCGGTCGTAAACCTGATCGTGGACAGGCAGAAGAATTATGGCGGATATGTATCCGTAGACGGGCGCAATTCTCCTTATGTAGGATTCGGAGACGATAATATTACGTTCAAGATGAATAATAAAGCGTCGGAATTCGGGCTTAATTATTATATAAATTACAGGTCTTACGATAAACGATGGACAGAACAAAGCGAATTACTGAATTTCCCGGCAAATCCGGTCTCCCGGGAACAAAGGGGAATCGAAGCCCCTATGGAATACCAGTATCATCGCTTCAACCTGACATATAACCTGACATCCGTAGATAAATATGTGTTTAATGTGGCTCTTAAGAATCAGCTTTATAATTACGATAATACAACAGACTTCAATAACTTCTACTCCGACAAGGTTACCCCGGCTTATTCCAGCGCGAGGCGGAATGGCTTCGAGTACACTCCGGCTCTGGATATATATTATAAGCAGGAATTGAAAAATAAGCAATCGCTGGCTGTTAATATAGTAGGTACATATATCAATTCGGACAGTGAAAGCAATTATCTGGAATCGGAGGAATCCGTGCCGCAGACAGAGATCTATAACAAGGTGGATGGTAATAAATATTCAGTTATCGGTGAAGCTGTTTATGAAAAACAGTTCGAAAACCTGACCTTTAGCGCCGGGGCGAAACATACGCAGGGTTTTGCAGATAATACATACAGAGGGAATACGGATACAAAAACGGAAATGAAAAACTCCGATTCGTATGCTTTTGCACAGATACAAGGCAAGATAGCAAAAAAATTGGGTTATACTTTAGGGCTCGGCGGCTCGCGCATCTGGTTTAAGGAGGGAGAGAATGATGCGGCATTTTATACAATCCGCCCTTCCGTGCAGTTAAATTATCCGTTCAATGATAATCTGTCGGTAAAGTATTCATTTGTAGTGAGCAACAGAACACCGTCGTTAGGCCAGCTCAGCAGTGTGGAACAACAGGTAGACGCTTATCAGCTCAGCAGGGGCAATCCTGATCTGAAACTTACCAATACATATAACAACAAGCTGATATTCAATGTAAACAAAGGGATTTTTGACATCAGCACTACACTAGGATATATGTATTTCGATAAAGTTATTGTCAATACATACAGCATAGAGGGAGATAAAATCGTGTCGTATTCAGACAATCATAAAGGGCAGCATTACTTCTACTGGTCGGGAGATATTACCGCTAAAATAATAAAGGACATCTGGACTCTGACCGGCTGGTTTGGCCTGCAACGGGATATCTTCAATGCAAACACCGGGATAAACCATACTTATAATGCTATTTATGGAGGATTCCGCTCAAATGTATTGTATAAAAATCTCAGCTTTGTTATAGGATTGAATTCCCGCTATAAGGAATTATGGGGAGAATCTATTTACTACGGGGAGGACTGGAACTATATAGAAGCCGGATATAAGCACAAAGAGGCTAAATTATCGCTGGGGATGTCATATCCGTTCAAGGATTACTGGAGTGCCGGCAGTAGAAATATCTCATCCGTAAAACCGGCAACATCGTGGTCGTACATAAAAGAGAACGGGCATATGCTTTACCTGCGCTTTTCATGGAACATGTCTTTCGGGCGTAAGCATGAGGCAGGGAAGAAGAGCCTGGATAATACCGATACGGATAAGGGGATATTATAGGGATTTCAAGATTTCAGGTTTCAAGATTATTCTCCTTAATTTTGAAATCTTGAAACCTGAAATCTTGAAACAACAATCATTCCCCTCCCACAGTCAGTTTACTCACCAATACCGATGGTAAACCCTGTCCGACCGGAACACCCTGCCCGTCTTTGCCGCAGGTCCATGCACCTTCGTCTATTTTCAGGTTGTTGCCTGTCATGGTGATGTCGGCCAACGCTTTCGGGCCGTTACCTATGATGTTTATATCTTTTATCGGCCGGGTCAGTTTTCCGTTCTCTATCAGGTAGCCTGTCTTTACAAAGAATGTGAAGTCCCCGGCGCCGATCTGTACCTGCCCGTTTGTGAAATTATCCACATACACACCTTCTTTTACGGATGCTATAATATCGGCTTCCGGCGTATTCCCTTCTTCCATATAGGTAACCCGCATACGTGGTAATGGCGCGTACCGGAACGATTGACGCCGCCCGTTTCCCGTCGGTTCCACACCGTAATGCTTTGCGCTGATGCGATCGTGCAGGTAACTTTCGAGAATGCCGTCCTTTACAATGTATATCTTTTGGCTCTCCACGCCTTCATCGTCGAAATTGATTGCGCCACGGGCATGTTCTATTGTGCCGTCATCCACAATGTTGATACCGGGCATACAGATCCGTTTGCCAAACCGGTCGGAAAATATAGATACATTTTTCCTGTTAAAGTCAGCCTCGAAGGTATGTCCGATAGCTTCGTGCAACAGAATACCCGAACTTCCGGCTCCCATAACCACAGGCATCTCGCCACCTTTAGGCTTTATGGCTTCGAACATGAGGGAGGTCTGTGCTACGGCTTCGCGGGCAATCGTTTCAATTAATTCCTCGTTCAGGAACTCGAATCCTTTCCGGTAGGCGCGTGAGCAATAGCCATTTTCTATTTTGCCGTCCTGCTCCATCGTACAAGAGCCTGACATGATCGACATCGGACGGTAATCCCAGGTCAGTATACCTTCCGAGTTGAAAAAAAGGATATATGATGTAGCATCATTCAGACTTACAGATGCTTTGATAACACGGGGATCGAGCTCGAATATCCTGTCATTCAATTTCTGGACAAATAGTTTTTTGTCGGCTACCGATACGTCTAGCCAGGGCTTTTCTATTTTATAATAGTTATGAAAATGGCTTTCTCTTATTTCAACCGCATTATTTGTCCTTACAAGCATTGACGCGATACTTGCCGCTGTGCGGGCCGCTTTCAGTAAATCCTTAATATCCGTATTCTCCACATAGGCATATCCGGTCTGATCTCCCGACACCACCCTTACTCCCGCACCGTAATCAATATTCGAAGCGGCGCGGTTTACTTCCCCGTCCCGAAGCGAGATATTATTGCTGAATGTATGCTCAAAATATATATCGGCGTAATCCCCTCCTTTGCTCAGGGCTTCGGAGATCACTTTCAGTAAGTCACTTTCCGTGACGGAGAAATGTTGCAGTATATTCTGTCTGTTTATATTATCTATCATAATAATTCTGAAGTCTCCATTTTCTTGAATTTGTTTATCTGCCATATAAACATCGCCGCGGTCAACAATGTTGACAAACTATCTGCCACCGGCAATGAGAACCAGACACCATTCAGTTGGAAAAAGTGCGGTAATATGATCAGAGCAGGGATAAGCAACAGAAACTGGCGAGTCAGACTAAGAAAGATTGATTTCGCCGCCATCCCTATACACTGAAAGAAATTGGTAACCACAATCTGAAAGCCCACCAATGGCAGCATCACGGTTATGATGCGCAGAGCTTTCGATGCTTCGGCAGCCAGCGGGGCAGAAGGGTTGAACGGCTGTACTATAACATTAGGTAACAGCAGTCCGATTGCGCATCCTACAATACCTATACATACCCCTACTTTAATCGTATAATTGAGTGTTTCTTTCACCCTACTTATCCTTCTGGCTCCATAGTTATACCCCACTATCGGCTGCATACCTTGTGTAAGTCCTACCAGTACCATGATAATGATCATTACCAGGGTATTGGCAATAGCATATGCTTCTATGGCCACATTGCCGCCATACACTTTCAGCTTGTTGTTGAGCATGAATACCACGACCGACGCAGCTACCTGAATAAAGAAAGGGGACAAACCGATGCTGGCGATCGCCCATACTATCTTCGGATTCAGCCCTATGTTTTTCCTGCGTAAACGGAGCATACTGTTTTGGTTCATAAAGTGATGCATAACGAAGCATAACCCGATGAACATGGATATAATAGTTGCAATAGCAGCTCCCTTAATCCCCCATTCCAGTACAAATATGAATATGGGAGCAATAATGATATTCGCTATCACACCGATCAGCATAGTATACATTGCCTTGGTCGGATAACCTGATGCGCGCATCATACTGTTGAAATTGAAGCACATGGTGAGGAAGATATTTCCCGGCAAATAATATAAGAGGAATTCTTTTGCATAAGGGAACGTTTCTTCAGTTGCACCTATTTGCATCAGTATAGGATCGAGGAACATAAATAATACGGTGACTAATGTTCCGGTCAGTATAAGGGTCATCAGAAAAGAGTTGCCTATTATTTTCTCGGCGGTTTCCTTATCACCCCTACCCAGGCAGATAGATATGCGGCTTGCCGAACCAGCCCCTACCAGCATACCCACAGCTGCAGTCAGGTTCATAATAGGCAGTACGATTCCCAGTCCTCCGATAGCATGGTCTCCCAGATTAGGGCCATGTCCGATATAAATACGGTCGATAATATTGTATAGCGCGTTGACCATTGTTCCCACGATAGCCGGGAGCGCATATTGCCAGAGTAGTTTACTTATCTTTTTATTCTCTAATTCATCTATGTTTGCGGTTTTCAACATTTTTAATCTGTTCTAATACGGTTAAGGAGTGTAGCCCTCCCATCTTTGAGGGTGCAAAGGTACAATTTATATTACTTATTTCACATGTAAAGGTCTCCGATTTTACCTATATCAATTTTCGTTTTTTTGTTAAAAAAAGAACTGCTTTCACGTGTGGTGTCTATTAAACCGAATACAAAACGTGTATTTGTGATTATATTTTTTAACTTTGCGTGGTTATTCGCATACGAACCAATTTTTATTTTTGAAATAAAAAAATCTGAAGATAGATTGATAATGAATATACTAGAATTAAGCGAACAGGAAATCTTTCGTAGACAAAGTTTAGAAGAGTTGAGAGCGTTAGGGATAGAACCGTATCCGGCAGCGCTGTATGATGTAAATGCATATTCAAAAGAGATAAAAGAAAGCTTCAAAGACGAAGCAGGACGTCGTCAGGTAACCATTGCCGGCCGTATCATGGGTCGCCGTATCATGGGTAAAGCTTCATTTGTGGAGTTGCAGGATGCGGAAGGACGTATACAAGTATATATATCACGTGACGATTTATGTCCGAGCGAAGATAAAGAACTTTATAATACAGTTTTCAAGAAGTTACTGGACATAGGAGACTTTATCGGCGTTAAAGGATTTGTGTTTCGTACACAAATGGGTGAAATCTCTGTTCATGCCGAAGAATTGACGGTGTTAGGAAAATCGCTTCGTCCGCTTCCTGTAGTGAAGGTGAAAGACGGGGTTACCTACGACGGATTTACCGATCCGGAACAGCGTTATCGCCAGCGTTATGTCGATCTGATCGTCAACGAAGGCGTAAAAGATACCTTTATCAAGCGTACAAAAGTCTTCAATTCGATGCGTGAATTCCTGAACGGACACGGATATATAGAGGTGGATACTCCCGTACTGCAAAGCATACCGGGAGGGGCTACGGCACGCCCGTTTATTACTCATCACAATGCACTGGATATCCCATTGTATCTGCGTATCGCAAATGAACTTTACCTGAAACGCCTGATAGTCGGAGGATTCGACGGAGTGTATGAGTTTTCCCGTAACTTCCGCAACGAAGGTATGGACAGGACACACAACCCGGAATTTACAGTAATGGAATTCTATGCCGCATATAAGGATTACAACTGGATGATGGATTTCACCGAGCGTATGCTGGAGAAAATCTGTATGGATGTGCATGGAACTACCAAAGTGAAGATGGGTAAAAATGAGATTGATTACAAAGCGCCTTACCCACGTGTGACCATGATAGATTCCATTAAGCATTTTACAGGTGTGGATATTAGCGGAATGAATGAGGTTCAGCTTCGCGATGTTTGTAAACAGCTTGGCGTGGAACAGGACGAGACGATGGGCAAAGGAAAGCTGATAGATGCCATCTTTGGAGACAAGTGTGAAGGAAATTATATACAACCCACATTTATCATCGACTATCCGGTGGAGATGTCGCCGTTGACAAAGAAACACCGTAACAACCCCGAACTTACCGAGCGTTTCGAATTGATGGTAAACGGTAAGGAACTTGCGAATGCCTATTCGGAGTTGAATGACCCGATAGATCAGCGCGCCCGTTTCGAAGACCAGCTAAAATTATCGGAAAAAGGAGATGACGAAGCGATGTTTATCGATCAGGATTTCTTGCGTGCACTGGAATACGGCATGCCGCCGACAAGCGGTATCGGTATCGGCATGGACCGTCTGGTAATGTTTATGACCGGACAGGAAAGTATTCAGGAAGTGATGTTCTTCCCTCAGATGCGCCCTGAAAAAGTGGCGAAGAAAGATCCTGTCGCAAAATATACAGAACTGGGTATTTCGGAAGAATTGGTTCCTGTTCTCCAAAAAGCCGGATACCTTACAGTGGAAGACTTGAAAGATGTCAATCCACAGAAGATAAGACAGGATTTAGGTGATATCAACAAAAAGCATAAGCTGGAACTGGCATTGCCTTCGGTTGAAGTGATTGAGAGTTGGGTGAAAAAATAAATTAGCGAATTAAGTAAATTAGCAAATTCGAAAATTGTATTTTCATTTGCTAATCTGCTAATCTGCTAATTTGCTAATTGAAAAAAATATGAGTTTTCCCGGTAAAATTGCAATTTTAGGTGGTGGAACATGGGCGACCGCATTAGCCAAGATTATGCTGAATCATGAAAAGCATATCAATTGGTACATGCGCCGTCCGGAACAGATACAGGACTTCAAAAAGACTGGGCATAACCCTTCTTATTTATCAACGGTTGAATTTAATCTGGACAGAATTTCATTCTATTCCGATATTACTCAGGTTGTTGAGGATTCCGATACGCTGATCCTGGCTGTTCCTTCTCCTTTTCTTAAAAGCCATCTGGATAAACTGAACACAAAAATAAGCGACAAGTTTATTATTTCGGCTATCAAGGGGATTATCCCTCCCGAAAACCTGTTGGTAACCGATTATCTGACGCAATTCTACGATATCCCTGTCGAGAATATGGCTATTGTCGGTGGGCCTTGCCATGCCGAGGAAATAGCCTTGGAACGTCTCACATATCCTACGATTGCTTGTCCTGATATTGAAAAGGCACACGCTATTGCCGGAATATTCAATAACAGGTTTGTGCGGGCATCCGTATCGAATGACGTGTCAGGTATCGAGCTGGCGGCTGTGTTGAAAAATGTATATGCCATTGCTTCGGGTATCTGCCACGGACTGAAATATGGAGATAACTTTCAGGCGGTACTGGTATCGAATGCAATATCCGAGATGGAACGTTTTGTAGATATTGTATCTCCGATAGAAAGACGGATTCAGGATTCGGCATATCTGGGAGATTTATTAGTTACTTGTTATTCCAGTTTCAGCCGTAACCGTACATTCGGTTCCATGATAGGAAAGGGTTATTCCGTAAAAGCCGCTCAGATAGAGATGGAGATGATTGCCGAAGGATATTATGGTACAAAATGTATCAGGGAAATGAACGAAAAATATAATGTGAATATTCCTATAGCTGATCTGGTGTATCGCGTATTATACGAAAATGCATCAGCGCGCGAGGGAGTTAAAGTATTGAGAGAACAAATATTAAAATAAATAAAGGTTATGGATAAGGTTATCAAATTAGACATTAGCAAGACTTTAGGTTTTATTAATCAGGCTGATATCAACAATCAGGCTGCTTTGGCAAAGAAATGCAATGAAGCATTGCACGATGGTTCGGGTAAAGGAAACGACTTTCTGGGTTGGTTGAATTTACCTTCCTCGATTACAGATGCTGAATTAAAAGATATAGAAGATACAGCGAAAGCGTTACAGGCAAAATGCGAAGTGATTGTACTTGTCGGTATCGGTGGTAGCTATCTGGGTTCAAGGGCTGTCATTGATTCCCTGTCGAATGCCTTCGACTGGTTGCAACGCGACCGTAAGACACCTGCAATCCTTTATGCAGGAAACAATATCGGCGAAGACTATCTTGTGGAATTACTGGCATACCTGAAAGGTAAATCTTTCGGTATCATCAATATATCCAAATCGGGAACAACAACAGAACCTGCTTTGGCTTTCCGCATCCTTAAAGCCGAACTGGAAAAAACAGTAGGTAAGGGTGAAGCGAAACACCGTATCGTAGCTATTACAGATGCTGCGCGTGGAGCATTGTTTACACTGGCTACAAAAGAAGGATTAAAAAAATATGTGATTCCTGATAATGTAGGAGGACGCTATTCTGTGTTGACTCCGGTAGGCTTGCTTCCTATCGCACTAGCCGGAATTGATATCCGTCAGCTGGTTGCCGGTGCTGCATATATGGAAAAAGAAACCGCACCTGCTGTACCTTTCGAAAAAAACATTGCTGAAATATATGCCGTAACGCGTAATGAATTATACAAAAAAGGTAAGAAAATCGAAATCCTGGCCAACTTCAACCCTAAGTTGCACTACATCGCAGAATGGTGGAAACAACTTTACGGTGAAAGCGAAGGCAAGGAAAATAAAGGTATCTTCAATGCTGCGGTTGACTTTACCGCCGACCTTCACTCTATGGGACAATGGATACAGGAAGGTGAACGTTCTATCTTCGAAACTGTTATATCAGTAGCTCAACCGAATGAAACATTGACAGTGCCTACCGATGAAGAAAATCTTGACGGATTAAACTTCCTTGCAGGAAAACGTGTGGATTTTGTGAATAAGATGGCTGAACTGGGCACACAGTTGGCTCACGTTGACGGAGGTGTGCCGAACATCAAAGTGGAGGTACCTAAACTGGATGCATACTGTATCGGACAGTTGTTGTACTTCTTCGAGAAAGCATGTGGTATCAGCGGGTATATCTTAGGTGTGAATCCATTCGACCAACCGGGAGTGGAAGCATATAAGAAAAATATGTTCGCTTTGTTGGATAAACCGGGTTTTGAAAAGGATAGCGAAGCTATTAAGAAAAGATTATAATACAATAAAGCCATTAGTAAATAGCCGTTAGTTTATAGCGGCTATTAGCTGACGGCTATCAACTAAAAATATGATAGAAAAAAAACACTTACTGGGTATGACCATGGATGAATTCTATGGAGTGGCAGGTGAGTGCGGTCTACCCAGATTTGCAGCAAAGCAGATCGCCGATTGGGTATACAAGAAAAGGGTAACATCGATAGACCAGATGACAAATATCTCGGTCGCAAACAGGGCTTTGTTGTCGGAAAAATACGATGTGGGAAGATATATCCCGCTCGAATTCCAGCAATCTGTAGATGGTACTGTTAAGTATTTATTCAAAACGGAGAACGATAAACTTATCGAAGCCGTGATGATCCCCGAGGACGACAGGGCTACGCTTTGTGTGTCTTCACAAGTCGGTTGCAAGATGAACTGCCTGTTTTGCATGACAGGGAAACAGGGCTTCAACGGCAATCTTACTGCCAATGAAATATTGAATCAACTCTATTCGGTTCGTGAAGCCGAAGATCTGACAAATGTTGTCTTTATGGGAATGGGTGAGCCTCTGGACAACTATGAGCAATTGAAAAAGACACTCGAAATTATGACAGCCGATTATGGCATGGCCTGGAGTCCGAAAAGAATAACAGTATCTACAACCGGTGTTACGCCCAAGTTGAAACGTTTTCTGGATGAAAGCAATGCCCATCTGGCAATCAGCATCCATAGCCCGGAGAAAGAACAGCGGTTATCTATTATGCCTGCCGAGAAGGCTTTCCCTATAGCCGGGGTGATGGACTTATTAAAAGAATATGACTGGACAAAGCAACGGCGCTTGTCTTTTGAATATATAATGTTTGATAATTTCAACGATTCACTCGTTCATGCCAAAGAACTGGCGCAGATGCTCAGGGGAATCGAATGCAGGGTAAATCTTATACGTTTCCATGCGATACCGAATGTTAATCTGAAAACATCGACAAAGGAAAAGATGGAGGCATTCAGGAATTATCTGACAAGCAAAGGTGTCACTTCGACCATACGCGCGTCGCGCGGCGAAGATATATTCGCGGCTTGCGGTATGTTGTCGACAATGAAAGGGAAAAAGAATGAAGAATAATCAGGTTGTATTTAACGGGATCCATGATGGGAAGATGACTTTGCCGAAAGACTTTGCCGTTCTTTTCCCAAAAATGACCCGGTTATTGGATAAAGCATATAAAGTAGAATTTACGCTGAACGGCAATCAGCGGTTCCGGCAGTATATATGGACGCTCAACGGCGGAAGTACCATCGGGTGGCTTTGTAAACTGGAACATTGTGTGCCGCAGGGTCGCAATATTATACCCGAGCACATTCTGCTATCCCAAAATATGGGAGGGATTGTAGAATATTGGCTCGAAGACAATACTATGGAGGCGGAAAGTTTCATAGATGCCAATCAGTTTACGTTCTCGTTAGTAGATTCCACAGTCGGTATCGGAGGATGGGAGCAAAATTATGCGGATGAATGTAAATTGCAGGGTATAGAACCGATGGATACGTCCGACTTTCTGACTTTTGCCCTCGAAGCGAATGGAAATACGACCTTCTATAGTCATAAAACAAAAGAAGTTTTCGTTTATTTACATGACGACTATTCACCATTCGAAATCACACCGCACAAAGGTCATCCGTTATGTACAATTTATCAATACGATAAAGCCCCGACCTTTGTCGATTTTGTCGAAACCCTTGCCGGACAATGGCTGCAGGTAATAGAATCTAAAAACTAAATCAAACTATGATAAAAGTAGGTATAACACAAGGTGATATAAACGGGATAGGATATGAAGTTATTCTGAAAACATTTGCAGATATTCGTATGGCAGAGATGTGTATTCCTGTCATTTACGGCTCGGCAAAAGTGGCGTCCTATCATCGGAAAGCGATGGAACTGCAACCGGTTTCTTTCAATCAGGTCAATAATGTGAAGGATGCGGTGGTAAACAAAGTGAATATCATCAACTGTATTAATGAAGATACTAAAATTGAAATCGGACAATCGACTGCAATAGCAGGAGAAGCAGCATATAAATCGCTTGAAAAAGCAGTTGCAGACCTCAAAAACGGGTTGATTGACGTTCTGGTGACAGCCCCTATCAACAAACATAATATTCAGCGCGAAGATTTCCATTTTCCCGGGCATACCGAATATCTTGAAGAGCGCTTCGGTAAAGACGGAGACAAAAGCCTGATGATCCTGATCAAGGACTCGCTTCGTATTGCTCTTGTAACAGGGCATATTCCATTAGCCGATGTACCGAAATCATTGACAAAAGAAAAAATAATGGATGCTGCTATACGCTTCGAAACCAGTCTGAAACGAGATTTCAGAATTGGGAGGCCACGTATTGCAGTACTATCTCTTAATCCGCACGCAGGAGAAAACGGCTTACTGGGAACAGAAGAGAATGATATCATCACTCCTGCCATAAAGGAATTACAAGATAAAAAAGTACTGTGCTTTGGACCTTATCCTGCCGATGGTTTTTTCGGAGCAGGTGAATTCGCAAAGTTCGACGGTATACTGGCAATGTATCACGATCAGGGTTTAGCTCCTTTCAAGACTCTGGCTATGGAAGACGGTGTTAACTTTACAGCCGGATTACCTATTATCCGTACATCTCCGGCTCACGGGACAGCCTATGGTATTGCCGGAAAGAATGAAGCTTCGGAAGAGTCTTTCCGCCAGGCCGTCTATATGGCCATAGATACTTTCGGTAATAGGATCGAATTTGATAAAGCACATGCCAACCCATTGAAGAAACTCTATGTAGAAAGAGGTGGTGATAATGAAGTGCTTGACCTGACTACAGAAGAATAATTTTTCTGTTCAGATTAAACCTTTTTGATTGACTTTAGTCAAAAAATATTAATATTTATGAATTATGCTATAATAGCAGCGGGGGAAGGCTCCAGACTGGCTCAAGAAGGTGTTACTTTGCCGAAGCCTTTGGTAAAGCTGGATGGAAAAGAAATGATTCGTCGTTTGATCGATATTTTCCTCAAGAATGATGCTTCTTCGATAAGTATTATTATCAATGAGGAGATGATACAGGTTCAGGATTATATATCCAATCTGAAGCTTAATGTACCGTTTAATGTCGTGGTGAAATCTACCCCCAGTTCGATGCATAGTTTTTTTGAACTGCGAAATTTTCTACGGGATGGAAAATTCTGCCTGACTACAGTCGATACCATATTCAAAGAAGAGGAATTCGGCAATTTCATACAGGCTTTTGCCTCAGATGAAGATAATGACGGCATGATGGCTGTAACAGACTATATAGACGATGAAAAGCCATTGTATGTGGAAGTTGACAGTAAAATGAATATAAAGGGTTTTCTTGATAATTCAGATAATTGTAAGTATATATCGGGTGGAATATATGGACTCACCCCCAAAGCAATAGATACATTAGAATCCTGTCTCGAAGCAGGGCAGTCACGGATGCGTAATTTTCAACGGCAACTGGTAACTGATAACCTGAATCTGAAAGCATTTCCTTTTGTAAAGATTGTTGACGTAGACCATGCAGAAGATATAAAGAAGGCAGAGCAATTTGTAAAAAATAAAGATGTCAAAAATTAGAATAGCAGGAGTCAAAAGGAATACTAAATTTTCTCCCAACCATATTGGTAATGATGGTATGATATTCAACCTTACGGCTGAATGTCTGCGTAATATGGGATATGAAGTAAGAGAGTATACCGAATCCGAGTTTGTACTAAGCGAGGAGAACGAGAAGTATATTTTCAATATGGCCCGCGACAAAAGCACACTCAAACGGCTGAAACAATATGAGGCAGACGGTGCGATAATCATAAATCCAGGAACAGGTATCGAAAACTGTACCCGCACTACCATGACACGTTTGCTGATGGATAATAATATACCGCACCCTGAAAGTATAATCGTAGATGTGACCGACGATCCTACCAAAGAACTGGAGAGAATGAATACCGGTGCTTTCTGGATAAAAAGAGGCGATTCACATACGATTCACCGTGAGGATGTCACTTATGCCCGTAATATAGAAGAAGCTAAATCTATTTTACAGGAATTTGCATTGCGCGATATACCCAATGCTGTGATAAACGAGCATCTTGTCGGAGATCTGGTTAAGTTTTACGGAGTATACGGCACTGACTTTTTCTATTGGTTCTATCCTTTCGATCTAAGTCTTACCAAATTCGGTTTGGAAGCTGTAAACGGGAGCGCGAAAGAATTCCCATTCGATCTGGACGCTTTGAAGAAGACTTGCAGTAAAGCCGGAGAAGTACTGAATGTAGATATATACGGCGGGGATTGTATCATCGCAGCTGACGGTTCGTTCAAAATTATTGATTTTAATGACTGGCCCAGCTTTGCACCTTGCCGTGAAAAATCCGTTCCGTATATTGCTGAACGTATTTCGCAAAAGATATCTGTGAATACAAATACGGAACATTGATAAAATGTAAATAATGTCGTATTGACAAACATTTTCAGAAAATTAAATGTAGTCAGATTATATATTTTTAACCACTTTGATATCAATGCATTTTTTGATAACTTTGTGCCTTTATTGAAAAAATGAAACAAAAGAACCTCTTTCATATAATTATCGCATCAGGCTTTGGTACGGGTTTCTCCCCGTTTGCACCCGGTACAGCGGGCGCAGCATTAGCTGCTATTATATGGATTGCCCTTTCTTTATTTGTTTCTCCCCTCCCCCTACTACTGATAACCATTGCATTAATTATCATATTTACAGTTCTTGGCGTTTGGTCGTCAAATGTACTTGAACCCTCTTGGGGCAAAGATCCTTCACGCATTGTTGTCGATGAAATGGTAGGTGTATGGATAACCCTTCTGGCTGCCGACGCAGGAAATATATATCATGCGCTGATTGCATTTGCTTTGTTCAGGTTATTTGATATATGGAAACCGTTGGGTATCCGCAAAATGGAGAGCCTGAAAGGCGGATGGGGTGTAATGATGGATGACGTGCTTGCAGGAGTGTATGGCTTTATAATATTATTAGGAGGAAAATGGCTGATTGGGTAAAGAAGGTCACGAAAACCGTCTCTGAAAAAGGTGGGATTTTCATGTTTGTGCGGGCGCAGTTCTCCTCACAAATATCTAGTTTGACAGACTTTACTGTAACCATATTACTCACTAATATTTTTGGTGTCTTTTATGGTAATGCTACCCTTTTCGGTAATATTTCGGGAGGAGTAGTCAATTGTATTATAAATTATAAATGGACATTCAAGGCTCAGGACAGTAAGATAAAACACGTCGCTATAAAATACGTGATGGTCTGGCTGGTCAATCTGTTCCTGAACAGGGAAGGAACCGTGCTGGTGACAGAACTGGTGACCAAGTGGCTGCCTATGGAAAGCCTTCCGGATATTATTGCCAACAATGTGTTCCTTATACCAAAGATAATTGTATCGCTTATCGTGGGTTTTGGATGGAACTACAATATGCAGCGCCTTTTTGTATACAAAAACAGAGATTTCAAAAAATATTTTGTAAAAAAGAATACGGCGGAAAATAAAAAAGAAGAAGTTATAGAGAGAGAAAAGAAACATACGGATGACATATAGAGAGGTGTTGCTGTATGCACAACTATATATAAACCTTAAAAAGTGGAAGAATGAAAGCTAGAGATATTGCTCAACAAATAATTTATAAAATTATTGACCCTCTTGTCAGAGGGATGGTAAGGATTGGTATAACACCCAATTTCATTACAGCCACGGGACTGATTCTGAATATCGTAGCCTGTGTCATTTTTATTTGCGGGGCTATGCGGGGAAAAGTCTTTTTCGGGCACACCTATGGCCATGCGGGTGATCTGTCATTTGTAGGTTGGGGAGGATTCGTTATTTTATTTGCCGGACTGTTCGATATGATGGACGGACAGGTTGCCCGTATTGGAAAAATGAGTTCCCGCTACGGAGCACTGTTCGATTCGGTGCTTGACCGTTACAGTGAACTGATTGTCCTATTCGGTATTTGTTATTATCTGATTCTGCAAGGATATTTCTTTAGTTCGTTATTTGCATTTATTGCTCTTATCGGCTCCATGATGGTAAGTTATGTACGTGCGCGTGCCGAAGGATTGGGTATAGAATGTAAAGGTGGATTCATGCAACGTCCCGAGCGTGTGGTGACTATTGCCGTAGGATGTATACTCTGCGGGCTGTTCGGATATTTCTTCCCTGATTATCGTGTCGCAGTACCTCACAAAGAAAGCATCCCTTTGTTTGAACCTATATTAATTATGGTAGTACCGATTGCCTTTGTTGCCATATTTTCCAATATTACAGCTATTAACCGCCTGAGACACTGCAAAAGAGTGTTACAGGAACAAGACCGAAAAGATAAAGCAGGAGAATAAACAGATGAAGTTACAGATTTCTTTACCAACTCTGAGAGAGAGTGTTATTGTTGTTGGGATAACCATTCTGTTTTCTATATTGACAAGTATATTTGTAGGATTCCGACCCGAACATTTTCTATTGATCGCCCTTTTTCTCTTGTTGTTTTTTGTTAATACCAAGACCCGAAAATTAGCTGTAGGATTATTACCGTTTCTTATATTTGGCATTTCATACGACTGGATGCGTGTATATCCCAATTATCTGGTGAATCCGATAGATGTAGAAGGATTATACAATCTGGAAAAAGCGTTATTCGGTATTACAGTAGATGGTGCCGTACTTATTCCTTGCGAGTATTTCACTCTACATACGAGTGCAATCGCCGATTTTTTAGCCGGTATATTTTATTTGGGCTGGGTACCTGTTCCGGTGGCATTCGGCCTATACTTATATTTTAAGAAAGACAGGAATATGTTCCTTCGCTTTGCAATGGTTTTCCTCTTTGTCAATCTGCTCGGTTTCACGTGTTATTATATTCATCCTGCTGCACCGCCATGGTATGCGATGAATTACGGGTTTGAACCGATATTGAATACACCCGGTAATATGGCCGGCTTAGTCCGGTTTGATGAACTGATAGGTTTCCCCTTGTTTAATTCCATCTATGGGCGTAATGCCAATGTATTTGCGGCAGTTCCGTCCCTGCATTCGGCATATCTGGTAGTGGTACTGTTCTATGCTGTAAAGAAGAAATGTAACCGAGGTATTCTGTCCGTTGTTATAATATTTTTATTCGGCATATGGTTTACAGCAGTATATACGTCTCACCATTATATCATAGATGTGCTGTTAGGTATCCTTTGCGCAGTAGTGGGCATTGCCTTATTCGAATTTGTGCTGATGAGACTGGGCTGGTTTAAATCATTTTACAGCAAATATCTTAATTATATAAAGTAGTTACAGGTTAGTTGAAAGTGAATGGTTACAATATTGTTAACTCTTAAGAAACACTTTTTTATTTTGCTGATATTTAATGCTTTGCATTTGCTCCAAAATATATCAAAATCAAACGTGTTTCTTTCATTATCTTAATCCGGATTGCCGGATTTAGGTGCTGTTGACTGATAACTGCTAACTGAAAAAGGCGTATGAAAGAAAAATTAATAAGCAGGGATATGATACAAAACCTGCATCCTATATTCAGAGGGCGTTTTGGAAACGTCCTTACAAATATTGTATTTAGTGTAGGAGGCCTAAATAAGGTAAACGCTATTTACGATGCCTCCAAACAGTATACAGGTCTTGAATTTGTGAATGATATGCTCGACAAAATGGGGATCATCCGCAAGTATGAGAATTATGAAGTCCTTGATCAATTCAAAGAAGGGCCGTTCATTACAGTTTCGAACCATCCAATAGGTCATATAGATGGAATAATAGCTATCAGTACAGTAGCAGGTAAACGCCGCGACTACAAGATGATGGTAAACTGGATGCTGAGCCAGATAGATACAATGGATGAGCATTTTATCGGAGTCAATCCTTATGCTAAAGGAAATAAGATGAAAGATCTGAAATCGAGCTTGGGAGGTGTAAAGCAATGCCTGGAGCATTTGCATGACGGACATCCGTTGGGGCTGTTTCCGGCAGGAGGTGTATCGACTAATCATCTGACTAAGACCGAAGATCGTGAATGGCAACCGACTGTTCTTAAATTGATAAAGAAAGCAAAGGTTCCGGTTATTCCTATGTATATAGATGGAAGCAATTCGTGGGTATATCGTACATTAGGATTTATAAGCTGGAAAATAAGGACTGTGCGTCTCTTGCATGAAACGACGAACAAGAGAGGTCAGACTATTTATGTACGTTTCGGTAAACCGATCTCTGTTGAGGAACAAGCCAAATTCACAGATATAAAAGAGTTTGGCGAATTTTTGAAAGCACAGACTTATGCCATGAAGAAGAAAAGATAATTGGAGGTATCCGGTATACATTTCGACACTAAGATATAAAAGCATCTGAGAAATCAGGTGCTTTTCTTTTGGTTGAATGAAGTGTCAAAGTATCAGGTCCTTTTGATAAAGGTTTTGAAAAAATTGTTAGCTTTGTGCAAATGTGTGACAATCATCGTATTTAATGAAAATAACTATTTGGATATATCTTATACTCTCAACTATCGGGTTCTTTAGAATCCTTTACGAAATCTTAGATTGTATGGTTAGCTATAAATATGAGGCAGTTGACAGTTACGGATACTTGAACAGTAAGTTTTTGTGGTTATTCGTCTTCGCTTTTTATACACTGATCAGTATTGCTATTGGAATTGTGGTTTTGATTAAAACCAGAAATAAAAAATCGTCTAATATTCCAGTTAAAGGGAGCTAATTATTCATGGGGCATAGCACAAAAGAAGCTCATTTGGTGAGGATTGGGAGAGTATTACTCACTTTCTGTCTTTAAATAAAAGGTATTTACTATGAAAAAATATATTTCTCAAATAATATTAATCTCTTTCGTGTTCTTATATGAAAATACTTCTGATTATTGGGTATATGAATTAGGTGAATGGACATCTATAATAAGACTAACATATATCACCATTTTTCTATGTGCAATAGTGTATACGTTTTATAATATTGTCAAGTGCATTGAGGCCAAATTGAAAAATAAGACGCATAATATTGTCACTATATTGATGATAACAGCACTAATAATACCTTTTTTGATGCCAGGTGGCTTAATTCCGAAAAGAGTTCTTTATAAAGGTGATTTATTGATAGCATACTTGGATGGAGTTGCAGGGAATAATGGTTGGTTAACTCTTTATGGAAATAATACTTACGAATATAGTTATGGTAGAGAACAACTGAAGGGTAAATACAAAATAAAAAATGATACTATTTATTTTGATAGCCCTGAAGGCAAAGATATTTATGATTTCGATTATGGTACATTATGGAATGACAAATCGCATATTTCTTTTGGAAAAGATAGCATAGCATATTCTTATATGAAAGTGATAAAAAATAAACTAATAAAATAATAAGTCTCCAAACATTTCTGTTCGAGGATTTAAACTTTGTGGAGCACAACATCAAAGTCCCGAACCCTTTTTGTGAGGATTTTGAGAAAATTATTAGCTTTGTTCAAAACAAATCAATATGAATATAAAACATACAGGAACATGCTTATGTGGCAAAGTTACATTTGAAATAACAGGTACTTTTGAGCGTTTCTTCCTTTGCCATTGCGAATATTGTCGTAAAGATACAGGCTCAGCTCACGCTGCTAATTTATTTTCTTCGACCGCCAAATTAAACTGGTTATCAGGGGAGAATAACGTAAAAACCTTTGATTTTGAATCATCAGGACATATTAAAAGTTTTTGTCTTGATTGTGGATCTGCACTTCCAAACATTCAGATGCAAGGAAGCTTGCTTGTTGTTCCCGCAGGCAGTCTCGATACAGATGTTCCTATTGTCCCACAAGGTCATATATTTTTATCCCACAGGGCTAATTGGGATAATGATTTACACAAAATTCAAATATTTGAAGAGCTACCCCTGTAATTTTACAGAAGTATTTCGTAAAATATCACGTTGATATCAGGAGATAATATAATAGTTATAGAGTATCGAATGTTTTTTGTGAGGATTTTTGATAAAATTGTCAGCTTGATAGAAAACTAAAACATTTTGCTATGAGGTTTATTTCTTTATGTGTATTAATTTTAATGTCAGCATATTCATTCGCTCAAGACTTTGATAAACAAAACATATATTATCAAGCCTTGAAATTACATTTTGAATATATTGAAGAACAACATAGTAAACGCCCAGATTTATGGATTATAGCAAGTATATACTTTATTGAGGAAGATTATTATACCACTATAGGATTTCCTGATTTTATTGATAAACATAAGATTCAAATTTTATCATTACCAGATATTAAAGAAAAAACAAAAAATAAGAAGTCTATTAATATATTAGCCGTACGACCTGCATTATGGGAAGATGGTAAATTGATTATAAATGTAATAGAATTTCAGTATCAAGAAAAGGAAACAACTACTCTTATGTCAATGTGATGGATGGCACATCATATCAGATAACTTATAATTCAGATACTAAACAATATTCTTTAATATCCATCAAATAGAAATCTCCCCAATATTTCTGCCTGAGGATTCTAATATTTGTGAGGTACAGCACCAAAGGATGGAACTCTTTTTGTGAGGATTTTAAGAAAATAATAAATTTATTTTATGCAATATTTAACTTTATCATTAGAAGTTCGATAACTGAATCAACAATGGATAAATAATATACAGAGTTAAACACTAAAGCAATAATACCTACAATAATAGGAATAAACAATAGTTTATCCTTACAAAGAATACTTTTTATAAAAAAAATGATACCAACAAAAAATGATATTGGGACAAGTAACCCTAAAGACAAAACATAGATGGTATCAAAGGTATGCTCTATTACATAATCCCATCTAGCTGTAAATAATCCGACAAATAACACAAACGTAAATACAACTGATAGACAGAATCCTAAAAGAGATATTATCGAGCTCCTTTTCATAGCTTATATTAATTGTATAAAGTTATTTAGATTACGAATATAAAAATAAATATCCCTAAACTTTTCAAATGCAGGGATATTTATTTGTGGAGCACAGCATCAAAGTATCGAACTCTTTTTGTAAGAATTTAGAGAAAATTGTTAGCTTTGTCAAAAACAGCAAATTATGTGGCTAATATATTCTATACCTATATCATCTATTATTTTGTTTGTCACTTCAATAATTCTAATTATACTTTATTTCAGAAAGCTAAAGATTAACAATCAAAAATCTATATACCTTGTATTGGCTATTAGTTCTTTTATAATTTCACTATTTATAATGATTTTCTTTTTAGCTCTCTGTTATGTAGTAATTGGAGGCTGAGTATAAAATAATCACGTACAAGGATTATATTTTCGTTGAATAATCCGGACTCGAACTACAAAATAAATATCGGATTATCCGCTTTATTTCCCATCTATCTTTATCTATACTATCGAATAAGTAAAAGCAAAGGGATTCAGTAAAAAGTAACACTCTGAAAAGACTTTAATCATGTTACCTTTGTTACCTTTTTGAAATAGTTACAAGTTGTCAACTGATAACTGTTGACTGTTAACTGAAAAAAGTGTTACCTTTGTTACCTTTTAAGATTTGAAAAAGAATGTTGGATATAAGTAAAATAAAGGGAATAATCTTCGACTACGGAGGCACTATCGACAGCAACGGGAAACATTGGGCCGAAGTGCTTTGGAATGCATATGCGGATAATGGAGTGCCGGTTTCGAAAGAACAGTTTCGTGAAGCCTATGTCTATGCCGAGCGTTATCTGGCTACACACCCCGTTATTGAAGCAGAAGATAACTTTTTTATATTGCTTAGAAAAAAGATAGATTTACAGATAGATTACTTAATTAATAAAGGTTTTTTACCTGAAAATGATAAAACAAAGAGCTATAGCCTTGCTATTTCGACACAATGTTATACCTTTGTCAGGAGCTTAATAGAAAAAGAGAAGCCCTTGCTCGGAATATTGAAGAGTCGTTATCCTATGGTATTGGTCTCTAATTTCTATGGAAACGTACAATCTGTTTTGAGCGATTTTGAATTACTGGATTATTTTGATGATATAATTGAATCTGCTGTTGTTGGTATAAGAAAGCCCGATCCTGCTATATTTGGATTAGGAGTCCAGAGCCTGGATATTCCGGCTTCTTCGGTAGTGATTATCGGAGATTCTTACACAAAAGACATCGTTCCCGCCCGCAGCCTTGGGTGTCATACTATTTGGCTCAAAGGCACAGGATGGGAAGAGGATGCCGAAGATGCAACAGCCGACCTGATTATAGATGATTTCATAGAGTTGAAATCAGCTTTTCAGCTAGGTTGAAAAGTAGTACTTATTTTTTGATGATATTATAGTGCCAGCTGTATTGTTGCTACCAATAATGGAAGTTGCCGGGCGAATGTCTTGTGATGGAAAATACCGGGTTGGGATAATAAAATGATAGTGAGGGTACACTTGATGCTATTCTATTATATGTTGTCTGATGAGACAGCAGAATTTAATGTAAGCTGCGGGTTGCAGTATAACTTAAAATTTTAATTAAAAATGGGAAAAGTACAAGTAGGAGAAGCCAAGGGAAAACTTGGTATTCTTACAGTAGGAGTTGGAGCTGTTGCTACAACTTTCATGGCAGGAACGTTGTTAACACGTAAAGGACAAGGAGTTCCTGTAGGGTCAATAACTCAATTGGCTACAATGCGTTTAGGGAAAAGAGAAGAAAACCGCTTTCCTAAAATCAAAGATGCAGTGCCTTTGGCTGATCTTAATGATGTCGTATTCGGTGGATGGGACATTTTTGAAGAAGATGCTTATGAGGCTGCAAAACATGCAGATGTTTTAACAAGAGATGATTTAGACAAGGTTAAAGATGAGATGGCTGCTATCAAACCGATGAGAGCTGTATTCGATCAGGACTTTGTGAAACGCTTGCATGGTACTTGGGTAAAATCGGCTCCTACTAAATGGGAATTGATGGAACAAGTAAAACAAGACATCGAAAACTTCAAGAAAGAAAATAATTGCGATCGCATCGTAGTTATCTGGTGCGGTAGTACAGAAGTGTTTACTCCGCTGGGTGAAGTACACAAAACTCTTGCCGCTTTAGAAAAAGGGTTGAAAGAAAACCATAAAGACATTGCTCCTTCAAACGTGTATGCATATGCTGCAGTATCTATGGGTATACCATATATCAATGGTGCGCCTAACCTGACTGTAGACATACCTGCAATGTGGGAACTGGCTGCAAAAACCCAGACTCCGATATGTGGAAAGGACTTCAAGACAGGTCAGACAATGTTGAAGACTGTATTGTCTCCGATGTTCAAGACCCGTATGCTTGGTCTTAACGGATGGTTCTCTACAAACATCCTTGGTAACCGTGACGGTGAGGTTCTTGACGATCCGGGTTCATTCAAAACAAAGGAAGAATCGAAACTTTCGGTTATCGACAACATCCTTCAACCGGAACTTTATCCTGAACTTTACGGTAATGTTTACCACAAGGTTCGTATCAACTATTATCCGCCTCGCAACGACGATAAGGAAGGATGGGATAATATCGACTTGTTCGGATGGTTAGGTTACAAAATGCAGATGAAAGTAGACTTCCTTTGCAAAGACTCTATCCTTGCAGCTCCTCTTTGCTTAGACCTTGTTCTGTTTACAGACCTGGCTAAACGTGCAGGAATGAGCGGTATACAAGACTGGTTGTCATTCTACTTCAAGAGCCCTATGCACGAGCCTAGCAAGGTTGCAGAGCATGACTTGTTTATCCAATACGTGAAGTTAAAAAATACACTTCGCCAGATGATCGGAGAAGAAACAGTAGATTTTATCGACTAATTCATACCAGAGATAAAATGAGAAGGAGGCATCTGCACAGATGCCTCCTTTTTTATGTATTAACTCTATAATAAGACTTATTTCCTTAGCCTTACATAATCCACAGCATGCCCTTCCCCCTTATGCAATATCAGACTGGCACGCTCACGGGTAGGAAGTATGTTTTTACGCAGATTCTTACGGTTTATTTCTCTCCAGATGGTTTTTGCTGTATTGATCGCGTTCTTGTCGGCAAGTTTGGCAAAACTGTGAAAATACGAATCAGGATTGGTAAATGCCCCTTTTCTGAACTTCATAAAACGGGAGATATACCACTCCTCCAGTTTCTGCTCATCGGCATCGACATAGATTGAAAAATCGACAAAATCGGAAACAAATATACGCGGTTTCTCATTCGGATAGTCCATTCCGCTCTGCAGAACATTCAGTCCTTCCAGGATAAGTATATCCGGCTGGTCTATAACCTGATATTCATTTGGAATAATATCATAAATAAGATGTGAATACTTGGGCACCTTTACATTTCTTTTCCCTGCTTTCAGGTCGGTGACGAACTTCAATAAAGTCTTTATATCATATGATTGAGGAAAGCCTTTTTTGAGCATAATGCCCTTTTCTTCTAATATCGCATTCGGATACAGGAATCCGTCGGTAGTTATCAGAGATACGCGGGTGTTTTCTTTCCAGCGGCTAAGCAATGCCTGTAATACACGGGCGGTAGTGCTCTTACCCACCGACACACTGCCTGCAATACCTACGATAAACGGTACTTTCATAGATTTCTGATTGAGGAACTTTGTCAGTACCGACTGGCGGCTGGTACGCGCATTGAAGTAATAGCTCAATAATCGGGAAAGAGGAAGGTAAATATCTTCTACTTCATCAATGGAAAGCTCGTAGTCGATACCTTGCAGGGTCAATAACTCTTCGTATGTGAGCGTCATCGGTTCCGAGTCGCGAAGAGCAGCCCATTGATTACGGGAAAACTGAATGTAAGGACTCGAAGGAAATGTTTCCATTCTTTCATTTTTAGAATAAGAATGCTACAAAGGTAGAAAAACTTACAAGTTATGAGTTATTATAACCGGAGTATTTTATCTATAGGTAAAGCTTATGGCTTTGGAGTTCTTTGAAGTATTGGGATAAGTAATAAGTTGAAAGTTATATGAGATACGAGTAGACAAAACACGAGATACAAGTTGCTAACTGACGACTATTCACTGGTGAGAGTCTTCGCTCTGCTCAGCAAGCTAATTATTAATTATTAATTGTTTTCCGTGTTACCTTTGTTACCTTTTCAAAATAGTCAGTATTGAGTAAAAAGTATAAAGAGGTTCTAATTGTTAACTGTGGCTGTTTACTGATAAGCGGCAAGCCAATTATTAATTTTCATTCTTAATTATGAATTGCTTTATCTTATTCTGTGTATTTTTGCATGTGAAAAGATTATAATATGATTACTGAACAACATAAAGATACTGCGCAATGGGCCATGCGATTTGCTTTGCAAAACGGATGCCAGGCTGCACGTGTTTCGATTATCACGGCAAACAATAATTCGTTTGAATACCGCAATACACAACTGGACAAATTGCACCAAAGTTCTGAAAACAAATTGTATATCGAGTTTTTTGTCGATGGAAAATATGGTACATTTTCTACCAACCGCATAGAAAAAGCAGGGCTGGAAACATTCATTAAAGAAGGAATCGTATCAACAGGATATTTGGCTCCGGATACACTCCGCCAACTACCCAATCCTGACAGATATTATAAAGGGGACAGTCAGGGACTGGACTTATATGATAACTCATTCGAAAACATCAGTACCGATAAAAAACTGGATATAGCCCGGCAGGCGGTTGAAGAGATATATGAATCGGATAAACGTATCATCTCCATCACTTCATCATATGATGATGGCGTGGGTGCTGAATATATGATTGCCAGCAACGGATTTGAAGCAGAAAGTATAGACTCTGCCTTCAATCTGACAGTAGAGGTTGCCCTGAAAACAGACAGCGATGCCCGGGCCGAATCTTATTGGTTCGACAGTTCTATCTACTGGGATAATCTGAAAAAGACCGGAATAGGAAAGACAGCGCTTGAGAGGTCGCTGCGAAAAATAGGCCAACGGAAAATCAAATCGGGCAGATACGATATGCTGCTCGACAACACCACCGCATCACGTTTATTTTCTCCAATAATGGGAGCGATGTATGGAACAGCATTGCAACAAAAGAATTCGTTCCTGTTAGATAAACTCGGACAGCAGATTACATCCGGCACGCTGACAATCATTGACACTCCGCATCTTGCACGTTCGTTCGGAGCCAGGTGGTTTGATGGCGAAGGCATCGCCACCAAAGAGCGTATTATCATAGACAAAGGTATATTACAAACATACTTCATAGACACATACAACTCGCTAAAAATGAATATTGAGCCTACAATAGCTTCACCATCCATTATACAAACTACACCGGGAAGCCAAAGTTTTGACGGATTATTACAATCTGTGCAAAAAGGGATCTGGATAACAGGCTTCAACGGTGGCAACAGCAACCCTACAACAGGCGACTTTTCGTTTGGCATAGAGGGTTTCCTGATTGAAGGAGGTATAGTAACCACTCCTGTAAGCGAGATGAACATTACAGGCAACATACTTGTTCTATGGAAAAATCTTGCAGAAGTAGGAAATGACCCGCGTGAAAGTTCGCCATGGCGGTTACCATCCCTCTTATTCAGCGATGTAAATTTTAGCGGATTATAAAGCATGAAATTATTCAGATTATTATCAATATTCTTTTTGTTTCCATTATCCATCTTTGCACAAGTTCCTTCCACTGAAGTAAGGGCCGCATGGCTTACTACCAACTGGGGGCTGGACTGGCCTAAACAAGGAACCAGCGTGGATGCGCAGAAAAAGCAATTAAGAGATATTCTTGATCAGTTACAAGAAGAACATTTCAATGTCGTGTTATTTCAGGCACGTGCACAGGGACATGTGTTCTACAGATCTAAGATAGAACCTTTGAGTACCTACTTTAATCAGGCGGAAGGTTTCGACCCATTGGCCTTTGCCATTGAGGAGTGCCACAAAAGAGGTATGGAATGTCATGCCTGGCTTGTGACTTACACGATGGATAAAGCTAAGATGAAATATACAGGAAAAGGTAAAAGGCGGAGGGGCACTGTAGTTAAAGACAAACCCGATTACTACAAAGAAGTCCACGGAACCTGGTATCTCGATCCCGGAAGGCCCGAATCAAAAAAGTTAGTTTCATCCATTGTTGACGAAATAGTAAAGAACTATGACGTCGACGGCATACATTTCGATTACATACGCTACCCCAGTAATACTCAGAAGTTCCCCGACGATGACACCTTCAAGAAATATGGTAATGGGAAAAGTTTGCACGACTGGCGCAGAGACAATATAAACCAATTAGTTGCGGATATTTACGACAATGTAAAAGCAATTAAACCTTGGGTGCAGATAAGCAGTTCACCTCTTGGACGGTACCGGGTATTGCAGCATGTGGCACCCAACGATGGCTGGACAGCTTATGAAACCGTCTTTCAGGACGCAGGCCATTGGATGAAAAGCGGTAAGCACGACTTGGTATTCCCTATGATGTATTACAAAGAACACCGTTTCTATCCATTTCTCGACGATTGGGTGGCAAACAGCAACGGAAGGGTTGTTGTACCAGGACTAGGCGTTTATCAAATGGATGAACAAAATTGGTCGTTAGAGGATATCTTAAACCAGATGAAATATACACGTGATAATAATGTGAAAGGACAAGCGTATTTCCGCACGGGAAATATTCTAAGCAATCTGAAAGGGATCAAGGATTCTATCCGGACCTATTACCCTACTCCTGCTAAGTTACCACCTTTGACATGGCTGGATAATATATCTCCAAACTCTCCTATTATTACACAAGTATATAAAGATCAGGGCTATCTGAATATAAAATGGGATGCTCCCGACAATAACGAAACTTACACCTACAATATATACGCCTCTGCTACCGAAGAAATAGACATAAACAATGCCGGTAATATACTGGTTACAGGCTTACATACCAACAGCTATTCATTTCCGGTAACAGTCGGTGAATTCGGGTTCCATTATTTTGTTACAGCCTCTGACAGGTATCACAACGAGAGCGTACAGTCTTTTCCCGCATACTTCGTACATTCAGAGGAAGAGCATTAACCCAGTTCGGTCTTGAGCTGATTTATTGTCTTATGCAAAACAGGATGGACGTAATCACCCGCTATCTCAGCCAACGGTAGTAAGACGAAAGCCCTTTCATGTAAGTGCGGATGCGGCAGGATAAGCTTTTCATTAGCATACACCTTATCGTCGAACAATAACAGGTCTATATCGATTATCCTGTCGGCATAAACTTTATTTTCCGATTTGGCAGTACGTCCCATTTCTTTCTCGATTTCCTGTGTCCGTTGTAACAGTTCCATCGGGCGCAATCTGGTCTTTACTTCGCATACTGCATTCAGAAAGCGGTTCTCCGATTCGAAGCCTACCGGTTCGGTAACGTAAAAAGCGGAAGTGGCAACAACTTCACCAATCCGCTCTTCTATTCTGTTTATTGCATGATTAAGGTTCTCTCCTCTGTCTCCCATATTGGAGCCCAGACCCAAGAATACATCATGCTGAATCTCTTTATCCAGTAACATTTAGATTATAAGCATTGCATCACCATATGTACCGAAACGATATTTCTCTTTCACTGCCATATCATATATATCCATAATACGATCATATCCTCCGAAAGCGGCTGTCATCATCAACAGTGTAGATTGAGGCAAATGGAAGTTGGTTACCATTGAATCGGCAATACCAAAATCATATGGAGGGAAGATGAACTTATTGGTCCATCCTTCATTGGTTTTCAAATGCCCATCTGTACTTACAATAGTCTCTATCGCACGCATTACAGATGTCCCCACTGCACAAACACGATGTCCTGCATCTTTTGCTCTGTTTACATGCATGATGGCTTCTTCGGTAATCTGTAATTGTTCCGAATCCATCTTATGCTTGGTCAGGTCTTCTACATCGATATCCCGATAGTTACCCAAACCTGAATGCAATGTGATATATGCAAAATCAATACCTTTGATCTCCATACGCTTCAGCAGTTCACGGCTAAAGTGTAATCCGGCGGCAGGAGCCACCACTGCTCCTTCATTCTTGGCAAAGATAGTCTGGTAACGGTCTTTATCGTCGGCTTCTTCACCTCTGTTCAGATATTTAGGTATAGGAGTTTCCCCTAACGCATAAAGAGCCTTACGGAACTCTTCGCTAGGCCCGTCGTATAAGAAACGAAGTGTACGCCCGCGCGAGGTTGTATTATCAATTACTTCGGCTACCATAGAGTCATCGTCGCCAAAGTATAGTTTATTTCCAATACGGATTTTACGTGCAGGATCTACCAATACATCCCACAGGTGAAATTCTTCATTCAGTTCCCTAAGTAAAAACACTTCGATAGTAGCTCCGGTCTTTTCTTTATTACCGTACAAACGTGCAGGAAAAACCTTCGTGTCATTAAAGATAAATATATCCTTATCATCGAAATATTCGATAATATCTTTAAAAACCTTATGCTCAACTTCTCCGGTCTTTCGATTGACAACCAACAAACGGGATTCATCCCTGTTTTTCGCAGGATGAGAGGCTATCAATTCCTCAGGCAAATCAAACTTGAATTGAGAAAGTTTCATATTCTATATATAAATTAATTTAGTTTCAATTACAATCTACAAACATACAAGGATATATCCTCATATCCTAATCCATAAGGGCGTCTATCGCTTCTTCTATACGTTCCCCCGCAACACACTGGTCGAGAGTAATATCTCCTATCCGGGTACGTTCCAAAGCTGTCAGATGTCCCCCTGAGCTTAAAGCCAAACCAATATCCCTTGCTAATGCCCTTATATATGTACCCTTGCTACATACTACCCTTATCTTTATCTCAGGCATAGTATAATCAAGAAGTTCAATTTCATCTATTACCAGCAGTTTAGGCTTTAATTCAACTTCCTGCCCTTCACGTGCAAATTCATAAGCCCTTTTTCCCTCTACCTTACAGGCAGAATATGTAGGGGGTACTTGCTGAATCTCTCCGATAAACTGTGTCAATATCTGATTAACCAACTCTTCGGTTATATGATCTGCAGGATAAATTCCGTCAACTTCCGTTTCTAAGTCGAAAGACGGAGTCGTCTCCCCTAGTCTTATGGTTGCAATATATTCTTTGGTCTGATACTGGAATGTTTCTATCAGTTTGGTCTTTTTTCCGGTGCAGATAATCATTACTCCTGTAGCAAGCGGATCTAGTGTTCCGGCATGACCAACTTTTAATTTCTTAACCCCCAATCTACGACAAAGCTTGTTCCGCAATTTCCGTACCAAATCAAACGATGTCCAATTAAGCGGTTTATTTATGTATAAGACCTCTCCTGAAATAAAATCCATTAAATGATAGTTAATTCATGTCCCGAAAGCAATAGAGCCAACAGGATGCCACCAACAATAATACGATACCAGCCAAATAGTTTAAAGCCGTATTTAGTTACAAAACCAATAAAGAATTTAATAGCCAGTAGTGCCACAATAAATGCAACCACATTACCGATAACCAATACGCCCATATTATCTTTTAACAGTTCAAATCCTGTATCGGACATTATCAGCTTCAGCAATTTATAACCTGTCGCGGCAGCCATAGTAGGAACAGCCAGGAAGAATGAGAATTCGGCCGCATTCTTACGGCTGAGCCCGCGACTCATACCTCCTACAATAGTAGCCATAGAACGGGATACACCCGGTATCATCGCTATACACTGATAACAGCCTATTATAAAGGCATTCTTATATGTAATTTCCTGCTCTCCTTCTTCAGGACGATTAAACCACTTATCCACAAACAGCATAAGGATACCTCCCAAAACAAGCATAATGGATACAACCAATACACTTTCCAGCAGTTCGTCTATCATATCATTAAAAATGAATCCTAATATGGCAGCCGGGATGAATCCCATCAATAGCTTCCAGTAGAACTCATATTTATATAAAACATATTTCAGAAAACCTGTATTTTCTGACTCAGGAACTTCCCTGAAACGGAAAAAACGTTTCCAATATAATACAATTACCGACAAGATGGCTCCAAACTGGATAATTACGGTAAAAGCCTTTACAAATTCGTTACTTTCAACACCCAAAAGACTCTGGGCGATAATCATATGTCCGGTAGAAGACACAGGTAAGAATTCGGTCAGGCCCTCTACAATAGCAATAATAATTGCTTCAATAATACTCATTATAAATTATAGTTTTGTGATTAGTCGCGTTCTTTCTTCTCGTCAGCCAATTCCTTCTTACGAGGATATAGAATGCCCACAATCATGAGCAGAAAGCCGGCAAAACAAATCATCGGCGCTACAACAATTCTCCTTGCACTGAAAATATCCGGTTCAAAACCACCTTCAACACTCGATGCAGGCCCTGTCATCAATATAAATCCTACAATGATGAGAACAACAGATACTGCACAAATGATGTAATTCTGTTTGCCAAATGCAAAATCTTTCTTATCCATATTTTTAGACGTGATAAAGTTTATTTGTTGTCATTCTTAAGTACCTGTTCACTGCAGATATTGTAGCAAGAACGGTAATTAATATTCCCAGAATCAATACAAGTCCATATACAATCAGCAATTCGGTCATGGTTACAATCGATATCAGTTCGGGATATTCATTCGTAAAGTAATATATAACCCCTGTTATGGCTACATTAGCCAGGATAGCAGCTATTATGCCCGAAACAACCGTACTCATTATGAACGGACGCCTGATAAAACCATTCGTTGCCCCAACAAGTTGCATTGTATTAATTAAGAAACGCTTCGAATATATATTTAATTGTATTGTATTCCTTATTAATGTAAAGGATATAAGAATAAGTATAACAGCCAGCACGAGAAGAATAGAGCCTACCTTCGACAGGTTCTGATTAGCCAACGCGATATCCTCTTCTTTAAAAGACAAGCCTTTGGTCAATTTGAAATCCTTAAAACTGGCTTCAACTTTTTTTATACTGTCTGTATTTACATATTCCGATTTGATAAACACATCGAAATAACTCCGGGAAGGATCATAGCCTAGCACTTCTTCGGGATCTCCACCCAGATCATCCACCAGTTGTTTCTTAACTTCTTCCTTACTTATGTAAGTTGTTGATTTAACATAAGGGTTGGCCTCTATTTTTTCCTTTGTTTTCTGAATAGTAGCAGCATCCATATTCCCGGTCAGTTCGATGGACATACCCATATTTTCTTTAAAATATGCGGCTAACCCTTTCCCTGTGAAAGCGACCAATATGGTCAGCCCCAACAAAAAAAGCACAAGAGTGATACTTATAGTAGATATTACTCCTGAGGTAAATAAAGATATTGTTCTAGGTTGCCGTTTATCAGACATCTGTACAGAGACAATTAAAGGTCACAGACCTATTTGTTATTTTGCATGTAACAACATTAGTTATGATTAAGTAATGCTGCATAAATAGTCCTCATTCCGAAATAGTCCTTACATGCGGGCACAACGCACCCAAATTCGCTGCAAAGAAACAAAATAAAAGCATGTATTAGAACTATTTTTGTTTTTTTTAATAAATAAGACTTCTTTTTACCGAAATATACAATTTTATACCTATTAGCAAACAGCCCAAGCAGCCTATTTGTTTTTATAATCAGGTTTATTTTTATACTACTTGTTTAGCGCAAACCCGAAAAACGGGAATTTTAACCATTGGCACAATTCACACTTATTAACTGTATACAGTTAAAACCTGACACATCTGACAGTTTTATTATTGTTTTCATCTTATTGTTTTCACATACGTTAACCGCATATAGTTAAAAGGTAACAAAGGTAACACATTTTTAGCTATTAGCTATTAGCTGATAGCATTGGCTATCGTATAAGCGGTCTTACAGTGAACAGTGAACAACTTATACGTTTACTTGTATCTTTCTCCAAAAGGTAACACATGTAACACTTTTTACTCATTTGCTAATCTGCTAATATACAAATTTGCTAATTTATCAAATCAAAGAGCTATAAGCCAATAGCTAATGGCTATCGGCTAAAAAATGTATAGATAAACCCTCTGCTTAAAAATGCATATTTCGTGCGTTTGTCAACTTTTAGAAAGGCCGGGATATTTTTATATTTTATTTTTTTAATAAACATTCCCTTATATGCAAAAAAGAGGCGATGTATTCGTTCAAATATTATTGTATATTTGCGTTTAACAATTAGTATAGGGTATAATTCCTAACAACTATAAGTGACATATTTAACTAACGAAATAATATCATGCAAACAAATGAAACCAAATCGGGGCTAATCCCGGCTAACTTCTCGGGTAAAGTAGATGGGAAAGATGTACAGATGTATGTTCTTACCAATAACAAAGGATCGGAAGCGACCGTCATCAATTACGGTGGAAAAATAGTATCGCTTTCTGTTCCCGGCAAAAACGGAAAACTAACGGATGTCGTACTGGGACATAATAGCCTGACTGAATACCTGAATTCGGAGGAACCATATTTCGGTGCGGTCTGCGGACGTACGGGAAACCGTATAGCAAAAGGACAGTTTACACTAGATGGTGTGACATATAAGCTGGCGATAAATAACGGCCCTAACAATTTGCATGGCGGACTGAAAGGATTCAATGCCGTAGTTTGGGATGCCAAACAAATAAACAATCAAACATTAGAGTTAAAATATCTCGCAAAAGACGGTGAAGAGGGATTCCCTGGCAACCTGAACGTGAAGATGATTTATACACTTACGGATAATAACGAATTCTCAATAGATTACGAAGCCACCACAGATAAGGCTACTATCCTTAATCTGACGAACCATTCATATTTCAATCTGTCGGGAGAAGGCGATCCGAGCATAAACGACCATATACTGGTAATGCATGCTTCTAATTACCTTCCTACAGACGATACAGCTATCCCATATGGTAAGCCTGAGGCTGTGAAAGGTACACCTTTCGACTTTACAACTCCTCATGCGATAGGCGAGAGAATAGAAGCTGATTTTGAACAGTTACATTTTGGGAAAGGATACGATCATACTATGATATTGGATAAAAAGGAAGGAGAATGCGCCTTGGCTGTAGAATGCTATTCACCAAAAACAGGTATCCTGATGAATATATCTACCTCCGAACCAGGTGTGCAAATATATACCGGAAACTGGATGACCGGAAACTTCGAGGGAAAACACGGACATCGTTACCCTATGCGTGCCGCCGTTTGCTTCGAAACCCAGCATTTCCCTGACAGTGTTAACAGGCCGGAATACCCTAGCGTCATACTACGTCCGGGAGAAACATTCAAGAGTAAGACTATACACGCATTTTCTGTAAAGAAATAACTCTCATTCATATATTACAGCAGGTGGTAGTGAATACGCTGCCACCTGTTTATTTTATAAGTAAAAGAAAATTTTAAATGTAATTTTTTCAGTCATAACCAATTATTGCTGTTTCGGATACGAAGGCTTTTAATAGGTGTGTGACCTCAGACTATACCTAAATTGTATTATAATGAAGGCATTTTGTCATATATTTTTTATATCCGTCTTATGTATTAGTATATCATGTACTGATAGTAAAAAGAAACTGTTTATCGAAGAAAATACTGATTTTGCCATACGTCAGACATCAGATATGCTAAGGAATGTTGGTGAACCGGACGGCAATAACTATCCGAGATCCACGAATAAAGATGGTAAACTGGTAACAACAGGTATGTACGACTGGACTCCCGGTTTCTTTCCCGGTTCGCTATGGTATTTGTATGAGCTTTCGGGAGATTCTATCTGGAAAAACAATGCTGAAAGATGGACTACCAGCCTGGAATCCTTAAAAACATTCACTGCTCACCATGATCTGGGATTCATGATGTATTGTAGTTATGGAAACGCCCTTAGGCTAGCTCCTAAAAATGAATATAAGGACATCATCATACAAAGTGCATATTCGCTGGCAACCCGTTATAGTGAAAAAACCAAAGCCATAAAGTCATGGAACTATCACAGATCGTGGGACGGAGAGGAATCGCATTTTCCTGTTATCATAGACAATATGATGAACCTCGAATTATTACTCGAAGCCTCAAAGTTATCAGGAGATAAAAAGCTATATGATATTGCTGTGGCACATGCAAATACAACTTTGAAAAATCATTTTAGAGATGATTACAGCAGCTATCATGTTGTTTGCTATGATTCGCTTACCGGAGAAATCCATCATAAAGTTACAGCACAAGGCTTTAGCGACAATTCGACCTGGGCAAGAGGTCAAGCATGGGCTGCATACGGCTTTACTATGATGTATCGGGAGACAAAGGATCCGACATACCTTGAAGCTGCCACCAAGATTATGAACTTCTATCTGAAACATCTCCCTGAAGATTTGGTTCCTGTCTGGGATTTTAATGTTGGCCAAAAAAGTTATATACCAAAAGGAAACTCTTATGCAGTGGAATTTCAAGCAAGCCTAAAAGATGCATCTGCAGCTGCAATAGCATGTTCAGCCTTGTTCGATCTGGGTAGCTTCTCCAAGAATCAGGATTATACAAATACCGCCGTAAATATGTTGAAGAATCTGGCTTCCCCCTCATACAGGGCACAACTAGGGACGAATGGTGATTTTCTGCTTATGCATTGTGTCGGAAGCATACCGCACCATTCGGAAATTGATGTTCCATTGGTTTACGCAGATTATTACTTTTTGGAATCATTAGTTAAATACAAGAAACTGGCACGTTAAATAACTTTACTCAATACAAAAAAGAAGTCTGTGATAAATGTAATTATCACAGACTTCTTTTTCTATACATAAGCCGGTAGAATCTACCGGCTTTCGCTCTTTGATAAATTGGTTTAAGATTCAATATTTAAGGATTTAAAGATTGGGAAAGGTGTTACATGTGTTACTTTTTAACGGGCAGCAAGTCTTAGGTTATATGTTGAAGGTTATATTAGACACAAGTTGTTAACTGATGACTACCACTTATGCGATAGTTTAATAGCTATCAGCTAAAATCTGAGGCACCTGCTACCCTTGTTGCCTTATGAACCAGCCTAAATGATTTCTCATGGCGCTATCAGTATGTATCTAGATGCGGTATGCCTATGCCTCACATACCCAAACAAAAAAAGTCCCTCACTACTATAGTGAAGGACTTCTCTTCTTAAAACGGCGGTAACCTACTCTCCCACTTGCGCAGTACCATCGGCACGACCGGGCTTAACTTCTCTGTTCGGAATGGGAAGAGGTGGAGCCCCGGTGTTATAACCACCTGAATGCTTTTTAT
>NZ_JADCLQ010000011.1:0-62111 GCF_015234155.1 Dysgonomonas sp. GY75
TTGACTGCTCTTTCTCCCATAAGAAACTCGTATGCGAGGCTGACCTTTTAATGTAAAATGAGAATGATATTCTTCCCAATGATACTTAAAGGTTGGCAAAAATGCTTCAAACTCCGATAAACTAAAACCGGTTAATGATAATAATTGTTTCGGATTTTTTAGAATCTTGTCGTATTTCATTTGTGATTAATCAATCGCAAAGATATGTAAAAGAACGATTTAATAAACTATTAAATATAAACTCTATTTATAAAATAAAAATTTATGGAAACAAATAATAATACGCCTTTCAAGGCGGAAGACGTGAACTGGGATGAACTTTCCGGAATCGGTATCCGGAAAGACGACCTGGAACATTCGGGAGAGCTTGATACGCTGCTGAGCGGCAATAAAACCAATGTGATACCGCTCAGCCTTATCCTGTTGGGGGTCGATGTGGTCATGGACGCAACCCTGCAACTGGTCCGCAAGGGGGATTCCCCGTTACTTGAAATCACAGGCATCCAACCTGCCGCTTAACAGTTCACCAACCCGCCGTTTTCCCTGTCAGTATCAAAACTGCGGGAAAACGGCTCTTTTATAAAAACAAACCAATAACTTATGATCGCGATATTGACAGAAAAGCCTTCTGTAGGCATGGATATTGCCCGTATAGCCGGGGCAACCGAAAAACACGACGGCTACATGAGCGGAAACGGATATATGGTTACATGGGCTCTGGGGCATCTCGTTTCGCTCGCCCTTCCCGGACACTACGGACATTCAAGGCCGTCCGCCGCCAATCTTCCCATTTTGCCTGATCCGTTCCAACTGGTCATCCGCCGGAAAAGGACAGCTAAAGGGATGGTTACCGACAAAGTCGCGGCAAAACAGCTAAGCGTCATCGGCAAGGTGTTTAACCGGTGCGACAGCATCATTGCGGCTACGGATGCAGGACGTGATTATCAATAGTAAAATATTATCCAAAGCTACTTTCTAAGTATGACTATAAACTACTGGCATTCAATAATGCTTTTGATAATAATACTTGATAATATTTTGTGTAACTTATATAGTGGGTGGACTAATCCACCCACTAAAACACAATTATATGTCAAATAGAAAGACCAAAGAAGTCCATGTTCTAATGCGAGAATGCACAGAACATTTGCAGTATCTTGGATACTCAGAAGCTTGTATCGTTCAACATCAGAAGAAATGGATTGAGTATCTGTTGCCTTATTTAGAAGAGAGAGGTGTAGTCAATTACACCCCTGATATTGGTGAGGAATATTTAGATTCTATTCTACCAACGCTAGCCTTGCACTCTAAGCGTGTTCTTACTCGTAGCGTGCATATTCTTTCTGCGTATTTAGAAACCGGATTAATTCCGAAACGCATTGTGCATCTGGTGGAACATCCATTACCAGGAGAAATAGGTCAGGCAGCTACTATTTTTTTGCAAAATCTTGTAGAAATGCGCCGTAAAGAGGTTACCGTAGATAAGTACCGTAGAATTTTTAGTTATTTCATTGAGTATTTAGAACTCAACAATAAGGCTAAAATAACAGAGATTGAAGAGTCGGATATCTTATCCTTCATAAATACAAATAGAAATTTCAAGGATCGATATTTTGTTATGCGAAAATTTTGTCAGTTTCTAAATACTCATAAATACACAAGTAAAAATTTAGAATACACTCTTGCAGGCAATCATTTTCCCCGGCGAGAAAAGCTTCCTTCGATATATAGTGCTGATGAAATCAGACAAATTGAAGCATCTGTCGATCAACATGATTATGTCGGGAAACGTGATTATGCAATCCTACTACTTGCATCCAGATTAGGATTACGGTCATCCGATATTTACAGTTTGAAATTTGCCAATATAGATTGGGAGCATAACAAACTCATTTTCACACAATATAAGACAGGAAACCCAGTCGAATTACCGTTACTTGCAGGAGTTGGCGAAGCCATTGTTAATTATTTGAGATATGGAAGACCGGTTTCAGATCAGCAAGAAGTATTTCTATCTGCCCGTCCACCTTATCGTCCAATGACTCGCAGTTCGATAAACCGAGCAGTTTCAGGGATTATAAGCAGATCAGAAGTAGATATCTGCGGACGCAAATTCGGCCCGCATTCGATGCGCCATTCACTTGCCAGCCGCCTATTGTCCAACGGTGTATCATTGCCTGTAATATCAGAAACATTGGGACACAATAATACCAGAAGCACAATGGAATACCTTCGTATAGATGTTGCAAATTTGATTAAATGTACCCTTGATGTCCCCTTGGTCGCTCCGGTCTTTTATGAACAGAAAGGAGGAACGTTCTATGTCTAAATATGAGTTTTCCAGCATTTTTGCTCCATATATCCATAGGTTTATAAATGCAAAAGAGGCAATGGGATTTTCGAGGAGAACTTTTGAGATGATTCTCAAAGACTTTGATTTGTTTTTTATCAAAGAACAGGTCGAGACTCTGTTTATTACCCAATCTCTAATCTCCAAATGGAGAGCCACACAAGTTAACTGTAGTGAAAAAACTATTTATAGTAAGTACTCTATAATTGCACAGTTTTCCCGGTATATGAATCACTTGGGGTTTTCTTGTTTCGTACCGCGACTTCCCAAAAGGAGGTATAATACTTATGTACCCTACATCTTTACCCATGAGCAAATCGGAGCCATTTTTACCGCCTGTGATTCGCTTCTTATGGGTAGTCGTGAAGATCTGGACAGCAGGCTTTTTGCCATGCCTGCCATACTCCGCCTTTTGTATAGTACTGGCATGCGTGTCAGTGAGGCTACTTCTTTATTAAACCAAGATGTAGATTTTGAACGCAAACTGATTATAATCAGAAAAACAAAAAATCAGCAACAACGGCTTATACCAATCAATGCTTCATTGCTCCAAGTACTGAACCAATATATTGAAGCGAGAAACAGATTGCCCTTGAAAAATACAAATTCCATGGAAGCACGGTTATTTATATCACCATCCGGGCTTGCTTTGAATCAAAGCCGTGTTTATGCATGGTTTATGATGGTGTTGAAAAACTGTGGTATCCCTCATATAGCAGGTCGCGGTCCCAGAGTTCATGACTTGCGTTATCCAAACAAAAATAAAATCCAAACCTTTCATAACAATACTCTTATTTACAGAATGTAATTTCAGATAAGTTTGGATTTTATTTTTCTATTTTATATCAGAAAGTCCACACAAAGAAGCTAAAGTATTCATGTTATTCTTCCATTTTTTAGGGATCTTCTTTTCGTTTTCATCCTCAAGAGTCGCGAGAGCTTTTTCTTCTTGTTCGGTAGTTATATCCAGGTATGTCATTGTCGTTTGGATATTAGAATGTCCTAAAAGAAACGATATCTGGACTATGTTCATACCGTCTTCGAGCCAATGAGAGGCCTTCGCGTGTCGAATTTGATGTGCATGCAACCCAAGAGGTACTTCAGGGCAGATTTCATGTGCTATGGCGGCATATTTTCTAAGCTGCTTAGCCAAAGCCGTTTGACTCATTTTGCTGTGATATCCCTTGTTACGTGAATAAAACACATAAGAGTCAGGGTTCGGTATAGTTGGATGAAAATCAGATAGATATTGATTGATATGAGTCACAGCCTTGGGCAGAAGATAAAGAGTACGGATCTTGTTCCCCTTTCCTGCAATAGTTACATGTGGTTTAGCTGCATCAAGATGAAGTTGATTCACTTTCAACGACAGAGCTTCATCTATTCTTGCTGCCGTACTATACATGAAAACGAGTAATGTGATATCTCGTCTTCCTGTACATGTATTTGTATCAGGTACACTCATCAAAGCTTTGATAGCTTTCTTACTCATTCCGCATACTTTCTTCCTGATACTTTTTTGTCTTGGAATGAGTGCAGCTTCTTGAGCAAGGTATATGAAACTAATTTCTCTGGTTGCCAGATATTTTAAATAGGCTCGTATGGAAGCGAGCCGATTGTTGCATGTTTCGGGAGAACATCTTCTAGTATTCTTCAACCATAAAATCCACTCTTCTATATAGGTGTGGGATAATAACTTAAAAGAGAAGTTTGAACCGTCTATTTTTTTTGTGGATGCCAGAAAGTGTATAAACAGTGAAAGGGCATTAGAATAATTTTTTATGGTATGCGGACTGTTTGCTTTCAGGGAGGTAGCATATCCATGCAGCCAGTCATGAATATAACGCGCGAACAGACATGCCTCTTTATTCGGTTTTTTCATTATTTTCATTATTTATGTCTGGAATGATGGTTTCAAAAGACGTGTTAGTATTCTGTTGGATGATATCTGCCAAACCAGGAACCAATGAGTAATAATACTTCGTACTTTCAAAGACACTGTGTCCCATGCTTTTAGAAAGATAGAGGAACTTCGTGTTGAAATCCATGCCACAACCTATCCATTGGTTGATGTTTTCAATTGCGTAGTTATGGCGAAGTTCGTAAGCAGTGGCATATGACGTGTTCGCACTTTTCCAGAGTTTTTGGAAGTTAACCTGAACCCATTGGCGGGTGTGATAAGAATTGGTGCGTGAAGGAAAAAAATAGACACGTCCGGGGAAAATCCGGTCTATAGCCTCGTCGTATTTTCTCATAAGTGAAAGCATCGTATCATGCAATACCACATAATGCTGGTTGTAACCTTTTGTTAGTTTAATATCAAGAACTCCAGTGCTCAAATCAATATCTTGTACTCTGAGTAGCCTGGCTTCCGTTGTCCTAATACCACTGCTATATAACAACCGGAAGAAAACCGGAAGTGTAATTCGTCTGATCCGTTGTTCCTGAGTACGGTTGCCAATGATACTATCACATGCGTCAAAAAAGAGGAGAAGTTCCTCTTTGCTAAAAGCATGAGGAATATATCCGGTTTTAACAAAAGGAGGAAGGTGTGGCGGCTCAACTACAGTAAGCTTTCTCAATCTCAGATATCTTATGAAAGTAGCAACTACATAGATCCGTTGCCGACATGAGTTGCTTGACTCCGTTTTCCGTTGTTGGCACCAGCCGTCTACCATTTCTTGCGAAAGTACCGAATCGTTAGGATAGTTCTTTTTACAATATCTGTCGAAAAGAAGAATATTGGGTTCGTAAGAGGATTTATTCCAATGATCCGAAGCTATTTTAAAAGCGATGAACCGTTCTATTAATGGAGCGATGCCCGATTCAAATTTACTCACCAAAAACCTCCTTTCTTATAGGATAGAGTTCGATACTGAGGGAGCATTCCTTCAAGTGGACAAGATCTGCGCTCAAATATGCGACTATAGAATTAGGAGAGGTATGTCCCAGTACATTAGAGATAACCGGTTGTGGAATATCATTTTTCAAAAGGGAGGTCGCAAAATAGTGACGGAAAATATGTAGCCCTTTTCTATCACCGTGGTTTTGTCTTATGTTGGACATATGCATAATTTTCTTTGCTATATTGTTCATCCCTTTGGACGTTAATTGTTTATAAGGGGTGGTTTGTGTAATGAAAATTTCTTCGCATTGGCATATAGGGCGTTCGTTGCGAATATAATCATATATAGTATTTCCAACTATTGCCCGTAATGGTAATTTTAATGGGACATCGGTTTTCTGCTGATTGATTATAATGAAATCATTGATCCAGTCTATATTGGAAAATTTAAGTCCTGCAATATCACATCCTCTTAATCCTGTAAACATTGCCAACAGACCTATTGCCTTGTCACGCAAGGTAAGGTTTGAGTTCGTGTCAGTTAATGTAATCTTTATCTTCGATATCTCAATTTCTGTGAGGTATTGTATATTACGTCTTTTTTCCCGTAGTTCAGGGAAGAAAGACAATACACGGAGACATAGCCCTTCCTTGAAAAAGGGGATGCAACCTTTAATTACGGCAGACACATTTTTTTTGTAGGAACAGCTATAGTCCCTGAATACAGACAGAATGTATTTTTCTTCAATCTGGTCAAAGTTATGGATACCTAGCTTTTGAAGTGCCAGGAAGAAAGTAGTGGCATTGTGAGACTCGTGATACACAGTTTCAGACTTTTTTCCGTACTTTGGCCCTTCAATGCGAAAGATATCAATCGCCCTTCTGAACTCTTCTGACAACAAGTCATAACCCTTAGCGATCAGAAAACCTGTTCTTACATGCTCCGGGAATATCCCCCTAACATCAAACTGCTCAATTAACCCTAAGATGCTACGTATATGCCGTAAAGTTGATGCAGCCAATCTTTTTTCTACTGATAATTGATAAATGTCGACATAAGTAATACTCGAATCTTGTGCCTTTAATTTAAGGACTTGTTTAATTGTTCGTCGAAACCTATCTATATAGATCTGCGAATACCCTCTCTCCTTCAAATACGAAAGGAGAATAGGAACTCTTGTTTGTAAATCTTGTTCTTCCATTTCTTATTAATTAAGTATAAAGAACAAGGTAATATAATCAAAACTATCCTCAAAAATAGATATTGATAATCAGTATATTATTATGAAAGGTTTGGATTTTATTTTTATTTGGATAACTTAAGAAATCAAAACGTTTTGATTTTCTCCGTCATACTTGTGCCGTTCATTCTTTGATGAACCAAGTCAAATTCGGAGTAGACATATATTGCGTGCTTCCCATCTTATCTGTTTTCCTTGGACACACGAAACCTTCCAGCACGGAAACTTATGTTAGGTTAACGCAAGAAATGTATCCGGATATTATCAAATTGGAGCAATCAATCACACAGTTTTTATATCCGACTCTACCTAATAACCCTGTTCAATATGAAGAATGATTTTGCAAAATATTTAACACGTTTCTTTACGGAATATTTATCCGGAGAACGCGGAGCAAGCCATAATACGATAAGGTCTTATGGTAACACTTTCACCTCTTTTCTTGATTTTATGGATGAGGTAAATCATGTCAAAGCAGATAAACTCTCAATTGACATTCTTACGCGGAACAATATACTGTCTTTTTTGCAATGGCTTCAAGAAAAGAAACAATGCAGTATATCCACACGTAACCAGAGGCTTTCTGCAATACATTCTTTCTGTAAATATCTTCAATATGAGGATGTGATACATATGGAGCAATGGCAAAATATATTGTCTATAAAGTTTAAGAGGATTGAAAAGCAATCAGTGAACTATCTTAATGTAGATGGAATAAAACTACTTCTCTCACAAATTCCAACGGAAACCAGGGAAGGACATCGTGATCTTGCTATAATAGCATTACTTTACGATAGTGGTGCCAGAGTACAAGAACTCATTGACCTGACACCACTGGATGTTCATTTAACAAGACCATATTATATCACACTGTTTGGAAAAGGACGTAAAAAACGACTTGTACCACTTCAAGATCAACAAGTAGCTTTGCTTAAGGATTATATGGAAGAAAACGGATTATTGAAGCCCTCATATAATCAACGACCTTTATTTACCAATAATCGAGGAGGAAAGCTGAGTAATGCCGGTATAACTTTTATCCTGATGCGATATGTAAGGAATGGGCACATTGTTAATCCCGACTTGATTCCGGAAAGAATCAGTCCGCACTGTCTACGTCATAGCAAGGCGATGCACTTGCTTCAAGCAGGGGTAAATCTTATCTATATCAGTTATCCGAACTAAAATATAATCCTAACTAATAGGATAAAATACCTGATTTCTAATTCCTTAATCTATCTTAAGTTAGGATTATATTTGAACTATTTCTTCTTACTAAACAATTCAGACAACTTATCTTTACCTTTCCCCCACTTCTGGGGTAACAATCTTGTTTTTTCATCTTCCAACGATATCATAGCTTTTGCTTGCATATCAGTAGTTATGTCCAGATAATCCATCGTTGTAGTTAGTTGAGCGTGACCTAACAGTTTGGATAGCTGAGCTATATTCATACCATCATTTAATAAATGAGTCGATTTTGCATGCCGGAATTGATGACAATGGAGATTCAGAGGGACATCCTGGCAACGTTTATGAGCTGCTTTAGCATAAATCTTGAGTCGTTTATTCATTGCTTCCTGAGATATTTTAGCTTTAGATCCTTTAACTCTTGAGAAGAAGAGATAATTGTTCATATCCGGTTTAACTCCATGAAACTTTTTGATGTATTTTCTCATATTGATTACCAGTTTAGGTGGGAGATAAAGAGTTCTGAGTTTATTACCTTTACCATATACTGTTACATACGCATCTTTTGTGTCCAATTTTAAATCAGATAGTTTTACGGACAGTATCTCATCAATTCGAGCTGCAGTTCCATAAATGAAAGCCATAAAAACCACATCCCTATATCCGGTAATAGTATAGATATCCGGTTCTTCCATCAGAGCCTTAACGGCATTTTCTGTCATACCTTCTACTTTTCTCTTTTTCTCTTTCAGTCGATTAACATTCAAAGAATCAAGATATAAATACCTATATTTCATATTCTGTCCACCCAAATACTTTAGAAAAGATTTAAGGGAAGAGAATCTGGCGTTACAACTTTCAGGGGTACATCTACGTATATTATTTAGCCATATAAGCCATTCTTTGATGTTCTCTTGAGAGAAATCATTACTGGAACTGAAAGAGGTTGAACGTACTCCTTTCGTTGTTTCTAAGAATTCCATATACAATCGCATCGCAAACTCATATGAACGCGTTGTATTGGTACTCTTGCAAAGTACACTATCGTCAATCCAATTGACATAGTATCTGGCTACTTCAAGGGCATCAGTCTTCTTCATCTGGTAAATCTGGAATTAAATGGTTATATGTATTGCCGGACAAATCTTCAATGGTTTTGTGAAGTTTAGGAACAAGGCTATAATAATACAATGTATTTTGCAAGTTGCTATGTCCCATAGATTTACTCAAGGAAACCAACTTATCATTCACCTCATAGCCTACATTGACCCATTTGTTGATATTTTCTATAGCATAATTATGCCTGAGAGCATAAGGGACTGTCTTTGTGGTATTGTACTTAAACCACATTTCCATAAAACAATTAGATACCCATTGGTTCCAATGGCATTTATCATGAACTGCGGGAAAGAAAAACTTTCTGTCGGGCAATAAATGGCAGATTACTGAATCGTATTTAACCATAAGACTTCTCATTGTGTCATGCAGTACTATCATATGTTCGTTATAACCCTTTGTATGCCGGATAGTAATGACTCCGGTTTTAAGATTAACATCCTCGCACCTTAGGAGCCTGCCTTCTGTTGTCCTTATTCCACTACTAAAAAGAAGCCGGAAAAATACTGGAACTTCTATTTTTTTTAGTTTTACATTTAGGGTTGGGCCATCATCTAACTCATCGCACGCACGAAAGAAGTTTTCTAGTTCATCTTCTGTAAAAGAATGGGGTATAGGATTCTTACCTTTTACTTTCGGAAGTTCGGGTATCTTGAAATCAATCCAACCTCTGCTATCAATATATTTAAGAAACCCTAGAATAGGAGCGATTCTTGATCGGTTAGAGAAATCGGTTTCAGTATCACGTTTTGCAATCCAGGAATCAACCATCTCTTTTGTAAGAGATACCTGATTAGGAAAATATTTGTTACAGTCACGATAAAATTGAATCAAACCGAAAATGGTAGATTCCTTCAATCCGGACATCCTACGGAATTTTAAATAAGTGCTATACATTTCATTGAATGTCATTTGATTATTTTTACTCATATATCAAACACCCCCTTTCTGACCGAATACCTTTCAATACTTAAAGCACATTCCTTAAGACGGGCTAAATCCGTGGCAAGATATGTTTCTAATGATACAGGAGAATCATGACCAAGTATGTCTGTAATGATTGGAGCCTGAACTCCATTTGCAAGGAGTTTTGTTGCTATACTATGACGAAAAAGATGCAGTCCTATCTTCCCTCCATCCGGTCTGATATTAATCTTCTTAAATACCGTCTGCACAATTTGATTTATTGCAGATGACGTTAAACCTTTCTTTATCTTATAAGTAGTTATGAATACTTTCTGACAATCAGTTTCTGGTCGTTCATATTCAATATAATCCCATATGGCGTTTCCAACTACAGGTCTGAGAGGTAGCATCAATGAATTATCAGTCTTACTTTGTACAATATGAATTAAGTTATTTGCCCAATCTATATTGTCAAGATTCAAAGTTCTGATATCACATCCGCGTAAACCTGTATACATGGTCATAATAAGAATTGTCCTATCCCGAAGAGGTATGTCTGGGCTTTCCATATCAAGAAAATTCTTTAACTTATCAAGTTCTTCTTTTTCAAGAAATGGATATATCTTACGTCGATTTCTCAAAGCTGGAAGATATGATATGATGCGTTGACAATCCGGATAAGAAGACAGATTTTCCTTCAAAACGGCTTTTACCTGCTTCATGACATGGTATCCCCTTACTATTCTGCCATCTTCATTGAAATAACTTAATGTACTATTTTCAGTAATATTAGTTAGAGTGTTATAATGAAGACTTTGTTGATAGTAGAAAAATCGAACAGCAGCGCCTTTTGTAACACATAAATATGAATCGGATACTCCTCTCAACTTAGCAGAAACTACAAAATTGTCAATAATATGCTTATATTCAATAGATAGACTCGAATACTTATCCGGCATTAGGAATCCGGAACGACGATTGCATTTTGGTAAGATGCCGTATAGGTCGAATTGTTTGATTTTACCGATTATCTTATACTTATGATGAAGTGTTGATTTTGAAGAAAATTTGGTGTGAATAAACTCGAAGTACTCTTCATACGATTTAATGTCCGCACTGGTAGCCTCTCTTAACACTTGTCTTATGCCAGTGAGAATTTCACCAATATAAGCCTTAGAATACTCATCCTCTTTCAAATAGCGGATTAAAATAGGATAATTTTGTTGTAGATTACTGACATCCATATTATATATTTTAATGGTTTGAATGTCATAATTATACAATAAAATCCTAACTCTAATTATATTTTGGTGTTATAAATAAGCACTTTATCCTATTAGTTAGGATTATATTTTAGTTCGGATAACGGATGAAATACAAACTTTCGGATATTATCAGGGATATCCTCGGACATGTATCAATGCAAACAACGAATCCTAAACCAAAACAAATCCTAAACTAAAATGTAATAATTCTTTAAATCAATATATTATCCATAGAAAGCTTAGGATTTATAATATACATTGTCTTTATTCAAGACTAAATATGGTTCTAAGATTATCTTCATTCCATTCCTCTCTCATTGTATTTTCGGTATTTTCGTCTTCAAGGTTTTTCAAGGCATTAGTAATCTGGGATATGCTGATGTCAAGATACCTTGCCGTAGTCATATAATCTTCATGTCCCAGCATTTTAGATATAACGGGAAGGGTGATACCATCCTCTAGCCAATGAGAAGCCCGGGAATGGCGAAGCTGGTGTGAATGAAGGCCGAGAGGTACTTCGTTACATTCTTTATTAGCCAGCATTGCGTATTTTTTCAATCTGTAATTTACTGCTTCTTCTGTCATCTTCTCATCACGTCCCTTTTCCCTTGAGAAAAAGAGATAATCATTCGTTGACTCATTTCCGTAGAAGAACCTTTTTATATAAATCCTCAGATTGGCTATAAGTCTTGGAAGTAAGACAAGAGTCCGTGCTTTACGTCCTTTACCTATGACAACAACATAGCCTTTAGAACTACTTAAATGAAGATCGGATACTTTTATAGACAGAACTTCGTCTATACGTGCTGCTGTACCATACAAAAATGAGATAAGTGTAAAGTCCCGACATCCAATCTTGTTTTTTGTATTAATACTCTCCATCAGCGCTTTTATTGCATTCTTGCTCATTCCTGTGACCTTTGTTTTAATCTCCTTTCTTCTGGGTATTTGTTGGGCTTCATAATATAGATCTTTGTATTGTTTTTCCATTCTGGAAAGGTATTTAAGGAACGACCTGATTATGGATAACCTTATGTTGCATGTCTGTGGTGTACATTTCCGATGAGTCTTTAGCCATTTTAACCAATCTGAGATTACAGTTTCCGAAAAGCATTTTTCTGTTAAGAAATTATTTCCGTTGTATCCAAGCACTTCATAAATGAAGTCCATATAAATATCCATAGTCAATTTATAGTTCTTAACTGTAGACGAACTTTTTACGTTTATTGATTCAGCCATCCATCCTCTGTAGAAACGAGCTATTTTAGAGGCTTCCTTTTTATTTTTATTTTTATTCATATTCTTCATCATAATCTAATTCTTGTACAATGTTATTGTATGATTCTTCGCAAAAATCCTTAAGAATCTTTCCAAAGGAGGGTACGAACGAATAATAATATAATGTGTTTACTATAGAGTCATGTCCCATGCTACGACTTAATGCCAGAAACTGATCAGACACGAAACAGTCTGTGTCCTCTTTTGTTATCCATCTATTGATATTTTTAATAGCATAACCATGCCTAAAATCATATGGAATGGCATAAACTTTATTGTAGCGATACCACATTTGATTAAAATTATCATTTAACCAGTGATTGCTAAAAGGTTTATCATGGATATTGGGGAAGAAGACGGTTCTATCCGGCATAATGTTTTCTATTGCCATATCATATCGTACAAGAAGTTCACGCATAGAATCATGTAGGACTATAATATGTTCACTGTAAGTTTTGGAGATCACAATATTTACTACTCCTGTTTCGAGATTAACGTCACATCTTCTCAGATCTCTGGCTTCACAGGTTCTTATGCCACTGCTATAAAGGAGTCTGAAGATTACAGGTACTATAATTCTTCTAATCCTTTCAAATTTCCTAATCTTATATTTAGATTCTATATTATCACAAGCTTTGAAGAATTTACATAGTTCTTCTTCTGTAAATTCATGAGGAACTCTGTGGCCTGTTTTCTCATTAGGCAAATATGAAGGATTTACGAAGTCTATATAATTTCTCTTTCTCAAAAAGTCAAGAAATCTACAAATCAAACTTATTCTGGTATTTCGTGAACTTGGCAGTTCATTTTCTCTTTTTGCACACCATGTATCTGTCATATGCTGTGTCAGATGACTTTCTTTATAATTCCTATTACAGGCATTAGCAAACGTCGTAAGATTTTTAAGTGCTGATTTGGAGACCTTTAAACCGGAAACTTTTCTATACTCAACATATTTCCTATACAATTCGTCTCTTGATGGTTTCGAAAACAGTTGTTTGCCAAGAGTTTCATAAGGAATATTCTTTTCCCAACAAGGTATATTTTTCTGAAGTTCACAGTCTGATTTCTCCTTCGATAAAAATTGCGGGAACTGCGATATCTCAATCTTAAAATATCCGGATGTCTTAAGATAGTACAGAAAAGAACGTATAAGATATATCCTTTTATTATAAGAGCTCACTTTTTCCGTTTCTCTTTTCTTACACCATTCATTTATCATTTGTAATGAGAGGTGTTCCTCTTTATAATTTTTATTGCAGAAATTGATAAAATTAAAGAGGTTACACAATGCACAATATGTATTTTTCCTTCCTGTTAACCTTCTGAATTCAACGAAGCTATCGTACATTTGATTTCTGGATAAATTGTTTTTATTCATTGAAAAAGCCCTTTCCCGTTTGATAGTTTTCAATACTAAGAGCACATGCCTTTAATCTGGTCAAATCAGTTTCAACATATGCATTCAACGATTTCAGGCTTTTATGTCCTAATACTTTTGATATGACGGGTGCAGAAACACCACCATTAAGTAAACCAGTCGCAAAATAGTGTCGTAATAAATGTAATCCTTTTCTGCCGCCATCTATTCTTACACCTGCTATTCTGAAAAATTTCTGAGCCAATAGCCTAACTGCCTGAGGCGTTATAGGTCTCGTGTCTTTATCGCTGGTCAGGAAGATGAACCTATTTTTATGCTTTGTCCTCTCGTTAGTAATGTAATCATATATCGCATTCGACACGCAAGGTAGTATCGTTAGTTTCAATTCTTCTCCGTTCTTTTTCTGTACAATATGCAACTCACTATATTCTCTGTTAATATCGTTAATGGACAGTGATGCTATATCACACCCTCTCAAACCTGTGTACATTGTTAGCATAACAATTGCCCTGTCTCGTTTTGATATCAATTCCTTTTTGTTGTTATCAAACAATAAAGTCTTTATTTTTTCTATCTCCGACTCACCTAGGGCCGGATAGATCTTCTTTACTTTTTTCTTTTGTGGGAAAAAAGAAAGAAGATGGCTGAAGTCTACATTTTGAACAGTGTCTGTCAATATTTTTATGGACGACCTTATTATTTGTAAATAGTCGGCTCCTCTTAATTCCTTTTCTCTATCAAAGAAATAGCCTAATACAACATCTTCCGTTACAATATCCAATGATATAATATTATTGACTTGTAAATGATAGAAGAAACCAGTCAAAATATGCCGCCGGGAATATACAGTACTTTTAACATAACCTTTTTCTGCTATTTTAGAAAGATATGTGTCTATAAGATTACGATAATGCGTATTAAGCAGCGAGTATTTGTCCTTCTTAAACAGGGGCCTGCTATGTTCATGATAACATGGAAGCTGGTCAAGCTCTTCAAAATCTGCTATCCTTTTGATCTTGGTACGTTTTTCCTTTAATGTAGATGCCGTCAGATTAGTTTCACGGACCAAATAATCGTAAACTTCTTCGTAGGTTTTGATATCCGAAGTAGATTTTTCCAACTTGAAAATCAGATCAATTACAGCCTGATAATCTCGAACCGTACTTTTTGAGTAATGTAACTCTTCTGCTAAATGCCGAATGAAAAGAGGATATGAACTCTTTAATTTTTTGATATTCATGTTTATCTATATTTATATGTTTACCATACAAATATGATAAAATCCTAAATTCATTATTCATAGCATGCTGATATATTGGCTAATTGGTCTTTAGTTTAGGATTTGTTTTGGTTTAGGATTCGTCGTTTAATCCGAAATTTCGGATTAAACGACGGAGATATATGCCCGTGCTGATTCTAAACAAAAAAGAGAAGCGCTTGAATCCGCATATATTGATGTGCTACCGCAAGTGGAAGAGTCAATAAGATCGTGGGAAAAGGATTCTAAGCTAAGGTCTTGGCTTAAAAGTTTAGGAAAGTAACATATTATTATCCAAAGTAGTTTTTGGAAGTAATGAATATAAATATTTAATAATCAACACATGAAAAATCCTACTTTGGATAATATTTTACTATTGATAATCTCGTTTATCACTAGTTGCGATAAACGCGAAGGATGCCTGATCTTCCGGTACATATACCGTTACCTGGAATGTACAAAACCGTTCAAACGCCTGTGGATATCTTCGCTGACCGATGAAGCCATAACCAGAGGGATGGCAAACCTCAAAGAAGGCAGCGGCTATGACGCCTTATATATGGCGGCCGATTGCAGGGCAAAGGCTGACTGGCTGATCGGCCTGAATGCAAGTATGGCACTTGCCGCCTCATCGGGGATGGGAAACAATTCACTCGGCAGGGTACAGACCCCGGTGCTTGCCATGATATGTGCCCGTTACAGGGAGAACAGGAGCTTTATCTCCTCAAACTACTGGCAGCTGCATATCACTCTTGAAAAAGAGGGAGCCTACCGTTCATTCCATTATACGGAGGATTTCAAAGGGAAAGAAGATGCGGAAAAACTGTTTGCACGCCTGAAAGCCTGTCCGCCGGCACGTATTACAAAGGTGGAACGCAGAATAATCCATCAGGCACAGCCCCTTTTATATGACCTGACGGCATTGCAAAAGGATTGTAACATTCACCTGGACCTGCCGGCGGAAAAAACACTGGAGACAGCCCAAAGCCTGTATGAGAAAAAACTCATTTCGTATCCGAGGACCTCCTCCCGCTATATACCGGAGGATGTGTTCAGGGAAATACCTTCCTTATTACGCATGGTCCTGCGTATGGACGGCTTCAGGCACTTTGCAGGAGATATAGATATGTTCCGGTTGGAACAAAGATCCGTCAATAACAAGAAAATAACAGACCACCATGCATTGATCATAACCGGGGATTACCCGCGGGAGTTATCTGCGGCGGAGAAGAGTGTGTACCATATGATTGCAGGGCGCCTGCTGGAAGCCTTCGCCCCGGAATGTAAAAAAGAATCGCTTCTGACAGAAGCCTCCTTTGACGGTTTGCTCTTCCGTTCCCGTTCCCAAAAGATGCTCTTTCCCGGGTGGCGGAATGTATTCAATTATCCAGAGGATAAGGAAGATGACGAAAAGGACACGGATGAAAACCCCGCTGAATTTGAAGAGGGAGAAAACGCGAAGGCCGGCGGGTATAGCCTGGCCCGGAAAAAGACGGCGCCTAAGCCACTATATACGGAAGCCGCCTTGCTGGCAGCTATGGAGACGGCGGGGAAGAACATATCCAACGAGGCGCTCCGTGAAACGATAAAGGAACAGGGATTAGGTACTCCGGCGACCCGTGCGGCAATCATAGAGACGCTCTTCAAAAGGGAATACCTCGAACGCTGCGGCAAGTCGCTGACGCCTACCTCAAAAGGACTCTATATCTATGATGCGGTCAAAGACATGCGGATAGCGGATGCGGAAATGACCGGGCAATGGGAGAAGATGCTCGCGGATATGGAAACGAAAAACGGATCACCCGAAACCTTTATGAAAGCGATAGCAATATACACCCGACAGATAACCGGGGAGGTGTTGTCGCTGAAATTCCCGGAGCAGGCAGGCAACGCGATGCCTTGCCCCAAATGCGGGACCGGTAAAGTAGTCATACACGCAAAACTGGCTAAATGCGGCAATGAGAAATGCGGATTGCTTATACATAAAAAATGCCTGAACAGGGAACTTTCTGACAGCCATATCCGGCAGTTGCTATCTACCGGATCGACAAGGCTGATCAGGGGATTTGAGGGCAAAATGGGGAATACTTTTGATGCAAGACTGGTTTTCGATGAAAAGCACAATATCGCCTTCTCCTTTCCCAAAACCGGAAAGAGTAACCAAAAAAGGACTGTAAAGCCATCCGGGAGCAACCGGAAAAGGAAAATCTAGGCAAAACTGTTTTGGAACAGGTAAAAGCACAGGACGGTTTGGACTGTGCTTTTTTTTATCGCCAAGGTAAAATAGTGGAGGAAGGAAGAAGACTCCTTGCTATCCCGGTTCATTGGCAAATGTAGCTTCGTGTCCTTATCCACAGGCAAGGTCAGACCCCTTGCGGGGTTTTCGTAAAAATCATCCTCGCTGCGCTCCGGTATTTTTACGAAAAACCTTGCATGCGGGGACACTCCGCTTTGCTTGCCCCTGAATCGGGAACGACAAGGAGTTCCCATAAAACAATAGATATGAATGCAAATAACACTTCCTCTTCAGCAAAGAAATGGATAAAGACCGCCGCCGTCTTTATCCTGGCCTTATCCGGTTTCAGTTATTTATACCGCCACGGAGTATCTCCGGTATGGGCCGCGGCGCTTATAGTCCTCTTTCCCGGTATTTTCCGCTTCATATACAAAGCGGTATGCTTCCTGGTAGCGCTGGCTATCCTTATTGCCATTATCCGCTTTATTATCATTTGATTATAAAAGTATGGCAGCAAATATATGATCATGCGGAAAGTAAGGCAATATGAAAACCGCATAAACGAACGGATATGAAAATGACAGAACCCATACAGATCTATAATCCCACGGCTGATGATATAAACGCCGGACTGCCGGATTTTACTGAACAGGCAGGGAGACCCGCCCCTCAACAAAGGGTTCCTGCAGAAGAAACTCCCGGAATCAAAAGCAGCGGCCCTGTCAGGGTTGGCAAGCTGCTAGAACCGCTACGGCAGATCATCGGCCATCCCGACCGGAACAGGCTGATGGCGGAATTATTCAGGGACTATAAATAAAACGAAGATGGAAAAATCAAGGAAGGCGTAGCCGGGTGTGGAAGCATATCCGGCTATGGCTTTTTTTAAGTTCCCAGATTCTTGTTAATTACAGATACACAACAGCAGGAGACAGTTAACGCTTTAAAACAGACCGTTAAATACTTGCTGTCAGTTATTAATAATCATTTAAAATTTATAATTATGTTTTTTACCCAGATCAACAGGATAATGAGCCAGGCGGTAGACATCACGCTGGTTATCCGCAAGAAAGAAGGACAGTTAACAGTATCGGCCATGCCGAAAACAAACGGGTTGAAGGATGAGGCACAGAATCATATCGTGCCGCTGACCGTCACGGGAACACCCGAGGAACTCGACAGGGGATTCCTGCCGACGATTTGCACTCCGATGCAAAAAGCGGCAGGATTGCTGGCCAATATGAGCAACTTTGAACAGCAGGCCGATAAGGCGGCGGCAAACTCCAAAGCGGCCAAAGAGCTGAAGGAGAAAGAGGCAAAGGATGCCAAGGAGAGGAAGGAGAAATTCGAGATGCTGATGAAAACGGCAGCGGAACTCGAATCCGGCCGGAAATATGGCGAAGCGTTGACAAACCTGAAGCAGGCAAGGACTTTCGCCATACCGCAGGCTCTTAAATCGGTCGATGAGAAAATCAACGCGGTACGGATGAAGATGAACCAGGGAAGTTTATTCGATATGGAAGCGCAACAACAGGTACAGGAACAGCAGCCGCAGCGACAACCGGTAGTACAACCGATTCAAGTGCCACAACCTGTCCGACAACCGATCCGGCAACAGGTTGACAGGCAGCCTGCTTACAACAACGGACAGCAGGCAAACGGCCATATGAACGGGAATTATCCTCCCGGAAATAACGGGCAACCCGTATACTATAGACAACCTGCATACTCCGGCAATCCGTATAACGGGCAGGTTATGCCTGAAGAACTCGGGGAAACCGAACCTGCCTATGCGGTTAATGCCGACTTCTCGACACACAGGGAAGGCGAATACGACCAGTATCCCGATTTTCCCGGATATCCCGGGCATAATATGTATAACCCTCAAAACGGATAAGCTATGCCACTTGTAGTTAATGGAATGGAACGTTCCTTCTCCTTTAAGAAAGGGACGGAACAAATTGAATTGAGCGATCCGAACCCTTCCGATACGCCGGAAGCTGTAATGAGTTATTATTCCAATATATATCCGGAACTGACCACCGCATCGGTACACGGGCCGGAGATAAGGGAAGACAAGGCGGTTTATGAGTTCAGAACCACGATCGGAACAAAAGGATAGTTAAATGAAAACAGATAAAACAAAGAAATCATGCAAGCAGTTGGAACCCTCGCAGCTACATTCCCTGGCCCGGTATATCATAAGCCAGACAGAACGCGACATTCACAGCGGAGTGAACAGGAAAAAACGGATTACGGCGCCGCTGGGCGCCGTAATTCTTTTCTGAAAACGGTATTTACCCCGATAGCGCCAAAAACCGTTATCCGGAACCGGCAGGGTGAAGATATTAATTATGTCACCGAAGAGAATTATAAGTTTCTGCTGGATTCAGCTCAGAATTATGCCTCGCTATCGGGTGCAGGTCTAAAACACAACCCGGGGAACAGCATCGGGGAAGGGATCTCGAATATCTATGACGAGCTGGACGATATTATCGGGGACGTCAACCTCAATATAGAACCATTTGAAGACAAGCTGCAATTCATATTGTGGAAATACCATACATGGGGCGATTATACATTTTACTGGCTGCCTGTAAAGTTTACGGAGACTCTAAACCCGCAACTGAGGAAAATCGCCCGCTCGTTTATCCACCGGTTTATGCACAGCAACGGGATGATAACAACCAATGAAGCGTTTGATGTGGAATGGATAATGGAATGGGCGGAAGACGGGTTGCAGGAATGCGATCCCGGCGACAGGAGAAAAAACGCAAGGCTGCTCGCTTCCTATAAGTCGGGAAAGGTATACAGGCTGATGGAACGGATCGGTTCGAAGCCGTATTATAAAAACCTGCCGGCAGTACTGGACAAATATGTTCCCAACAATGAATTTGAAGAAGAACTCATCGGGTTATTCAGGGAGGGCTTGCAGTTTATCGGGAAGGATAAACCGTCCATCATGTCATACGGGTATGATCCCCTGGACGATGAGGACAGGGACTATCATCCGGTAGATATGGAACGGATGATACGGGTCGTTTACGACCTCGATGATTTCGTGACCGGATGGATGATGGATTGGGCGAACAATGAACTGAGGGAGTCTTACGATATATCTCCCGCGACACAATTCGCTATTTCACCGGATACCATGGAACTGTTTTCAATGGATCAGTATCCCGATAACTTTTTCAAATGGTTTGATAAACTGTGTACATTAATCGCTTAATAAAAGAATCACATGAATAAACTGACTGAACAATTGAAATCCCTTTACAGGCCGAAAGCCGTGCTAATCGCGTATCAGGGGGAGAATGCCAGGGCCAGCGAGTATTTTCTGGAATTAAGGCAGATAGATAAAAACGGAGCCATGGGTGAGGCAATCCCCGTGACCTACAGCTTTATGAATGATATAGCCGCGAACTTTTCAGAGGCATACAGCGGGATACCCTCGGGCAGACTACCGGAAAACCTCCTGTTTGCCGATACACGGAAAGGGCATGAAAAATATATCTGGTGGAATCCTCCACGCAAGAGGATGATGTATTTTGTACGGAACCTGGGTATTGAAAACGCGGAGTACCATGTGCCGGGCATTATCTATATTGCCGGGGAGAGCGGCCTGTCCGTATATGCTTACAAGGATATAAAACTCCCGGAAGGTACGGAACTGTTCCGTGCTCCGTTCTTCAATACCTCGGGGGACAATGTGTGCCTTGGAACGGCAAAACTGCAAAAGCCGGCTAATCCGGCTTTCCATGAATTACTGGAATACTGGGAAAAGAAATTCTGGCTGACGGAATTCTCTCACCTCGGCGGCGGAGGGAACCCCACTAAAAGCAACCTCGTACTTGTAACCAAAGCCGCAAAAGACAAAGAATTCGATACAGATGAGTTAAAACCGCTAAATAAAAAACTAAAAGATATATTAAAATGAAACGGGTACACTATACGCATAATTACCTGATAAATCCGCAGCATCCGGTAACGGTAAACCTGATTGGCGGAGGAGGTACGGGATCACAGGTATTGACCTGCCTGGCAAGGCTGGATGTGACATTAAGAGCGCTTAACCATCCCGGGTTGTTTGTGACGCTCTATGATCCGGACGAAGTAACCGGAGCGAATATCGGAAGGCAGCTGTTCGGTTATTCCGATCTTGGACTGAACAAGGCTGTATGCCTGATCTCCCGGATCAATAACTTCTTCGGGAACGACTGGCGGGCCATACCCGGATTATTCCCGGCTGTTGCCAAAGAAGCGAAAGAGAAGAATATGGCAAATATCACCATCACCTGTACCGATAATGTAAAATCCCGCCTGGATATGTGGAGTTTCTTAAAGACGGTCCGGGATATAAGGGATTATACAGATTACAGGACGCCGCTTTACTGGATGGATTTCGGGAACGCGCAGACAACCGGACAGGTAATTATGGGAACGGTACGGAAAAAGATACCCCAGCCCAAATCAAAACAATATAAAACGGTGGAATCATTGAAGGTAATAACCGAATATGTGAAATATTCTGCCGTTAAGGTGGAGGATTCGGGGCCGAGTTGTTCCCTCGCGGAGGCTTTACAGAAGCAGGACTTATTTATCAACTCAACGTTGGCTCAACTGGGATGTAACATCCTGTGGAAAATGTTCCGGCAGGGGATGATCGAGCATCAGGGCGTGTATCTGAACCTGGAGACGATGAAGGTCAATCCGGTCGAGGTGTAATCCGGGACTATAAAAAATAAGAATAAGAGTAGTGATTTTTAGTCATTAATTAGATTAATAGAGGATTATTGTCGAATAATCGAACCCTTTTGATTAATAATAGAACTTTTGTCTAAAATTCATTTAGCAATTTTACAACAATTTTGATAATCATAATTTATAAATCATAAAAACACTAATATGAAATTTAATTCTAAATTTATTTTCTTAGCCAACTTTTTGATATTAGGAATGACAATATTCCCTGCTTTGTCGATGTCGGCTCAAAGCAATAGGCCTAAATTTGAGATTTTTAATGATTCAATAGCAAATGGATCCAATTGGATAGGGCAAGATGCTTCCCGTAAAGGTGGTTCTTCAAAGAACAGCACCCATTACATTTATGTAAAGCCGTCCTATAGCCCTGCGGAAATTGTGGGCTTATCCATACCAATCCGAGAAAATCCCGGTCCTGGGGAGTATCGCTATATAACATTCGCCTGGGTAAAGTGGGGCGGGGAACAAATTGGTATAAAATTACTAAATGACCCGTCAATTAACTCCCGGAATCAGATTGGGAAGAAATTCGATTATACTTACTATGCCGGGAAAGGAGACTTTATAGAAAAAGGTATCCAATTAGATGATCATATCACCGGGAAATGGATGGTTTTCACCCGGGACCTATGGAAAGATTTTGGCGATTTTACATTAACGGGAACCTCTTTTATTTGTCCAATGCCTCGTGACGCAGGCTTCGATGCGGTTATACTTGGGCAAAGTCAGGATGTATTTAATAATGCTCCTGCGATTTTACCTTCGCAAGTAACCGAATCAATTGCGTTTGACAATGATGGAAATATGGTTCTTGACGGGTATTTTGAGAAGGAAGCAATAGAAGAAATGCAAGGAGTAGATATTGATTGGGCAAGCCAGATCAAAGCTGGAGGAGTTTGGATGTATCCCTTATATTTTCTGGCTTTTCTTGCTCTCATTATTGGAATCCAACGTTCCATCACATCACGGGGGAGTGTTTTGGCACCTAAAAAACTTCGTAAGAGAGTGAAAGAGAACCTCCGGACAAGAAACGTCGCGGGTGCTATAGAAGCATGTGAAAAATATCCATCCACTTTAGCTAAATCATTAACTTTTATCTTTGAGCATATAACGGCCGGAAGGGAAGCTGTCAGCCAAACTGCAGGAGACATAGCTGTACGCGATGTACGAATACATTTATCTCGTATTTACCCGCTCTCTATAATAGCCTCGCTCTCTCCTCTTCTTGGCCTGCTTGGGACAATTGTCGGCATGATTGAAGCATTCGGACTTGTTGCTTTGTATGGAGATGAAGGAGGATCAGCTATTCTTTCAGATTCGATATCACTCGCTCTCATTACTACTGCTGCAGGTTTAATTATTGCTATACCTTGTATTGCTGTGTATTTTATTATCAAGAACAGAATCATGCGGTTAGCCTCAGTTATCGAAGTGGAGATCGAAAATGTGATTACTGATTTATATATAAATGATAATAGAATAGGTGGATTGACAAATAACAGAACAGAGGAGAAATAAATATGAGACTGCCTATTGACGATGAAGAAAAGGTGGAAATACAGATGTCGCCTTTGATAGACTGCGTTTTCCTCTTATTAATTTTCTTTTTGGTGACAACTATGATGAAAAAATCCGAGATGCAAATTCCCCTTTCGTTGCCGGCTATGACATCAAGTCTGTCCACGACCAAGAATATAGATAATGCTGTAATAATATCTGTGGATGATAAAAAACGGATTTATCACGTTATAAAGCATGATGCATACACAGGTGAAAATTATTATGTTCCAGTCAATGACCTGGCCTCTTTTCTGGATAATATAAGAAGCAAACAAGGTACGGGCATTAATATTGAAATTGCAGCCTACCGGACTGTACCGGTAAAAACTGTTATTGAAATATTTGACAGATGCCAATTACAAGGGTTTACCCGAACACGAGTAAGATTGGGCGGCAAACCATATAAATATTAAAGAAATGAGACTACCTATATTTGACAGCGAGGATGAACCGGAAGTATCCATGTCGCCTCTGATTGATTGCGTGTTTTTATTGCTGATATTTTTCCTTGTGTCTTCCATGACAAAAGTTAAAAGCAAGGACATTGATGTCGATCTTCCAGTTTCGGAAGCTGCGGTAAAGATGAAACCTGATGATAAGCAAGCTATTGTCGGGCTTGATAATAATGGAAGTCTCTATTGGGACGGGCAGCCTTGTTCTGCTAATTTCCTGATGGAGCAATTACGTGCTACAAGTATTTCTCAACCGGATCGCAGAATAAGGGTAGATATGGACAAAGATGCTCCGTTTGGCCGTTTTGTAGAGGTTATGGATGCCTGTCAGTTTTATAATTTAAGTAATATCGGAATACGGACTTATGATGAAAGCTACAACAAAAACTAGTTTATTAACTAAAATATTGTCCTGGCTGATTGCTTCGATCATATGTGCGGGTATCGTTCTGTTTTTCATATGTTCTCCGGCATCAGACCAAAACCAAACTTCCTTGAAAGAAAAGGAGAAACAAGCACCCGTAAGAGAAGTCAAGAAGCAGGACAAGCAGGAACAATCGCAACGGCCTCTCCCTCCGGATTATGCCAGGCAACTGGTAAGGCAATCAGAGGTATTGGCAAGAAAAGACCTGACCAATCGTCTGAAGAAATTTGAAGAAATGTCAAATAAGATGAGGCAGCAAAAAGATGAGCTTTTGATAAAGGTTGAAAACAGGAAATTACCTCCTTCTGCACCTCGCGATGCGAACAATACATCCATGGCTAGGAGTATCCTCCAGCCAGATAAAAACGCTTTGAGAACAAACCCTTCCATAGACGAACTGTATGGGTTATTAAGGGAATATGAGTTGGATATCCAGCAAAACCATATTGCCGTTAATGCAGCTAAACAAACACTTGCAAAAGGCCTCTCCTTTCCAGAGGTCTATAATTCTTTAAAGACAGGATCAACACGCATGCTCGATTTTGAAGAACTGATCCGTAACCAGAAAAACGGGGAAGAATGGGATCGTTCCTTAAGCAGTAATGCCAGTGGGGGATTAGAAATAAAGAACACAGCCGACTTAAATAGCTACAGGGGATTACTCGGAGAAGCATCACGTCAGGCCGGATTAGCCGGTGCCCGGTTAGAGGGTTTGTTTGGAATTCCTTCTGCAGGTAGTAGATCCGGCAAACACGGTGGGGCTGACGGGGCCGGCAAACCAAGCGGTTCCAATGGTCCCGGAGACGGATCCGGAAATGGTGACGGAGGACAAGGTGGTGTTGAGGCAGGAAGCGGAAGTTCCAGACGTTTAAATCATTATCAAGGGGCTCGCCTTAATCAAGCTATGGTCACAGCACAAGCTCTGCCTGGGCGTCGTTTTTCAAAGAATGTGGAACGCAAAGGCTGGCTGTACATTAACACGTGGTATATGATAGGGCCATGGGAGAATTTTGGCCACGATGATTTCGCTATCATCCATCCACCCGAAATATCCGTAGACTTTGATGCTGTATATACTGATGGACAAAAAGGATTAGGAATTGCAGAGACAGATTCCCATCCTCTTGAAGTTGTAGGGAATCAGGTTTATCTGGACGGGATGTTGAGATGGCAATTTAAACAAAGTGAGTCCATGCACAATACAGTTCCTGTTACTACAAATCATTCTACATATTATGCCTATACAGAGCTTTATTTTGATGAAACAACGGCTATGTTGGTTGCAATAGGAACAGACGATAGCGGACGGGTATGGATTAATGGTAAAGATGTTTGGCAGGATAGAGGATCTAGTTGGTATAATATTGATGAGCATATTACATCTTTCGATTTTCGGCAAGGATGGAATACGGTTCTTATCCGGTTAGAAAATGGAGATGGGCCTACAGGATTCAGTTTCTTAATTATTCCGGAGAACACTTCTGTCAATAAGTAAAGATGAAAAGTGTCATAAACAAGATTTAAGTTATATAAAAAACGATAGGATTCAGGGCAATCGCACCATTTGCGTAGTATGGGAACACCGCTTGAAGCCGGACGGGGAAAGATAACCACAGATGATTTCCGGCGCATTATTGAAGCTAAAGACAGGTGTAAAGCCGGGACTTCTGTTCCGGGACATGCCCTCTTTCTGGAAGAAATAGAATATAATAACGATATATTTAACAACGATGAGGATATCTAACCTTTTAAGTGGCAGAACACTGCGTAGATTTATGGAGAGTGAGAAGTCGGGAGGACTTACTCTCATCGTATGCACATTAATATCGATACTGTTAGCCAACTCCAGTATAGGGGAAGGTTATCGCGGGATATGGGATTTTCATGCAGGCAGCCATACTGTCGCAGAATGGATAAACGACGGATTGATGGCTATCTTCTTCCTTTTGGTAGGATTGGAACTGATCCAGGAAATTTATGAAGGTGAGTTGTCGAATATAAAAAGGGCCATGCTGCCTATTTCGGGGGCATTGGGAGGGATGTTGATCCCCGCAGCAATATATATGTCCCTCAACTTCGGAACGCATACACACGCCGGATTTGGCATACCTATGGCAACGGATATTGCTTTCGCTCTTGGTGTACTGTCTTTGCTTGGTAACCGCGTACCTGTTTCGCTGAAAGTATTTCTTACTGCTCTGGCAGTTATCGACGATCTGGGCGCTATCATTGTTATCGCTATATTTTACACAACATCACTGGCGTGGGTGTACCTGATTATCGCATTGGGCATGTTTGTGTTATTGCTCATTCTGAATAAGAAATTCAAAGTAACCAATCTTATCCCTTATCTTATAGGCGGTGTCATTATGTGGTATTGTATGCTTCACTCGGGTGTGCATGCGACTATTGCAGGGGTATTGCTCGCGATAACAATTCCTTTCAGGAGAGGGGACGCGAAATACTTGTCCAACAGGATGCAGCATGCTTTACACTATCCGGTCGCGTTTATTGTATTGCCTATATTCGCTTTGGCGAATACAGCCATGGTAATAGAGGGTAACTGGGACCAGTCGGTAGGAGAGCCGTTCGCAATGGGTATTCTCCTAGGCCTGATTGTCGGTAAGCCTTTAGGCATAACGTTACTCAGCTTTATCTCGGTGAAAACAGGCTTATGCGCGCTTCCCAGAGGTGTGCACTGGAAAGCATTGCTGGGAGCAGGTATGCTGGGCGGCATAGGATTCACGATGTCTATCTTTATTACTTTGCTGGCATTCAAAGGAAATGCGCACTATATCAATGAGTCGAAACTGATGATATTACTGGCTTCTCTGGCATCAGGAGTTATTGGTTGTATTTGGCTAAATTTCATATTAAAAAATAACATTAGAAATCAATGACAAACAATAAGCTGGCCTTAAATAAGTTATAATAGGCATATATTTTAAAAACTATTTTACTTTTATCTTCTTTGTTTCGTATATTATTTTTCCTGTATTGGAAACACCTTCCATCACTATTGTGTACTCAGAAGAGGTGTCAGCAGTATAGAAAGAAAAGGGCATCTGCCCATTTTTATCAGGTCTTAATCCTGTTTGCCAATGGATAGTTGTTCTGCTATCAGGAATTTCATTGTCCTGTGCTTGTTTAGTTTCATACTTTGGTGCATAATATTCCACTGGAACCTGATAGCCGAGAGGGTAAATGACATCTCTGTTTTTTTCGTATTGCCTGTTTTGTCCATACATGACACGTCTTTGATAAATTTCTGTAAAACGCTCATCTTCATTAAAGTTTCTATATAGCTGTCTTGAATCAAATTCATCATTTGTTGTTATATCTAAAAAAGGAACTGTAAATATTCCAGCAATAGCTCCGTAAGCAGGGTTCAACCTTTTTGTGAATTTTGTATGATAAATTCCATATAATAAATCATTGGCGGTTTCACTACTCATGTCTTTTATAAAAAGAATGCCCTTTATGTTATGCAATTTCAAAAATACCATTGCTTCGTCGAGAGGAATCCATCTGCCGTCTATATATGCAATCACTGAAGAGCCATGGTGCTCTAATGACCATTTGTTAATTCCCAAATGCTCCAGCAAATCTTCAAATGTGCGCACCTGAATATCCTTATGGATATCTTCAATATTGTATCTGGAATAATCCATCGTTCCTAAATAAGAGGCTGTAACCACAACCGGTTTTAATTGATAGGTATTGCCCGTTATCGATAAATTATATTCCTGTGGTATTACATCTATAGCACTATTTTCTGTGATTTTTTCTTGTATTACAAAAACTCGGACTTCAGGAAAGTTTTCTTTTTCGATTCTTATTTGTTGTGATTGGTCATGCCAAGCTGCCTTCTCATCAAATGCTCTGAGTCTAAAACCTGTGCCATTTTCAAACTCAATACTATCAGCCGCAAAATAGCCATTCTTATTTGTATATATCCTCTTATCGTATTTGTTATTTACGCCGGACACACTGATCCTATATTTTTTCTTTTTAGCGAAAATGAACTTATCAAAAGCTTTCCCTGTAATTTGCATATATCTTTCAAAATCGAGAATCGGCATTTTATAATTATTTTTTATAATCCCAGGTATATTGTAACGTCTCCATCCATGCGTCATCATCAGTAAGTCCAACGCAGCCGGGGTTTGTGGTTCATTACGGAAATAATACCAAGGGTTGTTTACATATCCTTTCAGTTCGGAGGTAAGTAGCAGGGTTGTAAGTATATTGCGGGATGTGTCGGCGGGAATATAATAATCATCTGTAACCGAAATGGAGAAATTGCCTTCTAATGGCTTATTGTTATTATCTCTCATATCTATAAGTATATTTACTTTTTGTCTTTTATCGTAAGATACTTCATCTGGTTGCATTTTACAAGTATAATTATGGGTATTATTATAATGGAAAGTCAGTCTTTCCGCCAGTGTATTAAGATCTTTGTCAAGAAGAAGGAATTGGATTACCCCTTCGGGAAAAATCTCCTTTTTAAAATATAGATGCTAGTCTTGATGAATCCACCAGTCTGCATATATTATAGCGCCTCTTACATGAGCTATAAAATAATATGGATTATTCAATGCATCAGAAGGTCTTTGTAATGTTATTTTATAAGAGTCTTCTTCCACATCTACCCTAAGACCAGCTTCTGTAACTTCTGTAGTAATATTATAAATGCGGGTTATATTGAATTTATTTGTGCAGTGTGCCTGATACTTTTGATTTTGCTGTGGAATAAATTCTACAATTCCCATTCCTTCGTGAATAGTAGAGTCGGATGCAAGGATATCCCCTGTGCTATCTATTATATTTATTCTAATATCTACACTATGTCCATTTATCCCCAATGCTTTAAATGCCATCTTGCAAGGTGCACCATTGATAAGGTATCCTCCTTCTGGGAAGAAGGATACATCATAATCCTGTTTATCTGTCGTTACAGGTAAAAAAGTAGAATATGAATATCCCGATTGATCGGAGAAATTAATCTTCATGGATTTATTTTTTAATCTATCATTCATGTCAAGATCAATCAGAATACTTCTGTCTTCATCAATTTTTAATTGCTTTGTATTCGAATCTTTAAGTTTTAAGCTAGCATTCAAAGGTGTTATTGTACGAAATAAATTATCTGTAAACTTCAGAGAAATCTTACTTTTATTTTCGCTCTCAAGTTGTGTCCGCATATAAGTTTTCAATCGGGACATATCTGTCGAATAAATTTTAATGCCTCTCCTGAAAAAGTAATCTTTGCCAAGATTTTCCATATGACGCGTATAGGCCTGCAATGCATAATTACCGTTCTCTATATTCATGGGAATGGGAATATATCCGCCTAATATACTATCAGTCATTCTGACTTTTGCCCTGTATATAACAGAATCGAAAGGATTAATCAGTTCTGTATATACATAGCGGCTTTCAGCATAAGGTATATGGAATACTGAGTGGACAATGTAAGGTTGTAGCCATAGTGTATCTCCGGGACGATAAACAGATTTGTCTATATGAAGATGTAATTTCTCCTGAGGATAAAGGGTTAATTGACGGGCAATCCGGTTGTACAAAGTATCTATTAATAAAGAGTTCTCTTGGGCATGAAGAGTAAAACTGGCAATCAGCATAGCGAGCAGGATATATTTTCTCATGGATTTCTATTTTTTTAACGCTAATCATTTTTTTATATTTTCAAATATAGGATAGCCCTCATTAATTCTTAGAGTATCACTAGTCCAATATTTCAACTCATATTTATATTTACTCTTATGCTTATCGATCCAATCATTGAGAGACTTCACAAAGTCAATAGATTTCATAAATTCATCTGACAAACTTGCGATATTGTCTGGTGATTCCACGAATTCTTGCCATTGCTCCGTTTTATCTGTAATTGTACATTTATCAATATTCCAAAAGCAATTACCTCCATATTTTTTTATTCCAGCAGGGATGATTTCCATTTCATATCTGCCAACTAACCCATCGGTATGTGATACATACTTACTTTCTATTCTACCCGAATTATAGAGATTTGAGAAATAAATCTTTGTTGGAGTACGCTTTGCCTCTTCTATAGATGAATTTTTTCCTCCAGAAGATGTGTCAGTGTTAATTTTTACAGGAATGCTTGATGAAGAAAATCTTACAGGAGTTTCATCTGTGCTTTCTATAGATTGAAAATCCATAGGCATTGGAGGATCTGGGATTACTCCTAGAATATAATCACCTCCGATTCCGCCAATAATTCCACTGACATAGGTCCGTCCTTTTATTTGTCCATTATTGAAACAATTGATTAATGTATATGTCCACTTCTCTCTTATTGTCATATATCCTAAAATACCTCCAATATCATCATAAGTGCCATAAACATGACCATTATTATAGCAGTTGTATATTGCTATTTTCCCCAATGAGGAACCAATGATTCCACCTATCCTATGCAGCCCCGATATTTCGCCGTAGTTTGAACAGTCTATGTAAGTATTGTCTTCTGCTGATACCCCGATCAATCCACCGATATTATTTCTTCTTCCACTTACAGTAGCATAATTATGGCAATTGAATAGAGTACTTTTATCCGTTGCTGCTCCAACAATAGCACCCACAGTATTAAAGGCTTTTATACAGGATTTCTTTATGCTTAAATTACAAATATTGGCACCTTTTATACAGCCAAAAAGCCCTTGATAAAAACCATTGGTTTCATTGTCTATATACAAGCCATATATGCTGAAATTCTGTCCGTCGAAAGTACCATTGAACGGAGTTTTTTTTGTGCCTAAGGTATCCATTGTGTTCGAATATTTGTTCCTCTCTCCCCATTTTGCCAACCGATAGTATCATTAAGAAAAATGTCTTTCTCTAACTTTATTTTTTTGCCTTTGAAATTGTTTCCTTTTATTACAAGTTTACTGAGTCCTCTTAATTGAGACGATGAGCTAATGAGGAAGGTATCACTGGATTTTATATACCAATCAGTATCAATTCCATGATCATTTTGTGCAATCAAAGACGAAAAGTTGCAAATATTGTAAAGTAAATATATGATAAATATTATGACATATTTGTTTTTAAACTTTTCCATTTAGTATTATCATATTTAAGATATGGACTTTTAATAATTTCGAACAATATTATATATAAATGTAAAAAAGAGGAGTAATAATTTGACGAAAGTTGAACTAAACGAGAGATCATTTTTTCATATTTTTAAGGCCTCTTGGAGTTTAGCTATAATACATATTGTATAGAATACAAACTTATTCGTCTCTAATAAACATTTTATTCTGCATAAATAATATTATCTCCTCCTTAACATTCTCTACGTTCTCCACTTTTTTATTTCTCATAGTTAAAAATCTATTTCTGTATTATTATTTGTATTGCCGATGTTGCAGACATATTAATTTTGTTATTGCTAATCGGGATATTCTCTTCTTTTACCCATTTATTCTCTTTATTAAAATATCCTGAACTCGCAGAAATAATTTTTAAAGAATCGGGGATAGTAAATTGTCCCGTTTCTGTGGATAACAATACATACTCCGACTCACTACGGCGGATACCAATAGCTTGTGCACGTGAGAAGGGAGCCATGAAGCTAATGCCGTCAATCCCCTCTTCTTCTTTGATTACAATATTCCCATCGTAGTTATAAACATACAGTCCCTTTTTATGTGCTTTTGTGGCTATATCCTGATTAGCCATATTCAGGATTTTATTTCTTTTTCGCACATCCTGAACATGGGGTCTTTCTATCAATACAGTGTCTTTATTTGTATATAAGTCGTTTCCGTCCACTGCAGCCATATTGTAATAGTTGAACGCTTTATTTCCGGACAAAGCAGCTATCTGGTAGATCGGAACTTTGGCATCTTTAGCGTCAATCTCCATTATCATGTTATAGTTTTTTCCTATTGCGGGCATCTGACCATTGAAGTTCCCTCTCACGGCTTGAGGAGTAGTCCCATAGACATCTATGCCTACAAAATCGATATTGGTTCCTCCATTGGTTCGTTTTTTTTCATTAGCCTTTATGTAGTTGGGAGTCATCCAACTTACACAATTCACTCGGGTCCAAACTTTATATTTCGAATCTTTGACTGCTGCACCCACATGATGGAAATATTCGATAATGTGAGTGGGAGAGATTGTTATTTCGTGTCCATGAGGTTCATTGCCGAGTTGTATGCCAATTACAGTATTGGTCTTTTCATTTCTATCATTCCATTCAGCAAGATGTTCCATTATTCTTTCTACGACATATCTCTCCCGATTACGCAGATTCTCATCATACCAGTCTAAGGTCCAAGGATCGGTATTTCTAACCACCTTAAATTCACTTGTTCCTTCTTTTGAGCAAACATAGTCCGGCACACGTATTTCCTTTACGGAAGTCTTATTATTCTTTGTCAGCCATTGTATGCGTCCGCCGCTACTCCAACTAAACCATAGCAGTTCCATTTTAAGGTTATACTTTTTGCACCACCCCATATATTTGTCTAATGTAGTCCAATCGAATTTATCCTTTTCGGGCTCAACATCACGCCAGCATATTGGGATGGAAACAGAATTGAATCCATCATCGGATGCTTGTTTAACTACCGCTTCGAGAGCGGTATCGCCCCAACCCAAATAACCCTTAAGCTTGTCTAAGCGTATTTGTATGCTGGTCATGTAGAACGTTTTCCCGTCCACACGAAGCACATATTTTTCAGAACCATCGAGTGATGTATCTACCCAAGAAACCAGCTCTTGGGAATGTGTTATGTTTATTGATGATAGAGCAATAAACAGATATGAGAAAATTCTTTTCATTTTAGCTTGATATTTATAAATACTATAAAATTCCTATTATTGAAGGTTACCATAAGCTGTAAACTCATAAATCCTTCTGCCTATGTCGCGGAATTGTTATTATGAACATTAATAACCAGTAATACATTCAGACGTAGGTATCTGTAATCGGACTTATCGTTGATGGACAAAATCTGAAATCCTACTTGCCAGTTTTCCGTACCATCGACAAGGTTTTCAATCGCATTTTTCTATGAATAACCTTGTAATCCGAAAAGAAATACAGATATCAATATAAGTGTTAGTCTTTTCATTTTGTTTTTTATTAGAATTATGTATGTAGGAACATCCATCGCTGATTTATTGAATATATAAATTTGATTTCTCTTAATCAAAACTTTGTCTTCTTTTTCTCGTTTTATTTCTTGCAATACTTATATAAATTTAGACTTAAATATAATAATCTATTTAGTTAAAAATCCTTTCTCCTATCTGGTCCATACGGATAAATTTTTGCTTCCGCATCGGCGCTATGTCCGCCTTTTATATCTTCTGAATAATCATAAACAAATGCCGGCACATAAGGGTCCATAGTGTTAATGAAAGATTTATCGGGAATAGAAGGTCCCACTCCATCTTTTCTCTTTACATTTGAATCACATTGCGTTAATGGAGGATGGGTATGAAATATTCCTACAACGTATTTTGCACCCTCCTGTGTTGGGTCAATATCTGATAATGCATATTCTGTAAAAGTGAAATTCAGATTATAAGTAAGTTCTCCATCCGTTGGGCAGTCATTAGTATCTCCCTGTAAAGTTTCTCCTTTTTCTATTAGTATCCCGGGGTATCCTGGGTCATTTGTCATATATATCAAAAAACCAAATTCGCGCCGTTCGTTCTGATTGCCTATACTAATCGATGTGTCCCATACGTCGTCCATATCGTACTTAACCCATTCTTCAACTGTGTCTCTATCGGGATAATCTACTCTTAAAATAACTTCATCTGTTTCAACTTCTTTTATTTCATTTTCATCTTCAATATTTTGAAAAGAAACAACACCTATCAACTTGTACTTTCCTCCTCTGTACATATTAAATTCTTCAGAGTAATCTCCATTAGAATCAAAATCAAAAACATGGTTAATAGTCCATTCTCCGCCATCGCTACCCAAGGATATCATACGAACGGAAAATGAATAAATTCTAAAACCATCGGATGGGACGGCATTAGCATATACGGTAAAATCATTTCCATTACCGATATCAAAACTTAAAGAACAATCAGATAGGCTACCTATACCCAACGTGCATGAACCTGGACTTCCCATTGTTTTTGTTGATTTTATTGCATCTTCTAATTCTTTGTCTATTTGATTGTCATGACAAGAAAAGATACCCAATAGTATAATAAATAGTAATATTATCCTTTTCATAAACATTTCATTTTTTTATTGAGACCTCTATCTCTAGCAGTAATACAACTTATAGTAGTTACATGTCAGATTTTCTCGTTCTTTCTAAACTTTGTTCTATAAATTGGGGATATCTTTCTTTTCCTCCTTCAAACTTGAAGTTCTGATATATTACTTCACGAAAAACAGGATAAGCCTCCAGAACTGTGGGTGAAACCGGATAAGCGGGGGGGGGACTAGATGAGTGATACCTGTCTCTGAAGTCTGGATACTTTACGAATAGACTATCTAAATGTTCCATATCTAATGAGTCGACATAATTAATCAATATATCAGTAGCATGAATACGATTGTTTGCATTTAAAATCCTTCGATACACCTCTTGGTGCCTTTCCGATTTTAATAGATTATTTAACCTTATATCCTGTATCTCTCTTTTTATAGCATATTTTTTCATAGATATACTATCATGATCTCTTCTTAGTCTCTTCATCTCCGGATCGCTGAGTTGAGGGCTACGCGTTTTTTTTAGATAATTTCCTCTTTCTCTTAATTTGTTTGTTAACTTCTGAGATGGTTCATTTAGTCTTTTTAGTTCTGCTCTCAACTCAGCTATACTATCCTTACTTTCTTGTGCATATGTTGCATATGAAAAACACATTGCTATGCATAATACTATTATTCTTTTAATAATTGTCCTCATAATATTTGTCTTAAATTATACAATCAAAATTCGTTCTTCATCAAAACGCATTATAGGCTTTACTTTATTTGTTCTGATAGTCAAAGTCTCCAATGGTAGGCTTCCCATTCATGCTCAAAGGGACTAAATTACGCTCTCTATTTCGTTTTGGTGTTAATTTCAACCTATTGAGGTGTTCCATAAGCAGCAAGCTCATAAACCCCATCAGCCCATGTAGCAGAGTTGTTGTTATGTACATTAATAATACGGAATACATTTAGTCGTAAGTATCTATAGTTTGCTTGCTCTTCTATTGGAAGTATTTGAAATCCAACCTGCCAGTTGTCTTTTCCATCTACAAGTACTTTATAATTTACTCCGTCGCTACTGCCTTCAATCGTATATTGATATGCGGTTTCGGAGCCATTGACCAGTTTGGTCGATAGGTTGATTTCAGAAATCTTTGCTTCCTTTTGCATGTCGATTGTCAACGAATAAGGATAGGAACCTCCTTGGAAATAGCAAGATGAATTTAATGAGGCGCCATCGGTTATGCACGCTGCATTTCCTTCTTTAGATGATGCAACTGTAGCTGTCGCAGGACAATTCAATGTCAGATTCTTTCCATTTTGGACAGGGATAATCCCATATTCGTCATGAAACTCCAGGTATCTGTAATAATCCATAGAGGCATAACCTTCGTTGAAAGATATGTCTGATATTCTCGGAAAATTTCCGTCCGGATCTTTGTGACGATACTGTGCACCCCAATGATAGCTCCATAATCCAAATGTTTGTTTATTAGTACCATATTTCCATATACTGTTGGATTGAGCTCCGAATGTAGAACTGTTTCCGATCTCTCTCAACGAGGTCCATACTCCATCTAATGCAATAGAAGAGGCATACATCGCTTGACTCGGATACCATCCCGAAGCTTTTGAGCTAAAGAAATAATATTTTCCGTCTTTCTTTATAATGGATGGAGTTTCTCTGTGTTGACCTATGAATATAGTATTAATTAGCGATACTGGCTTTGTCCATGATTCATCCAGCCGATATATATTTATATCGTTGTTTGTACGTGTTGCAGACAAAAGATAAGCAGAACCATCATCATCAACAAAAAGCGATTGATCTCTCGAGTCATATCCCAAAGGTCTATCTATTGTTCCAATCTCAAGTTCTCCTTTAGGACTAACTTGAGCTAAATAGATTTTAGCGGCGGTATATCCGTCCTGATCTTCATAGTGAGCAGAAATTACAACTTTGTTTGTCTTTTTGTTATATTGGAATCCGATGCCCTCGAATTTTACGTTTGGGGGATAAGAAGCTAACTTACGGGGAGTGCTCCAACTACCTTTCAATCCTGTTTTTGAAAACCTTTCGGAGATAATCCAATTTTCATCATTCTTTTCACATTTGTAAGAAAAATAAAGATTACCTATTTTAAACCCGCTTGGTTTTTCGATTTTGCTTTCGGATAAATATTTACCATTTTTATTATCGTAAACACTCACTTCTCCGGTGGGAGAAAATGTAGTTGCTTGTTGAGAAATGGCAGATGCCATCTTGGATTCGCCCTGATATGCTTCCACATGATAGGAATAGGTCTTGTCTGCGGCTAAATCATAGTCATCGTATGTATCTCCTTTGGTTTCACCAATCAATTTACCATCTCTATAAATTTTATACTTGTCCGCATCCTTTCTTTGTATCCAGTTTATCTTCACATTATTAACTTCATTTTTACCGAAAAGTTTAAAGGAAGTCGCTGTAACAGCCCACAAGTTTATCGCGAAATCAGCTGTAACAACTTTACTCTTTTCGTTACCCACATATGCTATCGCGCTAACTCTGGTTGTTTTGTCTATTTTAACAGGAGCCGAATATTTAAGGCTATTTTTGTCAGGCTTGCTTCCGTCAAGAGTATAATATATTTCGGTATTGGCATCTTTGTGAGTTAAAGTAAGCTTTTGTGAATCCCAAAAATTGCCTCCGGCAGATGGATAATTTGGGGCTGCAATGCTTGAACTCGTCTGCTCCACAGCAATCAGGCTGATGCTGGCATTTTCCCAAAACTGACCAGCCAATCTATCGGTTTCGTATGTAATAGTTGTAGGTTTTATTAACCGCAAGTCATGAGAAATAAATACAGGAGGGTGTATTTTATCATCAGAAACTGTAGTTGCCACCGATTGGGTATTAATGCGGGCATTATTGACCCTGAGCCAACTGGCAAAGGACTGTTTTATACTGGGTACATAAGCCACTGTAATTTTATAAGTGCCAGGTTGTAGTGTTAATTTGTATATAAGGGCATTTTTGTTTTCTTTGTCCTTTGTGATGAACGAGGTGGCCCAATCATCTTCATTCCCTTGAGTAAGATAAATACCTTGGCCAATGTAACCCCATTTATTTGTTTCGGATATATATTTTTTATCGGGTTGCTCATTTAATAGCAACTCCTTCCTTAAAGATTTTGCAGCATCGAAAATCTGTGATTTATTTGGAGATATCCTTCCTAGGTCAATAAGATATACTAGGTTTTCGGGTAGAACCCACACCGTTGCTGAAATATCCTTTTTATCCGCCTTGCCTTTGACAATGACTTTCTCAAATGTTTTTTTGAATAGTTCAGGGGCGATTTTTTCCCATGTAACAAGTACTTCTGTAGAACTGATCTTTACTTTTTCAGGTAAAGCCGGTAATTGATTTATCTCTGTTCCTATGACTATTGTTTCATTTGACTGAGCGAGAACCGGAAATGTTGGTAGTAAAAGCGACAAAGCCAAGATTAACAAATAATATTTGTTCGTATATTTGCTTTTGGTATCTATATGTATAAATGACATTGATATTTATTTTAGGTTATATTGAAACTCTTTTCAATGATGTGGCAAAAAAACAAAGATGTGTGGGCATATAAATTAGGCCCAATCACATCTTTGCGAAAACTAAAAATTGTAGCTATTTACTGTTGCTCGGATTTTGCCTATATGCTTTTGAAAATATATCAGCTTCCTCATATTTGTATTTTTTTGAATCGAAATAAACCGCAAAGTCTTGCATATATTTATTTGATAGTACTGATAAATAAAGACCAGTACCTGCAAAGGTAGACGAGCCTGATACGGTCAAATATTTTCCATCTCTCACATTTTTTATATTGTAATAACCATCTGTTACCGACTCGAACAACCATAGCTGAGAGTCGTCTCCTGTAATAGTATTTAAACGTAGAGTTCCAAATACAGACGATAAGAGTTTCCCGCTTTTCGTATCTTTTATCTGATATATGGTTGGAGTTGAGGACGGAATGAATTCTAAGCTAAGGTTCAAATCATCATTATCATCCTCTATGGTAAAGCCTTTATTCTCCGGTTTAGAAACTAGACGGTTCGATTGTTTTTCTAAAAGTGCATAAACATTGCCCTTCTTTATCTCCTTTGCTCTTTTATAACGGTACATATCATCAAATACAGATAAGTTCCATTCGTCATACCACCTGATAGTAGGATATCCCGAACGCATATTGATAGGGAGCCATACATAATCAGATTTACCTACATCTTTCGAATTCCAACGGTCTCCCATATAGATATATGCATTTTCTTTGCCTTCAACTTTCAACACATAGCAAGATTGAGACCTATATGTTACATGTTTTTGCGGATCGACTGCAAAATTGAATCCGGTGTGCCATTTACTTAATATATCGGTTGTATAAGCGCTGTGTCCCGGATTAGGATTCCATCCGGTACATCCGGAAAAAAGTCCGAAATATATATCCTTAAACTTGAAAATAGATGCAGCTTCATATTTCATCCCTTTTAATATCATATTGTCTTCTTTAGCCGGTTCCAAATAATCATCACGCAAAAGTGATATATAAGTATTGGTATTCATATCTGTAGAACAGAAATGATATGCTTTTCCATCCGTATCAAGAAAAAGAGTCTGGTCTCTTGATTCCTGCCCATTTGGACGGGATGTTTTGTATAGATTGTATGGACCTTCGACATTATCACTAACAGCAACACATACACGGGCTGCACCATAACCTTCTCCGGTTTCCCAATGGCTCCACATGACCCATTTGTTTGTAGTCTTATTATAGACTACTTTAGGGCGTTCAAACAAACGACCCTGTGATATGTCATTCATATCTTCCTTTCTTTCCCCGGTAGTAGCCATTGCCAGTCTGACTCTTTTCCAATTGTATAAATCTGTCGATTTATAACAGCTAACACCATTTGATACCATACCTGTACGATCTTCACCAAACCAATAGTAAGCATTATTACTATAAACGACACATCCTCCATGTGCGTTAATCTGAGAGCCGCTTGTATCGTTCCAAACAACACCCGGTTTGAAGCTCTTGTTTTGCGCATGAACATTTATTATTGACGTTATCGCAAAAAATATAAAAAATAAAGTTTTTTTCATTCTGTCCTTTGTATAATTAAAATAGTTCAGGAGAATTAATACGAATAAAATTCCTTCCTGAACTATTTAATAATGGAAACTAATTTAATGTGATATTTAGTCGGGGCTGTACCGGAGCATATGCTCCGGACAAGTCATATGTAAAATATTCCAAATCGGCGGAGAAGTTTTCAAATCCAATTTTAGGAGTATATTTTCTTGATACGCCTGTAAGTTTTATATTGTCAATTTCTAAAGGACTAATATCTTCACCCCATCCGCTACCTCCGGTATGAAGGACAATGCGGAGTTGTTTACATTCGGTCGAAGTAGTATAATCTATAGAATATGTTTCAAATGCATTACTGGAGATAAGAGCTTCAGCCTTTTTCTCACGATCCTGCATTTCACTGATTACAATCTTGCCCGCTAATTTACCCTCTTTTTTTCTAATACCTCCACGGGCTAATGCTGAAAGTGTATACGTTTCGTTAGGGGCAACATCTACGACTTGTACTATTTGGGGATCGCCCCAGCTTTGATTCCATTTATATGGACGTAACCTGAGAATATGATTATTGATGTCCTGTGTATTATCCAGCTCTTGTTTTACCAGATATTGTTCCGAGCAATATCTGTCAGCTATTGCAATATTCCATCCTTCAATAGCTGAAAGCAATCCATCTGTACTTCCTTTATATAAAGTATATTCTCCTTCAAACCCAGGGTTTTTTAGTAAATTCTCAACAGGATCCCCGTTCCCAGTGGCAAAATCGGGTTGTGTACCATAATCTGCTAAGCGAACAGTATCGACAGGTAAACCATCGCGGAAAATAAATAGACGCTGGTCTGGTGTTACTGCTAAACGATAAGTATGCGCCAAGCCATCATTGTTATAGAATCTGCTACGACCTCCTTCAACGGCTGTAACCGGATTTGATATACTTTTTTTGCCACTACCATAAAATAAAGCCAAACCTGTATCATATTGTCCTTCACCACTATTCACATTCGCTTTTAAACCATTTCCATATCCGTCAACAAAATAAGGATTAAATTCTTTCTCCATGTCATCTGCCTTGACACGGAATTCGATTGTATACCCCTTGTTTGTCGGGTTAAAGCCATCATTCTTTGTTTTTTCAAACTTATCGTCATTTCCTTTATAAACAGGAGACTTACTCAAGTCTTTTGCCGGAAGAGCAGTTCCGTAACCTGCAATAGTTACATGTTTACGGATATCGCCACTACGAATAATAAGTTGCCCTTCAGTATAACTTTGGGTGCTATTCAGAGTTACTTTTACAGAAGTTCTCTTAGTAGTAGCAGAGATTGTTTCCGGTGTTACAGAAAAACCATTCGGGGCAGTAATCTGAACCGGTAAGCCATTTGGCAGATCATTGGTATCAATTGTAAATATTGCAGTATTGTTAGTTCCGTTAATTACCAACTGGGGTACAATCTTTTCCTTCTTTGACTCTTCTTTATCTTGCGCTATAGTCGTTAAGGGAATAACTGTAGCAAAAACGGCACTAAACAGTATTGCTTTTAAAATTCTTTTTTTCATGAGATTCATTTTATTTTTAAGTTAATAAATTTATAATTTTATTTTATTATCTCCATAATAATCAATAATCTATGTAACACCTTTAGATTGCATTTGCAACTTCCCATACAATTTTCATAAGTTTACCATTCTTCTTTATTTGGCATAATTGTTGACTACGCTTGATCGGGTAGTACACCTTATCAGACGAAAGTGGATATAATATTATGAAATTATGGAGTTTTCATGGTTTAATAATTGTAAGGTGTTTTATCGAAACAAAAATATAGATAAGGGTCCGACAAAGAGTTCTCTAATCATTCAAAGAGGTCTGATTTTAGAGAAAAACAACCTCACTGCCTCTTTTGAGTTAAAAAATCGGTCAAAAGGGTTCAAATATCTATAAAATCAATAATTTTAAGATATACTGAAATTGAACTCCAAATTTAATTGTGTAACATTGTATACAGTAACCAATTATAGATACTAAATAGAATACTATGTTTCTCAATATTAACCGTATCAGTGTGGTTGTTTTCCTTATTTTGCAGATATTCACTTGTGAAATGAGGTCCCAGCAAATATCAGTAGAATCAATGCCTTTATCCAGATATTTACCATCGAATTCCGTACAACGTATCTTTCAAGATAAAGAAGGCTTTATCTGGTTGGGTACCCGTGATGGATTGTGCCGGTATGATGCATATAATATGCTTATATTCCGTTCGGGTGTGCGAAATTCTTCTATTCTTACGGATAATGATATCACATGTATAACAGAGGATAATGATAATAACTTGTTTATTGGTACGAAGAAAGGGGTAAATATTTTAAACAAGGAAACTTACCGGATAACCCCGATGGAGCACAAAGAAATAAAAGAGCAAGAAATTCGTTCTATCTTGATCGATTCGGAAGGATATATTTGGATTGGAACATTATCATGGGTATATCGGTTCTCTCCTGATCTTTCTTCATGGAAGAAGTTTGACCATGAACTCCCAATAACCAGTGTGAACTCTATTTTTGAAGATACTAATAAAAATATTTGGATATCCTTATGGAGTGAAGGTTTGCACAAATATGACTCTCGTAAAAACACTTTTGTAAGACAGCCTAAAATAGGAGAACGGGACAATCCTTTTAAATTCTTTTGTGATAACAAAGGAAGATATTGGTTGTGTACATGGGGAGATGGATTATATAGGTTTTATCCAAATAATGAACAGCAAACGTACAAACCTGTGGAAATAATCTCTCCTTTTCATAAACAGAACAAAGAAGATGTATATTTTAGCATAACCCAGGACCAAAAATACGGTTATATCTGGTTGATGTCAACCTCCGGAGTGTCGGCTTTTTCTTGTGATGACAATAATAATATAGTAGAAATAGATATTTCATCTTCATTTAAGAACTACAATAATATATTTAGCGAACTAGTAAGTGATAAGGATGGCAACCTTTGGGTCGCAGCCTTTAGCGAAGGAGCTCTTACGATAAATTTGGAAAAACCGATAGTAAGGAATTATGTGATATCTTCAATAAAAGAAACTACCGGCTTTTCCACCAATATAGGGGCTATTTACAAGGATGATGAAGGAGAGCTCTGGATAAATCAAAACAGATGGGGGTTTGGACTTTTTTCTCCTCAAAAGAATAAGATTCGTTTCTATCATGAATTTCCTTCATTAAAAGATTTACCCGGTATTAACTTTATAACATGTATTGCCGATCTGAAACCTATAAATCAGGAAATATTATTGGCTCCGGTAAGCGAACCTTATATCTATAGCGTGAAAAAGCAAGGTGGAATACCGGTTTTGACAAATATATTCAAACTGAATAATATAACAGATAAACCGGGTAGGCCACGTCTTTTTTTCAAGGATAGGGATCACAATATGTGGATAGCAACAACAACCTGCTTGTTAGTCAAACCGAAGGGCAAGGACACTATAGAGAAAACCCAATTTTGTATCTCAGGTATTACCGGCATAACAGAAGACAATGAGAAAAAGCTTTGGATTTCGACCAAAAATTCCGGAATATACAAACTATCCATAGAGGGTCTGAAAAACGGATCGGGTAAAGCCGAACATTTAAGTGCTGAAAATAAGTCATTAATTAGTGACAATATCGAAACAATTTGTTCTGATGCAACAGGAAATATCTACATAGGCAGTAAGGAAGGGCATATTTTTATATATAAATGGAGAGAAAAAGTCATTGAAAATCTATCTGATAGATTTGACCTTCTGCATGAGGGTATTCAAAATATCACGATTGATAATATTGGGCATGTCTGGATATCGACCAATAAGGAAATAATAGAATATAATCCGGAGAATCAGGGTTCTATGGTTTATTTATCTAACAATGAATCAATAATTAGTTCCTTTTTTTATAACTCATTATATAATGATGGTACAGGCAATTTGTTTTATGGTGGAAACAAAGGAATATCCGTATTTAGCCCTTATAATAAACTGTCAGAAGAACCGCAACGGATAAAAGCTGTTATTACTAACCTTAAGATTAACGGAACGCCTGTTTTGGGATTGAATGATAATGATCGGTTTCAAGTTAAAAGTCAAACCATACATATACACCCCGGTGACAAGAATATAGAATTGGCTTTCTCTTCTTTAAATTATGTATTTTCTTCTAAAATGCAATATGCATATAAATTAGAAGGAATTGATGATGATTGGGTGTATACAGATGCTTCCCGCCCTTATGCCTTTTATAACCATTTACCTAAAGGGAATTATACTTTCCTTCTTAAGACAACAGATTCAAATGGGTTATGGAGCAAGGAAACCGCTATGATAAATATATATAAGTCCCCGGCATTTTATGAATCATGGTGGGCTTATTTATTATATTCTTTCGTTGTAGTAGTATTAGTATATAGTGTCTATAATAGAGCAAGGAATCGAATTCGTTTAAGGCAAGAATTACAAATCGCTCAAATTGAAAAAGAAAAGGGTGAAGAATTAACTCAAATTAAATTACGATATTTCACAAATATCTCCCATGACTTTCTAACTCCACTTACCATTATCAATTGCCTGATAGATGATGTGGAAATGTCTTACAAAAATAAGGTTCCTCAATTTGCAATAATGAGAGCCAATATAGACAGATTAAAACGTTTGCTGAGGCAAATCATTGATTTTAGAAAAATAGAAAGCGGAAACATGAAATTAAAAATCACCCAAGGAGATATTTCGCAATTTATAAAAGATATATGCTTGAGTAATTTTGAACCGTTAATGAGTAAAAAGCAAATTAATTTTTCATTTAATACTGTTGCGGAACAGATCCCTGCATATTTCGATTATGATAAAGTTGATAAAATAATATTTAATTTACTTTCAAATGCTTACAAATATACTCCGGAGTATGGGGAAATAAAGGTTGAATTAGAACAGTATCATGCAGAGTTTCACAACTATGTAAAAATAACGATTAGTGATACCGGCATTGGTATTGCCCCTGAAAATCTAGAGAATATTTTTATGCGTTTTTATACGGATAAGAGAGGAGGTCTAACCGACACAAATGGGATCGGGCTCTCCCTGACAAAAGAATTATTGAATTTACACCGTGGAAGTATCAATGTAGAAAGTCAATTAAATAAAGGAACCATATTTACCGTAAGAATACCTATTGACAGTATGAGCTATCAAGAAACCGAGATTAATATTTCAAACCCTATTATAGACGATAATATTATAACTTCGGAAAAAGATATATATTCCGATGTAAGAATAAGTTTATCTGAAATAGAAAAAGAGGATATCCAATTATTACTAGTTGAGGATAACGAAGAGTTGTTATACTTGATGTACCACATATTATCGAAACGTTACGATGTAATAATTGCAAAAAATGGATTAGAAGCCTTAGGCGCTATAAACAAAAACGAAATTGACATTCTAATAAGTGATGTAATGATGCCGGAAATGGATGGACTTGAATTATCCCGGACACTAAAGTCCAATATCGAAACAAGTCATATTCCTATTATTTTATTAACAGCCAAGAACAGTAATGAAGACCGTATTGAATGTTACAATGCTGGAGCAGATGCTTATATCTCAAAACCTTTCGATTTAAAAGTTCTTGAAGCCCGCATCAGCAACTTTATTCAAAACAGAAAAAACAAACAAAGAGAGTTCAAAACAGACGTTGTTCTTGATACCTCTACTCTCGAAACCTCGAATATTGACAAAGAACATTTGGACAAAATTATACAAATAATACAAGAGAATATTTCGGAATCAAGTTTTGATGTGAATATGTTAGCAGAAAAATTACTGGTGTCAAATTCGTCCTTGTACCGGAAAGTGAAAGGGATGACAGGTTTGTCTCCTGTTGAATTTATACGGAATATCCGGCTAAAGTATGCAAGTCAAATGTTGAAGGAAGGAACACGCACTATTTCAGAAATAGCTTATGCCTCGGGATTTTCTAATCCAAAATATTTTTCAACATGTTTTAAAGAAGAATTTAATATGACACCAACAGAATATCAAAAGATGAATCATATCGAATAAATCTTTTCTTTATCAGAGGCATTATTTGGAAAAATCAAAGGCTATTGCATCATTTTGTAATAGCCTGAATTATTTTTTAGAAATATCCCGCTCAATTAAATGAGAGAGAAGTTCATAATATTTATCTATTTTATAGTATCATTCTGCATTTTGACAAAAAAACGAACTATTGTATGATTGAAAAACAAACCCGCTGAGTCTTAAATGGGTCATGATTGATAAACAAACCCTTTTGATTGTTTATAAAACCTCGATCTTTTTATTTTTTTAGACTTTTGCAAAAGTTAGTTATGAATTCCTTGTCTAATACAAAATGGATTTATACAACAGTCAAATAACATTCTATTTAAATTCAATATAATTCATTACCATGGAAAGAGAAAATTCCTCTTAATTTTAATACAATATTATGTTTTACCTTAAAGCAACATCACAATGAGATTCCACCAATTTTCCCCAAAAAGTTCCTGAAATTATTGTTAAACCAACTTAATAGATTCTAATATTATGGTAAAAAGAAATGCTTTATTTTTCTTAAAAAAAGCAGTCTTGTGTTTGTTCGTTGTTTTAATTTCATTTGGCTTTAGCTTACATATATCAGCTCAATCCTATTTGGATGAATACACCGATTCTCTGGATTATCAGAGAAACACCGACTTTTTAAAAGTAAAAGAGAAAATCCTTTTAAGCAAAGGGCCTCGCTTGATTATAAACCGGGGTGATTATAGGCTTAAAGATACCCTCAGTGTGCAAAGACTAAGAGATACCCGCCTTTTATCTGTACAGCAACTACTAAAAGGAAATGTTGCCGGGGTATATGTCCAAGAAAACAATGGAGAGCCTGGCTCTATCCAAAGTATGTTAATAAGAGGATTATCATCTCCCATTTTTTCCAATAAAGATGTTTCCGGAGTGCAGCCAGTCGTATATGTAAATGGAATTCCTCTTGCGCAAGATCTCCCATATATATATGATTTTAAGATATATGATATCAATCCTGTAGGTGCTGCCTCCAATATCCTGGCCGGATTGGATATACAATCAATAGAATCCGTCGAAGTAATCAAAGATCCATTAGAACTTGCCCGCTTAGGTCCACTGGCAGCCAATGGAGCAATTTGGATTATTACAAAAGATGGTTTTTATGGGGGGAAAAATATTTCCATCAATGCTTCTGCCGGCATGGCTTTTGCTCCTTCTAAAATAAAGATGACAAACGGTGCATATGAAAAAGCTTTCCGTCAGAATTTTTATGATACTTACAATATATCTGCACAGGAACAGTATTATCCGGGATATTTGAGTGACACCAGAGAGTCTAATTATTTTGGGACTCCTGATTGGGCAGATTCTTATTATAACTCTTCTCCTACCTATAATGTGAATGCATCTATTGGAAGTCGGAGTACCGCGGCAAACTATATTTTCACTTTAGGGATTACGCAAGATGCGGGAATTGTCAATAATGTCGGCTTGACCAAATACAACATAGGTTTTGCACTGAATATGACTCCATTAAAAGGATTGACAGCGAGCACCTATATCAATGCAAACAGGATAATAAGAAAAAGGAATAAAAATCTACGGGATCGCTTGGCTGAAATAGAATATTTTCTGGATCTATCTATGCCTCTGGCTCCAGCCAATGGAACTTACGACCGTTATTTGGGTTATCATGAACTGACAAAAGACGAAAATTTAAATAATCTGTTAAACGGATATCTATCATTGCGTTATACACTGGACCGGTTTTATGCTAACGTAGGCTTGATGCTCGATTATAATACGAATGTTCGCCACGCTTTCTGGCCTTCTTCTCTTATGGAATCCGTAAGTTCGGTTTCTGATTATTCGGGATATAACAGGCGATTGATAGGTCGTGTTAATAGTGGATACCTATTTGATTTTGGAAATCATGGGTTAGATATTCACTGGGATGGTTCAATTCAAAGTGATTATTCTCATTATAATTATATACATGGTCTTGATGGAGAAGACGATACTAAGACAATCTCAAACTATTTTTTAAAAGTTTTCCGCTTGGCTGACAGAATGGAGGCCAGACTTGTATCCACGTCATTTTCACTTGATTATAACTATAATAAACTGTTCTATGCAGATGCATTGGTTAGATACGACGGAAGTTCCAATATACAGCTGGATGACCGCTGGTTGTTTACTCCTTCCTTTTCTTTGGGATGGGATCTTAGAAAACTGTTTTTCGACAATTCTTCCTTTTTATCTAAATTTTTCCTGAAATCATCATGGGCTCGTTTAGGTCATTTAGTGCAATCTGATAGATTTGCGTTAGGACCTAATTATGTGTCTTCTGAAATGCAATGGAATGGACAACCCCTTATATCATCTTCCAATGGATTCGCAACGGTTACCCGCCCGTATTCAATAGGCTGGATCGATTATGATATGGGTTGGCCATATTCGGATAAGTTGAGTGTGGATATAAATACTTCTTTCCTGAATAACCGTATCAGCGCCGGAATCAGCTTGTATGAAAACAGGGAGAAAGATATGATTGTACAAGTTCCAACTGTTAAGGAATTTGGTTACAATTCGAAGTTTATGAATGGCATGGAGATTTCTAATAAAGGGATCGACCTGAATATATCAGCATCAATACTTCCTCATATCAATAAAGATCGGTTAAGCTGGGATATGGCCTTTAATATGAATTACAACCGGAATGAATTGAAAAAATTACCTGATGGATTATATGAAGTGGTTGTAGACGGACGCAAACTACAGGTAGGCCAATCAATAGACGCATTTTGGTTATATCAAAATAATGGGATTTACAACGACGACAGCGATGTATCTGTAAAAGATGGCAAAAGATTAAGTTTGGGTGGAATCGCCTTTCAGAAAGGAGATCCTATCTGGGTTGACCAAAATGATGATAATATTATTAATGATAAAGACCGCATCTTGAAGGGGCATGCCCTTCCCCAATTTACAGGGGGATGGACAACCCAATTCCGTTATAAACAATTTGATTTGGCTTTCCATATCTTTTTTGCTCTGGGACATAGCGCATTGAATATCAGAGATCATCAGCGTTACGATTTTATAAATATCGAGCGTACAAGCTCGTTCAATTCTATTAAGGAGATAACATTCTGGCGTAAGGACGACAACCAAAGAGACAACTACCCTATATATAACCCACTGAGCAAAGTACATCCGTACAGGGCGGAACAGGATATGTTTTTGGAAAAGTTGTCTTATCTAAAGTTACGGAATGTAACTTTAGGATATACATTACCATTGAAGAAAAAGCAATCTTTAGAAAGCCTGTATTTCTATTTGACAGCCAATAATATATTTACAGTCACAGACTTTTCTGGTAATGACCCTGAATTGGTAGGTTTTAGCGGATATTATGATGGATACTCAATACCGATTCCCCGTTCTCTTTCTTTAGGCTTACGATTTAATTTTTAAACATTAAAATTACAAAAATATGTTTTCCAATTTATATAATAAATTGACATTATATGTGACTCTCATTGGGACTGTCTGCTCTTTGATGATGTCATCATGTAATGATTTTTTAGATGTGGAGTCAAAGCACATAGCAAAAGAAGATCAGCAATGGGAGACGCTTGAAGATACCCGTGCAGCTTTGATGGGAATATATGGGTTGATGCGTGCGGCTTTAGCTGAAAATAATACACATTGGATTTGCGGAGACCTGCGGACTGGTGATTTCTCTGTAACCAGCCGACTGGATTTGCAAGCTATAGTAGATAATGATTTGAATCAACCTCATTCTCTGTTAGATGAAATATCCAATTGGAGAAGATTTTATGCAGTTATAAACGCAGCGTCTCTTTTCATAGAGAAAGCTCCCAGAACTTTTGAGAAAGATAAATCCTATTCGGAAGAAAATTTAAATCTGGATATAGCCCAAGCTAGAGCGATAAGGGCTTTTGCATACTTCTATATGGTGCGGATATGGGGAGATGTCCCTCTGGTTACCTATTCTTATGATAATGGTTCTTTTCCTGAAATAGGAAAAACAGAGGCCAGAGTCGTTTTAAATTATGCAAAGGAAGAATTGATAGAAGCAATAAAAATATTGCCTTTTGAGTTCGGAACATCAACAAGCAAATATTACGGTAAAGTAGGATCGGACTGGAGAGGTATTTTGTTGAATAAAATATCGGCATACACTATTCTTGCCCACATTTCCGCATGGGAAGGAAATTATGTAGACGTGGAAACTTATACAACATTCGTAATGAATAATGCAACAAAAGTCAGTGCAACATACATTTCAGTAGAAGATCTCACTTCATCCAAAGGTATGTTTACAACAAGTTCATCGAGTTGGAAAGGTTGCCGTTTATTGAGTTTTACTTTTCCTTTTAACCAAAGCGAGGCGACACAGACCGGGCATCTTGAATATCTGACACTTGCCTCTCCCATCATCCCCAAAAGTATCCCGGATATATATGTGACAAAAGAAAGACTGTTTGCGATTTTCAACGAAGTCGATGATAAAAGATTCGGAATTAATCCTGAAACGGGAAAATATTATACCAATTATGTACAGAATATAGAATTTCAGTATCCGGTATTCAGTAAAATCAAGGTTATTCAGGATGGATCGCCCCTAAATAATGATTATGCAGTTTTCGGATCAGCCATAGTCTTTTCACGATTAGAAGAAATAACCTTGCTCCGGGCAGAAGCACTATGTGCGTTAAATCGTCCCGCAGAGGCGATTATATTTCTCAATACGATAAGGACTGCGAGAGGTTTAAGCGAAGCGTCATATAAAAAAGATTTTGCTGAAGACAAGACTCAACTGGTTCAAGCCATTTTTATGGAAAGAAAAAAGGAATTGATAGGGGAAGGTTGGCTTTGGTATGATTCAATACGTCGACAAAAATTGTTGAAAGATGATCCCCTTTTGGATGAAATTATTGTTAAGGGTGGAATTTATTGGCCCGTATCACAGGATGTACTGATGAATTCTAAGATAACACAGAATACTTATTGGCAGTAAACGGACACTTTAACACACTAAGAATGTATTCTTGTATTGAAAGTAAACCAATAAAAATAAAGATAAAATGAATAAATATAAAATAATAATCGGGATAATACTCTCTCTTATTCTGTATGCCTGTCAGGATTATGATTCTGTTTATACCGATACAATAATTATCGGAGAAGAGAAATATGACGGGACGCTACTGAAATATCTTTCCGATGAGGCGGATAATGCTCTTAAGCACAAATTCGATTCCATGTTGGTAATAATAGACGCTAATCCGGAATTGAAGGAAAAATTAGCTAATGAAAATGAGTTTTATACCATTTATGCGTTGCCAAACGAATGCTTCGAACTTTCATTTAAAGAGCTCAACATGTATCGTACTCAAAAAAAATTAGGCAAAAATATATCTTTCAGCGACCTGCTTATTAATCCTTTTTCTGTTGATGACACAACTTTTGTAAATATCGGCAATAAAGTAGATACTTTGATAGAAACACGCCATTATGACTATAAATCACAGGTAGACACTTTAATGTTCAGGTATATTTTTGAAGGAGAATACACTACCGAAATCATACAAAAAAGTGAATGGAACAACATAACGGCCAACTCATACAAATATAAGTATTCGATGAATATGGAATGCTTTTTCCAGAACGCATCCGGGGTTGCCGGAGGTGGAATAAGGAAGTTTGTCTTTAGTGATATGGTAAATACTCAGCTTAAAGATAAATGGAAATCCACTGAGGTTGTTCACCCGGATATACACACCCAAAATGGGATTATTCATATTCTGCCTAAATACCATAGTTTTAGTTATGATAATTTTATCAGTTACTTTAAAAATAGAGGAAATGAATAGAAAGAAAAAATATATAAAACAAATGTATCTTACTGGAGCGAGTGCATTATTACTTTTGAACACATCCTGTGTCAATAATTATTTGCCTGATATACAAGACGCCTTTGACAGAGATGTAAATTATACCGAACGTGTATATAGGCCTGTTCTAGGAAGGACAACATTCTATACAAACAATTTTCAACCGGGAAATTCAACTCAACCTTTGGCTTTCGAAATTACCCGTATTGTAAAAGCGGATGGTAGTCCTGCTCCAGAGATGACAGATGTGTTTCCTGTGAAAATATGGACAAAACCATATTTAGGGAATGAAAATTCCATAGAGGAAATTGAAGCAAAAAGATCGATTGAATACAGATCATTGTTTCAGGTAAGAGAATATTCAGGAGAACTTGTTATGTGGGCTAATGCTGCGTCTTCTTTTGTTGATTGTGCTCCTGGAAAAGGCTATTTGTTTGATGTAAAAGTTTCCAACAAAGGGGGGTATAAATATTTTAATAACCTGCAATTAGTTCCTGTAAGAGAGAACGATTATGAACCTACTATCTATGATCCCGAGACAGGATTGATTTTAGATAAAGATTATATCACTGCGACTCGTGCCAGCTTGGTAGAATTGGAATCCGGAAGATTTACATCGGCCCAAGGAATACAAGTCTATCTGCGGGAAGACAAAGAGAACTCCGATGAAAAAAAATCTATTACTTTTCGTTTCTACAACTCTGATTATACACCCATTCCACCCGAAAAATTTAATAAAACCGAATGGGACAACTTACTTCACGGTTTCAATAAAAAAATGGGCGAAAATTATGTGAAATATGATGTAGCATATCCTTTACCTCTGGTAAAAACTCCATCAAAATATACAAACAGTATAGGGGATATGGTTAAATTACGGTTTGCCTATGACAGGATTACTTCTTCAGGTTACCGAAGGAATCCATTTTTTGAGTTGGAATTTGCTATATATAAAGAAGCTCACTGGGAAGTCATAATTGTGTTTGCCGATGGTGCTCCGGAATTTAGAGATAACATATAAAAGATAGATCTGTATGAAAAAAACACATAAATATAGTTTATTTGTCCTACTGTTCATATTTATTCCTCTGAATATTTTTTCTCAAGAAGTTATCGTAAAAGGTACTATCCTTGATAAAAAAGATAATGAGCCTCTTATATCTGTTGCAGTAGCAGCTCTGGACAAATCGGGAAAAATAAGTTCGAAATATTCGACGCTTTCTGATATCAATGGAAAATTTACACTGAAAGTACCTGTTGCATCAAAATTGAAGATCACTTACCTGGGGTATGATCCGGTGATTAGAGATATTCCAAAGGAAAATTCTGATATGACGATATATATGAACATGACAGAGAATATGTTGAATGAAGTCGTCGTTTCCGGGTTTATAAAAAAGACGAGAGCAGATGCTACAGCTGCCGTACAGGTTGTTAAAACAGAAGATCTGGTACAAACACCTGTGGCCAATGCATTGGAGTTGCTCCAGGGACGTGTACCCGGACTAAATGTACAAATAAACAACGGTACACCGGGTGGGGTTCCTAGCTTTACAATGCGTGGTATTTCTGATATATCACTGACACAGCAAGGTGAGGATTTTATTCTGGGTTCATCTGCCCCACTATTTGTTGTCGATGGGATTCCACAGGAAGATATCAATACAAATACAGATATAGATGCAGCCGGATTGTTGGCGGGAGCAACAGTCAGTCCTTTATCAATGATTCCTTTCGAGGATATTGAAAGCATGGAGATTTTAAAAGATGCGGCGGCAACTTCTTTATATGGCTCGAAAGGGGCTTACGGGGTAATTCTCATTGAAACAAAAAGAGGACAAGGAAAGCCGAAAGTATCCTATTCCGGTAATTATGTGGTTAAAACGCCTCCGAACTTACGTGATGTAATTGTCGGTAATGCGGAAAGAAGTTTGCGTATTGCACAAATACTGCAAAATGACACCTCATATTATCATGGGCATAATGAGATACACAAGTTTCCCGCATTAGCAGATAGCCTGAATCCTTACTGGAATAATAATACGAACTGGCAAGGGCGTTTTTATGGAGTAACGCACAATCAAACACATAACCTGAGCTTCTCAGGAGGAGATAGAAAGTTCGATTATAAAATCAATGGAAACTACTATACGGAAAAAGGTATTATTAAGAATACGGATTTTAACCGGTATGGTTTGAGAACCCGCTTGGGATATAGGCCAAATGATAAATTCGAGATGGATGTAAATATTTCGGCAACCTTTACACTAAACAGCCAGGGAAGTGGGAATGCTTTTTCTCAAGCTGGCGTAGCCAAAGGTACATCAGCGTCGTCTTTATTGCCGCCGCCATCTATGTATACAGCCTCGAATGAAGCATTAGCTGCATTTTCCGTAGATGATAACAATGTAAATAATTCATATGACGCCAATATGAATGTGAAATATAGATTACCTTACGAAATAGGTTTTAACGGGACATTCGCATATAAATACAATACAGCCGAAAGAGAAACATTCACTCCCGGAATTTTAAATAACAACCGATCTAAATGGAGCAATACGAGTGGAAACAGTTATAGTTTATATTCCCAATTGTTATTTTCAAGGACTAACAATATCAGCATATTCCGAATAGGATTAACGGCGGGGATCGAAATATCATCTAAAAAAGAGATTTCTAATAATGTTACTTTGGTAGGAAGCGGTAGCGATTATATTTTGGCTCCCGGTGCCATGCATGGAACAGATCTGTCCGGCGGATCCGCTTCATTTAAAGAGAATGAAAATACTTTTTCGTTCATCTTAAATCCGACATTTGGTTTCGGATCGATGGGAGTACGGGGAGAGCGTTATATCTTTATTCCGAATATCCGTCCGGAAGCTAACTCAAATTATGGAGCTAAAGTAAAATGGACTGTCAGTCCGTCCATTTCATTCAGGTGGAACTTTAGCCGTGAGCCTTTCGCCGACACGTGGAAAAAGATGGATGCCGGGGCTCTTCGTGTTTCTTGGGGACGGACAACTAAATATACCGCAAACCGTTATGATATCTGGGGTACTTATAAATTAACAGAAGATAGTTATAATGGCATGCCCGTTATACCGATTGATTATGGACTGTTGCCAAATGATAACATAAAACCTGTCACCTCTACGTCATGGAATCTTGGTGCGGAGACGGCTTTTTTCCGAAACAAACTGCGTTTTACAGGGGATGTTTATTACCGGCAGACTGATAATCAGTTGAGTGATGTGAATTTGGCCGACCATAATGCTTTTACAAAAGTGAGAAGTATTGAGACAAGTATAGTAAATTACGGAATAGAATTGTTAATAGGAGGTAAACCATTGTCTGAGCAGAGCCCATGGGTGCTGGATTTAGCTCTTTCCATAGCGGTTAATAGAGATATAATAGCTAAACTGCCCAATGAAGCCCGGCAGATAATACATGATAAAGCCACAATCGTCAATCGATTAGGTTCTAATGCTCTGGCGAATTATTTATTGGTTAACAAAGGAGTTTACGCAACCGACGAGGATGTTCCTGTAAATCCGGCTACCGGAGAACGGATGAAGGCTCAAAATAATAATAAAAACGGATATGTCTATATGCAGGCCGGAGACCCTATCTGGGTAGATGTAAACGGAGATTATATTATCGATGATAAAGATAAAGTTGTAGTAGGTAATTCACAACCCCGTGTTACAGGAGGTTTTAACTTAAACCTTAGGTACAAGGCATTCTCTGTAAATACCAATTTTTCTTTTGTAATCAAGAGGGATATTATCAATAAAGCTTTGGCAGACCGGTTTTCCGCATACAGTGATCCTCTTTCACAGAGTTTACATGAAAAAGGAGCTCTGGCTCCTATCGAAGCATATGATTTCTGGGGAGAAGGTAACAGAGATGCCAAATACCCTAATCCGTTCGATTATATTCGTGGCGGCACACGTGATCATCAAGTTAACTTTTTCCGTCCGGATCAAACCCTTTTTATGGAGGATGGTTCTTATTTGAAGATCAATGGTATTTCAGTAGCTTATACTTTCCCTAAAAATGTATTGGAATACCTAAAGGTTAGCCGATTACAGCTTAATGCAAGTGTAAATAATATTTATACGTTCTCAAAATATTCAGGTGTAAATCCTGAAAATGTAAACGGTCTTGGATATGATGTGTCCGGAGGTTATCCTAATAGCCGTAGCTGGACTGTCGGGCTTTCAATGGATTTTTAGAGAACAAATAAACAAAATCATTGATTATGAAAAAAAATATTCTTTTAATTATATCATGTTTGATTTTTCTTTCAAGTTGTGATTTTCTTGAAGTAAAAAGTGAGGACAAATTACCGGGAGATGAATTCTGGATAAAAGGAAATGATGCCAATGCCGAAGGATTCCTGATGAGCGTATATTTCAATTTTAGGAAAGCGACAATGGGTAGTGGGCTATTTTTAACTGCGAGTGGCGACATGCGCTGTGCTCCCATTATTCCATTTAACGGTAGTGGACAAGATAAGAAAGTGGATTTCCTTGTGGCTAATAAGATGAACGATTTACGAACTTATAGCTATAGCCCTTTTGGTGAAACCACTAAATGGAAACCATTTTATGACGTAATACAATCTGCCAACATACTGATAAATGAAATAGACAAGGTTCCCGATATTTCAGAAGACAAACGCCTCATGTTTAAAGCGGAAGCTGTGTTTATGCGAAATATATCTTATTTTTTCCTTGTCAGGGCTTTCGGAGATGTTCCTTATTATACCAAAGCTTATAATTCAGCTTCTTTACCAAGGATGGATATGGTTACTGTACTTCTGAACTGTCTGGAAGATTTAAAGACCGGAGCATTAAATAGTGACCTTTTACCATGGACCTATAGTTCGAATGCTAAAAAAGGCGTAAGGGCTTCACGCGGGTCGGTATTAGCCTTGATGATGCATATCAATCTTTGGTTGGTTCAGTTCGATGACAAGAATAAAAACACTTATTATCAAAACGTAGTAGCTTTAGGTGAACAGCTCGAAAGCAATGGAGGCGCTTATGAACTTGTGGAAATGAGTCGAATTTCGACAGTCTTTACAGGAGGTTCTAATGAAGGGCTTTTTGAGATAGCCCAGAACATTAATTCGTCAGGTGAAGTATTTTCTAAGTTGGCAGTATTTTCTAATAATGTAGCATATAGCCATACAAATGAGAAAAAGACAGTATACTATTATGACAGCAATTATATGGAGAAAATTTTCCCTTATTCGGAGATAGACCTACGAAAACAATATTGGTTTGACGAAAATATGTATATAGCGTCAACGTTAACTCCTACAGAGATTAAGAAGTTTCTGAATGTAGATTACTATAGTGATAGTGAACGAACCTCTAATTCCGGGAATCAAATGGTATTCAGATATTCGGACGCTTTGTTGTTGTATGCCGAAGCTTTAGCTGCATTGGGAAATGACGGGCCGGCCTATGAATTACTGAAAAGGGTTCGGGACAGAGCCGGTGCAAGTACGAATTCCCTTTCCGGAAAAGATTTGCAAGATGCTATTTTCTGGGAACGGCAAAGGGAACTGATAGGGGAAGGTCATTATTATTATGATCTGGTACGTACAGGAAAGATATCAAACTATATGTATTGTGAACATCCGATCAGGCGTACAGAGTTCAATGTCGGCGCCTGGACATGGCCTATACACAGGGATGCCTTGAGTAATAACACAAACATCCAACTGAATCTGTATTGGGAGTAATAAGTGATTAATAATCTAATAATAAGAAAAATGAAAAATAGAATAAAAATCTGGTATTTGGTAATTGTTACTATTACGATTCCTATACTATTAAATAATTGTACAGATGATAGTTATCTGATAGACGGCGGTACTGCTAACCCTTATTATGACGGTACAATGATGGAATTCCTTAAGTCAAAGTCTCCCGAATCCGACCCTAAGAATGATTATTTTTCTGATTTGGTTGAAATTATTGAATTAGCGGATATGGAAGAGGTCTTCGAAAAAAAAGACATAACTTTTTTTGCCCCTACCAATTGGTCTATACGCCGGACTGTAAATCTTTTGAGTGCTTATCAGTATCGAGTGGGAAAAGACAGCATCAAAAGCTTAAAACAAATAAAACCTGAGGTCTGGAAAGAACATTTGTCAATGTACATACTCAAGGAAAAGTACTTATTAAAAGATATACCTCAAATTGATACGACAGCTATCGCGGCATACCCGGGACAAACTTATATTACATATGGGGGACTGCCGATGAATGCCGGTGTGGTGTATGGAGATGCGAACGGCGTAAAATATGCAGGTGCCCGCCAGATACTTTACTCATATATTTATGATATAACGACTAGTGATTTGCTGAATGCATATGTTGCGACATGCAATATACAACCTAAAAATGGAGCTGTTCATGTTATCAGGCTGACTGACCATTATTTTGGATTTGAGCCATTGTTATTTGTATCCAGAGCTATTGAAGAAGGTATTTTACCATACGAAGAATAAAAGGAATGAATATGAAAAAGATATTAAATTGGAAATTTTCTCTTTCTGTTAAAATAGTGCTTTGTCTTTTTATTACCATATTCTCAACAGGATGTAATTCTGAGGAAGATATTGTTAAAGAAGACCCTTATGGCGGAGGTAAAGAACCATATGGAATTAAATTTATAGCGACTCCTCCTTCGCCTGACAGAGCTTATCCGGGAGATGAAGTTATTTACAAAACCAAAGGTTTATCCCAATGGATCAATGAAGACGGCACAGCAGAATTCGAGTTCTTCATTTCGAATGAAAAGGCTGAAATTGTAATGGCTACTGATTCGACTATCACGGTAAAGGTACCGGAAAGCCTGAGTACCGGAATAGCCCATATCCTATTGAAAGAACAGATATTCTACGGACCCAAGTTAACTGTCTTGGGAAATGTAAGTGTAGATAAAGGATATACGATAACTTCGGGCCTTACTGGAACTATTTATGATTATCTGGAACATTATGACACAACAACTAAAAACCATTACCATTGGGTTGGAGACTTCCATGTTTATAATGACAGCAAAAATTCATGGGTGTCCTGTATTGCTTGGGTAAATAGTTCCGGGACTATAGCTATGGGGTGGAACGGAACATATTACAAAATCGATTCAAGGCAAGGGATTGGCTATGATTACAGTAATCCTAACTCAGGAGAAAGTAGTTTGGATTATTATGCGAAATCCATTTCGTATTTTAACAATGATAAATCAGGTACTGCCCCTAATGTCTTAATTTCCGGTAAATTTACTCAATACAAGCCCGTTGGCAGGGAAGACGGAATATCTGTAAATAATATGATGAAAGTACAGCATAGTATAGGAATGATGTTCAATAATGTACAATTGCCTACTTCTAAAACCGGAGAAACGAGATCTGTCAGAATAACCAGTTTTAACGGTGGGACAAAAGAGCCTCCGGTTGCAACTTTTATTACCTCTGACGATAAGGTGATTGCAGTGGGAAATATTACACAGTATTGTAAAATTAATATTGAACAATCTTTCGCAGACGAATTGGTTTATGAGTTTACTCCCGTTAGATCCGTATTACGGATGAATAGTATTGGAGAATTGGATGAGACATATCGTATGGAAAAGAGCGGAGTAGAGGGTTTTATACAGGATACATATATGGATGAGAAGGAAGGAATCGTCATTGTCGGCAATTTTAAAACATTCGATGGTATAACCACTCCTAATATTGTGAGATTAGACAAAAACGGAGAAATAGATGCACAATTCCTCCAGAATATAGGAACCGGAGCCAATGGAGCCATAACTAAGATCCGATACAACAAAAACAGGAGAAAGGCTATGGTAGTAGGTGAATTTACCGATTTCAACGGGGTAGAATGTCAAGGTATTATTATGCTCAATAATGACGGAACTGTAGACGAAACTTTCTCTCCACGAAGAATCGAAGGAGGAAACCCTAATTTTGCATGTATCTTAAACAATCATGATATAGTAGTAATTTCCGGTTTATTCAAAAAATATGATGGGGTAAGCCGTCAGGGTTTTCTTATGCTTACTCTCGATGGCGAAGCTATGCAAAAATTTAACGTACCGGGAATGTTTCTGGGTGAATTGAACCATGTAATTGAAACAAAAACCTCGACAAACGATAACGGTCTGTTGTTATTGGGCAATTTCCGCCGTTTTAATGGGGAACCGGCCTATAATGCGATTAAAATAGAAGTTGACTTTGATTAATCTTAAATACACTTAACTATGAATAAGAAAATATCAAAAAGCTTATTTGCCAAAGCCTTGGCAACGATCATTGCGGTACTTTCGATGATATCGTGTAATGAATCATTGGAAAGGCTCACGAATGATTCATATCCTGAATCGGAAACATCGGCTAATAATGGACATGTTTTGTTCATCATTATTGACGGGGCATCAGGCAAAGCAGTAAATGAAGCCTATACTACACGTAAGGCCCCCTATATACGTTCAATGACAGAATCGGCTAGCTTCACGTTTAATGGAATTGCCGACAGCAAACATAACAGTATCTCAAAAGAACGGGGATGGGCCAATTTACTGACCGGAGTGACAGACCACGGTGTAGGATTGGAAAAAGAAGACGGTTCCGTCAAGACAATAGAAGAGATGGATACCCCTACATTCATGAGGCGGTTGAAACAGGATAATGAAAATATAAAGATAAGTTTATATGCTTCCGATCCGGATTTTTACCAGGTATTTAATTCTGATGCGAATGATTCCCAAAGTGCCAGTACAGACCAGGGTGTTAATGATGCATTGATTGATGAAGTCGGCTCATCCTCCCCTTCGGATATAATTGTCGCTCAATTTAGTGGGGTACAGGTGGCCGGAGACGCTAATGGTTTTTATGATTCTTCCGACAACCCTACTACAGAAGTGCTCGATGCAATCCAAACGGTAGACGGGTATATCGGGGAAGTGAAAACGGCGTTGGAAACCAGAAAAAATTATAAGTCGGAAAATTGGTTAATTATCATAACATCAACTTATGGGGGGGAATACACAGGAACAATTGATGCAAAGACGAGGTTTGATTCTCCTAGTCTGAATACTTTCTCAATGGTGTATAATAATCGTTTAGTCGAGAAAATCTTGTTAAAACCCGCAGAGGGAGAAGGTTTGGCATATAGCTATGTAACCCCGGTATATACGCCGTCAGCATCAGGCACGCCCGTCGCTGCTGTCGTAAACGATGCTACTTTGTTTAACTTACCGGCAGGAAAGCCGTTTACCCTTCAACTTATGCTCATAGACCGCCACCCCAATCCAAGTGGAGTACAAGCTATTGTTTCGAAAGCCTCGAATGCGTCGCAGACGCGCCAGAATGGAGAGTGGTTGTTTAAATTTGATGGCTCTAATACGAGGTATTGGCATACAAGCAACAATGACACCCAAGTAACCAGTAATACATCTGAAACCGGTCCGGCAAAAGATAATCCTTACAAATATGACAGGAAGTCTAAAAACTTTACGGTGCTGACATTTGTACATGATTTTGATTGTGCCGGCAAAACGATGCCGGGTCCGCTTGCCGGTGGTACATACACAGCCAGAGCCAATGGCGAAGTCAGAACTTACCGTAATGGGATACTTGCACGCCATAATTTGCAAATGAGGACAGGAGAGACCAACCTGACTATGGCGAACAATACGAAACCTTTTACAATCGGACAAATCTACACCTCTGCTGCAATTTCAACCGCAACAGAATTTTCCGTAGTAAACCTCCAGATTTATGATACGGTTTTACCTCCGGATTATCTGGGAAAAAATTATAATAAAGCTCAGATTGACCTTGATTCATTAAGTTGTCCATACTGGAAAAACCTGATAGGATACTGGCCATGCGACCGTGAAGAAGACAGGGAACTTGGGATTCTAAGGGATTATTCAAGGTATGGCTCCGTTTACAATGGAATAAATGCCGGAAGATCGGATATGAAGCTGACTGGGAATATTCAATGGTACGAAAATGCTACTATTGAGCCGTATGTTCGTCCATTGCCAAATGAATCTTTTTATAAAACAGTATTTAATACGGTAGACTTGAGCTTGCAAACATTTATGTGGATGAGCGTAATTCCACAGCCTTCTTGGAAATTGGAAGGGATGGCAAGGGCTTTGGAGTACACTTCTATGAACGAGTAAAAAATGAAAATTATGAAACCCCCATGACGTAAAAAAGACGCCAAAGATAATGTAAAAGTTAGCAAAGGCCCTTAGCTTTGGTTATAACCAACTAAAGATTAAGACTATGGAACAGATTACATTTACCCAGGTCGTATCCAGGGGATGCGGCATAGACGTACACAAGAAAGTAGTAGTAGCCACCGTGGATGGCGAAGGCATAAAGAAAACCACACGAGAGTTCTCTACTTTCACGAGTTCTTTGACAGAATTGAGA
>NZ_JADCLQ010000012.1:0-533078 GCF_015234155.1 Dysgonomonas sp. GY75
AGAAGCCAAAAAGCAAGTCTTTAACTGATAGTCAAAAAGAAGAAAACAGAAAAATATCAAGTTTTCGTATTCTTGTTGAACATGCCATCGGTAGTGTCAAAAAATGTCGTATTGTCAAAGAACGATTCAGATGTCGCAAGTTTGGTTTTGACGATTTAGTCATGCTTATTGCTTGCGGTCTGCATAATTTCAGAATTTCAATTTCACTGATTGTGAAACATATATAACTTTATTGAATATAATGTCTATTTATCTATATCTAAAGTTCAAATTGATATAGTTCTTTGACATATTTATATAATTATCTATTATTTAAAAAAAACATGCAATATCAGATACGATTGAGATTAACCGCATTAAAATTTAATTAAAATACATAAACTGTTCGTTTTTTTATATATATTCGCAAAACACACAAAATTATATGGAGTTCAGAGACCATACACAAACGAGGCGGACCCGAAAAGCCATATGAGTAGGAACTTAACGTAACAAACAGAATTATATGGAGTGGTTTTTAAAAGTTGTAAAAGGACATTATGCAGATTTTAACGGAAGAGCAAGACGCAAAGAGTATTGGATGTTTGCTTTGGTAGCAACAATCCCAATTATAGTCCTTTATATTCTTGGAATAATCTTTGCATTTATTTCCGGCATCTTAAGTGCCATTATTTTTATTGTTATAGGATTGTTTGCCTTAGCAATAGCAATTCCGGGTTTAGCAGTCGGCATCAGACGCATGCATGATGTAGGTAAAAGCGGCTGGTATCTGCTTATCCCAGTTTACAGCTTTATATTAGCTATCACCGAAGGAGAAAAAGGAGACAATCAATATGGTCCCGATCCTAAAGCAGGTGAGCGTTAATTGTATATATAAGTACATAAAAAATGAGCCGGATTTTATTTTGGCTCATTTTTTATCATTTATCTTATTATCCCTTATTTACCGATACTTAGTACGCTGATTTGCCTGATATTCTGTAAATCGCTATAATCATATTGATACAAACCGTTTTCAGCAATCATCATCAATGTATTGCCATGCGGTATTACATCGTATCCGTTCATGCCTTTATGGTGAGCCAGTTGATTTGACATCAACTTCTGAGGGTCGTCCGATTTATAAACTTTCAGACCGTCATCACAAAGGAATAATGTACCATTATCTATTCCCAAACCCTTAGGGCCGGTCATTGTATAAGATACTATCTGTTTTGGCATTTTCACATCACTTACATCTACTATAAACAATTCATTTGCATTTTGTCCGCACATATTTCCCGAATGAATGGTGACATAGGCCAGATCATTTTCCACAACCACAGGGTCACAACCATAGACATGTTGCAAAGATGATTGATAATCGGGCTTTAGAGGATCTTTTACCGAATATATCAACATTCCGGTAGGTGTACCCATAAACAGGTTATCCTTGTAACTGAAGATTGTTTCTACATTTCCTCCAATATAAATATTATCTGCAGCTTTTACAGGTTTCTCCCCGGACAGGTTAAATATACTCATGCTGTTATTAATTACAGTATATAGGTAGCCCTGGTATAATCCGAAGCGGGACATGGAACCATTCAAACCGCTTGCACTGTTACCACTGCTACTGCTATTTTCCATAGATGCATAATCATAGTACCAACCCGGATTCCGTTTAACAGTTTCGGTTCTTTCTACCAGCGTCCAGCCTACTATGATATCTTTATTATCATTGTTTGGATAGCACATTGCATAGTCATATCCAAACTGGAAATCTTCCATTGGAGGTAAAGCTTTTTCAAAGACATTTTCTAACCGACCTTTGAGTTCCGGTTGTGCAGGATTGCTTATATCAAACCATACAAGGTCTATATAGGAATCTGCATAGAGCATATTGTTACGGATGCTCAGGTCTGCATTTCCCATAAGTTCTATGTAACCCACATTTTTGGGAGCAGAAGGAAAGCGGTTGTCAATGATGTGGATACCTTTGTCCGGCTCAGATATATAGAGATAATTCTCATAGAAGCAGATTTTGCCTTTTTGCGAAATCTCTTGAGGTGTGACAGATACCTTTACGGAATTGCGAAAAGCGGTGGCATTCATAAATACCGGTTCGTGGATTTTGTAGGTGATGGTTTCAGTATTGTCATTGTCGCTACAGCTATACAATACACAGAATGTGCTAATGTATAATAAATACAATAGTTTTCTCATTGTTTAAAGATTTAAGTTATTAAAATTTCCGTGTTGCTTTTAAAACTTGTATCTGAGTCCGGCACCAAGACCAAATACTGAAGGTTTTTCTGTTCTAATGCTAATTGGTTGTTTATTATCAAAATAGTAAGAGAATCGAGGTTCGAAATATATACTCCAGTCATTATAGAACATATAGGATGCACCCAATGATGCATTCAATGACCATTGCAGCCCACTTATACTACCCTTGTCATGAACAACAGCAGCACTATTATTCTTGTCATATATATCTTCTGTATATTTGTAGGTTAATCCTTTTTCCACCATACCTCCGGCAGACAGGTAGATATTCCAGTTTGAACTGTTCCACAAATACAGGACTACATTGACAGGAATACCCAGATAATGCAATTCCTGACGGGCTTCTAGCGATTTAATCGCTTTCTTCTGGAATTTTGATGACAAGTAGGTATATGTCAATCCGGTTTCAATACCGATATACCTGTTAATATCCTTGCGAACATTCACGCCGAATGACAGCGGCAAAGAGTGATCTATTTCTGAAAAATCATTAACATTCAATTCTCTATTTAACAAGGACGGAGCCGCATCAGAGAATGATTCTGAAACGTTTGCCGACGTAGCATAGTCATACATAAGACCCTTATGCATATTTCCGTTGGATGAGGAACCTCCTCCTGATGACACCGATGCAGACATGAGCCATTTGTTGTTATTATTCTCAGCCTTTGCAATTAATAGCCTGGCAGGTTCTTTTGATGTCTTCTCTATGGGTTTCTTCTCCTGTATAGTCGGAGCACCAGAAATAGTATCAGTAATATTGACGTTATTCTCAGCCAGATTATTGTTTTCAGCAGCTACTTCCTGTACAATCTCTTCTACATGCGCCAGATTAATGGTATCGGTAATCGTTACAGGCAATGACTCGTTCAAAGTGTTGCTTTCCTCAGCTAACAGTTTCCCTTTATCTGTCTTGCCGGAGATAGATACCGGATATCTTTTAGCTTGTAGTTGTAATACATCGTTGTTAGTTGTGCTAGTAACTGTGGCTGTTTGTTTCTCCGGTTTTGATATTCTAATATCAGTAGCATTGAAATTATTTATTCCTGCTACCGGATTGAAAGGGGGCTCGTCATTTTTGGGTATAGAGAGTAGTAAAATCACGATGACAGCTATTGCTGCAACAGAGCCCCCAATCCACCAGACAGACTTCCTCTGTTTGGGCTTCATCTGAAGCTCAATCTCGTCCCAGCAGCCTGCTTCTACAGGCATCCGGTAATCTTCCAGTTTTTGCCTTATCAGTCTGCTGAACTCGTCAGGTTGTTCGTTATGGTTTTTCTTGTCTGGCATTTTCATGCATTAATAGAGATTCCACTTTATTTTGTAAAACTTTTCGCGCCCTGATAAATTGAGAACGCGAGGTACTTTCTTTGATATTCAGCATATTTGCTATTTCGCTATGTGTGTATCCTTCTATAGCAAAAAGGTTGAAAACTGTCCGGTAACCTTCCGGTAATGCAGCTACACATGCCATCAACTCATCTGCCGAAATCTGATCCAAAGCCGAAACATCAACATTTTCCATCGCTTCATTGTAATCGTCGATGCTTACACTTAGTTTCAGAGCGTCGTTTCGCCGGAGATATTCGAGTGCTGTAGTTACAAAAACCCGGCGCATCCAACCGCCTAGCGAACCTGTTTCGGAATAGGTGTCTATTTTGGTAAATACCTTGATAAACCCATCCTGAAGTATATCTTTAGCCGTCTCCCTATCGTTAGTATAGCGCATGCAAACTCCCATCATGACCGGTGCATGCAACTCGTATAATTGCTTACGAGCCCATGATTCGCCACGTTTACATCCCGCTATTAATAACTGTTCGTTCATCGGCTAACTATACTCTCTACTTACATTGATGCAATATTATTTCCAAAAGTTGCATTTATATAAAAATAAAGGATTTTTTTGTCGGACATTTTATAACTTGTAGTTTAACAGGTTATAAAAGTACGATAATTTTTATAATGCATAATAAAAAAACTCCCTGAGGGAGCTTTCTGTTAACTGGGGAAAATCTTTTCGATTCTTTATATTCTCTATTCTTTTATCTTTCGCAGCCTCATCACTATCTTCTCCGGATCGTCTTTATCCATAACAATAAGAATGTTGTCTTTCAGTACAAATTTACACTCCCGATGTTTTCCGTAGCTATCTGTTATTATTACGCTGTCTCCTTTAATGGTGTAGATACCTATGCACTGGCTTCTGACAGAGCCTTCGCTTGTCCGCACATCCATGTATACGGTATCATATTCGAAACGGAGTTCCGGTGACACAATGGTATCATCAGGCATTTTGATAGATGTCTCATCTGTACCGTCTATCTCCATTGCCCATCTTCCTATGATGGCATTTCGTTCACCACAAGCCATCAAGGCAAAAATACACAGACAACAAAATACTAATTTTTTCATTATTTTTTCTTTCAGAGAAAAGCAGTGCAATATATAAAAATATCCGCTATCTTATGATATTTTTTCTTAGATTTGTATAGTATCTAATCTACATATCATGAGAGCGAAAAATACCATTTTATTACTTGTGTTCTTATTATCAAGCATATATATGTGCGTCTGTCAGAAGATGTTTTTGGATGTTGAATAATTAAATCACCGGATATGAAAAAGCTATTGTTTCTTATATTGTCAATAACGATGTTCGTCTCTGTACTGGGGCAGGAGGGACATAAGTTGAATATAGATATAGATGCATCTTTTAATCTCAACTATGCATTTGATAGCAAAGACGGGATTAAAGACCCTGCCGCTCTTGGGGCGAGTTTCGGTTACGAATATGATGTGAATATGTTCTTTGGCATAGAAGCCGGATTCAGAGCCGGAGGTTTTAATCAGGGTATCCGTTATTATGATCCTAATATAGGGGTTGATGGTTTTGATAATCCTTACAGCTATACCGAAACATCCTATAAAGGAACGTATTGGGCTCCATATATAGCTCCAAAACTTTATCTTCCGATAGCATATGACGATAAAAAAGACAGGGCTAAATATATTTTTATTGAAAACAGGTTTTCATATACCCGTATCAATCTGAATAAAGCAAAAGGAATGGATGCCGCTGCGCATAAATACCGCCTGGTATACGAAATAAGGTTAGGATATCAGTTTCCGATAGATGACAGATGGGCTATGAGTTGCTGGCTGGGATATAACACATTTGATTTTTCGAAAGTGAAGCCGGAAGTTATTGAATACAAAAACGCAACACCTATACAGATAGGGATAGGTTTTAATTACATTATCAAACAATAGAGGTTAGCAGCTCAGATATTCACATTATCATGTAATTGGAGCAATTAAGTTTAATTAGGAGTCGGGAGACATGAATATTCCGTTTTTTTGATTATCTATACATAGTCAAAGCAGATAAGTAAGCATAAATAGGATAAGAAAACTCGGATTTATTATAATAATGTTATCTTTGCCGCATTTTAAACCCAAAATATTGTAGATGACCAAGACAGCAATTATAATAGGAAGTTCTGGACTCACAGGCTCACAACTACTGAAAGCATTACTAACCAGTAATGTATATGAGAAAGTTATCAGTTTTGTGCGTAAGGGATCGAAAATATCACATCCTAAGCTGATACAGCATGTTGTAGATTTTGATAATCCTGAATCATATCAGGATTTGATAGAGGGGAATGATATGTTTTGCTGTATGGGCACAACAATAAAGAAGGCCGGAACCGAAGAGGCTTTTGAAAAAGTAGACCTGCATTATCCTGTCCAATTCGCTAAAGCCGCAGTGAATAGAGGGATAAAACAATATTCGATTATTTCTTCGATTGGTGCAAATGCCAAATCCAACAATTTCTATTTGCGGACAAAAGGCAGGTGTGAAGAGGAATTAAGAAAACTGCCATTCCAATCTATTTCAATATTCCGTCCGTCGTTGCTATTAGGCAACAGAAAAGAATTCAGACTTGGGGAAAAACTGGGTGAATATGCCATGAAGATATTTGGAGTTTTCTTTGTTGGCAAACTGAAAAGATATAAACCGGTAGACGTAAAGAAAGTGGCATATGCCATGTACAATATTGCACAAAAAAACACAGTAGGCTATCACATTTACGAATCTGAAGAGATTGCCGAAATATATGTAGAGAGCCATAGATAAAAGTAACGTTATTCCCCCACTGTGGAAATAATTGTGAAAACTTAGCCGAATAAAATTTAAACAAGGTCCAATAGTTATTTTTATATAACTACTTTCCTATTCATTATTAATTCATTATCTTTATGGGGTACTTAATTTCTTGTTACCATGGAAGATAAAGACATGAAGGTCGAAATAAGACAGGAAGAAGCATGTGACTTTCCGGCGGTTTACGATATCAATCTAAAAGCATTCAACAGAAAAGAAGAGGCACGGTTGGCAGACCGTTTACGCCTGAGTGACGGATTTATACCCGAACTATCGCTTGTCGCGATAGTCGAGAATAAGATTGTGGGGCATATTATGTTTACTAAAATCAGTATTGTAGACGAGGGCAGATCTCAGGATAGTCTGGCGCTTGCCCCCATGGCAGTTAGCCCCGGCCTGCAACGTAAAGGTGTCGGCCAGCAACTGATCCGCTACGGATTGGACAAGGCGCGTGAACTTGGGTATAAATCTGTTGTCGTTTTGGGGCACACCGAGTATTATCCGCGTTTTGGCTTTGTACCTACCAGCAAATGGGGAATAAAGCCTCCGTTCAATGTTCCGTCCAATGTATTTATGGCAAAAGAGTTAATTGACGGTGGTTTGTCGGATATTAAAGGTACGGTAAAGTATGCCAGAGAATTTGGAGAACTGTAAAAATCTATAGTTCTTTCTCTATTATTTTTCTCAACTTATCGGGAGTCAATATTTCATTTGTAAAGAATTTCCCGTTGATAAAAACACAGTAGCTTGTCACCGGGGCCAAGTGGTTTTGCGCCATTTCTTTTGTCGTGATCTGGTGTAACCGCACCGGATAGTCAGAGGCTAAAATAACAGGTTCTAATAATTTTGTATATGGTATGGTGAACGGGCATTGAGCCGTATAAAAGATATCGATACCTTTTATGTCCTGTCCCATCCCTAACCGTACGGAATCTTTAAAACGGGGCAGGGAAGCTGACTTGTCGAAGCGCTTTACTGCCAGTTCGAAGAAAGGAGGACAACTATCGCTTATTTCATATCCATGGCGCATCATAAACGCCTTGTCGGAAAGGAATGGCTTTTTCTTTTCACCTACAATCAATACTAAGCCTTTACATCCGTCTTTGAGTGCATCGGCTTCACATTCGGCGAGTAATTGTTTACCATAGCCCTTCCCTTTAAACGAACCAGATACCCAGAAACAGTTAATGTATAAGTATCCGTCTGCTATTATTGGCACCCATGCATTTTCTGCGGGCAAATATTCTATAAATACTTTACCCCGGGCATCGAGTTTCTTAAACTTCAAACCTTCCTGCATACGGCAACTAAGCCATTCTTTTTTAGCGGCAACACCAGTTTCGGTTGATTTGCTGCTTATCGAACAGCAGATATGTTCGGTCGCGATATTTTCGGGAGATAGTGTAATTATATCCATCTTATACTAAGTAACTGTTTAAATTTTAAAATAACGTTAATTGCTGTTCTTTTTGCGGTTTGTAAAACTGCATCTGAGACGGGATTCCCACCCGGTTTCTTTCGTATGTAAATTCATTAAGGAGTGAGTAATAATTGCTGTTGTGACAGATATATTGTTCTCCGAAAGTCTTTTCATACAAGCCTCGTATCCCCGGAAAATCCTTGTCAAATCTGTTATACAGGTAGTCACGTGAGCCTTTTCGCAATGTTACGCCAAGCATAGGGATAATATAAGATGCTCCGGCGTCTTTGGCTTTTTGTATTATTGTTTTTACATTCTCTTTTGTATCATTGATGAAGGGCAGTAAGGGCATAAGGGTAATGCCCGTATATATTCCTTTCTCTGCCAGAAATTCGATAGCTTTGAATCTGTCGGATGATGATGGGGCATTGGGTTCCAACTTTTTTGCCAGAGCGTCATCGGATGTCGTTATTGTAATGCTTACAGCAGCGTATATTTTACTTATATCCTGCAAAATATCATAATCGCGTGTTACCAGATCGCTTTTGGTGATAACATGAACGGGGAACCTGTAATTGGAAATTATTTCCATTGCTTTCCGTGTTATATTCTGTTTAGCCTCTACAGGCATATAGGGATCGTTCATAGACCCTGTACCGATAGTTCCCTTTGTGCGTTTGCTTTTCAATTCCCCGGAGAGTAATCCGAGAGCATTCTTTTTCACAGAAATCCGTGCTATATTGCCTACTCTATAGCATTCACTGCGGGTATCACAATAGATACAACCGTGCTGACACCCCCTATACAGATTCATGTTGTAGGTGAGTCCGAACATCGGGTCGCTTCCCTGTAATTTCGACAGGATGCTTTTGGCTTCGGTATATTGTATGGCATTCACTGTACGGAATTTTGTTGTTTATAGCGTTTCGATACAGGGACATATATCTCCGTAAGAATGTCTTCTTCCTTCACATGGTCGGGATTATTGAGATATCTTTCGAATGAGCCACCGCCCCTCAATTTATAACCACTTTGAGGTAGCCATATCATATAGATATTATAGTACATATCCAACAATTTATTGTAAGAGCCTTTAAGAGTAAAAACAGCATATAAGCCTCCGCTTAAATGCTGTACTCCAAAAGCGCCTGAGGGTTTTACCTCTTCTCCTACCGTAAAGCAGGCGTAGAAACGGCAATTTTCCGGAGGGGTTATCGTGGGATTATCAAAACTGAGTCCGATAAATTCTGTCGAATGATTCAACAGATTGTTCTTCTTTCCGAATTGCCCCAGTTTTTTCCATGCGATACGATACGATTCGGGAAAGCCGTACGAATCTATAATACGAATGTAAACCAGCTTCTTGGGTTCGACTTCCCTCATATCTACCGATAATTGTATAACTTTTCGTTCACCTCTTCCGAAGAAATTGAAAGGGTCTCTGTCTTGTGCCCGGAAAGCTGAAGGTGATATGCCGAAATGCTTTTTGAAGGCCTTAGATAATGCATGTTTTGTTCCATAGCCTGTTTTGGCGGCTATTTCGTCGAGACTGCAATGGGTCATTTGTAAGCATTCGGCAATGTACTCGAGACGGATACGTTTGATGTAGCCCCTGATATTTTCTCCGATGGTAGTTTTGAATATCCGGTGAAAATGATATCCGGATATGTTGGCTATCTCCGATAGTTGTTTTATATCAGGGGTTTCGAATAAATGACGGTTGATATAATCTATCACCCGGTTTACAGCTTTATCGTACCCGTTTTGAGTCGTCTCCTTCATTCTTTTATGCAGATGCCCAGCGCTTTAATGTTGGGAAATACTCTTTCATTTGGGAAACAGCCTGCTCTTTCGTTAGTTTTTGCTCCGTGTCTTTGTTAAAATCGTCCAGATATTGCACACAATGCTCTATCATTTCGTCCATTGTGATATCTTCGGTGAACTCACCGTTTTTGAAACAATAAGTGCAGTATTCGTCATTCTTGCTTTGATCTGCATTCGTTCCGAAATCTTCACTCGCATTCAGTGGCATTCCACAGCTTTGGCAAAATTTTTGGTTCATAATGTTCTGTTTTAATGGTTAATAATCTTAATGCAAATAAAAGGATTTATATGGTATGTCAGGTTATCCATTCTTGCTAAATTAGTATATCTTCTGCCTGAAGGTTAATTAAAGTTAAGCAAGGGTGTTTCAATTAATCCTTTTTGCCGTTATTATATCAAAGATACAAAGAGATGAAATTCAGTATTCACCTTTTAATATTTAAAGTTATGAAAAAGTTTTTATTGGCATTTGCGTTATTCATAGGTGTTACATCATTTTATAGCACAGTTGAAGCCCAAAATATAAATATAAGTATCAATATAGGCCGTCAACCGGCATGGGGTCCCGTAGGATATGATTACGTGGGATATTATTATTTCCCTGATATAGACTGTTACTATGATGTAAATGTGGGGTTATTCTATTATTTTGACAGAGGACGGTGGATTTCGGCACGTTACTTACCATACGGATACCGTAACTATGACTTATACGGGCTGTATAAAGTGGTGCTGAACGTACGTGATCCGTGGAGATATCATCATATTCACTACCGGGACTATGCCCGTTACAGAGGCCACCGTAACCAGATAGTGATTCGGGACAGCCGTGACCATCGTTATCATGATAGCCGCAACAATAGAGTGACTTGGTATTCCGACAATAGAAAAGACCATAAATACAATAGCGGTCGTCCTAATAATAGTTATAATAATAACCGCAAGGATGGTTACGACAATAACCGTAATAAGGACAAGAATTACAACAATAGCCAAAGGAAGAATAACAACAAGCGTTCCGAATATGGCAGCCGGGATAACCGCTCCAACAGGAATGACAATGTAAAGAGCCGCCCGTCTACAAGCCGTGGTGATAACCGCAACAGTAAGGCCACGCAGTCTTCTTCGGGTAGAAGCGACTTAAGAATGGTGTCGAATACAGGCTCGGAAAGAAGTAACAAGAGGTAATTAAATATAGGTTTAGGTGAATGGTTTTTGAATGAAAGTGACAGGTGTATATCTATCAGGATATACACCTTAATCTTTATAAAATTGAAATGCTTATTATATCTTTGCATATATAAATACAATTAACACAAACCACAATAATGAGAAAATATCTATTGGTCATAGCCCTTTTTCTCAGCTTTACGCAGCTGATAAAATCACAGGACAGTCTATTTGTACAATCTTTCCGGAAAGAAAATATTGTAGGCAGGTGGGTTGAGGCAGAGCGTACAGAAGGAGAGAAGACAAAACCTGCCGGAGAATTTCCCGATACATATATATTCCGCGATAATATGGTGTTTCACAAAGGTGAAGCCGCAGAAGGAGTCATAGTATTCAATATAACCGGAAAATATGAGATGGAAGGTGATTTTATAACCATCTACTATAATAATTACCTGCTGAATAAGGCAAACAGGCTGAAACCAAAGAAAATTCAGTTTAAAATACTCTCTGTTTCCGACGATGAGATGTATGTTATGGTAAAAGATTATGATTACGAATATACAATGCTATTGAACAAGCAGTCTCAATGATGCAATATATTAAGTATTCCATCGTTGATGTCTATGTAAAGCTGTTAAAAATAGAGGCTTAAGTATTTCAATAATATAAAAAAACTATAGACAGACTAATCTTGTAGCAGAATTATATATCTTTGTACTCTAACAATACACAATGGTCCATTACTACAAAACGATGAAAAAAAACTTCTACATTCTGTTTTTCTCTATACTGGGACTATCCGGTTGCGTCAATAATAATGATGAGCCCGATCCGATTGTAATACCACCTCCCGAACCTCCGGTAAGTGCGACAGCAGATGATCTGATAGGCCTTTGGGAAACATATTATTACCAGAAGGATATAATTTATATTTATCCCTCGGGCGAACAGCAGATATTTCCCGGTTTAAGGCTTATCGAGTATGATGGTTTCAGAACAGAATTTTATATTGATTCGAAAGATAATGAATACAAATTTAAGAGTTATAATGTCATCGATCAAGTAATCGATGAGGGAACATATTCGGCGAGTAGTGATACTGTTCATTTTAATTTCACTTATCTGGCCGGTCAGCCGAAAGATACTACAACGAAGCAGATCATCCGCCGATTAGACCCGTCTAAAGGGATATTTAAAACAGAAGATATTTATCCGGGAACTATCGGGAATACGGGTATGAAATTTAAAGTAACAGACATGAAAGCCAATCGTAATGTTGCGATTGCCCCTACATATACAGACGCGCTGCCGTCGAAAGTGATGGTTGACTCCCGTTTCGATGAATTGTCAAAAGCTCCGTGGGATATCACCGGATGCGCCTATTATTACAATAGTTTGTATCAACCCGATGAGACGAAGATAATGGAAGATGCCCTGTTGAAGACCAAGACTTCGTATCGATTTTACAAAAATGAGCAGGGAAAGAAATATTGTATCATCAGTTCTCTTAATCCGAAAACAAATGAAATAGAAGATAGTGATCCCTACCCCGTCGTAATAGTGGATGATGTCATTTATTTATTTTACACAGAAGCAGAAACCGGCGAAACGAAAGATATTTATATGTGGGTGACAGATTGGAAAACGAAAAACGGATCACTTACTTTTATAGATAAGAAAAACGAAAGGCTTGGGAATGATATATCTGTGATAATAACAACAGATCAATATCTTGTTCAGCGGAAAGAGTAAAAAATATATTAAAGATAGGACGGAGCAATAATAGCGGTATTATTGCTCTGCTTTTTTATATACCCATTTGTTATCGGAAAGCGAAAGTACCAGCGAATCTTTTGACAGGGCATCGATATCCAGGCTTCGGAAGGGGGTATCGTCTTTATATAAATTCAATTCGTAATTGTGTATTGTAAATCTGAAGGTTAAGGTGTCTTCCCAGTCTGACATATGCTGAGTGCATTTGTCACCCTCGAAAATCAGGTATGTACGTTCTTTATTATAATCAACATTTATGCTGTCGTAGATAGCTCTGTTTACATCTGTTAATATCCATTTTCCCTGTATCAGTGAAGTATTTACCTTATCTGCATTGTAGGGGGTACAACCGCAAAAAAGGTATCCTGTAAGGAATAAAGTGATAATGTAAACGTATTTGATCATAAATAATAAGTATCAGTCACAAATTAACGAATAAATTCTTATTATATACGCTAATCTGCGTTTGAATTAATAATCACAGGAACAAAGTGCGTACAAATTAAACGCTCAGTTCTTCTCTACTACACTCAATCACAGATTGCTTGTGTTCCTTTTGGGCAATATCAAAAGGAAGGGCATGGCAGAGATAGGCTAAGAACTAATATATAATGCGAATCAGTAGTTGAGATTTAATGTTCTATTTTTTCTAACGCGCCTGCCGGCTTGTTTTTCTTAACTTTTTCTTGATAAAAAGTTACAAAAATCAAGGCTGCATCCCTTTGGCGACCCAAAACCGCAGCTGCGGTGGGGCAAAATAATACGGAATCATCTCTAGCCGGATTATCAGCCGTGTACAGCAGCTACCCTATTTTGCCCTACACCTCCGCTTTACGGATTGGGTGCCCCGCCTGCGGGACGAGGCCGTTACCGCGATGCGGCGACAGGACAGAGGCTCTTCATGCTTTAGCCCCACGTGCGTCAGCCCTTGCGCATTAGTGACGCAGGCGGGGTACCCAATCCGTTGCAGGCGGCGTAGAATCAAACGGGGCGATAGCCCGTGTGTTTGATTCAGACGGCAAAACGGTTTTGGGTCGCCGAGGAGCGGAGCGCTAGCCTTTTGGTTCGTTTTGGGCAATGCCAAAATGAATATTTAAGCGGAACGAAGTGAAGCAGAAAAAAATAGAACAATTTTATTCTACAATAATTGCTTTAACTACTGATTGGCATATATAACTAAGGAATTGCGTAGAAAAGAACTGAACGTTGAAACTCAACAACAGATTCACATAAGTAATATTTGCCAGTAAAACACGTGTCGGAATACAATAGAAAAGTAGCAGCTAAATAATCTTTCCCTATTTATAATATCTCGTTAACCAAGGAGATAAAAGACCTTGCAAATTTTAAATTAAGGCTTATACATATAAAAGTCGCAAAAAGGTCTGCGACCATATCCAAGTATTTCGTACATTTGTCTCTCAATTTAATATTTAACAGATGTCGTTTTCAGGAGTAATTTTCGATTTTAACGGGACATTGTTTTGGGATACCAAATTGCATAACAAAGCATGGGATATTTTCCTGACAAAGCAAGACTTATATCTTTCCGATGATGATAAATTTTCCAAAATGCATGGAAAAAATAACCGCGATATATTTATCTCTATCTTTGGAGGGCAACTTTCCGACCAGCAGATAATCGATTATACAATGGAAAAAGAGTTGCTTTATCAGGAATTATGCTTAAATACAGACATGCAGCTGGCTCCCGGAGTCACCGGTTTTCTCGATTTCCTGAAAGATGAGAATATTCCTTTTACAATAGCGACGGCATCAGGTAAAGAAAATCTTGATTTTTACTTCGAGCATCTGCCACTCTCCAGCTGGTTCGAGTATGATAAGGTAGTTTACAATAATGGTAAGATAAAAGGCAAGCCCGATCCACAGATATACCAGACAGCATTGTCTGTAATAAATAAAAAGCCCGGAGAAGTAATTATCTTCGAAGATGCAGTAGCCGGTTTGCAGGCTGCAAGAAATGCCGGAGCCGGAAAAATTATCGTGGTCGATTCCAATGATGACGACTATACTGATTGGGCGGATTGCCAGATTATCAAAAGTTTCGATGAAGTGGACAGGACACAATTTAAGCGTTGATGAAGAAAATACACACCGATATATGTCCTGTTTGCGGAAGTATAGAACTGGTTCCGTATCTATCCTGTAAAGATTATCTGACAACACAGGAAATATTTGATATTTGCCAGTGTAAATCATGTGGTTTTGCGCTTACACAAGATTTTCCTGCCGAAAATGAGATTGGCCCTTATTACGACGCTCCGGAATACATTTCCCATTCCGACACACATAGAGGTATTATAAATACCTTGTACCATTTGGCAAGGAAGATGGCATTGAAATCCAAATCGAAAATAGTGAGCCGCTATGCTTCTAAAAAAACGGGAATGCTGCTTGATATCGGTTCGGGCACAGGCTATTTTCTGAATAAGATGAAAGAAGAAAAATGGATCGTTACAGGCATTGAAAAATCTGAATCTGCACGCAAGTATGCAAAACAGAAATTTGATATTGATTGCCAATGTTCCGAGTATCTTTATAACGTATGTGAAAAAACAAAGGATGTCATAACTATGTGGCATGTACTTGAACATATGGAACATCTGAACCATGTGATGGGACATCTTTCGGCTATATTGAAAAATGACGGAACAGTTATTATCGCATTGCCTAATAAAAGCTCACTCGACGCCGTTCATTATAAAGAATACTGGGCAGCTTATGACGTACCCCGTCACTTATGGCATTTTTCTCTTCCCGATTTTGAGCGTCTGGCAGAGAAGCACCACTTCGAAGTGATAGATGTGAAGCCAATGTACTTCGATGCCTTTTATATTTCCATGCTTAGCGAGAAAAACAAAGGTACTTTAATGGCTACTATAGTAGGGTTAGCAAAAGGCGGAATATTCTTCCTGCGTACACTGGCCGATAAGGAGAAAAGCAGCTCGCTGATTTATATACTCAAGAAAAACAAAAAATAATAAAATAGGATGATAAAAAAGGAACAATCATTAGTTGGGAAAATATTGCCGCATATTATTGCTATTATAGCTTTTTTGGCAATAACGATGATTTATTTCAGCCCGTTGATGGAAGGAAAGATATTGTCTCAGAACGATGTGATGCACTATACCGGAGGATCGCAGGAATTACGAGAATATTATAATAATGAAGGAGAATCTTCTCCCTGGACAGGAGCTATGTTTTCGGGTATGCCTGCCTACCAGATAGGTATATGGGGTGGTAGCCCCAATTTTCTCGATTATATAGAATATCCGTTGAAGGCCTTGGGTGGAAGCTCAGCCGGGCCTGTTTTTGCCGGTATGCTGATGGCTTATATATTATTCTGCCTGATGGGTTTCAAGCCCGGATTCTCCATACTTGGGGCAATCGCCTATTCGCTGTCATCCTATAATATCGTTATACTCGAAGCCGGACATGTGACCAAAGCGTGGGCACTCGCTTATATGCCACTGATTGTGGCGGGGATAATGGTGCTGTTCCGGAAGAAAATACTTCTCGGCGGTTTTCTAGTCGCTTTAGGTTTGGCCTTACAAATTAAAAGCAATCACTTGCAGATAACTTATTATACAGGAATCCTTTGTGCTATTCTGTTTATCGCGTTTGCCGTGCAGATGATTTCGGAGAAAGATATAAAATCCTTGCTTAAAGCATCAGGAGCGATGGCTGTCGCGCTGGTACTCGCTGCTTTGTGTAATATGGGGAGTATCTATGCCAATATGGAAATGGCAAGGGAAAGTACACGGGGAAAATCGGAGCTTACCGCAGCTGCGGCTTCTGCCGGAGAAAAACAATCGACGGGGCTCGACAAAGATTATGTCTTTGCCTGGAGTTACGGGAAAGCAGAGACTTTCACCCTGATGATACCGAATATACATGGAGGTGTATCCGGCGGTACATTGGACCAGTCTTCGAATTTGTATAAAGAAATGGTGAAACAGGGAGCACAGGTAGACCCTAAAGGAGTACAGGCGTATACATACTGGGGTGCTCAGCCATTTACTCAAGGCTCTGTTTATTTCGGGGCGATTATATGTTTCCTTTTTGTATTGGGGATGATCGTTATCCGTAGTAAAGTAAAGTGGGGACTGCTGATTGCGACCATATTCTTTATTTTTCTTGCATGGGGTAAGAATATGGAGTGGTTCAACGATCTGTTTTTCTACCACTTCCCCCTGTATAGCAAGTTCAGGGCGGTATCTACAGCCTTAGTTATCCCGGCGCTCACGATGGTGATAATTGCCGTATGGGGACTGAAAGAGTTCTTTACGGCAGATATAGATAAAGAAAAACTGAAAAAGGCACTTTATATCTCTCTCGGCATAATAGGTGGATTGTGCCTGTTCTTTTGGATTGCACCGGGCTTCTTCTTCAATTTTATGGCTGAAGCCGATGCCGCTTGGCGCACGCAGGTTCCTGATTGGTATTACAATGCCTTGCTTGCCGACCGTAAAGATCTGTTATCGTCCGACGCGCTGCGTTCATTGATATTTGTATTGCTGGCAGGTGCAGTGCTGTTTTTCTCACTCCGGACCAAAATGGAAAAACAAAAACTGGCATTATATGGTTCTATAGCTATTATATTGTTGGTATTGGTTGATCTTTGGGGTGTAGACAAGCGTTATCTGAATGACTCTAAATTTGTAAATAAGAATACATACGAAACTCAAAGTTTCCCACAAGCGACAGTTGATAAGATTATCCTGCAAGATAAATATCCATCGTACAGGGTATTGAATCTTGCAAATACATTCGAAGATGCAAATACGTCTTATTATCACAAATCTATAGGTGGCTATCATGCTGCCAAATTGAAGCGTTATCAGGAGTTGATAGACCACCGTTTGTTTAACGAAGTCGGATTTATACGGCAAAAAGCGAATACGTTATTGCAGCAGGAAGTCGCTAAACTTCAACAAGGGCAGGGAAGTCCCGAGACTATCAATCAGGCTATGCAAGATAGTATTTCTCCGATGTTCGGAGCCACTACAGCTTTGAATATGCTGAATGCCAAATATGTGATTTACCATCCGGAACTGGCACCGATAGTGAATCCGTATGCTTTGGGTGAAGCATGGTTTGTTCCGACTTATAAGTTTGTGAATAATGCCGATGAAGAAATTGCGGCTGTTAATACCCTTAACCCGCTTGAAATGGCGGTTGTAGATAAACGCTTCGAACAGGAGTTGTCGGGGCTGAATATCGTTACGGATTCGACAGCCACAATTAAAATGACAGAATACAAGCCGAATATACTTAAATATAAGTCGAAAGCCGTAACAGAGCAACTAGCCGTATTATCGGAGGTTTATTTCTCTGACGGCTGGCAGGCATATATTGATGGAAAGGAAGCGCCGCATTTTCGTGCCGACTGGACACTGAGGGCAATGCGTGTTCCTGCGGGCGAGCATGAAATTGTATTCAAGTTCGAACCTAAAGACTATTATCTGAGCCGCACAGTTGCTACCGCTTCATCCGCTGCCCTGGTATTGTTACTGATCGGTATGGTAGTAGTGCCTTTTGTCAGGAAAAAACAAGAATAAAACAAGATGAAATTTTCCGTCATATTTTGTACTTACAATAGGGAAAAATATATCTACAATGCCATGAAAAGCATTGCCGAACAGGATTTTCCATGCTCGGACTATGAGATAGTGCTTATAAATAATAACAGTACAGATAGTACGGAAAGTATCTGCAACCGATTCAGGGAGGATTATCCACAGGTCGGATTCCGCTATTTTATCGAGACAAATCAGGGGTTGTCGTATGCCCGCAACAGAGGTGTGAAGGAGAGCAGGGGGGATATTCTTGTCTTTGTGGACGACGACGCAACTGTATTTGAATTATATTTATCCTCAATAAATAACTTTTTTGATACCTATCCGGAGGTGAATGCCTGCGGAGGCCCTATTGTCCCCATCTATGAGGTGGAAAAACCAAAATGGCTATCCCATTATACCGAGCAGCTTCTTGGAGGTGCACTGTATGAAGGAAATAAAGTGAAACCGTTCAGGAACGGAAAATATCCCGGAGGAGGAAATTCTGCATTCAGAAAAGAAGTCTTTGAAAAATACGGGCTTTTTAATGTCGAACTCGGACGGAAAGGCACAGGGCTGATAGGGGCGGAAGAAAAAGACCTTTACGATAGGTTTACACGTGGTAATGAGCAATTCTATTATCTGCCTCAGATGGGTATTCATCACTATATACCCGAAAAGAAACTGACTATAGCACATTTCAAAGAGTTGACATATTCCATAGGAAAAAGCGAGCGGATTCGCACAAAAGGTGTCTCTCCGAAGGCATATAGGAACAGGGTATTGGCGGAATGCAAGAAATGGATGGCATCTCTTGTCCTGTTTGCCGGATACACATTGGCGCTTTCTCCGGGCAAGGGTTGGAAATTGATGCAATTCAGATGGTATGTAAGTAAGGGGCTGATGGTTCAGTAAATTGAACCATCGTTACCATATGATATAATCGTGTGGTAGTAGGGAATTATTTGAAAATTGAAAAAGGTTTTGTTTGTAGGGTAAGTGTTGGTTCACTGCTTTTTGCTAAATTCTACAAAATTTATAGCAGGTAAGTATATAGATCCATAACCCGCATTTAGTGCCAAAATAGAGACGAAACTCCTTAGAAAAGGATAAGCAATAGCGGGTGAATTAATATTAGCAAAATCAGAATTTATGAATTCATCATCTACATTATCACTAGTCATAAATTCAGCAATATATTCAATGTTAAGATCAAATTTAGAAGAATCAGTAACCTTAATATTGAAAGTTATTACAAACTCTTTTAAGCTATTGGTGTCGTATGAGGCATTGTATTTAAGATCGAAAACCCTTTTAGTCTTTTGCTTATTGTTTCTCTTCTTAAGAGAAACTGAAGACGCGTATGTATCTTTTAGGGAAATATGCATAATTTAAGCAGCCAATTCATAATTAGAATTCTTTTCATCTTTGAATACATCAATTGTTTCTGTAGATTTGAATAAATTATCATTTAAATCTGCATAAAATTCATCGTTGTATTCAATATCTTCTAAATCAATACCAAATTCCTTGCATTCATTAAGTATTGATTCTCCGGTAGCTTCTTTTAAAAAAGCCTCTATTTTTTGTCGTAATATTTCATTCATATGCTACCTTCTTTAATTATTTCTATCTTATTAACGTCTATGTATAGCTTTGGGTTCACGAGTGACACGATGGTGCAGTTATCTATTCTTGATTCAATTCTCAATTTTCTAGAAATTCCCAATTTGATATAATCATTCTTTATAAATAGTTGGATTCCTAATTTATGATGAATATATTCCCATATTTGAAAGTCATTCATCTTTTTACCCAACCTTAATGTTTCATTCTCTAATAAAAGCCTTATTTCATTGCAAAATTTAGCTGCTGCTTCAATTCTTAGATCAAAAATATGTTCATCCATTACCTCAAAGGGAACCCGCAGCACGGAATATTCTTTGTACTTATATCCTTTTATTCTTTTGTCGTATGCGTTATCCTTCCCCCAGTGTTCAGCCAATACTTCTATTGGTTGAGAATTTATTCCATCTATAAAGAAATATACTCCTTTTCCACACCAGTGATGGTGTCCCTTACTCGGTTGAAAATTATTTCTTTTTATACTATCTATATTTTCTTTATTAGTTCCATGCGTTCCTAAGAAATTCATATTTAGATAGTAGTTGATGAATTAATTTTATTATTAATCGCAAAAGTAGTTAAATTTATTTTGAAAAAACAATTAAACGTATTAATAAATATTATAAACGTTTTTGAGAATCATTCAATAAAGTGATTTAAACGTTTCTCAAAGAGAAGGATGTCTTTGTTATGGCCGCTGGCACGGACATCTTATACGTGTCATGCTCGTAGAGCAAACCTTCGCTTCGTAATACACAGACGGGATATCAGCACGAACTTCAAATTTATCAAAAAAACTTTATCTATATAAGAAACTAATTATTAACATTAATATTTAAGTATCTTATGAAGTATAAAGAAAAAATTGCAACAGAGATTATCCGGATGATAGAGCAGGACTTGTGCAGCATATCAGAAATCTGCAAATCATTTAAAATCAGCCGTAAGACATTTTACGAATGGAAAAAGGTAAAGCCTGAATTCGGAGAAGCGGTAGAAGAGGCCATCGACCACCGCGAAGATGTGATGATAGCCTCGGCACGGATAGGACTGAAACAATTACTGGAAGGGTATGTACAGAAAAAAGAGAAGATCACCTATGTTCCCGATAAGAACGATCCTGTAAACGATGTGGAGAAATGTCGTGTGGTGGAAAAGAAATTCTGCCCGCCGAGTATCCGTGCTATAAAGTACGTACTTGACCGGGAGGAAAGGAAGAAAGACAAAGACCGGTTACTGGCATCGGAGCGCCGTCCGCTGGTCATCGAAGTACAGGATGAGGAAACCAGGCGCCAACTGATGATATTGCAGGAGAACGGCTTCCGTCCGGGCGGTTCGCTCAATGCGGAGGTAGTGGCGGCCGTGGACAAGAAACTGGAGGAAGAACTAAAAGTGAAAAGTGAAGAATTAAAAGTGAAAAATGGGCAAGAGCAAACTGAACAAGGGTAAGTTATAGAACAGATGACTGTCGCTCAACCATCCGCCGCTCCGGTGGAGAAGCCCAAGGTGAATCTTTATCCGTTTCTGCCGCCGGGATATACATCGAGAACGGATTGAGGGAGTAGTAAGTAATGAGTAATAAGTAATAAGTAATAAGTTAAAAGTTATATGAGATACGGGTAGACAAGACACGAGATACAAGTTGCTAACTGTAAAGTCTCTTGTGCGATAGCTTGTGCTAACGGCTAATAGCTATTGGCTAAAAGCTGAAATATATGTTACCTTTGTTACTTTTTATTTAAACCCAGAGTAAAAGGAGTAGCACGGAGTTTTTTTATAAACAGGATACTCCGCTCTGCTCAACACGATAAGCTAAATGTTAATTTTTCATTCTTAATTATTAATTGTTTTCTGTGTTACCTTTGTTACCTTTTAGCAATAAATTGCAAACGCAGGTTAAAATAAAAAGTATCCGGACTATCCGGCATTGGTTGGCTGGCAAATATAATAAGACAATGTATAAAGACTAATGTATTAAGTTATAAACTTAGTCTGTATAAACCACATCAAATAACACAAAGATAAAAAAACGGTGAAAAAATAGAATAAAGTTGTTAAAGACCCAATTTAACGTTAAAAAAAAGTCTTTCTGTTTATCTTTGCATAAAAAAATATTAAATATATGTGCGGAATAGTAGGTTATATTGGTTTTCGGGAAGCCTATCCAATTTTAATTAAGGGATTACACAGGCTTGAATACAGAGGTTACGATAGTGCGGGAGTTGCCATCATCAACGAAGAAAATAAACTATCGGTATATAAAGCCAAAGGACGGGTACAAGACCTTGAAGAATACGCCCGCGACAAAGACACAACAGGCACAATCGGTATTGCACACACACGTTGGGCTACACATGGTGAACCCAGTAATGCCAATGCACACCCCCACTACTCCCAATCGGAATCACTGGCCCTTATCCATAACGGGATCATCGAAAATTATGCTGTTCTAAAAGCCGAACTGATAAATAACGGATATTCATTCCATAGCAGCACCGATACTGAAGTATTGGTGCAATTGATCGAATATATAAAACAGATAAATCACTGTGACCTCTTCTCTGCCGTACAGATTGCGCTAAATCAGATAGTTGGAGCTTATGCTATCGCTGTAATAGAAAAAGGAAATCCCGACCAGATCATCGCCGCCCGTAAAAGCAGTCCCCTGGTAATAGGAATAGGTGAAGGAGAATTCTTTATAGGTTCCGATGCATCACCGATTATCGAATTTACAAAGAAAGTTGTATATCTCGACGATGAAGAAATAGCCATTATCAAAAGGGACGAAGAACCCAAAATAGTCACGATATCGAATATCGAGCATACTCCGAAAGTTAAAGAATTGGAAATGAACCTCAGCCAGCTGGAAAGAGGAGGTTATCCACACTTTATGCTGAAAGAAATATTCGAACAACCCGAAACATTAAAAAGCTGCATGAGTGGACGTATCAATGTCGAAGGTACACACGTGACTCTGTCGGGTATTATAGACCATAAAGAGAGATTCGTTAATGCGCGGCGCATTATAATAATAGCATGTGGTACATCCTGGCATGCAGGATTGATAGGCGAATATCTGTTCGAAGAATTTTGCCGTATTCCGGTGGAAGTGGAATATGCATCGGAATTCAGATACCGTAATCCGGTAATCTGCCCCGATGATATTGTTATAGCTATTTCGCAATCGGGAGAAACCGCCGATTCACTTGCAGCTATCGATCTGGCCCGTAAGGCTGGTGCATTTGTTTATGGGGTTTGCAATGTGGTAGGCTCTTCCATTCCCCGCAATACCGACTCCGGTTCATATACACATTGCGGGCACGAAATCGGGGTTGCTTCCACAAAGGCATTTACAGCACAAGTTACCGTCCTGACAATGATGGCGCTTGCTATTGCTAAGGAGAAAGGAACTATACCGGACAGTAAATATCTGAAAGTAATAAAAGAACTTCAAAGTATTCCGGCAAAGATAGAACGTGTTCTTACGTTGAACGATAAGATAAAAGAACTCTCGTTAATCTTCACCTACGCACAGAACTTTATCTATTTAGGCCGCGGTTACAATTACCCGATTGCCTTGGAGGGAGCTTTAAAGTTGAAGGAAATATCATATATCCACGCCGAAGGTTATCCTGCGGCTGAAATGAAGCATGGCCCTATTGCTTTAATTGATAACGAAATGCCGATAGTAACAATTGCCACGCATAGTGCTATCTACGAAAAAGTAGTCAGCAATATACAAGAAATAAAAGCCCGTAAAGGCCGTGTCATAGCCATCATCAATGAAGGTGACGAAACAATGAAAGCATTGGCTGATCATTATATCGAGATCCCGGCTACAGAAGAGTGCCTTGATCCGCTATTAACTTCGATCCCACTGCAATTACTTGCATATCATATAGCTGTGAATAAAAACAGAGATGTGGATATGCCGCGCAATCTTGCAAAATCTGTTACTGTAGAGTGATTGTTTTGATATATTATAATTATATTTATCGATATATATTATCAGCCAGAGGCATTTTGCAAAATATTTCTATCTTTGCATAAAACTTTACATAGAAAAACGAAATTAATATGAAAATCAGATTCTTCCTTTTCACACTGACCTGCTTTTTCATCCTCAGCGTGAGTATGGTTGCACAAAGCACTAGTCTGGCTGCCGGCACAAAAATAACGATGTTCGACGATAAGAAAAAGAATATTGAAACCTTAGAAGTTGGTGATGTTGTTTTATCTTTCAATACCAAAGATAAAGTGTATGAAGAAAAGAAGGTAAAAAGCATAAACAAAAGAATGTACAGCCGGCTTGTCCGTGTGACCCTTAATAGCGGAATACAACTTACCATGACCAGCGATTGTCCGTTCCTTGCCGAAAAAGGCTGGGTATCTGTCGATCCGGAGTTGACTAAGTCAAATAAAAAATATACTGATGTAAAACGTTGTCAGATAGGTGAATTTGCTCTTTTCTACAATGTGACAAGTACAGACTATGTAGAAATCTCCGTTATACAAGGCATAATGGATCCAACCCAGACCTATATAGTAGAACTGGAAGGAGACGGAGCTATTGTAGCTAACGGTTTTCTTGTAGGACAGAATTAATAAAGAATGAAGCTTGATACAAATAATATACGAGAGCGAATAAAGAATACCTTCCTGGAGACATTGAACATCACATTCATAGAATCTGATGATCCAATGTCTCTTGAAGCGATTATGCCCGTTACCCAACAGATGACTCAAACTATGGGCATATTGCATGGCGGGGCAACCATCTCCCTTGCCGAATCGTTGGCAGGAGCAGGTTCGAATAACATATGTGCAAGTGATGAACGATGCTTTGGTATGCAGATAAGCGCAAGTCATATATCGAGTGCTAATGTAGGCGACACAGTCCGGGCAAAAGGGATAATCCAACATAAAGGACGCTCTACACACGTGTGGAATGTGGATGTATTCTCAGAAAATACAGGCCGGCTAATATCGTCTATACGTATAACAAATGCTGTTGTGAAACAGGTCGTATATTTCGGAAAAGGAAAATAGTATATCCCTTAATTTATGTAAACCAGATTAAACCTTTCACCACTTTCTATGTTCTAATAGGAAAACAAACTACTAAAAGGAACTGTTATGAAAAAGTTGATATTCATCACCATATTTACAATTCTGCTATTCTCAGCCTGTGGTACTATGCGGCTCGCGGATGTTTCAAATCTGGCTATAGGGATGACTCAAAATGAGGTAAACCAAATAATGGGACAACCAATACGAGTGTTATCTTCCACTTATACACAAGACGGACGACAGGACGTATATGAGTATTATACCTACAGAAATGAAGCCTATGCGATAGAGTTTTGGGACGGAAGGTTATCCCGATACGACTTTATGTATGAAGACATCCCCCCTGCCGGAATTGCTCCACGGCCACCTTACACCACTTATCCTAACCGGCCGTCTCAGCCCGTTCGTCCATCACAACCGAACAGACTGGAAAGCAGTAGGCCGTCAAATACAAACCGGCCAGGAAATAGCACTTCCAATTCAGGTCGGCCTACAACTAGACCGTCGGAGGATAATAAACCCGGTAATAGTGGCAGACCTTCATCCGGCGGCACAGAGCGACCGTCTTATGGCACCGGTAACAGACCATCGTCAAGAAGCAACACCCAGACGACAGAGCAAAGTAAACAAACCGAAGAAAATAAAGACAAAAAATAAAAATCAATACCCATTCTTACCTGTTAAAAATGGGTATTTTATAGTATTGAGTCTCATCACTTCCTCTTATTATTTCCTATCACAAAGACGCTGTCAGTATATCAATAAGTTTGTATACTATAACAACTATACATACTACAACGATTGCTATCATACCTGCTAAAATTTTATTTGCATATTTTTTCATAATATCTCTATCCTTTTGACTTATTATACCTATCAACCACCTCATCTATACTGATATCCAGCAATTCCATAGTCTTGAAAGTTTCAGGAAGCATTTCCTCGAAGAAATCTTTCTTCTGAAGATTCAGTATTTGTTTACGGGCATTTTCTGCTACATAATATCCCATACCACGTTTTGAATAGATGATATTTTCTGCCTGCATATATTCAAAAGCCCGCATGGCTGTATTGGGATTGACCTGCAATATTGTACCCAACTCTCTGACAGAGGGAACACGCTCCTCTTCGGCCCATTCATTGGTCAGCATTTTCTGAAAACAGAAGTCCACTATTTGCAGATATATCGGCTTATTTGATTTAAAATCCATAATGTTAAATTTCTGTTTCTCTCAGTTTAAAAAAGGATACAGTCCACATACCTACAGGTACCACAATATCTATAATAACACTACAAGCCCTGATTATAGCATCGGAGGTAAAAGCCATGAGCCCCATAGAGTGTCCTGCTTCATAACCTATATTAAAAGCTTGCTGTTGATCACTATTCAGGTTAAAGGTCATATTACCATGCTCCATGGAAAGATGCACCATCAATATTGCTCCAAATATGAGTACTATAAACAATATCAATAAGATTACCGAGGTTTTAGCAAAAGAATACCTTTTGAAATAATAATATCCACACATGAATATAGATTGGAAAAACAGCATCACAAACAGAACTTTTGGCTTATAAAGATTATCTGTCAATACCATTTCTTTAGCATGTACCTGTACTCCTTCGACCGGAATAAAGCCTGTTATAATGTTCAACAGTGACAATAATATGAATATCATTACTGGTAGTACAATCACATATTTAATCCAGACACTTATAAACTTTTCAAAAGTTGATGACGGTAATGTAAAATCGAAAATGCTCGAATGCCTTCCCCTCGATTTCTCAAAAAAACAAGGTCCGCCAATTATAATTGTACCAGCTATCAAATATATCAATGCAATCAAATTGCTATCGGTTGTTAACACGTTCAAAAGCATGGACAAAAAGTAAAGCCCGACGAGTCCGCCTGCAATGTACAAGTACTGCATCCTCGACAAGAAGAAGTTACGCTTTTCCAATTCCCAAAAACGATTTATATTAAATATTGCATTCATCCTATCACTTATTAGAGTTAAATAATTCCTTGATCTTCCCCTTATTACTCACAACCGTATTGAATAGAGTCTCTATATTTAAGGTACTCTCTTCCTTATATTCGTTTACCTGTACCGACGCATAGCCTTGCATCGTCTGCTCGCAATAAAGCGCCTCTTGCGGTTTGGTTGATGTATATGAGAACAAAAGTTTTCGGGTAATCTCTTCCACCGAGTTATTCAACAATATCTGATTACGGTCCAATATAATGATAGGATCTATCAGGCTTTCCAGATCCCGTACCTGATGGGTGGAAATCAGGATACATCTGCTATCCTCAAAAGCCGAAGCTACGATCTTTCTGAACTGCGCCTTTGATGGAATATCCAGGCCATTGGTAGGTTCGTCGAGCAAAGTAATTGGTGTATTAAGAGCAAGAGCGAATGCTATCATTACCTTCTTTTTTTGCCCAAAAGATAATTCTGCCATCTTTCTGTCCTTATCCACATGAAAGTCGTTCAGATAAACATCGAACTGCGTCTCACTGAAATTGGGATAGAATGAAGAATTATACTTTATAAAATCTTTTATAAGCATATTCTGCACATGAAACTCCTCCGGCAAGAAGAAAAGCTGTTTCAACATCTCCGGGTTCCTGTATGCAGACTCATACTCAAAAACTTTACAACTACCATTCTTAGGAAAACACAATCCGCTGATTAAATGCAGCAAAGTAGTTTTACCCACCCCATTTTCACCCAGCAGACCATATATCCCTCCTTGCATATCAAAAGAAACATGCTCGAATACAGGCCGTTTCTTATTATAATAGAAGCTTAAGTCATTTATCTTTATCATACATTTTAGTGTATTAGTTTATTAGTACACTGCAAATATATTGCATATTTTTATATATCCAATAGAAAATGAAAACTTTTTTTGAAAAATCTATATAGACTTTCAATCAATACGGATAAACAATTGATAAACAGAAACATGATTAACACAAACTTATTAGACACGCCTAAAAAGGTAACAATAGTAACAGAGAAAATAATTAATAATTAATAATTAGCTTATCATGTTGAGCAGAGCAGGGTACCCTGTTTATAAAAAACTCCGTATTACTCCTTTTACTCTGTGTTTAAATAAAAAGTAACAAAGGTAACACATGTATCACTTTTAGCTGATAGCTATTAGCCGTTAGCTTAGGCTATCACACAAGAGACTTTAGGGTAAACATAAATACAGTTCTTTCAACTTTGTACTCATTACTTAAAACTTATTACTTGTTAAAAGGTTACAAAGGTTACACTATTTCACTCATTTGCTAATATGCTAATATGCTAATCTACAGATTTACGAATCAATCTTTCAAAGAACTATCAACTAACAGCTAAAGGCTATCAGCTACATACATAGATAAACTTTCTGAAAAATATCACGCCTTTTGCCTAAATATAATCTTTTGATAGTTTATCTTTGTTTTTAACTATAAACAATAATAAAATATATGAAACATATCGTTTTCCTCTCATGTCTCATTCTCCTTTTATCAGGTTGCAGATCAACTACAAGTAATGTACAAGCAAAGCCTGAAGGATGGTTCAACATCGCAGTAGCCGAAGATGTGGAAATATATACGGATACGACCAGTATAAGACACGAAGGGGCGGTAGCTTATGCCCGTGAGAAAAGGGTCTATATAACACCTGAAAGCAAAAAGCTGTATGTAGACAAAATCAGGGCAGAATATACTAAAATGGGAAAAGCTGAGAAAGCCGATAAATGGAACGATTTCAGTTACTGTATCTACAATTGCCTGTATGAGTGTACCAACAAAAGATTCAGAATATTATCGGTCGAAGACTATGACTCTGCCGGAAAGCGAATAGCCAAAACCACTCCAGCTAAAAACAATATCAGGTGGCTGAACGTAGACAGTGAAACTGTTGGAGACTATACCTTCTTCTTTGTCTGTGATTATCAGCAATAAATAATATGCGACTATCGATTTTTATACACAAGTCTTTTCAACTTTTTTCTTAAGCAAATAGTAATATATCTTTGAGTAAAACTGGAATATTGAGTACTTAAACTAATATTTAATTAAATTAAAGCGTACCGCAATATGGTAGATATAAAGAGCCTTAAAACTACATTTCTAATTCTTTTGTTACTCATATTTCCATTGACTGTATTCTCTCAAACACGATTAATAAAAGGAAATATTATAAATGATTCTGATGATAGCTATATTCCTAATGTAAGTGTTTTTCTAAAAAATGTCGGATTTGGTACAATAACAGATAAAAATGGCAACTTCGTGCTTAATATCCCAACCATGTATGAAAAAGAATACCTTTATTTTACAGGTATAGCTTTAAGAAAAGACAGTATCCTTATTAAAGATATCATCTCTCCATTAACAGTAAAATTATCATCCGAAATATATCAGCTATCCGAAGTATATATTATGCCTGACAGTACTTTGCTAACATTGCTCAGAAGTGCCTATGACAGGATCCCTGAAAACTATCCTGAGACTCCGACTCTTACTGAAGGATTTTATAGGGAGAGTGCCCAAAATGAAAATGAAGAGCAGGCGGATTTCATTGAAGCTTTACTATCTGTATATAAAGACCCTTATCAAAAGCCCAGTGAAAATCCGGGACAAATAGAATTAATAAAATCGCGAAAAAGGAAAATCCGTGATACCGGAATATTGTATTATGGCGGTCCATTCCTGATTATAAAAAATGACTTCGTTTTATCCCGTGCTGAATTTATTCAACCAAAGAAATTTAAAAATTACAACTATAAATTCAATGGGATAAAAACATTAAATGGTTCTGATTTTTATGAGATCGACTTTCGTAAAATATCAAAAGATTCTTTAGCTCTCTCAGGGACAATGCTAATAGAGAAAGAAAGTCTGGCATATGTGTCATTTGATATAAATAATAATAAAAATTCGTTGGAAACTCAAATTAAGCAACGATTAAGAATAATTAATTCCACTTATGAGAAACTAGATGGAAAATGGCATTTAAAATATTCTACTCTGAAAAAGGAGGATATTCGCAGATTTGGTAATAAAAGAATATATGGAGCGATAGATTACGTTGCTCTCAATGTAAAACAGGATTCTGTTAATCCTATCCCCTTTGAAAAACAGTTACAGTTCTTTGACCCTCTCATTCTAAAAGCCGATGAATATAACAAAAAAGGATGGACAGACTACAAGAGCCTTGAAGAGAAACATTTAAACAAGGCTAATTTTGAGTTTTCAATAAATGAGTCTGCTAAAATATTTGAAAAGGAATATCCACAGACAAAAGCCCGGAGAACTATGAGATTAATTTCAATTTTAACCAGATTTAGTTACGACTTTGGATTTTCCTACAGGCCTGTTAGTGTAAACAAAGTGACCCATGATATTTTGTTCCGGCCCCATACCGATTTTATCCCATTTAGAATTCAGAGTACTCAAAAGCATCAGAGTAATAATGTTTTAATACAATCAGCTATGGGATATAAGTTAACTAAAAATATAAGTTTATTCTATCAAGGAAGTACCGATTTATTCAATAAGTCTATTTCGGTAAGTGAAAATAAGTTGGGTATAGAATATAGTAAGAACCTAAAGAAAACCGGTTTTCCTTTATTTATAGAAACATCCTTGATGTATTCATTAAATAGTTATTACTCCAATCTGGGTAAATATGATAATCCGGCTGAGTTTAGATATAAAGGCAAAAAAATTGATTCAAATATCATATCTTTTGATTATGGATATAAATATCATTCTATTACTCCTCAAATAGCATTGGTTAAAAGAGTAAGCAGAGTATTCTCTATGAAAATGTACATGTCTTACGATATTCATTTATCCTCAGATAAAATATTCCGTATAAAAGAAGAGGAAGGTGGATTATTCTCCAAAAAGAAAATAGAACTACAAAGTGATGATGATGCTCTTATTTTCAATAACGATTCTTCATGGGAGTCATTTAATGTAAATAGATTTCAGTTTGGCGTATTACTGAGATTCAAATAAAAGAAAATCCGTATCTTTGTAATCTAATTTAGTCGAAGATGCTCGCTATAACTATATCATGGATTGCTATTTCGGTAGTATTCCTTTCCATGGGAGACATTCTTGCCTCCTTATATAACAGACTTTGCAAACAAAATGAACAATATGGACTAACAGATACATTCCTGCTCGGGATGTGCTTTACCCTGATACCTCTATCCATTGCTTCATTCTGGTTGCCTTCCAATCATTATGTATTATTGGCGCTTCTTGTAACATGTGTTGTATATTGGATTACAAGGAAAAACCATTTTCTGGTTGTCTTCCGAAAAATCAGATCGAGCTTCGCTCATCTATCCCTCTTACAATCAGCAATTTTTATTATACCTATAATCAGCCTGATGATAGCAATCATCTGGCAGGTAGGTGTGTTCGACTCCTTGCTTTATCATCAACAGAATATACGATGGAATGAAGAATTTGCAGTCGTACCCGGACTCGGGAATATAGAACACAGGTATAGTTTCAACTCCAATTACCTTTTGTTATCTGCCATTTTCAGCCTGAGAGCCATATTCGGCGAGGGTGTGTACAGTTTGCAGGTACTGGTATTGATAGCTGTAATATGCTGGACAATAAAAGAGATTATACAATCGGGTTATGAAATAAAGCGCATATTACTGTTATTGATAATAACAGGATATATCTTTACATTCGGATATTCATTAGCTGCAACCTCTACAGATGCCATACCCAATATAGTATCTTTATATCTGATAGCAAAACTACTATTATATCCGGATTCTCCGGGAGACAAAAAATTGTTTTTTGTTATTATCCCCATAGCCTTATTTACATTCAAACTCACCATAATTCCGCTTGGTCTTATTTCTTTATATATACTTGTGCAGTTGGCTCGAAACAAAGGATACAGGACAGCTTTATTGCTTGCTTTCATCCCTGTGGTAATACTGGTACTTTGGTTTATCAGGAATGTTATTACTTCGGGCTATCTGATTTTTCCGCTTCACGAAATAGACATTTTTACTGTCGACTGGAAAATTCCTGCCTTTGTAGCCATAGAAGAAAAAGATTTTATTTTTTCGTGTGGAATACGTGCTCTGAATGATGTTATCTGGCAAATTGTACATCCTGAATTAAACAGTTTTGATGGAATATACCGGTGGGGAATGAATCTTATTTTTATAGCTCCTACCCTGCTTTCTCCCGTCGTAGTCGTTTATTCTCTGATAAAGAAAAGGTATTTGCATAAGAACGTATACTTCGTGTATATCATATTGTTAGCGGTAATAGGATTGTGGTATTGGGGAGGCCCCGATCCCCGTTTTATAGGAGGGATATTGTTTGCTGTTATATATTATATCTGTTATCTTTTATTCGCTACAAGAGAAGAAAAACTATATCCTAAAGCGGGCACGATACTTACTGCTGCGTTTGCCCTTCTTATGGGATACTGGGCTGTAAGCCGCTCTATTAAGTTTTACAATATGTTTGACTTAAAAACTCCTAAAGCAAATAGCAGACCTGTATCCAACATTCTTATAAGACAATATCCTTACAGGGAATTGCTCAAATCGCTCACTTTATATACCGATGAGTTTCTTCCTTACAAATTGGACAATGGGGCAATCATTTATATTAGCAAGTCTCCCGAAATACCTGACGGACGCTTTGTATGCTTCGAAAGTCCTTTTCCGTGTACAGTCTTACAAGCCGATGCTCCGGGAAAGTATCAGGACATAAGCTCTGTTACCACACGGGGGAAAAGTTTACAAGACGGATTCAGACCTAAATAAGTTCACTTTTATTTCAGGATAAAAGAGCCTATTCTATCTTTTTCCCGAAAGGGAATAGCGCCAGATGTATCAGCTTGAAGTGTTGTTTTCCAAAAGGAATCCCGATTATTGTAATACAGAATATAATTCCCCAAAACAAATGGGTAAGGGCAATCCAGAATCCTCCTATAATAATCCAAATAATATTCATTACCAAACTAAGGCAACCGACAGAACTTTTATCATCTACGACCTTACTACCAAAAGGCCATAAGGCAAGAATCCCCAGTTTGAAAGACTGTATGCCGAATGGAATGCCTATGATTGTAATCATCATCAGAAAGCCCGCAATAAAGTATTCGAGAGCTAACATAAAACCGCCGAATAATACCCAGATAATATTTCCTATCGTTTTCATATCAATTATACATTATGTTTTAAGCAAATATAGCAGGAAAAATGACATGTTATTCATTACCCGTTTTTTTTCTATCAGATATATATAATATTAATGCCAATCAGTAGTTAAAGTAATTATTGTAGTATAAAATTGTTCGTTTCTTCTATGCATATAAGCGTTCTTGGTAAAAACTTTTATCATTCAGTTCAAGCCTGCCGCGCCCTCCCGGGCTTGTCCTCACTTTTGGCATTGCCCAAAAGTAAGCAAAAAGCTAGCGCTTCGTTCCTCGGCGACCCAAAACCGTTTTGCCGTCTGAATCAAACACACGGGCTACCGCCCCGTTTGATTCTACGCCGTCTGCAACGGATTGGGTACCCCGCCTGCGTCACTAATGCGCAAGGGCTGACGCACGCGGGGCTAAAGCATCAAGAAACTCTATTCTGTCGCCGCATCGCGATTCTGGCCTCATTCCGCAGGCGGACCCAATCCATAAAGCGGAGGTGTAGGGCAAAATAGGGTAGCTGCTATACACGACTGATAATCCGGCTATGGATGATTCCGTATTATTTTGCCCCACCGAAGCTGCGGTTTTGGGTCGCCAAAGGGATGCAGCCTTGATTTTTTGTTTCGTTTTGCATCAAGGCAAAATGAAAAACAAGCCGGACGGCGCGTTAGATAAAATAGAACATATAAACTCAACTACTGATTCGAATTATTAATTAATAGTTGAAATCTTTCCAGTTGTATGAAAAATGACTAATAGAATAGAGTGTTTCATTTACAAACACTTCATTCCCGTAATTACTGATTCCAATACAGGATTGCATTAATTATATAAATATATATAAGAATATCTATTATTATTTTTATACTTTTAATTAAAACTTTTACGCTTACTTCAATGTTAAATAGTGAAATAAACTATAATAGTAATACACAAAAACAGACACATTATGAAAAATCTGAAAAAAGCAATCGAAGGACGCCGGACTTATTACAGTATCAGTGACAAAAGTCCTGTATCGAATGAAGAAATAAAAGAAATTATCGATTTTGCTGTATTAAATGTTCCGTCAGCATTCAACTCCCAATCGACAAGAGTAGTTCTTTTACTGAATGACAATCATAAAAAACTGTGGAATATCGTAAAGGAAGTATTGAAAAAAATAGTTCCTGCCGATGCATTTCCATCGACAGAAGCAAAAATAGACAATGCTTTTGCTGCCGGTTACGGCACAGTGCTATTCTATGAAGACCAAAGTGTAGTAGAAGGCTTGCAAAAGGCATTCCCTTCATATAGCGATAACTTCCCTGTATGGTCGCAACATACATCGGCTATGCATCAGTTCACCATCTGGACAATGCTTGAAGAGGTGGGATTCGGAGCATCGCTGCAACATTACAACCCTATAATAGATGAAGAAGTAGCTAAGTCTTTTTCTATCGATGCTAAATGGAAATTGATCGCTCAAATGCCATTCGGCACTCCTACCAGCGAACCTGCACCAAAAGAATTTCAACCACTAGAAGAAAGGGTTGTGGTTTTTAAATAAGCAGGTGATTACATATAATTCAAAAGCGGATGAATATTAATTTCATCCGCTTTTTCTGTTTAATCTCTCACTACTAATCTACAAGTAAGGTCGCAGACCTTTTGTTTGTTATAATCAAATACTATTACGTCAAATCCTTTCTGAGTCTCATAGTTCTTCGAAACGTGCCTGGAAGAAACGAAGATATTTCGGTTCATACACCATTTCCAACCCTCTTGCTTTTTCCCTGTTTTTATACATTTCTATAATACTCCATGCTGCCACGTCGAAATGCGCCTGCGTATATACACGCCGGGGAATAGTAAGGCGTACCAGTTCCAACGCAGGATAATAATGGTCGCCTGTATCCTTATTCCTTCCAGCAGAAACGATTCCGCGTTCCATACCTCTCACTCCTGATTCTACAAATAGATCGGCCGCTAATTTCTGCGCGGGAAACTGGTCCTGTGGTATATGTGAATAAAACTTTTTAGCATCCAAAAATACCCCATGACCACCTATTGGTAAAACAATAGGAATCCCGGCATCTTTAAGCAGATTACCGAAATATTCTACCTGCCTTACACGTGAAGCGATCATATCATCCTGAACGGCTTCTATCAAACCCTGTGCCATTGCTTCCATATCGCGACCGGCTAATCCACCATAGGTAGGCATACCTTCGTAGACCACAATCAGGCTGCGGAGTTCATCAAACAGATCGGGGTCATTGCACATTACGAGCCCTCCTATATTCACATACAGGTCTTTCTTGGCACTTACTGTCGCCGCATCGCTATATGAACAAAATTCATGGTTAATATCCTCTACCGTTCTATTTTTGTATCCCTCTTCACGCTGCTGGATAAAGTAAGCATTTTCAATATTACGGGTTGCATCCAGCACAACCTTAATGCCGTGTTTATGTGCAAGTTCAGACACAGCTTTCATATTGTCCATACTTACAGGCTGCCCTCCGGCCATATTTACGGGAGCGCCTACTGTGATATATGCTATATTTTTTGCCCCTTTATCATTTATCAGTTTTTCGAATTTATCCAGATCTATATTCCCTTTGAACGGATGATCGGACTGGCTTTTGTGAGCTTCGTCTATGATCACATCCACGAATGTACCTCCGGCAATTTCCTGATGTTGACGTGTAGTGGTAAAATACATATTTCCGGCAACAAACTGTCCGGGTGTGATGGTACATTTACTCAACAGGTTTTCGGCTCCCCGTCCCTGATGGGTAGGTAAGATATATTTATATCCGTAATATTTCCGGCAAACTTCTTCCAGGTAATAATAGCTGCGGCTACCCGCATACGCTTCGTCACCTATCATCATACGCGACCATTGCATATCGCTCATAGCATTTGTACCACTGTCGGTGAGCAAGTCGATATATACGTCATCGGCATGGAGCAGAAACGTATTCCATCCGGCCTCTTTCATTGCTTTTAAACGATGTTCACGTGTTGTTGTTTTCAATGGTTCTACAACCTTGATGCGGTAGGGCTCTGCCCATGGTTTCTTAGAGAATGCCATACTGTAGTATTTTAGGGTTAAACTTCTATGTTGAGAATATACTAACCAAGGCTAACAGCTATCTATTTGACTACAAAGACAGCGACATTCAACAAATATAAGACATTTAGATGAGAAAAGAAGCGATAAATATATTTATTTTTCTATCATTTTATCACAAAGCAATTCACTTAATATATAAACTCTCCATGTTTATTTATCTTTATTCTTTTTGTTCTTTCTGAATTCGTGAGGATGAACCGGATTTTTCATACTCCATATATTTAACCTCTGACGACGGGCGGATTGCTCCAAAGCCTCAAGTTTCGGATCATTGGCATAATGGCTGTAATACCACGCCAGACCGTTGCGTACCATTTCTTCATTCAGATTCACGCCATCCGCAAATGCAATGCCCAGGGTACGGCCATATTGGTCTGTATCCTTTTTTTCTATAGTAACCATCTTCCCGTAACATAAATCATTCAGGAATTCGCGCGATTTGGTTCCGAAATCCTGTCCTCGCTCAGGCGCATCTATGGCGTATAAGCGAATTTTAACCCGTTCATTATTGTTCGTCAGCAGGGTAAACGTATCTCCATCGGCAACGCTCACAACTTTACCTGTCAATGATCCCGTTGAAGCATCACTCTCACCCTCTCCTGTATAGGCTGTATAAATAATCAGTGCTGTGCTTAGCAGAAGAGATAATATAGATAGTATTTTTTTCATCAGAAGAGTATTGTTTAAAAAGAAAAAGGACCAAAATAGGGCAATACCCCGTTTTACTCCTTTTATTTTTCCTATGCGGAGAGGAAGAGATTCGAACTCTCGATACCCTTTAGGGGTATACACGCTTTCCAGGCGTGCCTCTTCAACCACTCGAGCACCTCTCCTTTTTCTGGTTGTAGCGGGTGCAAAGATAAAATTATTTTTTCAATCCGAACAGCTTTATTGCATTTTCTGTTGTTATTTCTCCTACTTCGTTTAAACTAAGGCCAAATATTTCAGCCAGTTTTTCAACAACCTTTATCGTATACGAAGATTCGTTTCGCTTGCCACGATAAGGTACAGGAGCGAGATAAGGAGAATCAGTCTCAATGATTATTTTAGATAAATCGACCTGCTTCAGAACAGTTGACAGTGTAGAATTCTTAAATGTAACAACTCCGTTGATTCCCAATAAAAAGTTTTCTAACCTAAGTATTTCAGCCAGTTCGTTCTCACTTCCACCAAAACTATGGAATACCCCTCTTAACTTTTCAGGGCCTACATTCTTAATACATTCTACACACTCCAATATAGCATCACGTGAATGTATTGCTACCGGTAAATCATACGCTATACTCCAGCGAAGCTGCTCTTCAAAGACCTGTCTCTGTTCTTTTTCATATGTCTTATCCCAATAGAGATCCAGCCCTATTTCACCAATAGCGATATAGGAACGTTTCGAAAATTGCTGTTTAATAATTTCTAATTGAGAAAGCCAATCCTCACCTACACTTGTAGGATGCAGTCCCATCATCGGAATGCAATAATCTGTATATTTGCCGGCTATATTATGCAAACGCCCTATTGAATCCACATCAATATTCGGAAGCAGGATCGTTTCCACACCCGCTTGTTTTGCTCTCAGAATCACTTCTTCGATATCATTATCAAATTCTTCGGAATAAATATGTGAATGCGTATCAATTATTTTCACGATCTTCTTTCTCTTTTTCGTCTTTTCTCAGATAATACACAACTCCGTATTCTTTACATCTTTCCAAACGTTCTTTAGCGGGAAGATTTGCAAAGGCCGACTCAATCTGGTTCCATAACGTAGACAAGACATTATCTATATCTTTCCTTTGTTCACTAAGTATATCCAACTGGCGGGCGGTCGTATTCTGATATGTTTTCTGATTAAAATAGGCATCCTTAAATTGCGAAAAGGCTACGTTTACCCTCGCAATAGTAGGATTGTAGATAGGTGCTCCCCCCTGCCCCAGCCGGGCTTGCTCTCCCTTCATAAGGCTATCTCCCCAGTACAGCAATGCATCATTACTCGTTAAATCGGGTACCGTAAAATTATCCGGATCGATATTATAAAGTTGCTTCTGCTCCTTTTTTATTTCGTTACGGATAACACACAAATTCATAACCTGTATAAAATGCGATATATAGAGCCTGGCGTTCTTCACCAGTTTCTGAAATTTCCTATTCGATGCAGCCTGTGTCTCAAGACTATCTCGATAACGAAGCTGCGCATTTTCAAAGTTACGCAGCATTAATTCCATTTTGCGGATATCAAGAGATATGACACCTTGTCCGAAAAGGGAATTATGTTTTTCTATTGCTGCTTTCAACGCCTTTATTCGTGCATTATCTGTATTGGGCAAACGACGATACGGCATAATAATAAGGGTTAATGTTTAGAATTTAGGATATCCGGGATGTCAGATTTTTCGCTAGTTTAAGCAATTCAGTCTTTCTTTCATCAATTATACTGACTTTATCCAGACAACCCATTGCTTTCTCATAATAATCACTGATAAGCTTTTCTGACTTCGTTTTCAGATCAAGTTTATCGTATATCTTAGTTACCGCCTCAATTTTTTTATTTTGCTCAAAGTCCGTTTTATCTATCCATGTCAGCAATTCGTTTCTAGTCAATGGATCGGCTAATGCAGTAATCAACAGAAATGTTTTCTTATTACATAGTATATCACCGCCTATCTTCTTCCCGAAGCTTTCGCTATCGCCGTATACATCAAGTAAATCGTCCTTCAACTGAAATCCCAGGCCTACATTTATCCCGAATTCATACAGATTATCAGCATCTGCATCCGGAGCACCTGCCACAATAGCCCCTTCCTTTAAGGCACAGCCTAACAATACTGCTGTCTTCAATCGTATCATTTCCAGATATTCAGGGATTGTAACATCCAGCCGTTGTTCAAACTCCATATCATATTGTTGCCCACAGCATATTTCTGTTGCAGTTTCAGAAAATAAATCCAATACACGGGGTAATTGCTCCGAGTCTGTTTTAGCAATTTCCTTATATGCCTCAATAAGCATTGCATCACCCGAAAGCACGGCCGTATTATCATTCCATCTAATATGAACGGTCGGTTTACCTCTACGCATATCAGCCCTGTCCATGAGGTCGTCATGTAAAAGTGTAAAATTGTGGAACACCTCTATAGCCAGCGCGATAGGGATAACCCTCTCCACATCCTCTTTATATAAATTATATGACATAAGGGCCAAGGCAGGGCGAACCCGTTTGCCACCCAGAGAAAGTATATAGGTTATAGGATCGAAAAGTGACTGTGGTTTATTCTTATAGTTTATCTGAGTGATTCGAGTATTTACAATATCTAAAACCTCATCGAAGTTATATAGAGACTTCTTCATTGATCAGTAGTTATTTACAATTACAATTAATATTCTATGAGACGGAGAACCTTTCTTTTATTGGTGCACTCTAGCAAAGATAGTTTATTAACAACAAAAATCAAAATATTCTAAAATAGAACATTTTAATTTGAAATTATTCCTATTTTTATGGGTCATTAACAAAAAAGTGATTTTTTTCATGAAAAACTACTATTTACTACTTATTTCAAGCTTATTTATTATTCAGGCATGCAGCCAGAATAAACAACCCGGACAAAATGTTAAAGAAACGGCTGGCAATCCGATTTTTGAAGGACGGTATGCCGACCCCGAAGGTATCATCTTCGACGATAAATACTGGGTTTATCCTACATACTCGGCTCTTTATGAAGACCAGGTATTTATGGATGCTTTTTCTTCACCCGACCTGGTGAACTGGACTAAGCATGAACGTATAATAGATACCGCTTCCGTGAAATGGATTAAACGTGCCATGTGGGCGCCTGCCATTGTAAAAAAGGATAACAAGTACTTCCTTTTCTTTGCAGGAAACGATATCCAGAACGATGACGAATACGGAGGTATAGGAGTTGCTGTTGCCGACAAACCGGAAGGTCCGTTCAAAGACCATATCGGCAAACCGCTTATCGACAAGTTCTACAATGGGGCGCAACCTATCGACCAGTTTGTATTCAAAGACAAAGACGGTAGCTATTACATATATTACGGAGGATGGAGACATTGCAATGTCGCTAAATTGAACGATGATTTCACAGCTATTGTTCCGTTAGAAGATGGTACAATGTTTAAGGAAGTGACCCCAGACAAATACGTAGAAGGCCCGTTCATGTTCATCAAAGACGGCAAATATTACTTCTTGTGGTCGGAAGGCGGATGGGGAGGACCTGACTATAAGGTGGCTTATGCTATTTCCGACAGTCCGTTCGGTCCGTTCGAGCGCATTGGCACAATTCTCGAACAAGACCCGAATATAGCCACAGGAGCCGGACACAATTCCATTATCCACGAACCGAAGTCCGATAAATGGTATATGGTATATCATCGTCGCCCGCTTACTGAAAAACACCGTGACGACAGAGAAACATGTATAGACGAAATGTTCTTCGATGAAAACGGACATATCAAGCCGGTGAAAATGACAAATGAAGGTGTGAAAAGTAATCCATTAAAATAAACTTTAATTATGAAGAAAATGTTTTTTGCAGCAATCGCTGCTAGCCTGCTTTTTGTAGGATGTAATGAAAAAGCCCCTGTAGGAAAGCTTACGGAATCAGGCTTGGATAAGAAGAATTTTGAAACGGAAGTCAATGGAAAGAAAACAGATTTGTACGTACTTACAAATCCCGGAGGAATGGAAGTTTGTATAACAAATCTCGGAGGCCGTATTGTTTCTATTATGGTTCCGGATAAAGACGGGAACAAAAAAGATGTTGTATTGGGATTCGACTCTATTCAGGACTACATCAATATACCATCTAACTATGGTGCTATCATCGGACGTTATGGTAACCGTATCGGAAATGGTACATTCCAAATTGATGATGTAAAATATGACTTACCAAAGAATAACTTCGGGCACACTTTACATGGTGGTGACAAAGGATTCCACACCGTAATTTTCGACGCTAAACTTGCAGCCGACAATATATTGGAACTAACCTATCTGTCGAAAGACGGAGAAGAAGGCTTCCCTGGCAACCTGAATGTGAAAGTAACCTACATTCTTGGCGACGACAACGCACTTCAGATAAAATATGAAGCTGAAACAGATAAACCTACTGTCGTGAATCTGACTAACCATTCATATTTCAACATGGACGGCGATCCTACTTCTAAAAACACAGACTGGTTGCTGACATTGCATGCAGATCAATATACTCCTATTGATTCTACGTTCATGACTACAGGTGAAATACTTACAGTAGAAGGTACACCAATGGATTTCCGTACACCGACTGCCGTTGGTGCAAGAATCGACGATGCTACTTTCACTCAACTGGTAAACGGTAAAGGATACGATCACAACTGGGTATTGAATACAGGTGGTGATATCAACAAAGTTGCCGCTACATTGGAATCCCCTAAGACCGGTATCGTATTAGACGTATATACTACCGAACCGGGAATGCAATTCTATGCAGGTAACTTCATGCAAGGAACCGACAAGGGCAAAAAAGGTATTGTTTACCAACACCGTACAGCCGTATGTCTCGAAACTCAGAAATATCCTGATACTCCTAACAAAAAAGACTGGCCTACAACTACGCTTCGTCCGGGAGAAAAATATCAGAGCGAAACAATATTCAAATTCTCTGTAAAGAAATAAGCTTTCATCTTAGAAGTTATGAAACAATGAGAAGCAGTCCGGATATCCGGACTGCTTCTTTCTTTAACACACAAACTTACGTTTAATTAAAAAGGAGTGGCTAAAATATATCTAATGCAATCTGCAGATTCGCTTCATTATTAGCAGGATTAAACATACCCATCACCGACACGGGCAGCGTGTAGTTTCCAAACTTTAACTTCTTCGATGCTGTAACATTAATATTTACAATCCCCGCATCTTTTGCATAAAAATGCGCATCGGTACCGTCCTCCGGATTCAGTGCAAATGCCCCGGCAACACCCAGATCCACATCTACCATACCTCCCCTGAGAACGGGGTAATCCATAGATACATATGTTGAATAAAGGTTCTTCTCGTTCAAAACTCCTCTGTCGCGCCCGAAAATAACCGTAGCCCAGCTAATATTCAGAGGGAAACTTCCCTGAAAACGGTATGCTATCGAGATATCGATAAAATGCCCCGTATCCCGCGCACTGTAATTAAACACCTGCCTGTTGTTATATGTCGCATCTTTCGAGAAGTTATAGATATCCCACAACGCAACAGTAAACCCACTCTTGGAATAAGACATATAATAGTCGAATTCTTTATAATCACCCGTAAAGCCGGCACCACCCCACAGTCCTACAGCAAAACTGTTGCTCTTATCCTTAAGATGTAAATCAACAGCTCCTAAAGCGGTATTGGTCACCTGCAATCCTCTCCAAAGATGCATATTCTTCAACTGCAGGGAAAAATCTACCGGGGTATACTTCTCTTCATCCTGAGCAAGCAGAGATAACGACGGCAATAAGCAAAGGGATAATGCGAGAATTGTTAGTTTAAAGTATTTCATAATTAACTATTTGAAAGGTTATAAAATGAGGCATAACCCGAGAATAAAGCAATACGACTCCCACTCTATGCCTGAAAAGACATAGTTATATTGCTACAATAATATGATTAATGAGATATTTTCAGAATGCCCCTTCTAATTATTTAAGCGGCGAGAGCAATATACAATAAAGCGGCGAGCGATCCGCCACATATCGGCGCCACAACTGGTAGCCACGCATATCCCCAGTTACTGTCCCTCTTACCTTTTATCGGTAATATAAAATGGGCAATCCGGGGGCCAAGATCACGGGCGGGATTGATTGCATAACCCGTTGTTCCACCTAACGACATACCGATGGCTACAATAAGGATGGCAACAGGCAATGGTCCTGCTATTTCCGCTCCGGCAGCGTAAAGAATGCCAAACACAAGAACGAATGTACCGACAACTTCACTGAAGAAATTAGAGAACCAGTTTTTTATAGCCGGCCCCGTACAGAATACCCCCAGCTTTGCATTCGGATTTTCTTCCTCATCGAAGTGTGGTTTGTACATAAGATAGACGATACATGCGCCAAGTATAGCGCCTAACATCTGGGCTATAATATAGCCGATAATACTGCCTTTGAAGCTGCCTGCAATAGCCAGACCTATTGTTACGGCAGGATTGAGGTGAGCACCCGAAAACGGAGCTGAAATGAAGGCACCCACAAATACGGCGAATCCCCAACCGAAGGCGATAACTACCCATCCGGCGCTATTACCCAATGTTTTCTTTAAAGAGACGTTTGCACATACGCCTGCTCCAAAAAGTATAAGTATGGCTGTGCCAATGAATTCGAATAAAATATCTTGTCCCATGGTCTTAATTATTAAAAGGTTAATTTAGTTCTGTATTATTTTAGCTTGCCAGCTCCCCGAGCCGAACGAAGAATCCGGGACGAATCCTTCATCATGGCCCGATTTAAAATAACGACTAATTAGTGTTGTGTTATCAAGATATGTTCAGCAACCTACTTCACCCACGATTGCGCACGGTATATCGCTTCAGACCATTTTCTCTTAGCCAGATGCATATCCACTTTCGGATCGGCTTCGAAACGGGAATCTACATGCCATTGCTTCTTCACTTCTTCGATATTTTCCCAGAAGCCGACAGCCAATCCTGCCAGATAAGCCGCTCCTAAAGCTGTTGTTTCCGTTGTCTGCGGACGAATTACCGTTTGCCCGAGTACATTCGCCTGGAATTGCATCAATAAATCATTTTTCGCAGCACCTCCGTCCACTCTCAGCTCTTTCAATCCCAGGCCTGCATCCAGAATCATGGCATTGATAACGTCCATAGTCTGGTAAGCAATACCTTCGAGAGCTGCACGTGCAATATGAGCAGCAGTTGTACCCCTCGATATTCCGACAATCGTTCCGCGTGCATACTGATCCCAGTACGGAGCTCCAAGGCCAGTCAGAGCAGGGACAAAATATACATCACCGTTGTCAGGTACCTGCATCGCCAGTTGTTCTATTTCGGAAGAGGAATTAATAACTTTTAGACCGTCACGCAACCACTGAACGATAGCACCTCCCACAAATATACTTCCTTCAAGCGCGTAAGTCGTTTTTCCGCCGATTTGCCATCCGATAGTAGTTACCAGGTTATTTTTCGACACAACAGGTTTCTCTCCGGTATTCATCAGGATAAAACAGCCTGTGCCGTATGTATTCTTTACCATACCGGTATCCACGCACATCTGCCCGAACAATGCAGCCTGCTGGTCTCCCGCAATGCCTGCAATCGGTACTTTAGATGCGAAGATTGTAGTCTTGGTATGTCCGTAAACTTCACTCGATGCACATACTTTCGGCATCATACTTTTGGGGATATTAAACAACTTCAACAAATCATCATCCCATTCCAGCGTATGGATATTATACAACATAGTGCGTGAAGCATTGGATACATCGGTGGCATGCACTTCTCCTCTGGTCAGTTGCCAGACAATCCATGTATCTACAGTGCCGAATACAAGCTGGCCATTCTCGGCTTTTGCTCTGGCGCCTTCCACATTATCCAGTATCCATTTCACTTTTGTTGCGCTGAAATACGCATCTACAATCAATCCCGTCTTATCTTTAATATACGGTAGAAGCCCTTCGTTTTTCAGTTTATCGCAATATTCGGATGTCCTTCTGTCCTGCCAGACAATCGCATTATAGACCGGATCGCCAGTCTCTCTATCCCAGACAATGGTTGTTTCACGCTGATTGGTGATACCTATCGCGGCAATATTAGTCCCGTTAATACCGATTTTCGTAATTGCTTCGGCAGCAACGGCAGCCTGCGAAGCCCAGATTTCATGCGGGTTGTGTTCTACCCATCCGCTTTGTGGAAATATCTGCGGAAATTCCTTTTGTGCAACAGAGCATATTTCTCCCTTATGGTCAAAGACTATAGCTCTTGAACTTGTAGTTCCTGCATCGAATGATAAGATATACTTTTCCATGTGGTTGATATTGATTAGGTTAAAAAAATGTGTCTTTTTTAAGGTCTCAGACCTATTTATTGCTTTTATATCTGCAACAGCAATAGTTAGTTATGACTAAAAATATTACATTAAATACTTTTTTTACTTATTTATCGGGATTATACGGAACGAGCAGATAATGTTGTGCCAGTTCTGTAAACTCCTGCACCTGTGCTTTCTCCCATTCTAAATCCTTTCCTGTTTCTTTTGCCATTATAGAAGCTACCTCCGGAGCAATATCGATGGCTGCACGTGCATCCAGAAATGTGGCCCGTAACCTTCGGGATAAAACATCTTCGACTGTTATAGCCATTTCCACCCTGACAGCCCATACAACTTCCGCCCCCGTATAGTCGAAACGCGGATGGAGCTTCCTTGCCAGTTCGGGTCTCTCTTGCTGTAGCTTCTGTATCTTCTCGTAATCGCTGCCATATACATAACTGAAATCCGACCTGTCGACATTTTCTTTATATCCGTGTATTTTCAGGTCGCGTGTCACACACTCTTTCCAGGGCAGGCTTCCGATTGGCAAGGCTCTGTTTACCACATCTTCGGCCATATCGCGATATGTTGTCCACTTCCCGCCGGTGATGGTAATAAGCCCGCTATCTGATATAACTATTTTATGACTGCGCGATATTTCCTTTGTTTTCTGTCCATCAGTTCCTTTTTTGGGTGCCGCCAGTGGCCTTAATCCCGCAAATACCGAAAGTACGTCTTCACGTTTCGGTTGTTTTGCCAGATATTGACTTGCCGTTTTAAGTATAAATTCGATCTCTTCCTCCAGTGCCTGCGGCTCAAGCACGAACTCTTTCAACGGGGTATCGGTAGTACCCAGAACTACTTTTCCATGCCACGGCACACCAAACATCACCCGTCCGTCGCTGGTCTTCGGTATCATAATTGCGGTATCACCTCCCAAAAACGACTTATCTACAACAAGATGTACTCCCTGGCTGGGACGTACAATGTTGTCTTTTTCCGGAGCATCCATCTTCATCAGGTCATCGACGAATATTCCGGTCGCGTTTATTACTACTTTCGCCTGAAGGGTATATTCTTGTTTTCCTAATTCGTCATATACTTTCACTCCCGCAATCTTTCCGGTTTCGTTTTTAATCAAATTCGAAACTTTTACATAATTTACAACAGTAGCTCCCTGCTCTGCGGCAGTTTGCAAGAGGTTAATCCCCATACGGGAGTCATCGAACTGGCCATCATGATACACAACCCCGCCTCTTAGCCCGTTAGTTGCTATTTGAGGTATTTCCTTGACCACAGATTTCTTACTCATCGGCAAGGAACGGCCCAATCCGCGCTTTCCGGCCAGTATATCATAAATAGTTAATCCGATTGTGTAAAATGGCTTTTCCCACCACTTATAATTTCCTATAATAAACCGTTGATCTTTCACCAGATGCGGGGCGTTCTTCTTCATCAATCCCCTTTCGCGCAAAGCTTCTATAACCAGACTCACATCGCCTTGCGCCAGATAGCGCACACCTCCGTGTACCAGTTTTGTACTGCGGCTGGATGTGGCTTTCGTAAAGTCAGCCTGCTCTACCAAGGCGACCTTGAACCCACGGGAAGCAGCGTCGATTGCCGCACCAAGCCCGGTAGCACCGCCACCGACAACAACAAAATCCCAGACTATAGATCTGTCTGCTATTTGCTTTATATGATTATATCGATTCATAACTTTTAGCTTTAATATACACAAAGATAAACATGTATTTTAAACAAACAAACAAATTCGAAACTTTTTTATATCAAATATTAATATTTTACATCAAATTCAAAACCAAACACAATATTTCGAAACAAAATATAATCCAAAACTTCAAATCAAACAATACTTTTCGCACATTACACATCTCAATTTTATCGAATGAAATATAAAACGAAACCAATATCTTTCAGGATTTTTAAAGCGTTCAATTCTTAAAGTTTTTATATCTTTGTAGTTAGTAATTGTAATTTTCAATTTGAGATATGGGAAATATAGCTAAACGACACAAATTCATACTGGAACAGTTAAAGCAGGACGGATACGTAAAGGTCCAGGAACTCAGTGAGAAGTTAGAAGTTTCGGAAGTTACAATTCGTAAAGATTTAAAATATCTCGAAAGCAAAAAAATGCTTTATCGTAATCATGGTAGTGCCAGCAGCCTGAGTTCTATCATCACGGATAAACATATAGATGTGAAAGAGAAGATGCAGATGGAGGAAAAGACCAGAATTGCCAAAGCCGCCAATAGCCTGCTTGAACCTAACGATAAAATAATCATAGCTTCCGGTACTACCCTGCTCACTTTCGCAAATGAGATTAACGTGGATCATAATATCACCGTTATCACATCTTCGGTAAAAGTATCTCTGACCCTTTGCTACAACCCGAATATCGAGATAGTGCAACTGGGCGGCAATATGAGAAAGAACTCTGTTTCGGTCATTGGCCACTATGCCGAAAATATACTGGAAAGCCTGTCTTGCAACAAGCTATTCCTTGGCGTGGACGGCATTGACCTCGATTACGGACTGACTACCAGCGACATGAGCGAAGCCCGCATAAACCAGCAAATGATAGACGCAGCGCAAAAGATTATTATACTGACCGACTCTTCAAAGTTCGGCAAACGAGGCTTCTGCAAAATATGCGATCTGAACAAGATACACCATATTATTACAGATACCAACGCGCCTGCTCATATCATAGATATGCTCCGCGAACGCGATATAGAAGTTACCCTTGTATAAGGATATTCAGACCATTCAGCATTACCCGGTATATTTCCTCGGATAGCGGAATATGATCGATGCTATTGCAGCAAGCCCTATCAGCAAAGGATAATACAAATAAGGCACAATCTGCATAGGACTTACATTAGCCAATCCCGCAGCTATAAGCAATTGCGCCCCGTAAGGTATCAAACCCTGGACAAAACAAGAGAAAGTATCCAGCAGGCTGGCGATCTTCCGATTGTCCAAATCGAATTTATCGCTGATATTTTTTGCTATCGGCCCGCTTATAATCAGGGCGATGGTATTATTCGCCGTGCAAAGATTGGTTAACGAAATAAGTCCGGCAATAGAAAATTCAGCGGAACGCTTCGACCGTATATTGCGTGTCATCTTGCCTATCAGCCAGTCGACTCCACCATTGAAGCGTATCAGTTCAAACATACCTCCTGCCATCAACGATACAATAATCAGCTCTCCCATATCCACAACGATACCCTGACTCATGGCCGCAGTCCAGTCCCAGACACCAAAGCCGCCTGTGATAAGTCCGATTACACCCGATAGGATAATCCCCAAAGCCAGTACGACCATCACATTAACTCCTACCAAAGCTGTAATCAATACAGCCAGATAAGGCAACACTTTCACCCATTCTACCTGCTCCGCCGAAACAGATGCTCCGCCTGTCAGTTCCAGCCCCTGATAGATATAAAGCAGGAGTACCAGTATGACAACAGGAAATACAATACGGATATTCACCTTGAATTTATCCTGCATCTGGCATCCCTGCGTACGTGTAGCCACAATCGTAGTATCCGATATAAAGGAGAGATTGTCTCCGAACATAGCCCCGCCAACTACAACACCCAACATCATTGGTAAATCGAGTCCTGCCTGAGACGAGACTCCTACTGCAATAGGCGCTAAAGCGGCAATAGTTCCGGTAGATGTACCCATAGACATGGATATGAAACAAGCTGCAATAAATACACTTGCCAATATAGATTGCTCCGGCAAGAGATAGAGAAGCATATTCACCGTAGCATCCACCGCCCCCATTGCTTTGGCTGTACCGGCAAATGCTCCTGCCAGAATAAAGATAACAACCATCAGCATAATGGTTTCGTTGGCTGCACCACGGCAAAACTGGGTGATGCGGTTTGCCAGCTTTCCTCCTTTCGAATATAAGACCGCAACCATCGATGCTGTCATAAAGGCTACCGAAACAGGCATCTGATAAAGGTCTCCTGTGAAAATAAAGGTGAGGACATACAGCAGGAAAAACACTGCCAACGGCATCAATGCCCAGCCTTTTGAGTGATACCACTTTTTATCTTGATTCATTTATTCAATCTTTTTTAATAACCGGATGCAAAGATAGCTTTTTTCAGTTAACGGTCAGCAGTCAGCAATTAACAGTATTCTCACATGGAAACATTAAGACGTAAAACCTGGCTCATCGATACATTTGCATTTATTAACTATATTTTGTTAAAAACTGACACATCTGACACATTCTTCAATATTTTCATTGCGTGCATTTTGCATCCATTAACTACGTTTAGTTAAAAGGTAACAAAGGTAACAGTCTTTTAGCCTTTGTGTCCTTTGTGATTTCCTTCGTGTACTTAGTGGTTAAAAACTCTTTACCACAAGGGGCACAGAGATTTACACAAAGAACACTATTTACAGTCAACAGCCAACAACTTGTATCTCGTACCTCGTCTACTCGTATCTCATATAACTTTCAACTTAGTACTTAAAACTCATTACTTGTTAAAAGGTAACAAAGGTTACACCTTTTTCAATATTCCTTTTTGTCACTTTTTATTCTATTTTCCGTTCATTGACACATTGGCATATTAACCAATCGGCACATTAAAATAGTATAGATAAACTTTTTCAAAAAGATTAAATTTCATAGCTTGCCCTAAAAAGCCAAATATTGGACTCTAAGCATAGGATATTTTCTTTAAATTCGCCTTTATTAAATAACCGGATATGAAACACACCATCTATAGAATATTTTCGAAAAACACAGGGCTTATCATACTAACCTTTATATGCATTCTATTCACAATATATTTCGTTTATTTGGGTACTATTTCAGAATTCGATACCGTATATTCTATTATTGTTCTATGTTACATAATATTGAATATTCTTCTTATCAGAAGCGTCATTTTCCCTATCATAAAAATCAATAAAAGCGGAATCACATCTTATGGCTTTTTCCGGAAAAGGGAACTGGCATGGCATGATGTTAAAGACATCAAATTATTGAAAAGTAAAACACAAAATAAAAATATCCCCGTCCCGATGCAAATGTATGTGGAATGGAAATATACAGATTCGCCTGAAACACACGGGGTATGGATGAAGCGCACAAGTACCTACATTATTCTTTCAAAAAAAGATATAATAAAACCGAACGACGGTATATACTCAAAACTTAACCTATATAGACATATAGCTGCCAGCAATTCAACTGTAGCTTTTGCCTATGATAAACAAGTATGGAAGATTATAGAAGAACAACTTCCGGAATCAATTATTTATCAGGTTCAGGGTCAAACTTAAATATTTCATCTTCATTGTCAAGAATATATTTTAAAGACCGGTCGAAATCTTTTTTCAGCGTAGGATTCAAGCTGTTGGCCCAATCAGGTTTTTCTTCATTCCTCATATATGCTAATAAAGCAAGAGAATATGCCCATTCATCCTGATTCATATATCCCTGATACGAATACCCCCAGCCAGAGGAAGACTGATAATATTGGAAACTGGTATTAGCACAAAATATACCGAATCCGAAAAGCACAGTTGCCAAATCTGTCAGATGTTCATCATTCTCCTCTATCCGTTTTTCTCCCAATAATTTGACATGGGACAATTCATGAGCAATAATTGCAATAGCATGTTCCGGGCTGTTAACAAATTGCTTATCAATAGCGATCGTATATTTTCCTCTTTCATCTTTTTCATAATACAAGCCTGCCGCCTGATCACTTTCATTATTCAGAAAGATAGGATTATACCCGGAATTTATTTCAGTTATTCCGGTTTCATAAAAATCCAACTCCAATTCATTCTCAGGGATTGCCATACAACCGGCTACCATTTTCAGTGCTTTTTGCACACTATCCTCATCATTATTCCATATAAAGGGCATATTGTCTGCGGTAGGTAAGAATATCTTCCTGTCTTCCACTTTAGGCTCAGGGAATTCTTCTTCCAACCATAAAAGAGAGTTTTCGAACCATTTCCTCAGTTCATAATTGAGTGGTTCATACTTTTTCGACCTGAAGATACCAAACATATTTGACAGTATTAAATAACTTTACAAACATAGCATAAACATATAACAATTGCAAAATGAAACCCCGGTACAGGGATTCCATTTTGCAATCCTTCAAGTAATTGATTGACTAAACTTAATTCATATCACGATCCTCATCCCCAGGTGTGTATACCGGAGGGATCTCTTCGGTTTCATCATTCTCTTCGTCATTCTTATACCAGTTCACCTTCCGCAAAACATACATCACTATAGCCAGGGCGACAAATAATCCGACCGCGCCGAATAGTAAAGCCATATTTTCCTGTTGCAGGATAATATACAGATAAGCGTAAAGTACTGTAAGGAAGAGTCCCATAACAGCAGTCTGTTTCACATTACGGAACATGGTGGTGGAATAAGCCGTTATCAGCAATGTGGTTGCCGCCCCCGAAATCAGGTAAGAAAGGCCAAAGCTAAGATGCTCTGATATTGCCAGTAATAAGGTATAAAACAACACCAATGCACAGCTGACAAGCAAATATTGTACAGGGTGGATCCGTTTCTTGCTCAGTAATTCCACCAGGAAGAATACAACAAATGTAAGAACGATAAACATAATCGCATACTTCACCGAACGCATTGTCATCTGGTATTTATCTACCGGATACCGTAAATCTACACCCAAAGAAGATGTTTTGATTACATCGTTACTCCCTGTCCACATCTGCACATAGTTGCGATTATAATCGAATACATTCCAACTGGCATCAAATCCTTCGTTATTAATTACACGATCAGCAGGAAGGAAATCCCCATTGAAAGCGACCGTACTCCATGGCGACTTCAGATGAATGCGGTTTTCCTTTCCTATCGGGGTGAAATAAAGCCCTCCACTACCATTCAGTCCCAGATCGAAACTAAACTCATAACTCTGTACTGACGGATCGACAGGCATACCGATTGTCACACCCGAATCGATAAGCGTGTTGCTTTTCACACCGGGCTGTACCGGCAATGACTTGCCATTTACGTTAAACTCAATCTTGTTCCTCACACCCTGTAGGTATGGGATGCCAATTAAAACGAAGGCATCCTGCCATCTTACCTGTTCCTCTTTTATATTCAGTTTCGCATAATCGGGCAGACTAAATCTTCCGCTGATTTTCATATCCGACTGATATACCAAAGTATGAAATAATGTCCGTGAACGCTCCTCCGCCGTGATATTACCGTCTACACGAAAATCATCCGGAAGGTAGTAAGAGTAAGCGATAAGCGGATTACCGTTTTTATCGATACCGCTCTGATAAGGCAGTACCAATACAGGACCTGTCAATTGCTGAGCTCCTCCCCATTTGTTTACAATATCGTCCTGAGCTGCCTGCTGATTCTGTTCCCTCTCTTCGATCAGGCTTTTTATCATAGTAATAGGTAGCAGCATTACTGCTACAAGGACAGCGACGACAACGATTTTGACGATAAGCATGTCTACGTTTGTTCCAAAGTTTGTTTTCATAAGTTTCAAGTTAATATTTAAATAAAAGTTCTTTGAATTTCAAAGTATATAAATAAAAAATTTTATGGCAAAGGATTAATTAATTTTTCAAGTGCGTCGATATGTTCTTTAAATAGCTTTTGCCCCAAGGAGGTAACCTGATAAGAAGTATTAGGCTTGCGCCCTATAAACTGTTTTCTGACCTCTATAACCTCTTCTTTTTCCAATGCTTTAAGATGACTGGCCAGATTGCCGTCGGTAACATCAAGTAACTCCTTCATTGTATTGAAGTCCACGCTGTCATTTACCATCAGCACCGACATTATCCCCAAGCGTACACGGCTGTCGAAGACCTTATTCAATCCTGATATAATATCTTTCATAATTAACCGTTTTTTACAGACTTCATGTCATATTTATAATAAATGAGGATACCATATACTATATGTAAAACACCAAATCCAATTCCCCAGAATATCAGGTCATAACCTACAACTACAGCTGCTACCAATCCCAATATAATCTCACATGCTCCCAGTATTTTCACATCGCGGTAGGTACGCGAGCCTGCAGCAATAAGCCCCAGTCCATAAAATATCAGCATACCGGGTGCTACCAGGTAAGCGACATGCTTATATATGAGAATGATGCAAAATAGTCCGCCAACAGCCATCGGTACACAAAAGTCCTTAGCTATTTGCAGGGTTACAGGTTGCCAGAGCTTCGCATTGCTTCGTATCGCCTTCTTGTAAGACAGAACCAATCCTGCTGTTAAAGCAGAGACCAGCACCGCAAATGCAATCAGGATGAAATCATACAGGAGCGAGCCTGTAAATGTAAACCGTCCTTTGAGAACAAGGTATGCCACTACCGCTCCTACAATAGCGAATGTACCAGCCAATACGCCCGACATACCGCTTATAGACAAGAACTTGCTCGACCGCTCCATCATGGAACGAATGTGTTTTAAATCATCCAGATTAGTATCCATAACATTTCACTTTGAAACACAAAGTAAACTGTTATATTTGGGATATGCAATAAGTTGGGGTAATATTTTTTGTGAAAGGGAAAATAAACATCACAGATCCGTCAGTTTACAAGATTTACGTGACAAATCAGCATATAAAAAACTGCAAGGTTTGTATAATGAGAAGTATGTATTATAATGGTGTCTAAAGCCGTTATTCTTTCAATAACTTATCAAGAAATTCATCGAATTCACGATCAAACTTTTCCATCAGGTCATTGTCGATTTTAACAACATCATCTTCGCTGATAAGCAGAAGTTCTTCCATTACCACAAAGTTTTCATCGGCATAATTCACAGAGAAAGGTTTGAACAGATCCAGAGAAGAGAACATATTTTCTTCATCCAGTTGTTCTGTCACCTTACGCAAAACAGATATAACTTTTTCATCCGGCAATTCATCGACTTTGTCTACCCAATTGAAAATAACGATCTCAGCCACTTTATTTTCTTCGTCGTCATAAAAGGCTACCTCTCCACTCTCTTTATCCACAGTGATAAAGATATCGGTCAGAGAACTGCCCTTATAATCCTTTGCTAAACTGTCTATGGCCTGTTTAAAAGTATCTTTTATCAGAGTAGATGTGTCCCTGTTTGCTCCTGTTCCCATGTAGATGATAGATAATATTTATGCAAAGTTAGAAAAATATTGCATTATATCCTGCTTTCTTCTATTTCTTTTATAAAATGTAAAGAGCAATAAACAGATGATAATCAAAATAATTCTTCAATCCATTCCCGCATTTTCTCTACACCCATAAAAGAGACACTCTTTCTTTTCAATTTTCCTTCCTTGTCGAAGATCAGATAGGTAGGAATTCCTTCGAAGTCAAATTGCTCCAAAATGTAGTCCCACGCTTCATCTGTTAAATAGAAATGCTCTCCCCCGATTTGTGGAATTTTCTCTTCCCACGTCTTACGTACCGAAGAAGGGTTGGTTATATAAACAAACACGACATCTTTATCCGCATATTCTGATTTGATAGACTCTGTCCTTTTCATTGCGGCAAGGCAAGGGCCACACCAGGTTGCCCAGAAATCTACGACAACAACTTTTCCCTTATATTTTGCCACAATGGCATCCATCATAGCGTCTTTAGCTACGGCTGGCGTTTCGTTTTTCACAAGTTTCTTGCTACCTGTCTGCGAGTTGAGCATACTTACTATCTCTTCATTCCTCGAAAACAATACCTCAGCAAACGATTTATCAGTAAAGTATGTATCGATATCTTTCTTTTGTATTTCAGACAGGGGCTTCATTGCATCTAACTGCGCAGCATACATACTTGCAATAAGTACATTACAGAAAAATCCCGGATTTGCTCCTGTTATAATATGCAAAGGCTCTTTGGCTTTAACTAACCATTCATCAATAGTCAGCCCCTCAATAGATGGAATATTCAGAACTTTATTTTTCAGCAATTCACCAATTGCTATCTGCAAATAAGAGGCGTACAAATAGCGGGAATCATTAAAATCCAGATGACTAAGAATTGAATAATACTCAACAGAGGTTTTTTGAGGTACAAAATCTTTTCTTTCATCCTTAGGTTGATCACGGTATTTATAATTATACCTCATCTGCATATTCTCCTCATAGCCCAGATACAACATATGCAACAAAAAAGCCTTCATTTCGTATGATAAGATCTGTTTCGCATTTGCCGATAACTCTGTATAACTGTCCAGTTTAGCTATAGCATCTTTAGTGTAGTCAATAACATATTTGCTATATTCCTCTATTGTCATCCTGTAATTATCATTCGCCGGATTATTGCTGAGAATATCCCTAAACACAAGCCCGATATTCATAGCGTCATAAGCAGTCAGGTTCAGACTATTGGAAATCTTTATATGTTTAGCTCCGTTTTTATCAAAATTTATCTCCAGCTTGGTTTCCTCCTCTGGGATTATATAAACATTCCCCTCAAATACTGAAGATCTGATAACACAAGAACCCACAGCAAATACCGGAGTGGTAAATGTAAATGTCCCATCTTCCTGAACAGGTATCTGATTAATTGCATAATCAAAGAAAGGCCTGTTCAAAAGCAGATCCAGCGATACGGTTTTCATACTATCGGGTACATTTCCGGTTATCTTACCTGATAAGGTCGCTATACCATATTTAAACCGGGGTGCCGGTAACGCATTATCTGTTTGTGAATATACGATTACAGTGTTTATGCATAATAGCAGGCATAAACAGGATATTCTGATTGTTGTTTTCATGTGGTATAGGCTTTATGACATTAACAATGAACTATATATTAAAATCGATAATATGCTCTCCCGCATTAAGCGTATTGTGTATCCTTATCTCTGAATTCTGCTGAACAAGTGAATAGGGTACCACGCTTTTTGTCAGCCAGGCATTACCCCCGATTGTGGAATCGTGGCCTACAACCGTCTTACCGCCCAAAATAGTAGCTCCGGCATAGATAACCACATTATCCTCGATGGTGGGATGCCTCTTTTCATTGGCAAGGCCTTTGGTTACAAACAATGCTCCGAGAGTAACCCCCTGGTAAACTTTCACATTATTACCGATAACCGTAGTTTCACCTATCACGATCCCTGTCCCGTGGTCGATGTAAAAAGCCCGTCCTATCTGCGCTCCCGGATTTATATCTATACCCACTTTCGAATGGGCGTATTCGGAAAATAACCGGGGAATAATAGGCGTATTCATTTTATAGAATTCATGGGAAATACGATAGACCACCTGTGCGAAAAAACCGGGATAGGTAAGAATTACTTCCTCTATCGATTTGGCGGCCGGGTCATTTTCAAAGTAGACAGCTGCTTCGTCATAGAGCTTGTCCTGAAGTTCCGGTAACCCTGATATGAATCTGTCAACCATTGCCTCTGCCGTTTTTCGGTCCGACAATGCGGAAATATTTTCTACCAGAATAGAGTAGAAATAATACAGTTTTTTCTCTCTGGACTTCTCCTGATCGCAGATCGGAAACAGTACTCGATGGATCAGTGTATTCAGCGCATCTTCCAGTTCAATTCTATTGATTGGCAAGTGCTTTGACTCGGCTCTCAGTTTATTCGCGATTTCGTATATATTAGTCATAACTTTAGCTTTGAAAACAACAAATGTAATAATTAAATACAGAAAATCAGGAATTATGATTCCCCTTAATTTTTGTATGTTTTAAATCATGTATTTCTATGTGAAAAACAAAACAAAATATTACTTAAAATCGTTGTTTATTCCTACATTTGTATAGTCAAGAACCGATTTAATCGTTAAATCATGAAAATAAATAACATTTTATCAGAGCTGGAGGCAAAACACCCCGGCGAGCATGAATTTCTGCAAGCTGTAAAAGAAGTGCTTGTATCAATTGAAGATGTATATAATCAGCATCCCGAGTTTGAAAAAAACCGTATTATCGAACGTCTGGTGGAACCCGACAGGATTTTCACATTCCGTGTAGCATGGGTAGACGACAAAGGCGATATTCAGGTAAACCTGGGATACCGCGTACAATTCAATAACGCTATCGGCCCTTACAAGGGAGGCTTGCGGTTCCATGCATCAGTCAATCTATCCTCACTCAAATTCTTAGGATTTGAACAAACTTTCAAGAATGCATTGACTACACTACCTATGGGTGGCGGTAAAGGAGGTTCCGATTTCAGCCCGAGAGGCAAGTCGAATGCCGAGATTATGCGTTTCTGCCAGGCTTTCATGCTTGAACTTTGGCGCAATATTGGCCCCGACACAGACGTTCCTGCCGGAGACATCGGCGTAGGCACACGCGAAATCGGTTATTTGTATGGCATGTATAAAAAACTGGCAAGAGAAAATACCGGGACTTTCACAGGCAAAGGCCTCGAATACGGAGGTTCGCTGGTCCGTCCGGAAGCTACAGGTTTCGGTGCTCTGTACTTTGTGAACGAAATGCTGAAAGCCAAAAATATAGACCTGAAAGGAAAAACCGTAGCAGTTTCGGGATTCGGCAATGTAGCATGGGGCGCAGTCACCAAAGCGACAGAACTCGGAGCTAAAGTTATTACCATTTCGGGACCTGACGGTTATATTTATGACCCGGATGGCGTTAGCGGCGAAAAGATAGAATACATGCTCGAACTTCGCAACAGCGGTGACGACATCGTAGCTCCATATGCAGATAAGTATCCTAACTCTAAATTCTTTGCAGGCAAAAAGCCATGGGAACAGAAAGTAGACATCGCACTGCCATGCGCCATACAGAATGAACTGAACCTGAAAGATGCGGAAACACTGGTTGCCAACGGCGCTACCTGTATAGCTGAAGTATCTAATATGGGATGTACTGCCGAAGCCGTGGATTTCTTCATCGAGAAGAAAACACTCTTTGCTCCGGGCAAGGCTGTGAACGCCGGAGGTGTCGCCACATCGGGACTGGAAATGAGCCAGAATGCTATGCATCTGCAATGGACAGAAGAGGAAGTAGACCAGAAACTACATCAGATAATGAAAAATATACATGCTCAAAGCCTGAAATACGGAAAAGAGGATGGAGGATATATCAACTACGTGAAAGGTGCTAATGTTGCGGGATTTATGAAAGTAGCCCGTGCAATGATTGCGCAGGGAGTTGTATAACTTAATTTAATCAATCGAGAGAAAAGCCCTTTGGATACAGAAATCCAAGGGGCTTTTTGACTTATAAAGATGCCGGCTGTATACCGGAATATTTACCCTGAATTTTACACCATATATTTTTGCATATGTCAAATAATTGTCATTAACTTTGTATTTCAAAGTAAAATATATAATGACCCTTTTTATATAAAGAAATATGCTGAAAAAGATTTTTAAATGGATAAAGAGAATCGTAATATTTCTGTTTGTATTCAGCATATTACAAGTTATCGTTTTCAAATTTGTCCCTGTGTACTACACTCCGCTCATGGTATGGAACAATACGATACAACTCTTTTCGGGAGAAGAGGTTGTTTGCAAACATACATGGGTTTCGCTCGATGAAATATCCAAGTACCTGCCATTGGCTGTGGTAGCATCCGAAGACAATTTATTCTTAGATCATTCGGGATTCGATTTTGACCAGATAGAAAAAGCGATGAACGAAGCCGAAAAGGGCAAACGCCAACGGGGAGCAAGTACGATCAGCCAGCAAACGGCAAAAAATGTTTTCCTTTGGTCCGGCCGTTCCTACATCCGCAAAGGACTGGAAGTCTATTACACATTCCTCATAGAAACCATCTGGGGCAAAGAGCGTATTATGGAGGTATACCTCAATTCTATAGAAATGGGTAAAAATATTTATGGAGCGGAAGCCGTCGCACAAGCCCATTTCAAAAAAACAGCGAAAAAGCTGACTGCCGGCGAATCTGCTTTGATAGCTGCCACATTACCCAACCCCATACGGTTCAATTCGGCAAAGCCTTCACCTTATATAATAAAGCGTCAGGGAAAGATACTGGACTTGATGGGAAAAGTAAACCCGGTTGATTTTGATAAGGAACCCGAACCCAAGAAAGATGTAAAGAAAAGTACTAAAAAGAACACTAAAAAATAACATCATTATGGAAACACAAACACTTGAAAAGCAACTACTATTTAAAGTCAGAGCATTGACGATCTTCTATATCTTCGCTCTTTTCTTCTGGGGCGTTACAGCCTTTCCTGTCGAAACCGAGATCCGGATTATTTGCCAGATTATGGGCATATCACTTGATGCTTCTCCCGATAGTTACGAAGGATTCAATTACTGGATAGCCACCGTTGCCAACGGTTTAATAAATACTAATCGAGACTACCCTTTCCTTGCTTACGGAACAGACTGGCTGGCATTTTCACATCTGGTGATCGCAGTAGCATTCATCGGCCTGTACAGGAAACCTGTACGAAATATATGGATAGTATATTTTGGGATGATTGCCTGTTTGGGTGTAGTGCCTCTGGCTCTTATATGCGGTGCGGTGCGCGGCATTCCCTTCTGGTGGAGAATGATAGACAGCTCATTTTGTATATTCGGAATAATCCCGCTCTGTTTCTTACATATTTATGTAAAGAAGTTGGAGAAGCTAACCGGATACGTACCTTCTAAATACTGAGGTTTCCCTCAAATTTTACTGACAGGAATATATATTTCTGTCAGTAATTCACTTTCAGGAACCAGCACAGGGCTATTCAGGAATTTGGAGAAAGACATATTGTCCCGTAATTCATATTCACTCTTTGGTATCCAGTACCGGTAAATGTTACAATACACCTTATCCATATCCTTATACGTTCCCCGATAAGTAAAAACCGCATATAAGCCTCCTTCTATTGTTTGCCGTCCCAGACGCCCGCCAGGCCTAAGCGCGCGCTCAGTATTTATACATGTGTATATCCTGCAATTCTCAGGACTTGTTATTGTCGAAATATCCCGGCTTAATGATAGATATTCATGGTTATTATCGGGGATTCCACTCACACCTATGATACTGATCAGCTTATCCCATGCCTTGAGGAATGCGCCTGACTGCTTGTAAGGATTTGCCACACGCAGGTAAAACACTTCTTTCGACGCTATTTTCCTTATTTCAGGTTCTAAAAAAAGGTTCTCCACAGGGCTACTCATCGGCACAGTAAGATCGTCGGACTGCATACGATATGCCGATGGCGTAATGCCATATCTCTTTTTAAACGCTTTTGATAATGCCTGAGGACTTTGATAGCCTGTTTGTTCTGCAATATCAGCCAGTGAAAATCCCGTAGTATGTAACTTAAAAGCCGTTTTCTCTAATCGTAAACGCTGTATATAATCGCCGGGGCTTTCATTCATTACAGCCCTGAATATCCGGTGAAAATGAAAACTCGAAAGCCCGGCTATGCTTGCCAGATCAGAAAGATTAATGACCGCCGAGAGATTATCATTTATATAGTCTACTGCCCTATTTACCGATTTGTAATATTCCAGATGTGTAAACTGATGAGATTGCCAGCGCTTTAAACCGGGCAGTTTGACTGTTGTTTTTAAGCTCACCTCATCCAGAGTAAGAGTGCGTCCATCCAGTTTTTCAGCCTCATCATGATATTGTAAAGAATCCTTGACAAATTCTTCAAAATTGAAATCATCGGTATATTTTCCATTCCGGAAGCAAAAACAACAAAAATCTTCATTCAGACTTTTATCTCCATTTGTACCAAAATATTCAACTGAAGCCATAGGCATGCCACAGCTTTGACATATGTCGTTTTTCATATCAGACAGACTTTCTTTATTCCACGCTTATTGATCAGTAAACCTATACAAAAGGTTCCAAATAATCACAGCGTTTGATTTTATAAGCTAATTTATTCAATTCCATATTTGGACAATCATTCTTCAACCAAAAGTATAAAATATGTTCTTATTATCGTTTGTCCATTCTTGCGAAAGATGGGAATAAGTAAGAATATTTTCCACCCAACAAAGTTAAATAAAGTTAATATTTAAAATTTAAAAATACGTAATTTACATATAATCAACACAATAATTATCAACTCTTAATTTTATACAGTATTATGTATTGCATAGTACTAATATTTATTTATATATTTGCAATACAAACAACAATGTATAGTATAATAAGTGGCATAAAACAATAGTAGGTTATGAAAAAAGTTATAGAAGTTAGCATAGGAGGGATCAACTTCACAATGGAAGACGATGCCTATTACAGACTAAAGGAATACCTGAGACGTTTTGAGGAAACTATTTCCGACAAAAAAGAAGCGCGTGAAGTAATGGAAGACGTGGAAGCGCGTGTTGCCGAAATATTTCAGAAAGAAATGAAATTTTCGAATCAGGTGGTAGATATGAGACTTGTACAAGTTGTCATTGACCACCTGGGCGAAGTGGAACCCAAAAACCAAAATGAGAACCAGGCTTCATCGCAAAGCAGCTATGATCCGGGAGAAGAATACTCCAAGGGGAACAAAAAGTTTTATCGCGACATGGACGACAAAATGCTGGCTGGCGTATGTAGCGGAATTGCAACATATACAGGAGTGGACGTCACCATCATAAGACTAATATTCGTTGCACTGGCTTTTGCATATGGAAGTGCTATTCTCGCTTACTTCATCCTGTGGATCGTATCGCCAAGGGCCGAAACCATAGCCCAGAAGCTTGAATTGAGGGGGTATGCCCCCACAGCAGATAATATCAGAAAATTTACATCACAACGCAAATAATATACAATATGGAAACAATAAATGTAGACAATATAAAAGCCCAGATGCGCAAAGGAATATTGGAATACTGTATCCTCAGCATACTGTCGAAAGGCGACGCTTATGTATCAGCCATTATCAACGAACTGAAAGAATCGGAAATGATCGTTGTGGAAGGAACACTTTATCCTCTGCTTACCCGCCAGAAAAATCAGGGTTTGCTCAGTTATCGCTGGGAAGAATCAACACAGGGACCTCCGCGAAAATATTATACAATCACAGATAAAGGCCGTGCCGTATTAGACGAACTCGATACCGTGTGGACAGATCTGGTCAGGGTTATAGACAATATTAGAAACAAATAAAACCTAAATACAATGAAACCAACTGTAAGAGTGAGCATAGGCGGATTGGCATTCAATCTTGAAGAAGATGCTTTCCAGGTTCTCGACAGCTATCTGAAATCTTTAAGAAGGCATTTCAGCGGAAACCCAGAAGCCGATGAAATTATTGCAGATATAGAGTCGCGCCTCAGCGAATTACTGCAAATGAGAATCAATGGAAACGATGGCGTAGTATCAATAACCGATGCTCAGGAAATCACAAAAATAATGGGTAATCCGAAGGATTTCGATGAATCCGCATCCGGAGAAGCGGAAGAAGGTACGCCTAAAAACGAATCCTACCATGATAGTGAAAACAGAGATGATTCTTCTAATTTCTTTAAAAAGAAACTGTACAGGGACGAAAATAACAAGCTTATAGGCGGTGTATGCAGCGGTTTCGGTCATTATTTCAAGATTGACCCTACAGCAGTCCGTATCTTTTTGGCAGGTATTGTATTCCTCTTCAGCTTTCTTTCATTCAAAGTAGTGGGAACAATCGTACTGGCATATATTGTGCTATGGATAGTCATGCCGGTGGCAAGGACATTCAATCAAAAATTATCCATGACCGGAGCCGATCCCTCCATTGAAAATATAGAAGACCGCTCGCAGCCTGCTCCACGAAAGTATAAGGGCAGTGCCATAGGAACCATACTCAATATAATAATAAATATCATTGTCGGGGTCTTTGCCATTATTATCTTTTTCACCATGCTGAGTATGATTATCACATTAGTATGGTTATATATGGATACAGAATTATTTGGGCTGAATAATTATCTGGTGTTGCTTGGATACAACTCCATCAATCTGAAAATAGCTGTTGTACTGGCAACGTTAATTCCTATAGGAGCTTTGCTCAGCTTACTGATTAAAATATTACGTCGCTCATCATTCACATCACAGACGCTGGTCAGCTTCATCATCGGATTGGTGATCTGGATAGGGGCAGTAGTATATATCAGCAATAAGAGTATCAAGTTTGCTCATTCACATAAAGAACAGGCTGAAGCTGTAGACCATTTACCTGTAAACACAAAATCAGACACCCTGATTATAAAGCTTGGGGATGAATATCTGACTGCAAATCCTCAACCTCAAAATCCGATCATGTTTTACAAAGGGGAAAAAATGAAGGACAGACAGGTTTGCATCCTACCATATATAAAAGTCAAACAAGATACATCTTTGACAGATTACAAAGTGGAAATACTCAAGAAAGATTATGCCGACAATAATATTACAGCAAAAAGGAAAGCTGAAGCATTACAGCTGGATTATAATATAACCGACTCACTGATTACTATCAACCCGAAATGGTACAGCAATACAGACAAGTGGAACCTGGAATCATTTGAGGTTATTGTTACTGCTCCGAGCAACAAGAAAGTGATCATGGAAACACCCCTTAAAGAGTCCTATCATATCAATTCTATAAGATTCAACCGCTATGATTGCTTTGGTTATCATTATGATTTTGATTTTGATTGAACTACTCAACAAAATCCTCAATTGAAACGTTATTTCATTTCGATAATAAATAGAATTTAGTTCCATCTGTTAAATCGGGCAAAAAATCGAAATTTTTGTCCGATTTTCATTAAAAAAACACAACAAAATTCGAGTTTTCTCGTTTATAATATATAATTTTGTGAAATAACCTTAATTATTGGGTTATGAAAGGTAAATATAGAGCGTACATTTTAATATCAATATTGACTCTGGGGTTTCTGCTATCGTCGTGCGACAGAGAAGACAATGCCTATGCCAAAAGTATAGAAGGGCATTGGGTATATGCAGAAACAAAAGCCGAAGTATATGTCACTGAGCCTTCTCTAAAGAAAACAATAGAAGATTACATCAATGACAGAAACAAGACTTATAAGGTGAGTTATGAGTTTAAAAATGATAAAACCTATTATTACTATAAAAATTATGCCGAACCTCTAAAAGGCATATATAAAACAATAGACAAGAACTATTTTAAAATGGATGATCTGCAAGGAGTAAAAACTCTTTCCTACAAAGACTCTATCATTTATATAGTATCTGACATAAAAGATGAAGTAGCCCGGGAATTGAAGATAGACAAAAATAAGATACTGAAAGCCAACACCATGGATATCTTTGAACGTGGATTGTTTTCACATTAATACCCTGGAATATTCCGGATGATCACAAGATTAAAAGAAAAGGCGACAAACAGACCTCTATCCTTTCCGTATGGTAAACACTTATACTATTAAGTAACAATAAGACTTTTATTAAAAAATCACAAATAATATATCTGATGTAACACATCAGTCTTTTTTTGCGTTAAATATATAAAGAGCACAATACACATATTACTTTTTATTTTAGATAAAAATAACACTACTAATCAGGAAGCATTTATCCGAGAGGATAGATGCTTTCACTTTTTATACATCCTTATACAATAAATAAAATCCATATAATCAATTTTTCAAAGAGCGATAAACCAGCAGCCAACAGCTAACAGATTTTATAGTATAGATAAAGTTTCTGAAATAACATTATGGATACGATAATACTATTATTATCACATTATACATTTTTTTTAATATCTTTGTTCCGCAATATATCGGGTAAGACGGGCTCATTAATTTCATGTATGAGATATGATAAAGATAATAAACGCAACATTACAAATATTCTTAAAATCACGTTTGGCTATCACGATCCTTATGTTTTCGGCATGTGTATCGTCATGTGGGCTTTTCGATAAGGAAATCAAGCAAGACAAACATATAGCTGAATTCAGATACCGGATGAACCGGATTATGGACAGTTTGGATAATCACAAAGAACGTATAAAAGCCTTTGAGAAAATCATTGAGAACATAGAGGCTGACGAAGACCTGATTACCCCCCGGAAAAAAAATATATTACTCGTAGAAGGAAATACCTTTATCAGCAATGAATATCTTAGTCTGGAGAACTATAAAAAAGCAATCAAATACACCAATATTATAATAGGAATAGATTCCACATCCCCAAAAGGATTTTATAACAGGGGTTGTATATACCAGATACTGGACGAAGACAGTTTAGCCATACTTGACTATAACAAAGCGTTAAAACTAAACTCTGATTATTCAGACGCCTACTACAACCGCGGTATTATCTACGAAGAGTCTGGCAATTATGACAAGGCGCTGGAAGATTACAACAGAGCCATTAAGCTGAACCCATCCTATATTATCGATGTATATACCAACCGCGGAAATACTTATCTGGCTAAAGAAGCGTATGACAAAGCTATCTCCGATTATGGTAAGGTATTGAGTATAGACTCTACCAATATAAAAGCATACAGCAACAGAGCTGGAGCATATATTATACAGAAAGAATATGATAAGGCTCTGATCGACTGCAACAAGGCCATCGCCTTAGACTCTACAAATATAAATGCCTACAAAAAACGGGCATCGATCTTCGAAGCTCAAAAGGAATACGGTGAAGCATTGGATGACTACGGAAAAATCCTTACTCTCGATCCGCATGATAAGTTCGACACACACGAGACTGTAAGAAAAGCGATAAAGAAGCTAAGACCTCTCTCCAAGCACAAATAAGTCGCTTATTGATATCGGTAGTGTCCTGTTACTTTAAAACTAAAGAGACAATCTTCCAGTACCTGCCCTCTCCCTATATTGTGAACGATCAGGGGGCGCTTACCATCCGAAGACATGCGGTCGGTAACGATTCCAATATGCGTGATTCCTCCTCCCAAGTCCCATGTAACTATATCTCCCGGCGAATAATCACTTCCTTTGTCCGATACCTTCAGTATAGTTCCAAAACGTGAAAAGTACATAGCCTGATTAGGAACCCGGCGGTGGTCAATATTCTTATCCGTACCCTTCAGTCCCCATTTTTTAGGATATTTGCTGAAGTTAGCTTTCATATCCACATGTATTTTTTGCTGCAAATCTATACCCAATTTCCGGTATGCCCTTACAATCACATCCGTACACACACCTTTATCGGATGGCACATCCCCATTAGGATACGGGATAGAATAATAACGGGGATCGTAAGTGACTTTATCTTTCGTCAACTCTATAGCTGCCGCCGACAAACGCTTGTAAAAATCTGCCTCCTGCGCATAAATACATAGATTAAGGAAAGAGAACAAAAGTATTATCTGTAGTCTTCTCATACATGTGTAGTTTAACTATAAATCACCTTCCTCACTATACACATCCATCTCCTCCAGATTACCTACAAAAGCAGAAACAACATTATGCCATTCCTTCTCATACTTCAACAGATAACTCTCATGAGGTGAATCTGGAAATATCTTCAACTCTTTACGCTTGGAAGCAAGCCTGCCGAATATCCTTTCGGTTTCCTCTTCAGGAATATTAGGGTCTTTTCCTCCGCACATAAGCAATGCCGGGACATGAATCTGACCCGCATAATCCTGAGGATTGGCCTTAGATGCATCGAAACCGTTAATCTTGCCAAACCAGAAAGTAAACATTCCGCTCACAGGAAAATGCGGCATGCGCAGTTTATCCAGCCGGGCATTTACTGTCTCTTGAAATGTGGCATAAGGCGCTTCTATTACAATGGCTTTTACCAACAGGTTATGATCGGCCTGGGCTTTCATTATAGCTACCGCTCCCATCGAAAAACCTATCAGTATAATATTATCTTCCTGCAACTGGCTCACGGCATAGTTATGTGCATATTTTACATTCTCAGCTTCCAGATAACCTAGTGTTGTCTGGTTTCCATAAGAATCTCCTGCTCCCATAAAATTCACAAGCATAACATCATACCCCATATTCAGGAATACCTCTGCCCTATCCAGCATCGACGATTTCTCATCTATATATCCATGAAATGCGATCACCAGTCCTCGCCTCAGTGTATCTGTGTGTAGCAACCATGCATCCAGTTGCTGACCCTCACCGGCCGGGATACGGAGCGAATCATATGGTTGTGAAGGAAATGCTTTGGTGCGGGGCCTGGGTAAGTCTAATCCGGTTATTGCGATCTTAACCGACTCCAAAAACGTCGGTTTATAGTCGAGTGTTAACGGTCTGGCATTCTCGTCGAAATGGGATAAACTATATGCCTGAGCAATAATGGCGACATTTAGTAATATAAATATTGCGATTAATATACCAAGCCCTATTTTAAGATGCTTTTTATATTTCATTATCAGGGTAATCCATAAATAGACTCAGCCTTATTTTGTGTAGAACACAGGCGCAAAGTAAGGCCTGTTCACCCATTTTCCGTTAAATGGATTCAGTTCGCGTATTACTCCGCCTTCTATTCCGAAGTTTTTGGTTATTTTCACTTCTATAGTGCCTCCATAATAAGTTTGCGGATACATATTCATTAATGGCCCGGCCACTCCGTTACGGTCTCCATTTACAGAATATTGTCCGTAACCGTTGAGACGAATCCGGTCATGCAAAATAAATTTGACGGCACCGTTAACACCCACATCATTATAAGTAGCACCAAACAAATTATACTTTGCTCCGTATGGTCCGGCCGAGACAACCAGCCAGTCGAGAGGCTGATAATTAAAATTCATCCCGACATTTCTTGTTGCCCCTACCAGAGGATATGTATTATAAGACGATGATGAAGACAACCACATCTGATCAGAAATGATTTGCCCTCCATAAAAGCTAAAATCATTAGCGAAGGGAAAACTTGTAAACGTATTGCTTTCGAGTGGAGGCCCCAGATAAACATCCAACGGGGGCAAATTTACATCCGGCAGTTGGTACATTTCATCCTCATTTATCAGAGGATGATAAAGAGAGGCTTTTGTCTTAGCTTGATTAGTTGCATTCTCATTATTAAGCTGCAAATAATTATCAAGTTTTTCATTCAGGTTCAACGACTCTTTTTTCAAAGGAGGAAAACTATCCTTGGGCACTTCTGTCTGACTATACGCAGTAGCTGAAATTGCCAGTAGTAATATAAAAACCAGTTTTTTCATAACCTTCCGTATTTAATTACTTTAACTGTAAAGTTAATAATTTATTGTTGTTAAAAAAAGGCTATTTATTATTATATATATGTTTTTTCATGTTTTTCTAAAAGTAACAAAGGTAACACAGAAAACAATTAATAATTAAGAATGAAAAATTAATAATTAGCTTATCGTGTTGAGCAGAGCGGAGTATCCTGTTTATAAAAAAACTCCGTGCTACTCCTTTTACTCTGTGTTTAAATAAAAAGTAACAGAGGTAACATATATTTCAGCTTTTAGCCAATAGCTATTAGCCGTTAACACAAGCTATCGCACAAGAGACTTTACAGTTAGCAACTTGTATCCCGTATCTTGTCTACTCGTATCTCATATAACTTTCAACTTACTACTCATTGCTTACGACTTTCCTCTTCCTCAATCCGTCCTCGATGTATATCCCGGAGGCAGAAACGGATAAAGATTCACCTTGGGCTTCTCTACCGGAGCAGCAGGCGGCTGTTCCATAACTTGCCCTTGTTCCGTCTGCTCTTGCCCATTTTCCACTTTCCGTTCTTCACTTTTCGTTTTTAGTTCTTCTTCCAACTTCTTATCCACGGACGCAACTACCTCCGCATTGAGCGAACCGCCCGGACGGAAACCGTTCTCCTGTAAAATCATCAGTTGACGTCTGGTTTCCTCGTCCTGTACTTCGATGACCAGCGGACGGCGCTCCGATGCCAGTAACCGGTCTTTGTCTTTCTTCCTTTCCTCACGGTCGAGTACATACTTTATCGCGCGGATGCTCGGCGGACAAAATTTCTTTTCCACCATACGGCATTTCTCCACATCGTTCACCGGGTCGTTTTTGTCGGGGATATAGGTGATCTTCTCTTTTTTCTGCACATAGCCCTCTAACAATTGCTTCAACCCTATACGTGCCGAGGCTATCATCACCTCTTCGCGGTGGTCGATGGCTTCTTCTACCGCTTCTTTAAACCCGGGCTTTTCTTTTTTCCATTCGTAAAATGTCTTTCGGCTGATTTTAAACGATTTGCAGATTTCGGAAATGCTACACAAATCCTGCTCTATCATCCGGATAATCTCTGTTGCAATTTTTTCTTTATACTTCATAAGGTTTAAGTTTTTCGGCTCCCTAATTCCCCGCAAAGGGACTATGGCAAGCCGTATTTGTTAATAAATAAAGCTAATGGCTATTAGCTAACAACTCTTTTACTATAGATAAATGAATTTAAATTTCATTACATTTCAACAGCAAAATCATAAATATATTTATACATAACTATGATTTTTATTATTTTACAAATACATATATAAACCTTATCTTTGTAGTGTAAAAAAACATTTTACAATTTAAGATGTTTATATTCAAAAGATTTACTCAACAAACAGAAAGGATCATTTTATGAAAACAACATTATACCGCGCATCTTCGAGAGGGCATGCTTATCATGGATGGCTGGACTCCTACCATACATTCAGTTTTGCTAATTATTACAATCCTGACCGTATCAATTTCGGTGCACTTCGTGTTGTGAACGACGATATAGTAAAAGGAGGGGAAGGCTTCGGCACACATCCTCACGACAATATGGAAATCGTATCTATACCCTTATATGGAGACCTTGAGCACAAAGACAGTATGGGACATACCGAAGTTATACGTGCCGGAGAAGTACAGGTGATGAGTGCGGGAACAGGTATTACCCATAGCGAATACAATTCGAATGAGGACAAACCTGTCAATTTCTTTCAAATCTGGGTTTTCCCTGACAAGAGGAACGTAACACCACGCTACGACCAAAGGGCTTTTGACTATATGCACAGCAAAAATCAGCTTGTACAGATAGTAGGGCCAAAGGATGACGCCGACAATACAGGTTTGTGGATACACCAGAATGCCTGGTTCAATATCGGTACATTCCAAAAAGGAAAAGAGATAGAATATAAAATAAAAGGAAAAGGTAACGGTGTTTTCGCCATGGTAGTAGAAGGTGAGTTCACAGTAGAAGGGCAGAAGCTGCACCACCGCGACGGCTTTGGCATACAAGATACCGATACGGTTAAAATAACAGCAGATTCTGATAATGCCCGCATCTTATTAATAGATGTGCCAATGGAATTTTAATGGTAAGTAATGTATAAGTAAGCGAGATGAATAGCCCGGAAATAAAAACTCCGGGCTTTTTTTATTTATTTTTATCTGAAGCTATATAATCATCATTAAGCCTTTTCACCTTACTCATCTTTACTACGGCATCGTGGCAGTATATAAGTATACATCCTCTTTTTTCTGCATCTACAAGAAACCGTTCTTTCTCAGACAACGACGTTAGCGCACAAATATCATAAGCCGAAATCCATTCCAGCGGCACATGAGCCGATGTAGGTATCAGGTCGCCGGGAAAAGCATACATTCCGTCATCGCCATTGATATACACAACCAGCTGCCCTTCGCTATGTCCGTCGAAAAGCTGTAACTCAATCCCATCGCACAGTAGCGTATCTTCATCTATTAAATGTAATTGCCCCGAATCGTACACAGGCAGGATATTATCTGCAAAAAGAGAATCCTTCTCCAAACGGTTAGGTTTCAGAAAATTTGCCCACTGTTTCCGGCTGAGCCAGTAACGGGCATTCGGAAAAGATGGAACCAGCCGTCCTTTTTCATCTATACGGGTGGCACCTCCGCAATGATCGAAATGAAGATGCGTAAGCACCACATCAGTTATTTCACCGGCCGTATATCCTGATTCTTTTACAGACTCGTCTGCACACTTCAAATCATATGGACGGTAATAAGATACCTTGTCGAGGTGCTTATCTCCCATACCGGCGTCTATCAGTATCCGGCGATCCGCTGTAGTCGCCAATACACACCGCATAGCCAGCGGGCACAGGTTATCTGTATCGGCTGTATATTTTCGCTGCCACGCACGCTTAGGTATGGCGCCAAACATAGCCCCACCGTCAGCCATAATATATCCTGCTTCTATAATCTTTATATCAAACATAGCTCTAAAGATATAAAAAAGAAAGAGACGGTTCTCACAACCACCTCTTCCAGACCTTAACACTAATATAAAACTAACATATACTATGATTAAAAAACAGGTAATAAAAAATCAACTAAACAATCTATCTAACACACTATGAAAAAAGTAAGAACCTGTTTTGTAGATAGAACACTGATTAATATATCTTTGTTCAATCTTATTGTTATATATTTTATTTATTAAAGAATAAATCCCATCTACACACATATTTAGGCTATTTATTTAAGAGCCTGTTTAAATTTTATTCGTTCTAATTTTCAGAGCTGTTTTTAGGATAATTTGTTCTTCCACAAAGCGATAATAGCGGGCTATTCGAGTTGAGTGAAAGGATAAATTAGGCAAAAAGAGACTGAAAATGAACGAAAAAAGAACTATAACAAAATATTTTGGTAAAATTCAAACAGGCTCTAACATTCACCATATATTATTTACCTTTGTAGAGAATTTATAAAATTGAAAATCTGCAATAACATCAGTACTCAATCCATTATTTATAATTCATAATTACTATACAATGCTTATAGCTAAAAAACTGAAAGAGGAAAACATAGGTGAATACCTTTTATATATGTGGCAGGTAGAAGACATGATACGTGCCAACGGCCTTGATATCGACAAAATCGATGAACAGATTATATCCCGTTTCGATCAGCCGGACAATGTAAAAAAAGAAATAAGGGAATGGTACGAAAACCTTATCGGGATGATGCACCGGGAAGACGTCGCCCAACGGGGGCACCTGATTATAAATAAAAATGTGATCTCGGAACTCACCGATCTGCATCTCCGCCTGTTAAAGGCTCCGGATGAAAGTGATTATTCGGCAGCATATTACAAGACATTGCCATTCATTGTAGAATTGCGCTCCAAATCGCCAGACAAAAATATTCCGGAACTGGAAACATGTTTTGCAGCATTATACGGTTATTTGCTGATGAGATTGCAAAAGAAAGAAATTTCGGGAGAAACACAGGCAGCTATATCACAAATATCTTCATTCCTGCGTATCTTGTCACAAAGGTATAAGGCTGACAGAGATGGCAGCCTGAATATCCAGTAACTTAGTCCTTGTGTTTTTTCTCCCAGATACGGCGGCGGATCAATGTATCGCCTATCAAAAGCAAGAGTACTACACACGCTATGGAGATAATTAACGGATCAAATTTCATCTCGGGCATGGTAAATGTCAGATCAATTTCCACTGGCTTCAATTCCGGTATAGACACCACGCCGAATAGCCAGAAAATAAGAGCGGGAATACCGAGCATCCCGATAATTCCTCCGGCAATAGCCAGAGTAGATTTCAAACTCCTCCGTTTAGTTTGCTTTGCAGCAGCTATATGTACATGCTTCATCAACCGGTTTTCGAAATCGGCTGACGGCTCGTCTAATTTCACTTCCTGAAATAAACTCCTGAGCTTGTCTTTTTCTTCTGCTTTCATAATTGTATGAGTTTATTTATTTCAAAGTTCATAAATTTTCTTATCCTGTGCAACTTTACTTTCACATTTGCGATACTGTTGTTGGTTATATCACTTATCTGCTGTATGCTCTGGTTGTTCAGATAAAACATCGAAATAAGCAAAGCATCGTCCGGAGGCAGCTTTTTAAGCACTATATCCAGATATTGCAATTTATCTTCAACACTTATTTCGTCAATTGTATCAGCGATTTCCGCATCGGGCATATTGGCAAAATTATCTTCTATGGCCGTAAATTCATGTTTCCGTTTGCGCAATTCCGATATCGTTGTATTATAAGCGATGCGGTATAGCCATGTAGCAAATTCAGACTCTTCGCGAAATTTATCCAGAAACTGAAACGCCTTGATAAATACTTCCTGCGTAATATCTTCGGCCTCTACCTTGCGGGAAACGATTTTGCTGACAATGGTAAATACCATTCTCTGATAGCGGCGTACTATATGCACGAAAGCATCAGTATGACCATCTTTGATCCGGCGTACATAATAAATGTCATCAAAATCTGCCATACCCGTATGACGCAACAAGATTGAATAGGTTACAAATGTAAATGAAAAAATTTCAGAAAAATATTTTAAAGCTCATAGTCACCATCTATCTATAACAATTGTGACCTAGTATAATAGGGCAAACGCACGAAATAGAGGATTTTAGCCATTGGTCTCATTTCATTTATTAACTATATATAGTTAAAACCTGACACATCTGACACTTTTTGGACTATTTCCGCACTGTCATTTTTACATCCATTAATCATATATAGTTAAAAGGTAACAACCAACGGTCACAGGAGCGAAGCGTATGTAAAGGTAACAGTCTTTTTAGCCTTCGTGTACTTTGTGATTTCCTTCGTGTACTTAGTGGGTAAAAACTCTTTACCACAAGGGGCACAGAGATTTACACAAAGAACACTATTTACAGTCAACAGTCAACAACTTGTATCTCGTACCTCGTCTACTCGTATCTCATATAACTTTCAACTTAGTACTTAAAACTCATTACTTGTTAAAAAGGTAACAAAGGTTACACTTTTTCTACTTATTCTTTTTACTCTCATTGTAAGTCCCCCCTGGGGGATTTAGGGGGCTATCAATACATCAAAGAACTATAAGCTAACAGCTATCCATATAGATAAACTTTCTGCATAAAAACACATATTTCGTGCGTTTGCCCTGCTAATATAATGTTGAAATCCGGCAATAAATATTTTTTCATTTATTTTGTAACCTTTCTGTAACCCTTGCGTCAAAATGGACAAACGAACAAAACAAGAATGTTTAACTTCTAAAATTAGAAAATTATGGAAATGATAGGAATTGTATGCGTTGTAGGCATAATCACTTATGGAGTCTACCGCTTATTCGAATTATTCGCACGCCGCAGGGAACGTATGGCAATGATAGAGAAACTTTCATCGGGTATAGATCCGCAGATATTAAACAACCCTCTGCAAATACAGAAATACAGGGATATTATGGTCGGATCATGGGCTATCCGCATCGGATTGCTACTTGTAGGTGTGGGACTGGGAGTAGTGACTGCTACCGTTGTTGACCTCCTTGCTGTAGCGCCGGTTGACACGGACAGCAGAATGTATCACGAGTTCAGGAACACCATTTCGGTACTTTATCCTGCATGTGCGGCTGTTTTTGGTGGCATAGGACTGGTTATAGCCTACTTTGTGGAACAAAAGAACGAGAAGAAATCGAAAAGAAATGAAGAATAAGCAGAAGATAGTATCTGATGATATAATATTTTCAATCTAACTGCTTATTGTATTTATTCTAAACAAAGTAACAAATAGGTCCGCGACCTTAATATCTATTGAATATGAAAGATAGATTATCTCCGATATTGTTCACTCTTATTATTTTGGTAATCGTCTTTGGTGCATGGTTTGCAGGAAACCGTCAGGGCTGGTTTCTCAGAAAAACAGCTGATGATTTCAGTATATGCTTCAATGTAAAGGATACTGTTATATCCATCCAAAGCAAGATTCCCGGATATGGAATTACAGGATGGAGCACAAGCAGATACAACGACAACATACTGCATATCGACTTAAATGTATCCAGAGACCGCCGGAATGATATGGCATTTAAGATTGATACGGTAAATGTTCATTATCTTGAACTTTACGGTAAAATATACCATGTCAAAGAGTTGCCTGTCTGTCAATAGCATTGTGACTATATAATACTTAAAGCGCCAAACTTTGTTTACAGGCGCTTTTTTTATATAACAAATGCATTATTTTGTTAAAAAGAATAAAATAAATCGACACTTAGTGATAAAAATATAATTATTACGACAAATTCGTAGAAGGTGGATCGATAAGTAAAATCAATTTATATCTTAGCCATCCCAAATTGAACTAAAAAAACATATAAAAATTTCTTTATGAAAATCCGTATCCTGTTAATCGTCCTGTTTATTACAGGTTTTTCATCTATGTCGGCACAGACCAGTACCCCGGCTGCCAATATCGTAAATGTTCTTGTGAAAGGACAGCTGGTAGATTCTCTGACAAATGAGACAGTGCCTTATGCCACAATTAAAATAACAGACAAAGGAGCCACTCCTCAATTGCTAAAAGCTGTAGCAAGTGACGACAACGGTAAGTTTCAGCTGACTATGAACAAAAAAGGCGAGTACCTTTTCACTGCCGAATTTATCGGAAAAAAAACGGTTACAAAAACAATTGAAATCGGAAATGCAAAAACACTCGATCTCGGCACAATCCTTATGCCTGATGATGCCCAGGCTCTGTCGGAAGTGGTCATATCGGCTCAGAAACCGCTGGTGAAAGTAGATTTGGACAAAATCACGTACAGTATGGAAGATGATCCCGAGTCTAAAACCAACAACGTATTGGATATGTTGAAAAAAGTACCCATGGTAACTGTCGATGGAGAAGAAAACATACAGCTCAAAGGCTCCTCTAATTATAAAATATACCTCAACGGCAAACCATCGAATATGATAACAAGCAATCCGAAAGATGTATTGCGCAGCATGCCGGCGAGTTCTATAAAGGATATAGAGGTCATTACCGACCCGGGAGCAAAGTATGATGCGGAAGGTGTTGCAGGGATTATTAATATTATAACCCAGAAAAATACATCGATGGGTGGCTATACCGCTACATTAAACGGACGTGTAGATGATCTGGGCGGATTCGGAGGCGGCCTTTATTTGCAAATGAAATATGGAAAACTAGGATTTACAGGTGGATATAATTATTATGAGTATAAACGTCCATGGGGAAGTTCAAACTCATTTACTGAAGATTATACGAGTACCAATAACAAATATCTGTATCAGGATGGAGCATCAAAAAATAATGGAAACGGCCAGTACGGAAACGGTGAAATAAGCTTTGAACTGGACACTCTCAATCTTATCAATGTAGGCTTCAACCGGTATTATGGAAACGGCAAATCCCAATCGGAGCAAGTCGTGGAAATGCTGAATAAAGATCGTGATTCACAATATAAATATAACAACGACAGTCATTCGAAGCAAAACTATGGAGGCACCGATGTCAATGTCGATTATCAACGTACATTTAGCAAGAAAGATCAATTACTGACCGCATCTTACAGGTTCAGTCTCAGTCCTAATGATCAGGAATCAAACAGCGATATAAATCTCTTAAGCGGGACAAAACCAGCTACAGCTGTCACTAACCGCCAATATACCGATGCCGATATGAAAGAACATACTTTCCAAGTAGACTTTGTCACACCATTCGGTAAGATACACAACCTTGAAGCAGGTGCTAAATACATCATCCGGCTCAATCAGAGCAACAGCGGCTATGATATCCTTAATGGATCAGGTCAATGGGTAAATGTACCACAAATCTATGACGAATTCAGGCACGAACAGGATATCCTTGCTGCTTATGGTGGATATAGCGCTAAATTCCAGAAATGGGGCGTTAAAACAGGTCTAAGATACGAAGCCACTTGGTTGGACGCAAAGTTCCCCCAAAAAGACGATATGGACTTCAAAGTCGATTACTCCAATCTGGTTCCGTCTGCAACCCTTACATACCAAATAAAACCGGCTCAGAATATCCGCTTCGGATATAATATGCGCATACAGCGTCCGGGAATTTATCAACTGAATCCTTATGTGAATACAACGAACCCCAATTATATCCAGCAGGGTAATCCGGGACTGGATGCTGTAAAGAATCATAACTTCAGTTTAAATTTCGGTTCATTTAGCCAAAAGTTAAATTTCAATGCAAATCTGTCTTATGATTTCGAAGACAATGGCATTGAAAATATTACTACACGCGAAGATGGAGTTTCTACAACAACCTATGAAAATATAGGCGAACGAAAAAATCTTGGTTTGTCGGCTTATGTAAACTGGAGTCCTAATGACAAGATCCGTATATACAGTAACATGTCGGGAAGATATGTGGATATAAAATCTAACAGGACCTCCATTCTCAATGAAAAAACAAGCAACAACGGCTTTGCCGGTAATATATTCGCCGGAGGGCAATACTCATTTCCTCAAAATTTTAAAGCATATTTAAACACCGGATTTTTCAGCCGTCAAATAAACCTGCAAGGTGAAGGCCCGTCTTTCTTCTTTCATAGCATCTCCTTCTCGAAAGGATTTATGCAAGATAGATTGCAATTCCGTGCCTATGCACAAAATCCATTTAAGAAAGACAATGAGTTCAAAACCAAAACCATCACAGATACATTCCATACAGAGTCAATAATGAAGGGCAGGATGCGCCAATTCGGTATTTCTGTTTCGTTCCGCTTCGGAGAGATGAAAGCCCAGATAAAGAAAGCTCAGCGAAGCATCAATAATGATGATAATATGGGTGGCGGACAAGGTAATCAAGGTACTCAAGGCGGACAAGGTGGCGGACAGAATTAGCCGGCATCTTAATAATATATGGGAGGCTTTTCAATAATTGAAAAGCCTCTTTTTGTTTTATATCAAATCAAAAACCGATTTTTCATTTGTAATAAAAATAATAAATATTACATTTATACACAAACAGAGACTATATACACATATAGAAATAAAGAGCAATATGATTCATAAATATGAACTTATGGTTGAAAATAGAGATAGAACGAATATATCAATGATTACAAAAGCAATGGAGTTGCTGGAATCCCTATCAAAGTACCCTAAGGGATTGACTCTGCAGGAGATAGTAGGCATACTCGATTATCCCAAATCATCAATATACAAAATAGCGACTAATCTTCTCGATCTGGGTTATATAGGCCGTGAACCGGACAGCCTTCGTTATTTTCTGTCTCACAAATTGCTATTGCTTGGCCTGACCGCTGTCAGCAGTTACGACATCATAGAAAAATCGGAAGAATATATGAAACGGTTGCGAGACAAGGTGGGTGAATCAGTCATGATAGGGACACTTGTAGATACAGAAGTAGTTCTGATTAAACAAGTACAAGGTAACCTCGATTTCGTATTTACCCTACAACAGGGAATGCGGTTTAATCTACATTCGACTGCTCCGGGTAAAGTCCTGTTAGCTTTTATGCCTGAGAAAGACCAAAGAGAGAAACTTTCAGAAATCCATTTCGAAGCACATAACGAGTATACCATCACGGAGAAAGGCCTATTAAAGAAGGAACTCGACAGAATTGTTACAGACGGATATGCCCTTGACCTGAACGAAACAGTAAAAGGAGTACATTGTATTGCCGCACCCATCTTCGACGAACGGGGCAATGCAATCGCCTGCATATGGACATCAGGCCCGGCAGGGCGGCTATCCGAAGACAAAGTCAGAAGTGTAGGTTTGCAGACTCGTAATGCAGGGTTGGAAATATCCCAAAACATCGGCTATAAACATAAATTAAAATAAAATAATAAGATGAAAAAAGTTATCATTTGCCTTCTGGCAATTGCCTCAGTTCAGTCAGCAATGGCTCAAAGCCTCGAAAAGATGCAATGGTTCAACGAACCCGAAAAATGGGAAATAAAAAATAATACATTAAGTATGTTTGTTACTCCGCAAAGCGATTACTGGCGTATCTCGCATTATGGCTTCACAGTAGATGACGCACCTTTTTACTATGTAACCTATGGCGGTGAATTCGAGGTGAAAGTAAAAATCACAGGCGATTATAAAGCCCGCTTCGACCAGATGGGGCTAATGCTTCGTATAGACCACGAAAATTACATAAAAGCAGGTGTGGAATTTGTCGATGGAAAGTTTAACCTGAGCACGGTCGTTACTCACAAAACGAGTGACTGGAGCGTTATCGCATTGGATAATACACCTTCATTTGTCTGGATCAAAGCAGTAAGAAGGCTCGATGCTGTGGAAGTATTCTATTCCTTCGATGACAAAACTTATACAATGATGCGCAATGCCCATCTACAGGACAATATCCCCGTTATGGTGGGGCTAATGGCGGCATGCCCGGATGGGAAAGGCTTCGACGCTAAATTCGAAAATTTCAAGGTTACTCATTTGCCGGATCAGCGGCGTTTGCAATGGCTAAAGAACAATCAATAACAAAATGGGGCGATAATATCCGCCCTTTTTTATTTAGGCAAGAGCATACATATTGCCCGGAAGGTTCTTTATCAGCCCTTTCATTTCCAACTCCAGAAGAGTGGTAAACAATTGATACGCCGGGATATTCAGTTCTCTGGCCAGCTGATCTATATGTAGCGAATCTATTGTGCCCAGCTTATCTGTAATGATCTTCTCTTCGTCTGTAAGAACGACAAACAGGTTTTGCTGACGCGGCATTTTCTTCTTTTTCTGCGACGCATCGTCCCAACCCATTTGCTGAAGGAAATATTCTGTCGACTGGAACAAATCCGCTTTATGAGAGGCTATCAGTTTATTGCATCCGCGCGAATACCTGTCCGACATCCGGCCGGGTACAGCGAATATATCTTTACAGTACGAGCCTGCAATCTCAGCAGTTATCAGTGAGCCTCCTTTTTCGTCCGATTCCACAACCACAACAGCATCTGCCATGCCTGCCACAATACGGTTCCGGCGAACAAAGTTATAGCGGTCAGGATCGGTCTTGCTCGGAAAATCGGAAAGTAACCCTCCTTTTTCTAACATCTCTATCGCAGTTTGCCTATGTACAGCCGGATAAATCATATCCAAGCCATGGGCCAGCACTCCCACCGTGGACAGGTTATATTTGAGAGCAGCTCTGTGGGCATGTATATCTATTCCATAAGCAAGCCCGCTAACAATAAGTGTATCGGGTAACACTGCGGATATCTTTTCTAAAAATGCATCACAAAAGCTGTTGCCATAATTCGTTGAATTGCGGGTACCAACAATACTTATTATCTTGTCCGCATTAAAATCAGCTTTCCCTCTGAAATAAAAGAGTACCGGAGCATCGGCACAATCTTTCAGACGGTGGGGATAATCTTTATCACTGATAAAGTAGGTAGAAATACCATTCTTTTCTACAAACTCAAGTTCTTTCTCTGCCCTATTCAATACTTCCGGATTTAATATCTCTCCAACAAGTTTGGGCGAAAGTCCCTGAATACTTAATAGCGATTTCCTGCCCGACCTGAATATTGCTTCTTCATCACCTACCACCTGCAGCAGATTACGCGCGGTAATATCGCCCACCCCTAATATCCGGGTAAGGGCGATCTGATAAAGACGCTTATCAGCAGATATACTCATTTATAAAGTTTCAGACAGGTTTCCTAATATCATACCATCCTTCATATGGATGGTGCGATCAGTTATAGAGGCCAGATGCTCGTCATGCGTTACAATAACAAAAGTCTGACCAAGCGTATCACGTAGTTTGAAAAACAGTTGGTGCAACTCGTCTTTATTTTCAGAATCAAGACTGCCTGAAGGCTCATCCGCAAGTATCACAGCCGGATTATTTATCAGCGCACGCGCAACGGCCACCCGCTGCTTTTCCCCTCCCGACAACTCATTAGGCTTATGTTCCATACGGAGCGATAATCCAAGCATATCCAGAAGTTCTTTCGCTTTGGCTTTGGACTGCGATTCCTTCACTCTTCCTATAAGAGCCGGGATCATTACATTTTCCAATGCTGTAAATTCCGGCAATAGCTGATGGAATTGAAATACAAATCCGATATTTTTGTTACGGAAATCCGAAAGGCGAGAATCATTCAGTCTGCTCAGATTCTCATTATTAATATAAACAGTTCCGCTATCAGCCTTATCCAGCGTCCCCATAATTTGCAGAAGAGTGGTTTTACCCGCACCACTGGCACCCACTATAGATATTATCTCCCCTTTTTCTACACGGAGGTCTATCCCTTTCAATACTTTGAGAGAACCAAAGCTTTTGGTAATTCCTTCTACTGCAATCATTTTATTATCAATTAGCAAATTCGAAAATTAGCAGATTAGCAAATTAAATAACAGAGTTTTAGGGCTCATTTGCTAATTTTCAAATCTGCTAATCTGCCAATTAAAATTAGATACCTATTCCGAAATAATCGAAACCTGCATCATTCATCTCTTGTTTATTATAGATATTACGCCCGTCAAAAACGACAGGTTTATTCATTGTTTTCTTAATCACTTCCCATGTTGGCAGACGGAATTCATTCCATTCTGTCACCATCAGTATAGCATCAGCATCGAGGGTCGCATCGTAAATATCTTTCGCATACACTACTGTATCTCCCAAATGGTGCTTTCTTGCTTCTTCCATTGCTACCGGGTCATAAACACGTACTTTCGCTCCGGCTTTTATCACTTTTTCTATTAGCACCAGAGCAGGAGCCTCACGCATATCATCGGTCTTCGGTTTGAAAGCCAATCCCCATACAGCAATGGTTTTTCCTTTGATATCGCCATTGTAATATTTCATTAGCTTATCAAAAAGGATGTTTTTTTGGCGTTCATTTACATTTTCCACTGCCTCAAGTATCTCCATTTTATACCCGAGTTTGTTTGCTGTTTTTATAATCGCTTTCACATCCTTAGGAAAGCAACTGCCCCCGTATCCGCAACCGGAATACAGAAATTTAGAACCAATACGGGCATCCGAACCGATCCCTTTACGCACCATATTTACATCTGCTCCTACAATTTCACACAGATTTGCTATATCGTTCATAAAGCTGATACGTGTAGCAAGCATAGCATTCGCTGCATATTTAATCATCTCGGCAGATGGAATATCTGTATAGATAATACGGTAGTTATTCAGTGTAAATGGTTTATATAGTTTTTCCATCAGTTTTTGAGCTTCTCCCGATTCTACACCCACAACTACACGGTCGGGCTGCATAAAGTCTGTAATAGCAGCTCCTTCTTTCAGAAATTCAGGATTGGAAGCCACATCGAACTTCAAGTCAGATAAACCTCTTTTGTCCAGTTCTTCCTGTATAGTCTTTTTTACCAATTTGGCTGTTCCTACAGGCACAGTACTTTTGGTGACAATCACCATGTATTTATTTAGGTTTTTTCCTACTGTACGGGCAACTTCAAGCACATACTTGAGGTCTGCACTACCATCTTCATCCGGAGGTGTACCCACAGCTGAAAACACAATATCAACATCATTAATAATGGAACTCAAGTCGGTAGTGAATTGCAGGCGCCCCGCTTTATGGTTACGTTCTACCATTTCATCCAGCCCGGGTTCAAAAATAGGTATAATGCCATTCTTCAGGTTTTCAATTTTCCTCTGGTCTATATCAACACAGTAGACTCCTGTTCCCATTTCGGCAAAACAAGTCCCCGTAACAAGACCCACATACCCCGTACCAACTATTGCTATTTTCATTAATGATAAATTTTATTTTTGCGTTTTATAAATACTTGTGATAATATATAAACTTAACAGGTTTGATTTTCTGGCACAAAGATAATATATTTTTAGTAAATACGTACGCATAAGCATTAATGTGCAAATCCAATTAAAAAATCTTAGACATTATCAGATTAGAAAACATCTCTCCTCACAGCTTTCAATATAACAAACTAATTACCAATCACTTTCATTAAAACAATAAAAAAAAGGTAACAAAGGTTACAGTTTTTATGTCTTTTGTAGAAGTGAAACACCTTTCACCCGCTGATCATTGCCGTCGAAAAATATTTCGCCCCTACAGTTTCCCCAAAAGGTAACAAAGGTTACACAGAAAACAATTAATAATTAGTTTTTCACTCTCCCTATAGCCTCCCACTCGGAGAGGTTGGAGGGCTTAAAAGGTTACACTTGTTCTATTTATTGCTTTTTACCCTCATTGTAAGTCCCCCTTGGAGGATTAAGCGGGCTAATCAATACTTCAAAGAACTATTCTCTAATAGTTAATAACTATCAGCCACCGATATAGATAAAGTTTTCCAACACTAATTCTCTTTATCAATGAATATTCCAACAAAAGAAATAAACGAAACAAATTAATTATCTTTGCACAAAATCATCTCCGACATCACTTATACTAAAAATGGAATATAGATTAAATAAATATATCAGCAACTCCGGATTCTGCTCCCGGCGCGAGGCCGACCGCTTCATCGAAGAAGGCCGTGTGACTATCAATGGCAAACGCGCCCAAGTAGGAATGCGTGTTCTTCCGGGACAAAAAGTAAAAGTAAACGGAGAACTTATCGTAAATAAAATCGAGCCGGTATACATCGCTTTCAATAAACCGGTAGGTATTGTCAGCACTACCGATCCGCAGGAAAGGGATAACATTATCAATTTCATCCGGCACGAACAACGGATATTTCCTATCGGACGACTTGATAAAGATTCTCAGGGGTTAATTCTGTTAACCAATGATGGCGATATTGTAAATAAAATATTGCGTGCAGGGAACAATCACAAAAAAGATTACCTTGTAAAAGTGAACCGTCCTATTACCAAAGACTTCCTTACACGCATGGCACAGGGTGTTCCCATACTGGACCGCGTTACCCGCCGATGCGAAATAGTAGAGATAAACCCCTACATGTTCCGCATATCGCTTATACAGGGGCTAAACAGGCAGATCAGACGTATGTGCGAATATTTCGATTATGAAGTACTCAAGCTGGAACGCATACAGATAATGAATATCAAACTCGGCGATCTGGGACAGGGTAACTGGCGCAACCTGACACCGACTGAACTGGAAGGACTTTTCGATATGCTGGAAAACTCAGAAAAAACTCAGATGTCTAAGGCGCCGAGCAATAAAGCTTTTAACAAAGCCCTTGAAGAGTTTGATATAAAAACGGACTATAGAAAAGCCAGTATTGCTGCAAAGTACGGAAAGAAGGACAAGACAGACAAGCCGGGCAGCACAAATAGTAAATCTTCAAATACCGCTGCACCATCCTCTGACGAAAATGAACACAAGGCAAAACCGAAACGAAAAGGTAAACCTGCCAGCGGACTACGCGTAGGCAAACAAAAAGTAGCTGCGAACAAACCAAAAGGAGGTCCGAAACCGAAAGCGAAAAATCAATCTAAAAAGAAACCTCTGAAATAGGATTTTCAATTCTTAGAAGCTGTTTGAGTTATATTGCCTGCCTGTTTTGAGCTGATTTAAGATAGATTTTTAGCCTTTTTATCGCAGATTTAGCGGGCTAAACCAAGAGAAAAAGGTTAAAAAGATACTTAAAGCAGCCAAACAGAGGCTGGTAAAGGTTGTTAAAAGTTTGTTTTTATTTATTCCGGTATAATTCAAACAGCTTCTTATTTTTCACTGAGTCTGAATTCTAAATCTCCGCTAAATAAAACCCTTTTTAATTTGGCAGAGATTTAGAATTCAGTTTTTTTTTGTGAACCCTGGACGGATAAAAAAGAAATCGATAATAATATTCAACACAAATATTGTATTTTTTGTAATAAATCCCTGTCGAGTCCGACTATATAGTAACATCGAATATTTTAAGTAATGGAATCACTCAAAAAAGATTTCCTTGAAATTCTTTCCAACTATCAGGGAATCATACACAAAATTTGTCTTGTGTATTTCCGCACAGAAACCGACAGGCAGGATAACTTCCAAGAGGTCGTTTATCAGCTATGGCGATCTTTTCCCAAGTTGGAAGACAAAAGAAAGATAGGTTCGTGGATGTACAATATAGCCATCAACACCTCTATCTCAAAGATACGTACCGACAGCCGCTTTATCGCACAGGAGTCTTTTCCGGATTCGCAACAGGGGCTCGACCCTCACAAGGGAATGGATAAAAAAGAGGATATGGAAATATTACTCGAAGCTATTCACCGGCTCAACGACCTCGACAAATCGCTGATGCTGCTCTATCTCGAAGAACGCAGTTATGAAGAGATTGCCGAAATACTCGGCATATCGAAGTCGAATGTAGGGACACGGATAAACAGGGCAAAGAATGAATTGAAAATCCAATTAAATAGATTAAGTCATGGAAGATAGTACATTAAAAGATTTCTGGAAATCAGAAATAGACAACAAAGTAAGCAATTATACAAAAGATGAACTAAACGAAATATTATTGGCCAAGGCCAGAACTTCGATACGCAAATTCTACCCTCTCGATACCCTGCCATTTATAGCGGTGGCATTTTTGCTGTATTTGGTATTATCGGCCGTAAGCCGTTTACATGATCCTCTTTTTGTAATAGGCAATACGATCCTTGCAGTCTCAATGATTGCGACATATATATTTAAGATTATATCGTTCTCTAAAATGAACAGATACGCCCCCGATCAACCGTTGAAAGCATGGCTCAAATATAGAATAGACGTTTTGGAGAAATCGTCATATTCATTATCGAATCAGTTTGTTCCTCCGGTCGTTTTCATACTTACGCTCATTTCTGTCAATGTATATATAGCAAACAAGCCTTATCTGGAATTCCTTCTGTCTCCCGAATTCTTTACAGCCCTGCTCGTGGGAACTTTTGTCGGGGTGCCTGTGGCTTATCTCATAGCCCGAAAAAACAGGAATAATCGGATAAAGAATCTGTATAACCTCAGAAAATTATATCAGCAAATAGACTGGGAGAAATAAAGAATAGCATCAAAATCCAAGAGCCTGTTTGAATTTTATATATATAAAGTTTAAACAGGCTCCAAAAGCAATATAGTTTTCTTTGTCATGTACTAAAATAAATCTGTTCGGAAATTTAAAATTAATGACCGTTCACTATCCATATTTTTATTATTTTATAATTCTTTTCACTACCTTTGTATGCCTATTAAAAAGTCAATTTATTAACTTGAAATAAAAATATGGTTTCCTTCTTTCAAACCCCTTCCAAGAACATCATTGCTGTTCAAACAAACTCAAGTCTTAACGCCGATTTTATCCAACGCCTCACATGGGCATTCAGTGGTGCGATCTTGCTCGAAGCAGAAAATGTTCCGGGATTTTTTGTTGGTCCCCGCCGCGAAATGATTACACCATGGAGTACAAATGCAGTGGAAATCACGCAGAATATGGGTATCGACGGAATCATCCGTATCGAGGAATTTTTTCCGGTAGATACAAACGATGTAAAACACGACCCGATGCTTCAACGCATCTATGACGGGCTTAATCAGGAAGTATTCAATATTTACAAGCAACCTGAACCGATCATCGAAATAGATGATATAGAAGCATACAATAAGCAGGAAGGCCTAGCCCTTAGCGAAGATGAAATAGAATATCTGAACGAAGTAAGCAAAAGACTGAACAGGAAACTGACCGACAGCGAAGTATTCGGATTCTCACAGGTAAATTCGGAACATTGCCGCCACAAGATTTTCAACGGTACATTTATCATCGACGGAGAAGAGAAAGAAAGTTCGCTTTTCAAATTAATAAAGAAAACATCGCAGGTAAACCCCAACAAGCTGGTATCCGCATACAAAGATAATGTAGCTTTCAGCCAGGGACCTGAAATAGAACAATTTGCACCGGAAAAAGGGGAAGAGCCGAGTCTTTATCAGAAAAAAACAATCAAATCTGTTATCTCACTGAAAGCCGAAACCCATAACTTCCCTACTACCGTAGAGCCGTTCAATGGTGCTGCTACCGGTTCGGGAGGTGAGATCCGTGACCGTCTGGGCGGAGGAAAGGCATCCCTGCCAATCGCGGGAACCGCCGTATATATGACGTCCTACCCCCGTACAAAAGCAGGGAAGGCATGGGAAGAAACTATGCCGGAACGCCCTTGGCTATACCAGACACCGGAAGAAATACTTATAAAAGCTTCGAACGGAGCATCCGATTTCGGAAACAAATTCGGACAACCGCTTATCTGCGGCTCCTTGCTTACATTCGAGCATCAGGAAAACCAGAAGAAATTTGCATACGATAAAGTAATCATGCTTGCCGGAGGTGTCGGCTTTGCGAACAAGCGCGACGCACTGAAAGGCGAGCCGAAACCCGGCGAAAAAGTGGTCATCCTCGGAGGAGACAATTACCGTATTGGTATGGGCGGAGGCGCTGTATCGTCAGTTGACACAGGACAATACTCAAGCGGTATAGAACTGAACGCTGTACAACGCGCCAATCCCGAAATGCAGAAACGTACCGCAAATGTGATACGTGCATTGGCAGAATCGGATAATAATCCGGTTGTCTCTATTCACGACCACGGCGCAGGAGGACATCTGAACTGTCTTTCGGAGCTTGTAGAAGCTACCGGAGGAAAAATAGACATATCCAAACTTCCTATCGGTGACCCTACCCTTTCGTCAAAAGAAATTGTAGGAAATGAGAGTCAGGAGCGTATGGGCTTGCTTATCCCTGCCGACGCTGCCGACAGGATTAAACGTATTGCGGAACGCGAACGTTCTCCTATGTATGTTGTAGGTGAAACTACAAACGACATGAAGTTTGTTTTCGAACAGGCTGACGGTAAACGTCCTATCGACCTCAAACTGGAAGACTTCTTCGGAAAAGCGCCTAAGACAATCATGCGCGACGAGACAATCGACGAAGTTTATGCAAATCCTGAATATGATCTATCCAAACTGGAAGAATATATAAAGAACGTGCTCCAACTGGAAGCCGTTGCCTGCAAAGACTGGCTGACAAATAAAGTTGACCGCTCGGTTACAGGCAAGGTTGCACGCCAACAGACACAGGGGGAAATTCAGTTGCCATTGAGTGACCTTGGCGCCGTAGCCCTCGATTATAAAGGAAAGGCTGGTATTGCGACATCTATCGGCCATGCGCCGCAGGCTGCGATGGTAGACCCGGGTGCAGGTTCTGTACTGGCAATAGCCGAATCGTTGACAAATATTATCTTCGCCCCGATCGAGGATGGACTGAAAGGTATTTCATTAAGTGCAAACTGGATGTGGCCTTGTAAGAATCCGGGAGAAGACGCAAGATTATACAAAGCCGTAGAGGCATGTTCGGAATTTGCCTGCGAACTGGGAATAAACATTCCTACAGGTAAAGACTCTCTGTCGATGACACAGAAATATGGAGATGACAAAGTATATTCACCCGGTACGGTAATTGTATCGGCTGCGGGTGAAGTGAAAAATATCCGCAAGATTGTATCTCCGGTATTGGCATATATCAAAGGTACTTACCTTTATTACATCGATTTTTCTTTCGACACCTTCAAACTTGGAGGTTCCGCTTTTGCTCAGACAATGAGCAAACTGGGTGAAGAAGTGCCGACCGTGAAAGACCCTGAATATTTCAAAAATGCATTCAATGCAGTGCAGGAACTGATAGACAGAGGTCTGGTACTTGCCGGACACGATATATCTGCCGGAGGACTTGTTACAGCCATGCTGGAAATGTGTTTTGCCAATCCGCAGGGAGGACTCGAAGCCCGCCTTGACAAACTGCACCATGCAGACCTGGTCAAAGTATTATTCTCTGAAAATCCGGGTATCCTCATTCAGGTGAAGCATCATCATCTGGTAGAAAAAATACTGGACGATTATGGTATCGGCTTCGCCATTGTTGCCCGCCCGATAGAAGAGCGTAAGTTTGTTATCCAAAAAGATACTTTCAGTCAGGAATTCAATATAGACGAACTGCGTGATGCCTGGTACGAACCATCATATCTACTCGACAGGAAACAAAGTACCGAAAAACTGGCGTTGCAACGTTTCGAAAACTATAAGAAACAACCACTTCAATTCAAGTTCAACCCTTCGTTTACAGGTAAATTCGCTCAATACGGAATCGATCCTAACAGAACTGCCCCAACAGGGCTGAAAGCTGCTGTTATACGTGAGAAAGGTACAAATAGCGAACGTGAAATGGCTTACTCCCTGCATCTTGCCGGCTTCGACGTAAGGGATGTCCATATGACCGACCTTGCTTCGGGACGTGAAACATTGGAAGACATCAATCTGATAGTATTTTGCGGAGGATTTTCCAACTCGGATGTACTTGGTTCGGCAAAAGGATGGGCCGGTAGCTTCATCTACAACGATAGAGCAAAAGAGACCCTTCGTAAATATTACGAACGCAAAGATACACTGAGCCTCGGAGTATGTAACGGTTGCCAGCTAATGATGGAACTCGACCTCATTTATCCGGAACATGACAAACACCCGAAAATGGAACACAATACATCCCATAAATTCGAATCGACTTATGTGAGCGTAGAAATTCCGCAAAACAACTCTGTCATGTTAGGTTCACTATCAGGCAGCACACTTGGTATATGGTCAGTACATGGTGAAGGACGTTTTGCGATGCCAAAGGTCGAATCCGAATATAACGTAGTAGCCAAATATATCTACAGTGAATATCCGGGAAATCCAAACGGTTCCGATTATAATATAACAGGTGTTGTTTCGAAAGACGGACGCCATCTGGCAATGATGCCTCACCTCGAACGCTCACTGTTCCCTTGGCAATGTGGACACCATCCTTTCGAACATCGGAAAGATGACTTTACCCCTTGGATGGAGGCATTTGTAAATGCAAGGGAGTGGGTGAAGAAAGTGAAAAGTGAATGAACCCCCTAAATCCCCCAAGGGGGACTTGCAATGAGAGTATAAGCTAAGATAATAAAAAGGCATGGGTTTACAGCCTGTGCCTTTTATCCTTATAATTGTAAATCATATCCTTGCACCAATGACTAAAAACAACGATACATCGACCTCTTTCTTCTCATTCCTGAAAGCGAAAGAGCAACGAATAGACTGGGTTATACTAATCCTTAGTTGTATAATCGGATATATCGTACTGAAAATATGTTATCCTTACCCTGCTACAATCTCCGATTCGGGTACTTATGTGCACGCGGCGGCTGAAGATATGTTTACATTCTACCGTCCGTTCGGATATTCATACTTCCTGCAAATAGTGCATGCCATATCCGGCAGCATTCATGCGGTATTTATTGCACAAACTATATTGTATTTCTTTTCCGTTGCAGCTTTTTCCTTTGTATTGAAATATGTAATTCCGCCTGTCAGCTCCATATTCTGGCGCATTTTGTTGTTTTTGTTTGTCTTCAGCCCTGTAGCGCTCTATATGTCGAATGCATTGATGAGCGATCTGCTGTTTGCCATAATGATCTATTTCATGCTGACATCGTTCATCTACTTTATCAAGACACAAGGATGGATAGCACTTTGCCTGTTCGTACTGTCATTATTCTTCGCTCTGCATATCCGCTATTCGGCCATTATGTTCCCTGTGCTGTTTGTATGTTTTTTCTTTATGGTAAAAGGAAAGATGCGCTGGATAGGAATAGCTATGACACTCGCCGTAACACTCATTTTTTACAATCAGGTAAAAAATGATATGCGTAAAACTACGGGATTCAACCAGTTTTCGACCGGATTCGACGGATGGCAGCTGGCTAACAATGCAATGCATGTAGTGCCTTACATAGACCTGAAGCCTGAAAAGATAAAAGACCCCGAAATGAGAATATTGCATCAGTATATGCTCACGCAAACCGATGTAATAAAAGAACGGACGAAAGACGGGTCGGAAGCCGTTGCCGCATTTATGTGGATAAACGACCTGCCGCTGAAGCAGTTCATGTTCTCATATATCCAGCAGACCGGACAAGGATATTCTCCTTCGTGGATATGGCTGGGAAGCCGTAATTACAAAGAATATGGCACTTATATTATCAGCCACTATCCTTTGCAGTTTGCTCGATACTATTATCTGCCGAACAGCAAGGAAGTATTCTATCCCGACCACCACGAAATCATCGGGAAGTATTATCCGATAAATATGAAAAATGTATTGGAATGGTACAAAATTCCCGAGGGTACTAATATGGATGCCAAATGCACTATTTACAGTGATTTTTTAGATATACCGATAACAATGTCTTACCTTATTACATGGCTCATTATTGCCGTAGCAGCTGTACTATCCATAGTATGGAGGAAACAGTTGGTATGGGCAGAGAACGAGCGGAAGATATTCTGGATAATCGCAGCAGTGGGAATAATATATTATGCTGCTACCACGTTTGCCAGTCCGGTTTCCACACGATTCTGGATACCGATGAATGCCGTTTTCTTTGGAGTTATATATATCTTATATAACCGGATAATTGCATATAAGAAGGGAAAGAATATAGCTTAAATAAAAAATGAGGTGCAAATTAAAAACTTACACCTCATTTTTATTTCAGATATATCAGAATTACTTCTTCGCCCCAATCCACGTCGCCTTTTTCCAAATATATTCCAATGGGCCATGCCTGTGTTTTTTCAGCCAGAAGTAAGCAAAAGTATATTGAATGGCAAAGATTCCCATGCCAACCAATATAGAGAAGGTAACCGATAATTCCTTAGCCAAGCCCAATCCCCAGTTATAGAATATAAATCCTCCTATTACAGACTGTGAAATATACATCGTCAGACTCATTTTTCCATACGGTTCCAATTTTGATAACCATTTGTGGAAACTGCTCTTATAATAGAAAAGTACAAATAAGGAGGCAAGTATACATAAAAAAGCAAAAGACGAATAACACCCGAGAATAATATTTAACTGTTGTTTTACATTCTCATTTTCCACAAGCATCTCCATTATCGGCAGAAGTCCTGCCAGCGGAAAATAACAAATTATACTTACCATAAGCATTTTTCCCCAGAACCGGATATTATTATCCGTATTGATAAAAAGTCCTTTCCTGCCAATCAGCATACCCAGCAGAAAAAGTGCGGCTACCTGAAATATGCGGCCTTGACATGTCCACCACAGGAAGCTATACAATTGGCTGTTGACAACGCCTGTAACCATATCCATAAAATTACCACTCTTCATTACTGTCAGGGTTTGCAGATAGAAAGGAACATGTGGCTGCGCTTCGAGAGGCAGCTCGGCATTGAACAGGTAAAAAATAACTTTGCCCCATTGGAGTGGCATTAAGAAAAAGAAAACAGCTAGAATAAACACTGTTCTATCCGCTAGCTTTGTGGTTATAATCAGTAAAAAACCAAGCATGGAGAACAGAATGAGCACATCCCCCGTATAAAATATAGAATTAATTACTCCCCAACCAAAAAGAAGTACCAACCGCCATGCAAACCTACCCCTGAAATCTTTCCCTTTCTGCAATTGATTATCATTCTGGATGAAAAAACTCAATCCGAAAAGCAGTGCGAATATTGCATAAGCTTTTCCTGCAAAGAGAAAAGGTATGGAGTTATTGAAAACAGAATCGGTAAATAATAATAACCGGTTTTCGACCGTCGGATAATCAAAAAGATTAAATTGTTCTAAACTATGCATCATCAGAATTCCCAGAATGGCAAATCCTCTCAGTGCATCTACAACATTGATGCGTGCTGTGGTATTTCTCATTTATTGGCTTTATATAAAATAAAGTACAAAACTATTATAATTATTTAGAAACACAGCCTTTCCCCATTATTATATTAATAGAAGTCCATCTGACTTTTGACAAGATGATAAAGCGGAAAATCGTATATTTGCACTTTAAATAAACTGAATAATATATTACATGGCAGAATCCATATTTGAATATAAATTGAAAGTTCGCGACTACGAATGTGATGCGCAGGGCATAGTAAACAATGCCAATTATCAGCATTATTATGAAGTAGTGCGTCACGAATTCCTGGAGCAACACGGATTGAATTTCTATGAATTACATGAGCAAGGTATAGATGCAGTAGTAGTGAGTGTTTATATACGATACAAACATTCCCTGCGCGGAGCCAACGACTTTGTATGCACCGTTGATTCCATCGAAAAAGATGGCATCCGCTATATCTTCAACCAAAAAATTATCCGGCTGAAAGATAATAAAGTTTGTTCGACAGCAAGAGTAGAAACAGCCTGTATGGTAAATGGAAAAGTAGGAAAGCCTGAATTATTCGATAAAACTCTCGGACATTTGCTTATTAGCTAATTATAAAATCATGGCACTTACATACGAAAACAGCATGAAAGTACGCGACTACGAATGTGATTCGCAAGGTGTAGTCAACAATGCTATCTACCTTCATTACTTCGAAGCTACCCGCCACGAACTGATGGAAAAATGCGGTTTGCGATTACGTGATCTTACTGAGGCTAATATCATCCCGGTTGTACGTAATGCAAATATCAATTACAGGAATTCTTTGCGAGGTTCAGAACGCTTCGTTTGCTCTGTCAACATAGAACGCAAAGGCGTCAGATATTACTTTCATCAACAAATAATCCGTGTGCCTGACAACACTTTATGCGCCAGTGCTGTTATAGAGGTAGTCTGTTTAATGGATGGCAAGGTTTCTGCGCCCGAAATGTTCGACAAAGCTTTTGCAGATTACATAGATTGGAAGTAAACTATTGCTTATTATATCAATCATCAACAATATGTATCTTTATGAATAAGAAAAATTTTATTTCCGCCTGTATTCTAATAAGCTTCCTTTTTGGCGGATTAGGAACAGGAATTGCGCAGGAAAACAAAAAGGCAGGAAAAATCGGGCTTTATTTTGCTTCTTTCGGAGTAAATGAAATTTTTACATTCGAAAGCTTAGATGGATCCGGAAGTTATAAGAATGATAACTTTTTTACTTTAGGTGTAAATTATTTGCATAGTCTGAATAAGCGAATAGCGATTGAAACAGGAGTTGAATATTCGAAGCACAATGTAAAAATACAACCCGCTTTCACCGGTGAAGGAGTAGACTATTCCTATAGGACAGAAAGCTTCAAATTGATATCTGTACCTGTGGTTGCAAATGTATATTTCGGAAAATACATATTTGCTAACGGCGGGATCATACTGGATTTTGATATCTCCGGAAGCAATTCGATAGATAAACAAACCGGAATGGGAACAATATTGGGTATCGGAGCAAAATATGATTTCGAATCAGGTGTGTCTGCATACCTGAATCCATATTTTAAACTTCATACATTAGTACCTTTTTCCTCCGAGAGATATCATCAACGTGTTTGGGAATCCGGGATAAAGTTAGGAATAACATGCAGCTTGTAAAAGATAGATGCTGTGGATAGTTTAAATAATATATAAAGATGAGTTCTAAAATTACGTTATACATTGCCCGTCACGGCAAGACGATGATGAATACCCTCGACAGGGTACAGGGATGGTGTGACTCACCGTTAACAAAAGAAGGTATAGATGTAGCCCGTTATCTGGGTTACGGAATGAGCGATATAAATTTCCGTACTGCTTATTGCAGCGATCTGCGCAGGACTGTGCAGACAACCAAGATAGTTCTGGGAGCCAAAGGACAGGAAGATATTCCCGTGATTGAGCTCGCGGGATTACGCGAAGCATGCTTTGGTAGTTTCGAGGCTGACTTTAATCATCATATGTGGAACAGTGCCGCTTTATACCTCCACCATACGTCTTCGGAAAGTATGATCAAAGCGATTATGGAGAAAGAAATCAGCTACCGGGAGGTGCTCGATGCCGTCAAAAAACTGGATAAAATGGGCATGGCCGAAAACTTCTCCCAAGTGGAAGCACGCACACAGGAAAGCCTTCTCGAAATAGCAAAGAATGAGTCTCGGTACGGTGATGGCAATATACTGGTCATTTCGCATGGAATGAGTATACTGGCCATGTTATTAGGATTGGGGGGAGACAAATTATTCAAGAAGCCATTGGAAAATGCTGCTGTATGTAAAGTTATTTATCAGGATGGTAAGTTTACAGTGGAATCGATGGCAGATATGAGTTATGTGGAAAAAGGTAAAAAAGAAGCGGCTGCAATATAAAAAACAATGAAAAAAATATATATAATAATATCTCTCACCTTATTTAGTATTGCTCTGTTTGCACAGAAAGAGGCAGTCCCGACGTTTGCATATGATAGTACTGCTAACTTCCTGGGCAAAAATGCAATGGGATACACCGGGCAGGAACTATATCTGAAAGGGCTGGATAAATCATCCCAATCTTTCGGATATAGCGGTTTTATACTGAAATATAAGAAAGACGACGACCTGCTGAACGACGAAAAGAATATATATAAGCCGAACGACAATTACAATTCCCGTTACGAAGATATGGCCGGAAAGTATTTTCATGTAATAGAAGTGATCCGACACCCGAAATCAAAAACAGAAGGAAAAGATTATAGTGACGAATTCTATCTGAAATTACAAGAACTATCGAGCGGAGATATCATGTACTATAAATACAACGCAGAATCTGAATATACTTTTCCTTTTATCGTAAAAGGCTTTTTCGAAAAGCAGAAAGAATTACTCACCGGAAAAGAATATGTAGTATCGGACGATATATTAAGAATGTCGCGTAATCTGGTTACAGGCAAGGCTCTGGCTTTCACCACCGGGCAGACATGGAAATGTACGGATGTGACAATGGATAATACAACTAACGAACTTTCATTGGTTCTGCAAAATGCAAAGGGTATAAAAACAGCTGTCCCCTACTCTGTTACACTGAATAATGAGAGCATCAGGAAAGTATATACTGCGGCTGAAGCCGCAGCCCTGACAAGAAAATATAATGCGAATAATTTTCGCCGTATCCTGCAAAACAAAATCAGGGTTGGGATGACAAAGGAAATGACCCGTCTGGCATGGGGTGAGCCTACAGACATAAAAGAAAACGGAAATACCGAACAATGGTTTTATCCTGCCGGAAACCTGACTTTCAGAGGTGATAAAATTACGAGTACAAAATAAATTTCAATTACTTAAAACTGTATATTTGTACTTTAAATATAGATAGATGGATAAAACCGAGACAGCCCAAAAGGCATCTATTTTTAGTATAATAGGCAATACTCTTTTAGCGGTATGTAAATGGTTGGCCGGATATTTCGGAAATTCCTATGCTCTGATTGCCGATGCGATTGAATCCACCGCCGATATATTTTCCTCTATTCTCGTTCTTCTAGGCTTAAGGTATGCCAGTAAACCTGCGGATGAAGACCACCCATACGGGCATGGCCGCATAGAGCCGCTTGTTACGTTTGCTGTTGTAGGCTTTCTGATTGTTTCGGCTACGATCATTGCGATAGAAAGCATAGAGAATATACGCACTCCTCACGAAGGCCCCAAACTATTTACATTATTCGTATTGGGAGCAATCATATTATGGAAAGAGGCATCCTACAGATGGGTAATAAGAAAAGCAAAACTAACAGACAGCACATCTCTCAAAGCCGACGCCTGGCATCACCGCAGCGACGCTATTACTTCCGTTGCGGCATTTATAGGGATATCCATCGCTATTTATAAAGGGGACGGTTATGAATCCGCTGACGACTGGGCAGCATTGTTCGCAGCCTTTATTATTCTCTACAACAGCTATCGCATACTTAAACCAGCATGGGGAGAAATGATGGATAAAGATATGTATACCGATATGGCCAACGATATCTGCAACTTTTCAAAAACGGTAGACGGAGTAGTAGATACCGAAAAATGCCATATCCGCAAAACGGGAATGTCTTACTATGTAGACTTACATATCATTGTGAATAAGAACATTACAGTAAAAGACGGTCATGAAATCGCTCACGAACTTAAACGCAGGCTAATAGCCCATAAGCCGGAAATAGCTGATATACTGATACATGTAGAACCTTCGAGATAAACCTCTAACCTATTACAAGAGAGGTCATACTGAGCGACCCCGCGATTACCTTATCGTTGAATATCCGGACAGGTTCATCCCTCTCCCTCAAGGCCAAGGTGTAGAGCAACGGAATATAATGTTCGGGAGTAGGAATAGCCAGACGGGACGCGTCATGCAAACGGGTATAATCTATCAGGGAATGGAAATCGCCGTTCAATATCTTATCTTTGAATAAATCGTTCAGCTCGAAAGCCCAGTCGTAACCATATTCCGTATTAAAATCATCCCCTTCGACGCGTACCATCCGCAGATTATGGATCATATTTCCACTACCGATCACCAAAACGCCTTTGCGACGCAGAAAAGCCAGTTCCCGCCCCAGATCATAATGATATTGCATTCCTTTGAAATGGTCTATACTCATCTGCACTACCGGAATATCCGCCAAGGGATAAATATGTTTCAACACGCTCCAGCTACCGTGGTCGAGCCCCCATTCGTAATCTTCCCCGATGGCAACATCGTTTATTTGTTCTCTGACTAACTGCGCCAGTTCTTTCGATCCCGGGGCAGGATACTGTTGGGCAAACAATTCACGGGGAAAGCCATAGAAATCGTGTATTGTCTTAGGCTCGTTCATGGCTGTGACGAAAGTTCCGCGTGTTTCCCAATGGGCTGAAATACAAAGAATAGCCTGTGGTTGCGGAAGATTCTGCCCCAATCTGCCCCATGCCTGTACAAACTCATTATCCTCAACGGCATTCATCGGTGTACCATGTCCGACAAATACAACCGGCATAAGCGGTGTATCGTGAAATTGCATGGCTCGTTTATGTAAATCTTTTAGTGTCATAAATTTATGTTATTAATAAAAATAACGGCCTTGACATTATAGTCAAAGCCGTATATAATAAAAATACCGTTTAATGTATTATTGAGCCGCTTTAGCTACAACTGTTATCTGCAATTCAATATTATCGTTTACAATATTTTCTTTCAGATTGGCAAACAAAGTTTTTGAACCGTATTTCACATTCCATTGAGTACGGTCGATAGTAAACGGAACGGTAACAGCCTTATACAGTTCACCTTCTTTGGTAACTTTTGCGCCGAAAGAGATATTCTTTTCCACATCTTTCAGCTTCAGATTTCCGCTAACCGTATAGTTTACACTGTCGTTCGGTGTTGCCAGAGCTTCTACTTTAGTAATAGTAAAAGTACTTTCAGGATATTTTGCGACATCAAAAAAATCTTCACTCTTAAGGTGGTTTACCAGCATTTCATTCATTTTAGCTTCGGTAAGATCTTCATCTACAATTGCATTCATATCTATTACGAACGAACCCGAGGCCACTTCCTCTCCATTAACAGCAAGGCTACCACTCTTTATACCGATAGTTCCATGATGAGAACCTCCTACTTTAGATCCTACCCAATGGATGGATGAAGCTGAAGGGTCTACCGTTAGTTCAACTCCGGTTCCCGATGCTGCCGCCTGAGCGTCAGTTCCTTCCACTTTATTTTTGGCAGCATTGTTGCACGATGCTACGAATATCAATGATGCGATTGCTAATAAATATGTTTTCATTTTCAATTTCCTTTTTTAATATTAATATAATTTTGATTTAAATATGTCGCAAAGTTAAAATACTTTATTCTATTATCAAAATAGTTATATTGATACATAATCATAAAAAAATTAATAGATTTGCAGAATAAATCAATTAAATAAATATCTATAACTAAAGAGTAAACAGATTTGATATACGACATGTTCACTCTATAAAACTATAAATCAAAATTATTTTATGGTCAATCTGGAATGGTATAGAACATTCAAAGCAATTTATCAATACGGAACACTAACACGGGCTGCACAGGAGCTGATGATATCTCAACCTAATATGAGCATTCAGCTGGCATCATTGGAAAGCTATATCGGCCAGCAATTATTTGTAAGGCTGCCCCGGAAAATGATGCCCACCGAATATGGCAAACAGCTCTATACACAAATAGTAGAATCGATAGACAATCTGGAACGGGTAGAAACCGAATTTAAACGTACCGTTCTGAATAAGGCCCCCAGCATCCGTTTAGGCACACCCGCCGAAATCTTTAATGATTACCTGGCCGAACATGTCGGTAACCAGAAAGACCTCCATCTGACAGTAGAATACGGTCTTGCTGATACTCTGACCGAGAAAATCATCAGTCACGATCTAGATATAGCTATCATCACACGACAGAACAAATCGGCGGATAATCTTACCTACGAAGCCTTATTCACCGAATCGTTTATGATTGTCTGCAATCCGGCTATGAATACGACAGATTTTGACGTCTGTGCAGAAAAGAACAATATAGAAGATATCGAGAAATGGCTTAAGGCTCAGAAATGGATTGCTTATAGTACCGATCTGGCATTAATAAGAAGATTCTGGCGGGAGAACTTCAAGAAACGTCCTATCCTGAAACTGCATGCGACCATACCTGACAATGACGCCATACTGCGGGCAGTAGGAAATAGCGACGCACTGGCTGCATCGTCCGATTTAATTGCGGGAAAAGCCCTGGAGGAAGGATTGGTAAAAATACTCTGGAAAGGAAATATACCTGCAACAAATACTCTTTATCTGGCTTACAATAAGGATAAAATACAACCTCAATATGTAGAAAAAGTAAGAACCTTTATAAAAACATATATTAATACCACTGAATAAACTCTATCTGCCACATGAAATATATTATAATATCCATACCCTTCTTATTCACATCCTGTAATGTAAGTTCTATTGCAGGATTCGGTATTGCAGGCATTATTGCTATGTTTGCGCTGATGTTTATACTCTTTGCGGTCATGTTTTTTCTGATTGCAAAAAGGCGTAAACAGGGAGAAAAAAGCCTTGTAAAATTTAATAATGACATCTATATTGCGCTCAACAAACTATCTGCTCCTCAGCAGAAAATAAATATGCTGAACAATCTGATCGAGCGCATCAATAATGATCAGAAATATAAGAAAGATGCTGAATGGCGGGATAAAGTACTGGTAAAAACATATATGCATCTTGCAACTATTTATTACCAGACCGGCAACGAAATGGAGACACTCAATACATGCACTAAGATTATAGAGCTTGATCCTAAAGACGGAATGGCGTATTACAACAGAGGTTCTATTTATAGCAATATCGGATTATACGAAAAAGCTCTGAATGATTTTAACCGGACTATAGAATTGTTACCCGACTATGCCAGCGCCTATAACAACAGGGGGTTGACACATGAAAAAATGGAACATTACGAAGAGGCTCTAGCCGATTTTAATGAAGCTATAACCCTGGAGGGTTCACCTGTAGCCTGGTACAACAGAGGAAACACACATTACGAACTGGCCAATTACCAAGAGGCCTTGAAAGATTACCAGTCGGCACTGGACAATCTCGGTGCAGACAGTGATAGCGATATAAAAAATGATATAGAAATCAGTATACGCGCAACAAAAGAAAAGATAGCTGATATATAAAATTAATGAAAGCATAGGTGCTATCTATACTCCAAAGTTGTCCGTTCAGTTTAAAAAGTATAATTTTGCACATCTTTTTCAGATCAGACTTCTTATTATCTGGAAACATCATGTATTTTACATTGAAAATATTTAATCATCCATAATGAAAAATAATATATCCGATTTTGAAATAATGGCGCCTGTGGGGTCATACGACTCTCTTACAGCAGCTATACAAGGAGGAGCTGATTCTATATACTTCGGCATTGAAGGACTGAATATGCGTGCAAGGTCATCCAACAATTTCACTATCGACGATCTGAAACAAATAGCATCCGTCTGTAAGGAGAACGGTCTCAAAAGTTATCTTACAGTCAACACCATTATCTATGATAATGATATTTCATTGATGCATCAGATAGTAAATGCCGCCAAAGAAGCCGAATTATCAGCTATCATTGCGTCCGATGTATCGGTAATGATGTATGCCCGCAGTATCGGTGTGGAAGTACACCTCTCCACCCAATTGAATATTACCAATACAGAAGCGTTGAAGTTCTACGGGCAGTTTGCCGATGTCGTAGTATTGGCCCGCGAACTGAATCTCGATCAGGTAGCAGCTATATATAAAGACATTGTAGAACAGAATATAAAAGGTCCTAACGGGGAACTTATCCGCATTGAGATGTTCTCACACGGCGCACTCTGTATGGCCGTATCGGGCAAATGTTACCTCAGCCTGCACGAACGCGACCTGTCGGCAAACCGTGGTGCATGCAACCAGATATGCCGCCGCAGCTATATTGTGAAAGATAAGGAAACGGATATAGAGCTTGAGATAGACAATGAATACATCATGTCGCCCAAAGACCTCAAGACGATCCATTTCATGAATAAAATGATGGACGCCGGTGTACGTGTATTCAAAATAGAAGGCCGTGCCCGCGGACCCGAATATGTGCGGACCGTAGTAGAATGTTATAAGGAGGCCATAAAAGCTTATTGTGAAGGTACATTCACTGAAGAAAAAGTTGAGAACTGGGATGAACGGCTGGCTACTGTGTTCAACCGTGGATTCTGGGATGGTTATTACCTTGGGCAAAGACTCGGTGAATGGTCCAGCAATTATGGCTCGGGAGCGACCAAACGGAAAGTATATATTGCAAAAGGAATCAAATATTTCTCCAATCTGGGTGTCGCAGAATTTCTGATGGAAACCCAGTCATTGAAAGTCGGAGACGAAATATTGATTACAGGCCCTACTACCGGAGCTGTCTTTCAAACAATAGAAGAGATTCGTGTCGACCTCAAATCTGTTGAGGAAACAGTTAAAGGTGAGAAATTTTCTATAAAAGTGAATGATAAAATCCGTCCTTCGGATAAGCTTTTCAAGCTAGTAAAAGTGGAACGGAAAAAGAAGTTTGTAGAAAAAGCATAATAAAAAAGGCTGCCCCATAAGCAAAACTAGGGCAGCCTTTTACTTTTATTCTTTACATCCTACCATGTAGAAACCCGGAGTCTTAGCCCCATCTGTAGTAATTCCATATAGTTCTGTTATCTTGCCATCTTCCGGTTTTATCTTACTCCTGTCAAAAAAGACTTTACCATAACGGCATTTATCCATAAATTTGTTCCATGAATATTTCTTTCCGTCTATCACATACCAATAGATGCGAAGATAACCCGACTTATCCCCGTCTGCTTTTTTATTGAATGACCTTGGAAAAACTGTAGTTTTATTTTCCAGATCTCGTGCGTCACTCATCATTATTACTTCAAACTTACCTGTCGGAGGATTACCGATTCTTGTTTCCGATTTATAGCCGGTGTTATCTATATATTCACTGAGAACTTTACTTACACTGTCCCTTTGCTGCTTCATATTCACAGCACCTTTCTGAAAATTCTGTAAAGGAGGTGGTGGTGGAGGTGTATTGCTCTTACTTTGCTGCTTGGCATTCAGCGGCGGAGGGGGTGGTGGTACTTCTTTCTTTTTCTGAAAATTATTCGTACTTTCGTAATTGATGAGCGTACTTAATGGCTCATTTACTGAAGGGCGGGCAAAAGCGTATACAGTAAGTATACCTAACGGGAGCAATAATAAGAGCTTCAACCGTGCCCATTTGTTTGATTTTTCTTTTAACATCATAGTAATTCGTTTTTTAATTTTACTGTGGTTAAAGCTGTTGGCTAGAGTGTAGGAGCTTGCGCCAACGGCTTTTTTCACTAATAAGAGTTGATATTTTGTCGCATCGATACCGGATTCTAAAACACTTATATCCGCCTGATATTCGTGTATATCTTTCAATTCTCTTTTCAACAGCCATACAGCCGGATTGAACCACTGCATAAGGATAACCAGTTCCATATAAATCAGGTCAATAGAATGCCGATGCTTGATATGAGCCATCTCATGCGTTATAATTTCTGAAGAATTACCTGCATAATCCATTTCCGACAAAACAATATACCTGCCCCAGCTAAAGGGATTTATATCGGAAGAAACTACAACAAATATATGCCTGCCCTGTACAATCTTACGTCCCCCCCGGATAAGGCGGTACATCGAATAAATCGACCTGCTCAGTATTATCAGATTAACTACGCCACCTATCAGGTATATAAGCAGTAATACCGTACCAATTGATAAAGCCGGATTCTCAGGTTCGGACAAGGGAGGCAAGACACTCACGTCATATTGATATAATTCCGGATGAGAAGATTCTTCAACAGGAACGAGGGCTTCTTCTATGAGGGCAAAGGGCTTCTGAATAGTACTATATTCCTGAATATCCATCTCGGCCAGAGGTAAGGCAAAGCAGGCCAGTGTACCAATAAGGATAACCGCACGATTGAAACGATGAAAAGTTTCATTAGTAAGAATAGCTCTCACCCAAATGTAAAATAGAGTAAGACACACAGTGACTTTGAATATATATAGAAGAAATGCTTCCATTGTTTTCCGGGATTTTTAAGGTATTGACACTGCCCTATTTGTTTTTAATCTGGCGGATTAATTCCTGCAGTTCATCTATCGATAACTTTTCTTCTTCGATCAACGATGAAACTACACGTGTATACGAATTGCCGAAATACTTATCTACTACATTGCTGAGCGAACTTTTACGGTAATCGTCTTCTGAGATCAGAGCATAGTACTGATATGTATTCCCATAAGCCTTATAGCCTATATATCCCTTTTCTTCCAGTGTACGCACAATCGTGGAAAGGGTATTATAATGGGGTTTGGGTTCTTCTTGCAAATCAAGTAATTCACGCACAAACATCGGACCGTTACTCCAGAAACAAGCAAGAATTTCTTCTTCTTTTTGCGTCAGTTTTTTCATGGAAATATTCTTTTATAATAACTATATCACAAACTTAACTATATTTCCCAGTAAAACAACTATAAAATATAGTTATATTACTATTATTAACAATAGTTAACTGTTTTACAATACAGAGACACTTGCCCGCAAACAACACATTAAACTATAAATAAGCACATTACAATACTTATAAATAAAAAAAAAGACCGCTAAATTAGCGGTCTTCTCATTCTATCTATAAATATTTCTTTTATGGATTTATCAGGAACAGTACTGCCCTGTTCTTGTCATTATCAAGTTCGAACGGTTGCAATCCATCACCTTTCCAGTTTACGGAAATTCTATTCTTGCTAATACCGTACTTTTCTTCCAACGCCTTTGCCACAGCATTTGAGCGCTCTTTTGAGAGACGCAGGTTAATTGCGGCATTACCGGTTTTCTTATCTGCATACCCTGTAACAACTACAGTAGATCCGGCATTTGCATTCAGATAATTAACAGCCAACTCAATCTTAGACCATTCTGTCGGGTCTATTACCCATTTATTGATTCGGAAAAATACCGGGTCCGGTAAAAAGAATGGCTTACCTTTTACAGGTGGTTCCGGAGCCGGAGTCTGAGGTAATGTCGGTTGAGTAACTTCTATTTTAGGATCTTCCGGTTGCGGAGCCGGAGGGGCAAAAATATCTGGACAATCGAAATATTTTCTGCGCTTAGCCATATTTGACTGGCTCACACTTAATTGTTGCGCACTTCTTTTTACAACTATCACTTCCTCTCCACTATTCAGTTGAAGAAGTATAGAATCTCTGGAAGTTTCACAATTGCAAGGGTCCGGATTAGCCTTATTGTCTTGCGCACTTAAAGAAAAAGTCAGCACCCAAAACAAGATTGGCAGTAATAAAAATCTCATTTTCATAATTTCATATGGTGTTAAGGTAATACCTATTACAGTTTTAGTGAGTTCAAAGTTTTATTCTAGGATACAAATTTAGACATTATTCTCAAATTATTTTTTATTTTTTATGAAAAGATTCATTTTTAACGATAAATAAGAGTATTTCAGCTATTTAGTCGAAAGAATATTCGTTTCCCATCAGTTTTAAAGCCGGATAATAATCTATATTGATAAAGTTATTCAATATAGGGCACACCCGAAATTATTTAATTATGCGAATCAGTAGTTGAGATTTAATGTTCTATATTTTAATGTGCCTGCCAGCTTGTTTTTCTTAACTTTTTCTTGATAAAAAGTTACAAAAATCAAGGCTGCATCCCTCTGGCGACCCAAAACCGCAGCTGCGGTGGGCAAAATAATACGGAGTCATCTTTAACCGGATTATCAGCCGTGTACAGCAACTACCCTATTTTGCCCTACACCTCCGCTTTACGGATTGGGCACCCCGCCTGCAGAATGAGGCCGGAATCGCGATGCGGCGACAGGACTGTGTTTCTTTATGCTTTAGCTCCACGTGCGTCAGCCCTCGCGCATTATTGACGCAGGCGGGGTACCCAATCCGTTGCTGACGGCGTAGAATCAAACGGGGCGATAGCCCGTGTGTTTGATTCAGCCGTCAAGACGGTTTTGGGTCGCCGAGGAGCGAAGCGCTAGCCTTTTGGTTCGTTTTGGGCAATGCCAAAATGAACATTTAAGTGAAACAAAGTGGAGCAGAAAAAAACAGAAAAATATAAATAAAACACTACTTTTGTTACTCTTTTATACATTTCACATAAGAAAATAATGGAGCAAGAAACAATCATAGAAATATCAGCGGCCGTACCCCGCTTGGAGCATCTACAATTTGAAGAAGCCATCAACTGGCAGATAAAAAGCGGGGAACACTGGGCTGTTATAGGTCCTAATGGAAGCGGAAAAACGATATTAATAGACATTCTATTGGGAAAATACGCTCTTAAATCCGGTGAAATAGCCTGCAAGAACAGCAAAGGAGAAAACCTGCCGATATCATCTGTAGTCAAAAGCGTCGCTTTCCGCGACATATACAGCATCATTGATTCCCAAAACAGCTATTACCAGCAACGATGGAACAAGGGCGACGAACAGGAAATACCACAGGTCAAAGAGCTTGTATCCAAAGCCGACCCTATATGGCTGAACACTTTGCTGGAGTGGTTTGGCATATCTGAATTGATGGATAAGGAAGTGAATATGTTATCGAGCGGAGAACTTCGCAAATTCCTTATCGTGCGCTCACTACTGTCCAGGCCGCGCATCCTTATACTCGACAATCCATTTATAGGCCTGGATGCGGCTTCACGAACTGTATTAAACGGCTTGCTGGCGCGTCTGGCCGAATTAGAGAACCTTCAGATTGTCCTCATCCTTTCTAACCCGCACGATATACCCGAAGCCATTACACATGTGCTGCCCGTATACAATAAAAAAGTGCTGCCAGCCCTATCTTGCAAAGGTTTTCTTAACGATGCGGATTTGAAGGCCTCACTATTTACTCAAGCAGGTAAACTGGACATTACTTCTCTGAAAAATGATTTTGGCAACGAATCGTATTCATTCGCATACGCCGCGGATATGAAAAATATACACATCCGGTATGGAGATCGCACAATACTAAAAGATCTGAACTGGCAAGTAAAGCGTGGCGAAAAATGGGCATTACTGGGTGTCAACGGTTCAGGAAAATCAACTCTGCTTAGCCTTATCTGCGGAGATAACCCGCAAGCCTATGCAAACGACATCACTCTCTTCGACCGGAAGAGAGGAACAGGAGAAAGTATCTGGGATATAAAGAAAAGGATCGGCTATGTTTCGCCTGAGATGCATTTATATTATCAGAAAAATGTAAGATGTCTCGATGTTGTTGGTTCAGGGTTCTTCGATACAATCGGCCTGTACCGTAAATGTAATCCGGAACAGGAAAACCTTGCACTGGAATGGATGAGAGCCTTCAATATCAGCCACCTCAAAGACATCTCGTTTCTCAATGTATCATCAGGAGAGCAGCGGTTAGTGCTATTGGTACGGGTATTTATAAAAAATCCCGATTTACTTATTCTGGATGAACCGCTTCATGGACTTGATATCGCAAATAAAAAACGTGTAAAAAAACTGATAGAAGATTTTTGCGATAAGGATAAATCCTTGATATATGTTACACATTACGAAGACGAAATACCTGATATTGTGAACAAACGGCTGGTATTGACCAAAAACGTATAAATACCGGACTCTTTCGCAATCATTAAACATTGCAAGCCAGAAGTTGTTAATATAAATAAATTAAATAATACAATTTTATGAAGACAATACTATACTTTGCTGCTTTGTTCTTATTGGTTTCATCCTGCGGACAAAACAAAAGTAATGATATTACGAAATCTACCACGGGGGTAAATGTATCCCAATCGGAGAATGACCTTCAAAATCTGAAAAACGTGGAGCTAACAGAGGTGGATGGTTATTTTTCGACAAAGAAGGTCACTTCTCCCGAAGTTATGCTGCTAAACGAAACGGATTTCAACGAGCATTTCCACCCAGCAAAGACATTAAATAATGTATTGACCATAATAGATTTTGATACGCAAAAGGCAGCAGCTATCATTTTGCCCGAAACAAAAAATGATGTCACTATCTCGCTGGACAGTTCGTACCTGAAAGGAAGAGCTCTCAACATAGTATATTCTATTATGCAGGAATCTGCCGAACGATCGTTTACAATAACTCCTGTCAAAGTTTTCACGTTCGATACAAGCCTGAATGTAGATTCGGTTGCTTTCTACAATGGCGATTCGATTGTAAAGTTTGCGGTTAAATAATACAGAGCAAAAAAATGGGATAAGCGACATTTGCTTATCCCATTTTTTTATTTTATCCGGTAATCAGAATCTTACACCGTATCCCAACATGATATTGGCATTATCTACATCCTGGAACGAATATTTAAATTCTACGTTCAAATAACCATTATTACCTATATCGAAACTACCTCCGGCTCCTATATTCACACCGAAATCAGTACTGCTATCGGAATATCCGCCAATAGATAAGCGATTATTTACCATGGCAACACCAGCCAATGGATACAATGAAAAACCGCTCTGTATAGGAAATACATAATGTATATTTGCATTAAAATCCAATCCGGTCAGATGATTATTTGGAAAATAGAAAGTGAAATCCGGTGCCAGGCGAAGATTATTTGTTATAGAATAACGTCCTTCAACACCTAAACCAAATCTTTCATAATCCGATTGGTATCCGGCTTTAACTAATACTGACTTGGAACCGCTTTGAGAAAAAGCCCCAATAGAGAGACCTGCCAGAACTAATACTAAGAGTAATTTTTTCATTTTGTGATAAATTAGTTTATAAATAAATGAATTTTTATCGATTTTCTTTAGCAACAGCAAAATTATTACTATTTATGATAAATTAGTTTAGAATAAGTGAATCTTTCTCGATTTTCTTTTCTCTATAACAACAAGATTATTCATTCGGTTCATTCACCTGTATTACTAAAATGAAAAGAATTCCTTTATTGAAGTCATTTTTTATATGATTCTATGCTCTTTGTAAAAAAATTATTACTTTTGAATTAGGATTAAAAATGTCTATTTAAAATGGTATTCAGATTTTTACTTTTATCGGATGAAGTGGAAGACTTCAAACGTGAAATTCAGATAGATGCAGATGCTACATTCTTTGATCTGCACAAAGCTATTGTCAAATCGGTCGACTACAAAGAAGGTGAGATGACTTCATTTTTCATTTGCAGCGACGATTGGGAAAAAGAGCAGGAAATTACCCTTGTGGAAATGGATACAAGCCCCGAAGAAGACTCCTATACAATGGAGGCATCTATATTAAACGACTTCCTGGAAGATGAACGCCAAAAACTGATGTATGTATTCGATTATCTGACCGAACGCGCATTCTTCATGGAGTTACGCGAAATCATCACAGGAAAGAATCTCGATGAAGCCACCTGTACTAAATCTATCGGTAATCCGCCTGCACAAGTGGTTGATTTCGACACAGTAGCGGCAACATCTACCTCTCTCGATATAGGTGAGAATTTCTATGGTGACGAAGGCTATGACATGGACGAACTCGATGCCGAAGGTTTCGACGGTCTGGATAATGCCCCGCTACCGAGCGACGAGGAGTATTGATGAAACAGCTTATAGTCCTGCTTGGTCCTACCGGTGTAGGAAAAACGGCGCTTAGCCTCAATCTTGCAGAGTACTATCATTCGCCTGTCATTTCTGCCGATTCCCGGCAATTTTTTAAAGGATTGGAAATAGGTACTGCTGCACCAACGACAGAACAATTGTCGCAAGTGCGGCATTTTCTTGTTGGCATGCTCGGTATCACAGACTATTACAGCGCCAGCGAATTTGAGCGGGATGCATTGGATATAATAGCTGAGCAGCATAAGACACATGACGTACTGGTTGCCACAGGCGGCTCCATGATGTATATAGATGCATTATGTAATGGCATAGACGATGTGCCCACAATAGATGAGGAGCTAAGGAAAGAGTTATATGACCTTTACGAAAAAGGCGGATTAGAACCTATCCGTGCACAATTAAAAGCCCTCGACCCGGATTTTTACAACATAGTAGACCTCAAAAATCACAAACGGGTGATCCATGCACTGGAAGTATGCCTGATGACAGGCAAACCATATTCCTCCTTCCGTACCAATACAAAAAAGCCACGGCCATTCAACATTGTAAAGATAGGATTGATGCGCGAACGTGAACAGCTTTACGAACGTATCAACCGACGGGTGGATGAGATGATAGAACAAGGGCTGCTCGAAGAGGCGAAGCAATACTATCCGCAACGCCAGTTCAACTCTCTTAATACGGTAGGATACAAGGAACTGTTCAAATACTTCGACGGTGAATGGACTTTTGATTTTGCTATCGACAAAATTAAACAGAACAGCCGCATCTATTCCCGTAAGCAAATGACATGGTTTAAGCGGGATAAAGATATACACTGGATAAATCTGTCGGAAACGACTGAAGAAGAAGCTTTACAACAAATAATTTCTATCGCAGGTAATCATCTGTAATTTTTTCCTACCTTAGACGTATGAAACGAGGACATGCCGACTTACCCCTCCACTACGGAACTGTACCCCCCTGGCTGGCTCAGCGAATGAGTCTTCTGGGTGGAGCTATTGCCGAGGCCATCGTTGTCGAATACGGGCGTCCGGCATTGTTGCAACGGCTTAGCGATCCGTTCTGGTTTCAGTCATTAGGATGTGTATTGGGTATGGACTGGCACTCGTCGGGTATAACCACCTCTGTGATGAATGCTCTGAAAAAGGCAATAAACAAACGTTCTGCCGAGTTGGGCGTCTACGTTTGTGGCGGACGAGGGAAGTCTTCACGGCAAACACCTGCCGAACTTATCGAGATAGCCAACAAAACAGGTTTGGACGGGGATGAACTGGTAAGAAACAGTAAATTATCGGCCAAAGTGGACAACACAGCCGTTCAGGATGGCTACCAACTATACCTGCATTCTTTTGTTGTAACCATCGATGGAGAATGGACTGTTATTCAGCAGGGCATGAACGGGAGCAACCGTATGGCACGACGTTATCACTGGCTTTCGTCGTCCCTTGAATCCTTTATGGAAGAACCACATACTTCTGTTTGCGGGAAGAATCAGGGTTTAATACTGAACCTGACAGATAAGCTCGCTGTACCAACAAAAGAGGGGATACTGGAACTGACAAAAGAAACTCCGGATAAACTGATGAATGAGGTTTCCATCATTTTACCGAACCATCATGACGTACGAGCCGAAGATGTAAATCTGAAACGTCTGGGAGCCGCGCTCATTCTTGCTCACGAAACCAATGTTTCTGATATAGAATCACTCTTGCTGCTCGAAGGTGTAGGGCCACGCACATTACAATCGCTTACTCTGGTCAGCGAAGTGATACATGGCACACCTTCACGGTTTTCCGATCCGGCACGCTTCTCTTTCGCCCACGGAGGGAAAGACGGGCATCCGTTCCCTGTTCCGACCCGGGTATATGATGAGACTATCGAAATATTCGACAAAGCTATCCATCAGGCAAAACTGGGAGATAAAGACAAATCGGAGGCGCTCAAGAACCTTTCTAAAATATCGCAGGATATGGAGAAAGGATATACCCCGAACAATTACTTTGACGACTTGGTACAACACGAGCGGAATACTTCATACAAATATGGGGGGAAAACCGTATTCGGAGATGCCAGGAAACCAAAGGATGAAGGGACGCAGCTGAAACTGTGGGACTGACAAAGAGTTTAGAAGCTGCTTAATACAGAGCGAAGTATGCTTGTTTCACGGAATAAATTCGTAATTTTGCAATCTCTTTATAAAACTTTAAAACAACCCGAATGATTGCCGCCATAGTATGCTGGTTCTTAACAACACTTGTTTTCTTCTCATTTGGAGATATTTTCATCAGCCTTTATTCGAAAGTCCTGAAAAGGAAAGAAAGTTATTCTTTCTTTGAGACATTTCTTATCGGCTTGTGTGTTACCGGGACAATAATCTGTATATCATCCATCTGGTTGCCTTCCGATATAAAGATTGCCCTTGCTCTGGGTGTAATCTCTGTTTCCTATCTGATTACTGTCAAGAGAAAAGATATTGTAAGTAAAGGATGTGCGACAATCAAAAGCCTGTCACCATTACAGATTATCTTAATTGGTTCTGCCGGATTACTATTTATGCTATTCTTTCTGGTTCCGCCTCAATTCCCTGATATATACTATTATCACATGCAAAATATATTGTGGAATGAGCAGTACCATGTTGTGCCCGGACTGGCAAATCTGGAAGAACGTTTCGGATTCAACAGCAACCTGTTCCTTTTATGCTCTGCATTTGGCCTGCGCCCGCTATTCGGAGAATTCGTCTTTGGTATAAATGCGCTATGCATGGCATTTATGATGATATATATTGTAAGGCAGGCAAGCCACCGTCAATTATTCCTTACGGCGCTATTCATCACGGTATTTATTCCATTCTTTATGGAATACAAGACGCATATAGGCTGTTCTTCTGCCGATTTGCTGCCTAATTTACTAATTGTATACCTGTTGTTTACGCTTTTGACAGACCAGCAAAACCTCAGGAAGAAAAGTATCCTGTTCTGGCTGATACCGATATTCTGCATTACGCTGAAAGTATCCACTGTGTTTATATGCCTCGTATCACTGTATCTTGTTATCCTGCTTATCAGAGAGAAAGATTATAAAGCCACTGCGTTTATCTGTATTATTGCCCTGATAGTCGTTGCCCCGTGGCTGGTGCGCAATGTTATCATATCAGGCTACCTGATACACCCCTACCCTGCTGTCGACTTATTCACCTTCGACTGGAAGCTGCCTGTCGAATATTCCATAGAATCGAAACGGTATATCGAATCTTTTGCCATCAGTTACGATGCCATGTACAATTCCAGTGATTATATTCTGGATATGCCCTTGGCGGTAAAAGTCCAGAAATGGCTGGGTGAAAGGCATCCCCTGGACATTTGTATCGCAGGTGCAGGGCTGATATCTCCATTGCTGATGCTCGGTGCGTTATTCAGGAAGAAAGGATTTGTAAAAGATTATTCTACGCTACTGCTTGTATGGATTATAGGGCTGATGGGCTTTTTATTCTGGCTGGTAATGGCTCCGGCTGTAAGATTCGGGTATGGATTTATAGCTATCATATTTTCCATCCCTGTATATCTGCTGTTCAAAGATTTGAAAAACCCGGTCAGGATTCTATCAGCCAATGTACTGCTGATAGCTACAATAGCCTATTTCGGAGTATTATCTGTTCGTTACTTCCTTGTTGTAAAAGAACCTTACGTTTCTTATACAGAGATACTCTATAAGCCACAGAGCATACAGACCCGTCTCGACAAATATCCCGTAACAATGGAAGTATTCAATCTGAACAACATAGACTTCTATAAACCCCTTGATGGTGGTTGCTACGATCATGCTTTACCATGCAGTAATAATTATATAAAGAATCTGGAGATGAGAGGTAAAACTTTGCAGGAAGGTTTCAGGGAAAAGAAGAATTAAGAAACTGTTTAAATTTTAGTCAATGAAGCATTTTGAATCTAAAACGGCTCTTATCTTGTCAGAAATTTTATCGTTTAGCCCGCTAAACTCAAAAATTTTGACTTCGAAATAGCTCATTTTATCCTTCAAAATCATATTCTTGAAAAATTTAAACAGATTCTAAAAGTATCGAAGACTGAACTATACAATTTATCAGGTGTTTAACCGTTGATAAGTAACAGTATAAAGTTTAAAGGTACGCTATCAAATCAGTAGTAGCTATTGCAGTTGTAAATACAAAAATAATAAATGAGTCCGAGACCTTTACAAATAAATTATCGTTACTTTGCATACCATAATCCACTAAGTTTGTGAATGAGGTTTAAATATATCATATTATCCGTCTTGTTTTTTGTCTTAGGTTTCAGTACTGTTTACGGACAGTGGGATGCCCAGATAAGCCAATACTGGCGGATGAAAAACTTCTACAATCCTGCCTTTATCGGCGAAACGGGCAATATTGAAAGTTCGATGCTTCACCGTCGCCAGTGGGTAGGTATGACCAATGCCCCCGTTACTTCTGTAGTATCACTGAATATGCCCTTCAATTTCCTTGGTAAAGAGCATGGCATTGGAGCTATAGTCACAAACGAAAAAGCAGGACTATTTTCTAACACATATTTTCTCGGACAATATGCTTATAAGTTCAAGTTTAAGAATAATAAGGTATTGCATATAGGATTACAGGGCGGCCTGCTCAATGTAAATTTCGATGCTGCCGGCATACGCATTCCCACAAGTGACTATCACACCCCAAAAGAGCAAGACCCTGCACTCCCCTCCGCTGCGGGAAGTAAAATCATTGATGCAGGGTTGGGAGTAGCGTGGATTACACCCGACTACTATGTAGGATTTTCGGCTACACACCTTTGGGAACCGAAGTTCGACCTGAACGACAACAGTTCAGCATTTGTAGGCCGTGCTTATTATTTGATGGGGGGATACAATATAAAGCTGAATAATCCGTTGATAGAATTGCAGCCTTCTGCTTTCTTTAAATCTGATGCTGTGACCTATCAGTTTGATATTACGGCAAAAATTGAATATAATAAGCTGTTCAATGGAGGAATATCTTGGAGAAAAGACGAAGGTTTTGTATTTTTGTTGGGCGTAAAAATAAGGAACATAGACGCAGGCTATTCATACGACTTATTGACATCGGATGTGTCGACAGTCAGTCATGGAAGCCATGAGTTGTTTATACGCTACAGTATTCCGTTACAAAAGAAACGGGAAGTAAAAGCGAGCAAGAGTATAAGGATATTATAAAAGTTATAAATTATAAGTTATGAATTGCTATCATTACAACACAACTTGTTTATTTGTATCTTGCAGATTAAAAAATATATTTTACAAAATTACGACAAACTATTAAAATCAAGCCTAAAAAATAAGTAGCCGAAGGCTAACATACATATATATGAAACAACTGTTTTTTGTAACTATAGCTTCACTTGTATTACTGGCTTCCTGCGGAAGGTCGACAGGTGGTTCAGGCATTGGCGGTGAAGTAACGGGCGAAAAAGGCTCATCATGGGCCGAACCGTCACCTTACGGTATGGTACTGGTATCGAGAGGTTCGATAGAAATGGGCCCTGCCGAAAACGATTCCCTGTGGGATATAAAAGCCAATCCGAAAGGTGTATCCGTCGATAACTTCTGGATGGATGAAACCGAGGTGACTAACTCCAAGTATCGTCAGTTTGTATATTGGGTACGGGATTCTATTATCCGCGAACGTCTGGCCGACCCCGCTTTCGGTGGAGATGAAACATTTAAAATAACAGAAGACCGCTACGGAGAACCTGTAAAACCTTATCTGGACTGGAAAAAGCCAATCCCCAAAAGACCTTTGGAAGAGGAAGAGCGTGCCATCAACAGTGTAACTACCATTCACCCGATCACAGGAAAGAGAGGTTTGGACCCTACCCAGATGAATTTCAAATATGAATGGTTTGACTATACGGAAGCAGCCAAACGCAGAAACAGGCTGAATCCGCAAGACCGGATTTTAAATACGGACATAACTGTAGACCCCACCCAAGTGGTAATGATTTCGAAAGATACTGCATACATCAATGAAGAAGGACTTCCGGTGAACGAAACAATCGTCCGTCCTTTGAGTTCGCTTTTCGACTTTGTCCACACCAAGATTGTAAATATATACCCTGATACAACAGTCTGGGTGAATGACTTCAATAATGCCTACAACGAACCTTATATGAGGATGTATTTTTCCCATCCGGGCTACAACGACTATCCTGTAGTAGGCGTTTCGTGGGAACAAGCCACTGCTTTTGCCGAATGGCGTACAATGTTTTACCGTATGGGACAGCCAAAGAATGCCCGTCCGATAGAGAATTTCCGCTTACCTACCGAAGGTGAATGGGAGTTTGCCGCACGAAACGGGCGTAGCGAGAATAAATATCCGTGGGACAGGGAAGGTACAATGGACGAAAAAGCCTGCTTCATGGCTAATTTCAAACCGGGGGAAGGAAACTATACCAAAGACGGCAACCTGATACCCTCGCGTGTAGCATCTTATATTCCAAACCGCTTTGGGATATACGACATGGCAGGGAATGTATCGGAATGGACATCAACGTCTTACACCGAATCGGGCACAGAACTGATGAATGATATGAATCCACAATACAAATACGACGCAGCAAAAGAAGACCCTTATGCTGTAAAGAAAAAAGTCGTAAAAGGCGGTTCGTGGAAAGACATAGGACGCAACATCAGAGGAGATCTGAGAGAAGGTGAATTCCAGAACCAACCACGCTCTTACATCGGCTTCAGATGTGTAAGGACACAAATAGGCTTTGCAAAATCAAAGAAATGAAGATATTAATTAAAAATGAATAATTAATAATGGCGTAAGCGACTTGTAACTAAAATAATGAAAAGAATATTCCATATAACAACAATACTGCTCTGTATCCTCAGCCTGACCAATATAATGCAGGCACAGAACCAGCAAGAATCGCTTCGTGACAGACTGGCCCGAAAACAGCAGCAAGAACAAGGAGCGCAAGGTCAGAACAACGGCCCTAAGGTTCCTCAATTATCCGTTCGTGCCGAAATGATGAACGAAAATCAGACACAGGATCTGGCAAATGCCACATGGATACGCGAAGTATACCGATTTCTGGACCTGACCAAAGGAAAAAATGCAGCATTACTATATCCGGTACAGCCCGTAGGGCAGAAAATGAACCTGTACACAATGATTTTTAAACTGATGGCTAACGGAAGCCTTATCGGATACGACTGGAATCAGGGACAGGATTTATTTACGGACAACCTCATTATAGATTTTGGCGATGTGCTCAACCGGCTTGAAATTCCATATCAGAAAAACGGTAATATTTATACATTCGACGAGTTTAGTATTCCCAGCAACGAAGCCCTGGGCTATTATATAAAAGAAGCCTGGTATTTCGATCAGTCGAATTCAGTATTGGGAGTGAAAACAGTGGCCATATGCCCGGTCTTGTTCCGCCAACGTTATTTTGGTGATGATGACCTCGACGCATCTGTATCGGCTACAGGTTCCCGCGAACCGCAATTCTGGATACCATACGAATATGTAAGGCCATATGCAGCGCGTATGCCGATTATGACTTCCGACCTGAATAATGTAATGAATAAAACCATCGACGATTATTTCAGGCTCAGGCTATACGAAGGGGAGATATACAAGACGACCAATATGGAGAATAAGTTCCTGCAAGAGAAATTTACTACTCCGGAGGCATTGAAACATGCACAAGACAGCATCGAAACCCAACTGAAAGATTTCGACAAAGGCCTATGGGTCATCAATGACTCGATAAAAGCGGCAGGGGATATGAATCCGAAGAAAACAAAAGTCTCAAAGGCCAGCAAACCGAAATCATCATCTTCTTCATCTAATGCAACCTATTCAGCACGCGACAGAAGATAAAAGGTTCTGACTAAATAAAAAATATAAGTAAGCAGCGGTCATTAGATTGCTGCTTTTTTGTTACTCTTCCACTAAAACTTTATCTATAGAATATCGCTGATGGATTTTTTCATCAAGAAATAGTTCTTTGACATAATTAATTAGCATATTTGTAAATTAGCATATTAGCAAATGTTTTAAACTAAAAGTGAAGAGTGAAAAGTGAAAATATTTTTCGTTCTTCGTTTTTCATTTTTCGTTAAAAACATTCGCACATCGGCAAATTGATTAATCGGCACATTGATTTCTGTTACCTTTGTTATCTTTGTTACCTTTTCTTTTGCACCTTACTTAGCGTCTTTGCGAGAAAATATTGTTAACTGCTGACTGTTCACTGCTAACTGATATATATGTTACCTTTGTTACCTTTTGGAAAAAGTTACATGTCACTCCGCCCTACGGGCAGTTATGAGTTACGAGGGAAAAAATTAGTTCCACTAACCGTTAGTTCTTAATTCTTAATTTTTCATTCTTCATTTTTAAATGCTTTCTCTGTTACCTTTGTTACTTTTTCACTAAATATCGTTGAGAATATGAAATTAGAATAAGGATCAGTAGTGAGAGAAACAGCAAATCTGAACTTACAGAATTATTAATTTTTCATTTTTAATTATTAATTAGTTTCTGTTACTTTTGTTACTTTTTCATATCTGTAACCATATAAAAAACAAGGGAGGCTTTCCTCACGGAAAACCTCCTCTCTCACATTAATTATCTTAACTAATTAGTAACAGATCATTTAAAATCTGATTCCTAATTTTATCATTGGTTGTGATAAGATTGAAAAAGAGTGACTATCTGATGATAGCAATCCTAGTCCCGCTTGAGGACGGATGCTGTAAGTTGAATACTGATAAGCCACCGGACGAATATCGAATCCTAAGAATAAAGCGGAATTCATAAAATAGTCCGCACCTACAACCGGAGCTACCTTCAAGGCAAAAGCTTCACCGACACTTGCACCCAGATAGTCTTCACTATCTTCGGCATTTGCAGATACACGGCCATAAGCGTAACCGAATTCACCTCCTACACGCAGATGCAATTGATCCCATTTCGTTTTGAAATAATGATCCGCACCTACTGTTACCGAGAATTGGATATTGTCTCTGCCAGGTACAGCATTATAGGTAGGAATATCACCGGCTTCTGAGCCAGTACCGGTAACTTCATTATAAGCCGGATTGTGGCTGAAATTAAATCCTCCCGTCAATTTTAGCGCCCACTTATCCGACACAAACCATCTGCCTTCTATATCCAGTATCGGATTCTTATCGAACCATGCCGATGTAGATGCCGACAACGTATAGGCCGGATTGTTGGGAGCCGGAGCGTCTGTCCCGATATATGACCCGACTCCAAAGTTGACCGAAACCATCCAGTCACCTTTTTTCGGAGCCACGTCACTTGAGTTTTGAGCAAAAGCCGAAAAAGCAAAGGACAGGAGCATTGTTAAACATAATATTTTCTTCATTTTAGCTTCTGTTTTTTTATCAGAATGAGCTGAGGAAGGAATATTGTTTCCTCAACTCATTACCGAATAGGTTTACTTTTCGTAATTACTTGGTTCTTGCGTCAACTATAGCTTTTGCAGCATCGGCTTGTTTCTGAGCTACGCCCAGTTCGACTGTAAGTTTAGCGATTTCAGCTTCCAACTCTGAGATATCAAGTTTCAGGAGAGCGATATCAACAGTTTTGTTTTCTTTAATTTCATTAATATCCCTATTCAATTGTGCAATATAGTTGGTGTTATCGATGTTAGCATTTTCAAGATATTCGATCTGGCCTTTTATGTAATCAATGCTAGCCGAAGTAGTGTAACCTTCACTGTAATATATATTGCTCAACTGATACATCTCACTTTCCAATGCGCTGATTTCGGCTTGCAGGTCGCTATAAGCTTTCTGAGCGTCCTGTTTTGCGGTAAGCGCTGTGTAATAAGCTGTTTCCAAAGTACGCGGCGCATTCGAATCATTGTTATAAGCAGCTATAGCTGTCTCCAGGTCTGCAATACCAGATTTCGCGTCAGCGATGTATTCTTTATAATACACGATTGAGCTTTGGTAGCTATCCAAATCGCTCTGGGCATCTGTATATTTTGTATAAGCAACACCTCGTGCTGTATAAGCTGCCGTAACAGCTGCATCCGCGGCATCTTTTTGATCCTGGGTAGAAGCCACATTAGCATAAACGGCATCTCTGTCAGCTTCAGCTTTAACCACAGCCTGTTGAGCTGCCAGGTAAGCATTGTAAAGGCTTTCTATATTTTTCTCTGCTTCATTATATTTAGTTTCCATTTCCAGCAGAGACTTCTCCATATTGGCTAGATAAGTCTTCTCGTCAGTCAACCTGTTTTTCAATTCGCCTACAGTATAGTACCCTACCATCTGTATCTGCTTGTCATAATCATAAGATAACCACGTTTTCACTGTATTGAGATCTCTGAAATCCATAACCTCTTGATATGCGGCTTCAGTCGCATCGGTAGCAGCCTGCAAGGCTTTATGGGAAACTACAGACTTGTTATAGACAAGATCATCCCTTTGTTTTTTCAATTCGGCAATCTCAGCTTCGATATCAGCTCCGCCTTTAGCCAGAAGGACATTCCAGTTTGCAATTTCAATCTTGTTTGCTTCAATAGCCTCTGTAACAGACGCAATCTGTTCGTTTTTGTATTTAATCTGGGTTGCTGCGGCCTCCTCTTTTGAAGCAGTCTTGTCTGCCAGCAAGGCATTCATCTTAGTCAAAGTTAGATTCTTCTCAGCTATCTGCGTTTTTTTCGCATTTACCTGACCGATAAAATTACTGTACTTGCCGATAGCGTCTACCAATACCGGATCGTCATTTTTCAACATTTCCAGTTGGTTCTGTAAGTTGAGGAGCTCTATTTCTGCCTGGAGCTTCATTTGCGCCAATTGGTATTCAGCAGCCTTTACAGCAACATCAGCCTGCGCTTTCGCTTGTCTTGCAGCTTCTTTTGCCAGTTCTATCTCGGCAGCCCATTTTTCTTTATCGGCCTCTGTTTGCGCGGCCTTATACGCAGCCTCCGCTTCTGTTAATTTAGCTTGTGCTTTTGCAGCTTCGGCCTGCGCATTTTTCAATGCAGCTTCGGCCGTTGCAGCTATTTTGGCAGCTTCAGCCTGTGCTGTGGCAAGAGCAGCCTCTGCTTTCAACTGGTCTGCCTTAGCTCCACGCAGATTCGTTACACTTTGCGACTCGGAGTCATCAACGCATGATGTTGTAGAAAATACAATCCCTGCGCACGCTATTGCCAATACAGGAATATAAAACTTAAGTTTTTTCATAATAAAAAAGCTAGTTGTTAATAAATTAGTTGTTTATCAATTCAGTTATTTATGTGATTGTATATGTTGTTTTTAAATATTAAAATATATCAAAAAGACATGTTTCTACGATAATTATCTAACTTTACTTGTTTATATATTCTGTAGATAAATAAACAATATCTACCATTGCAATATTTGATTGCAAATATACAATTTTATATTGTATATAAAAGTTTTTTTGATATTATTTTAAAATTTGTAAAAGGAAAATGAACAACAACTGGGATAGACTTGTAAAAGTCATAGAATCGACTAATCTCTCTATCAATAAATTTGCAACGTCAATAGGTCTGAAAAGATCTGAAAACTTGTACCGCATAAAAAAAGGCAAGAATTCAATAAGCAAGGATCTGGCAGAACAAATTACAACAAAATATTGCAATATAAGTAAAGCCTGGCTACTTACCGGGGAAGGAACGATGTATATCAACGAATCTGAAGAAAACAGGAAATCTTCATCTAAAAAGAAAATACCATTCTATGATTCTATAATAATGGACTCGGATGCACAGACCGAAATCACTCTTCCCGAACCATTATATTACATAGAGGTGCCATCACTAGCTAATTGTGATCTTGCAGCACTCTTTGTCGGAGAATCAATGAAGCCGGAGATACCATCGGGGTCAATAGTTGCACTGAAAGAAATAAATCTGCATCTGATACTCCCGGGAGAAATGTACCTGATCGTAACTGATAAATACACAACAATTAAATATCTAAGAACTGTAAATGAGAATAACGCTCTGTTGCGGCTTATTCCACGTAATACCGAATATTATGATGAAATGCTTCTGGATAAATCTCTTATACGCCGCTTGTTTTTAGTTAAGGGTGTAATTTCTACAAAAGTGTTATAAACTTATACAAATAGAGAAAAGGCTGATTTCCAACCGTCAGCCACTCCATATCCTATTTATCACAGAATAAATACTGTGCTTCTACAAACTGTAATTGACTTCTCAACATAGTGATCCGCGTCATTTTATAACCCACACTCTGAGCCTCGGAAATAGGACGCGAATATATATACTCTATCTCCATAGGCCTCCGATTATCAAAGTCCAGTTTCATACTGGGAGAGTATGGTGTCATATGCCGTGTCATCTCCAATATGTCCCTTGCATAACTTTCGGGTATAGAAAACCTGCCCCGGCCAACAGAATTAGCTCCATGCACAACTTCGAGCATAATGCTGTAAAGTAAATCTACCATAACCGGATCACTCATTAAATTAGCTGTGGTGCAATTCATGACAACTGTCATACCATTATAAGGGATATTCCAGATCAACTTCATCCAGCGGGCTTTCTCCAGTTCGAGCACCTGTGTTCTCACACCAGATTGTATGAGATCATTACATACCTGTTCTAATATTTCGGGATTGGTACACGAATAAGAGCCAATGTTGAGATGCCCCTCATCGAAATGCCCTATGTGCCCTTCCCCTATTTTACTGGAACAGATAAAAGCAAGTCCTCCGGCAATGCTCAGTCCCGGAAAATCTTTTTGTAAATCGGCTTCCAGTCCCAAGCCGTTCTGAATAAGTATAACTACCGTATCTTTATGTAGCAGAGGTGGCAAAAGTTCTTTTAGTAACTTATTATTTGTTGTTTTTAAGGCAACAAGTACGACATCGCATTTCGGCATATCCGATGTTGAACTATATGCGTGTACCGACTTCAAGTAAAAATCCCCATGAACGGAATCTACTTTCAGACCATTCCGTTTTACATACTCATAGTCGGAATGAAGCAGGAAGTGAACTTCCTGTCCCGAATTAGCCAGCCGTCCGCCATAGTATCCTCCTATGGCTCCTGTGCCTATTACTGCATATTTTAATGACATATATTATAATGTTATATTAATTCACACTTATTAACTGTATTTGGTTAAAAAGTAACAAAGGTAACAAAAAAAACAGCTATTAACTGATAACCAATAACTTATGCACAAAACTTGACAAACCTGACTTTTTATACAATTTTTTATTGTTACTTTTTCTTCTAAAAACTCCGTGTTACTCCTTCTACTCCGTGGTTAAAAATAAAAAGGTAACAAAGGTAACAGGTTTTTCTGTTAACAGTATTGTTACGCTAAGACGCAAAAAGTTACAAAAGTTACACTTTTTTCGTTTTTTGTTTTGTTACTTTGGCTCCGCCGATTTTCAATTCAACTTTCAATTCTCAACTTTCAAAGAACTCTTTTTCTTGTAAACTAGTAAACTGATAACTATATATAGATAAATTTTTCTATCAAATATACAAAACAAAAGCGACTATCTTTCTCTGCGTATATCATCAAACCATTTACCGGGATAATAGTCAATAGCAGATTTGTTTCCTCGAAAGATTGTACTTGCCAATAGCAAGATTATAATCGCCAGAATGATTATAATCTTCATGAAAAGATTTAGTTCATCTTCGTTTTCTTTATTCTTCTGAACCTTTCTGTTATTTTTAATCTTTTTTCTATTAGACATAAAATTTGTGTAGTCGAACTTCAAATATACAAAACAAAAAGCGACTATCTTCTGATAGCCGCTTTCAATTCTATAATCAAAACTTACTAGTCTTTGAATTTTGCTTTCAGGAACTCGCGGTTCATACGGGCAATATTTGCAATAGATACGTTCTTCGGGCATTGTACTTCACAAGCCTGTGTATTTGTACAGTTACCGAAGCCAAGTTCGTCCATTTTGCTAACCATTGCTTTCGCACGGCGTGCTGCTTCTACACGTCCCTGAGGAAGAAGCGCCAACTGGCTTACTTTAGCGGATACAAACAACATAGCCGATCCGTTCTTACATGCAGCAACACATGCCCCACAACCGATACATGATGCTGCATCCATAGCTTCGTCAGCATCTGTCTTAGGAATAGGTATTGCATTAGCATCAGGTATACCTCCGGTATTTACACTAACATAACCTCCTGCCTGCATGATTTTATCGAAAGCAGTACGGTCCACCATTAAGTCGCGGATAACAGGGAAACCTGCCGAACGCCAAGGCTCAACTGTAATGGTTTCGCCATCCTTAAACTTACGCATATGCAGCTGGCATGTTGTAATATCTTCGTCCGGCCCGTGAGGATGTCCGTTTATATAAAGGCTGCACATACCACAGATACCTTCGCGGCAGTCGTGGTCGAACACGACAGGCTCTTTGCCTTCGTTGATTAAGTTTTCATTTAAAATATCCAGCATCTCAAGAAAAGAACTTTCTGTAGAAATGCCTTTTAATGGATATGTCTCAAAAGCCCCTTTTTCTTGAGGACCTCTCTGACGCCAAACTTTTAATGTTATATTGATTAATTTTTCCATCGTTTTTCTGAGTTACAAGTTACGCTTTATAGTTTCTTTGTTGTCTAACTACAAATTCATAGTCGAGAGGTTCCTTCACAAGCTCAGGAGCTTGCTCTTCACCTTCATATTTCCAGCAGGCAACATAAGAATAATGTTCATCATCACGCATAGCCTCACCTTCCGGTGTCTGGTATTCTTCACGGAAGTGGCCTCCACAAGACTCATTACGATTCAATCCATCATATGCCATCAATAAGCCTATCTCGATAAAGTCTGCTAAACGCAATGCTTTTTCAAGCTCTGTATTCAGGCTGGTAGCTTCACCCGGTATGCGTACATTTGACCAGAATTCTTTTTTCACAGCTTTCAATTTCTCGATTGCTGCTTCCAAAGATTCCTTTGTACGGCCCATGCCTACAAAATCCCACATGATAAGTCCCAGTTCTTTATGAATAGAGTCGACAGAACGCTGTCCTTTGATATTCATCAGCTTGGCAACCTTTTCTTTAATCTCGTTTTCTGTCTTCGCAAATTCAGGCAGATCGGTGCTGAAGCGAGGAACAGAAATCTGGTCGGCCAGATAATTCTGGATTGTATATGGTAATACGAAATATCCGTCTGCAAGTCCCTGCATCAGAGCAGATGCCCCCAATCGGTTAGCTCCATGGTCAGAGAAGTTAGCTTCACCAAGCGCAAACAAACCTTTGATCGAAGTCATCAACTCATAGTCTACCCAGATACCACCCATTGTGTAGTGGATAGCCGGATAAATCATCATCGGTGTTTCGTATGGATTTTCGTCTACAATTTTGTCGTACATCTGGAACAGGTTACCATACTTGGCTTCAACCACGTCTCTTCCAAGACGGTTGATAGCATCAGAGAAATCAAGATAAACGGCAAGGCCTGTAGAACCTACACCAAAGCCGGCATCACATCTCTCTTTAGCTGCACGTGACGCAACGTCACGAGGCACAAGATTACCGAAGGCAGGATAGCGTCTTTCCAGATAATAATCCCTGTCTTCTTCTTTCAACTGAGTCGGTTTCAGTTTGCCTGCACGGATAGCTTCAGCATCCTCTTTCTTTTTAGGAACCCAGATACGGCCATCGTTACGAAGCGATTCTGACATCAGAGTCAGTTTAGACTGGAATTCACCGTGAACAGGAATACATGTCGGGTGAATCTGAGCGAAACAAGGATTCGCAAAGTAAGCGCCTTTCTTATAAGCCTGAATAGCCGCAGAACCGTTCGAGCCCATTGCATTGGTAGAAAGGAAGAATGTATTACCATATCCACCGGTAGCAATAACGACCGCATGTGCTGCGAAACGCTCAAGTTTACCTGTAACAAGGTTGCGGGCAATAATACCACGTGCACGCTCTTCTCCGTCTTTGTCTTTGACAAGAACAACATCGAGCATCTCATAGCGGGTATATAGTTTCACGCTACCTTTGTGTACCTGACGGCTCAATGCAGAGTATGCACCCAGCAACAGCTGTTGTCCGGTCTGTCCTTTAGCGTAAAATGTACGCGACACCTGTGCACCACCGAACGAACGGTTGTCAAGCAAGCCTCCGTATTCGCGGGCAAAAGGAACTCCCTGAGCCACACACTGGTCGATGATACTGTTTGCAACCTCGGCAAGGCGGTAAACATTTGCTTCGCGGGCACGGTAGTCACCACCTTTGATAGTATCGTAGAAAAGACGGTAAACCGAGTCACCATCATTTTGATAATTCTTTGCAGCATTAATACCTCCCTGTGCTGCGATCGAGTGCGCACGGCGGGGAGAATCCTGAATACAGAAGTTAAGCACATTGAAGCCCATTTCTCCAAGAGAAGCGGCTGCCGATGCTCCTGCAAGGCCTGTACCTACTACAATAATGTCGAGGCGACGTTTGTTAGCAGGATTCACCAATTTCTGGTGCGCCTTATAGTTGGTCCATTTTTCTGTCAATGGCCCTTCAGGTATTTTTGAATCTTTTTTTGGATCTAGTATATTACTCATATCTGTTTTTCTTTTAATCTTTAACAAAAATAATCAGTGTCTACTTAACAAAACGGACAAAGTAAATGTCTTGCATAAAAGTAGATGGTTACAAAAGCAAATGCCAGACAAATAATAGTGGCAAGTACCTGACTGATCACTTTCCAGCGATTCATCCAAACCAGATTGTTCCAACCGATAGTTTGAACTGCACTCCAAAATCCGTGAGATAAGTGGAACCACAACGCAACATACCAAACTAGATATGCGATCACAACCCAAGTCTGACTGAAATAATACTTGATGAAAGCGGCTCCATCCTGAGGAGAAACCATTTCGCCACCAAGTGCCACTTCGTGATGTCCCATCAGTTCGGTAAACATCATCTTATACCAGAACTGGCTAAAGTGAAGCACCATGAAACCAATGACAATCACACCCAGGACAAACATGTTTTGTGATGCCCACTCCACATGTTTAGGACGCACGTTTACTGCATAAGCATCACCTCCGCGGGCCTTACGGTTTTGTAAAGTCAGAATAAGAGCGTAGATGAAGTGGATGGCAACAAGTGCACCCAAAGCAGCAGTTCCCGCCACAGCATACCAATTAGCTCCTAATAAAGCACAGATGGTATTGTAGGCATCCTCCGAAAATACAGCCGTCACGTTCATCGAAGCGTGAAACAGCAAAAACAAGATAAGAGCGATACCAGTGATACTCATTATCAACTTCTTACCAATAGAAGATTTAAGTAACCAACTCATAAATTAAAATTGTTTTTAGTTATTTAGAATAGTTAAATTTTTAGCTGATAGTGATAGAAAATAACCATATGCAATTGCTTTTTTCTATTGTCATGCAAAAATAGATTAAATAAAGGGATTTTCAAAAGAAATGGAATGCGTTTTTGATTAAAAAGTAAAATGATTTGTTAATCCGTGAACATATTTTCCGGTATATTCTATTTTGTTCACAGCGAGGGACTACAGTAATAATCATAATGTAAATTTTGAGTGGAAATAGTAACAGAAAGTAATTAATAATGAAGAATGAAAAATCAATAATTCCTCTAAGTTCAGATTTGCTTTTTATCCCACGACTGACCCTTTATTCTAAATTCATATTCTCAACTATATTTAGTTAAAAAGTAACAAAGGTAACAGTTGTTATGGCTTTTGTAGGGGCCAAATATCTTTCGCCTGCAATGATCGACGAGCGAAAGATATTTCGCTCCTACAACTACCCAAAAGGTAACAAAAGTAACACATATTTCAGCTTTTAGCCATTAGCCTAAACGCTTATAACTCGTAACTGCCCGTATAGCAGAGTAACTTGTAACTTTTTCGGAAAAAGCTACAACCAACGGTCACAGGAGCAAAGCGTATGTAAAAGTAACACTTCTTACAGATTTTTCTTACTGTTACTTTTTAGCGCCTCTCTGTTTTACAGGTTCAAAAAATTTCAAAGAGCGATAAGCCGTTAAGCTCACCATATAGATAAATCAAAAATGTAAACATAACAAGGCCGGAAGTATACTCTACCCCCGGCCTGATCTTTTCTATCGAAGCTTTTTATATATATTTCTGCACTAGCTCATAAACTTGCCCGGCAGACTTATCCCATGAGTATTTCGTTATCTGTTCCAGCCCCTTAAGACGAAATCCCTGCCTTAAATCCTGATCCTTCAATAATCGGTTTATTTTCGATGTCATATCTTTCACATCATAAGGGTCTACATACAAAGCGGCATCCTCGCTAACCTCACGCAGAGCTGGAATATCGGAACAGATTGCCGGGCAGCCATAGGTCATAGATTCCAAGGGAGGCAACCCGAATCCTTCGTACAGAGAAGGATAAACCGACAACAGTGCATTCTGATACATCTTTTGCAACTGATCGTCAGGAATATAACCCGGAAGATACACATTCTCTCCTATGAGTTTTTTCAGGTCAGGAGTATTGAACGCCTTAAATGACATGCCGATAATATATAGCTTTACAGATTTATCGTCTATCTTATCGAATGCCTCTACCAAACGGCTGAAGTTTTTACGGGGGTCCATAGATGATACTGCGATTATGTATTTTTCGCTGTCCGGATCAGGCTTATAATTCAAGATTTCTTCCCGCGCAGGTTTATTATGAAACGGGACATTGCTATGTATCACATGTATTTTAGCTGCCTCTATCCCTAATGTATCTACAATCTCATTTTTAGAAAACTCACTTACAGTGAGTACCGCGTGCGCTTTTTTGCCTATGCGGGGCATCATAAAATGATAAAAACGGTAGTAATTCTTCGAAAACCATTCGGGGTAACGCTCATGCGATACATCGTGGATTGTCATTATCTGGTTATTATAAGATAATGGGCCACAACCTGTAAAGCTGACAAGCAACGGATTACCTATACTTTTCAGATAACGGGGCAATGAGATTTGTTCCCACAAATGAGTCTTCAGCGAACCGCACTTTATCGTTTTGAAGCTGAACTTGTAATCGGGATGTATTTCCTGAGGGATAGCTACATGGAAATCCACACCCATATCATGCAATTTATTGCATATTTCAAATGCGTAACGATGAACGCCTGTTGGCTTTTGTGTAAGATATCGTCCGTTGACTACAAACATATAAACTTTAAGTAATAGAAATTATTTTTATACATTTTAGAATACAACTACTTCTTGTTGTTATACATACCAAAGTGAAAACAGGCCTGCACCCTTATTTTGGCAACCAGTCTTTATTTTTTTCAATAAATACATCCACAAGACTATCCACCCGGTGTCTCATCACATCCACATTCGAAGAATTGATTTCAAACTCAGGATTAAACATATTCATCATTATAGTATCACCCAAAGCGGGACTAAAATGGGTAACATCCCCATAATAGTTCAGGTCTGTGATTTCAGTCCTGTCGAGAAAAGAAACTACCCTTACATTATCGTACTTCTCTACCATACGGGTAAACTTAGCCGCAAAACCGAGAAACTGGTTATAATAATTATGCCTGCGCGTATGATACCAATACAAGGCCGAATAGGACGGGAACATAAATGTGTAATTCACATCCTTGTGTTTATCTATTTCCAGATTGGTAATAAAGGAAGTCAGGCTCCTATCCATCCGCCCCTCCATATCTTCCACATGCTGGTATAATACGCTGTTTCCTGCCAGATAATAGTTTTTTACAAATTCGGCACTATAAGTTTTTGCATAACTTTCGGTACCTATCTGATCGAGATCTGTTTTCATTTTATATACATCGGGCAGATTCCCATCCTTTATCTTAAAATATAACTCTAGCCCCAGATCGACAGGAATATATTGTATCAGAGCCTCGTAGCTATACAAGTATTGCAGCTTGTTCATAAAGCCGTCTGCGTACAGGTAGCCCGGATAACGGGATACAACCCCGGCCTGATTGAAAAAAGGCATATCGACATTGATTATAATATTCTTCACATTTCTCTCCTGTACTATTGAATACAACAGTTCCATTTCTGCCAGATTCATACCTCCGGAAGACAGTTTTACAGGTTTCATCCCTTCATTTGCATTACGCAAAGTAGAGATATTGAAACTCTGTACCATCGATGAACCTATAAGTGCCGTATTGTATTCATAATTCTTCGCCAACCCTCCATTTACAAAACGGGGATTCAATATATAACGAGATTTAGGATTTACCCTGAATTGAAGGAATGGGTCTACTATATAGCAAGTCAGCCCGATTATGAACAGCACTAAAACTGGTGATATCGCAAATGCTGTCAGAAAGCTCTTAGATGTATATTTCTTACCTGATATATCCATAATCTGCTAAAAATTGAAATAGATAAAAGCACCCACTTTCGAAAAATGAATTACAGCTATTGAAAACAGAACGGCCGACAATATAGCTATTTTCGGCTTCGGTTTGAATTCATTATACAAATCGATGCTGTTTTTCGGGAACAGGAATACAAAATAAGACACTATCAAAAGAATTCCGATTACAAATATCGACTGGATAATATCCGGATAAGCCAATGTGGTATTGAACGCCAGATGTGATATTCGGTCAAACGAAATTACATCCGGAATATACATCGTCTTCAGCATTATCAGAGCATCGCTCACTGTCCATGAACGGAAGAGCACCAGTGCCGAACTCACAAACAGGAAAGTAAGGAAAATCCTTATCAAGTCAGGTATTTTTTCCAGTTGCTTGTCAAATATCTTCTCAAATACACGGACAAGCCCGTGTAACGAACCCCATAGTACAAACGTCCATGCAGCTCCATGCCAAAGCCCGCTGACGAAGAACACCGCAAAAAGGTTGAAACAGGTACGGGCATATCCTTTCCTGTTACCTCCGAGCGGAATATAAATAAGGACAAACAAAGATCGCCCCAGTGTAATATGCCATCGTTTCCAGAACTCGGTAATACTTTTCGACTTATATGGTGAATAAAAATTCACAGGCAGGTTTATATTAAACATTTTACCCAAGCCTATTGCCATATCGGAATAACCGCTAAAGTCGAAGAATAGTTGGAATGTATAGGCCAGAGAACCGAGCCATGCACTGGCGAAAGTCAGGTGATTGGGATCAAAAAAAGCATTCCCCGAGAAAATACTCAACGTATCGGCTACAACAGCTTTTTTAAAAAGGCCGATAATAAATATAAAAAGCCCTTGTGCAAAATTATCTATATTGAAGAACCTATTCTTATCATCCTGATATTGAGCCATTACATCCTGAGAAAAGACGATAGGCCCTGCTACCAATTGAGGAAAAAAGGTGATAAAAAGAACATAATCCAATACTCCGGGCACTTTTTCCTGCCTCTTATTCACGCTTATCAGGTATGCTATCTGCTGGAAGGTAAAGAAGCTGATCCCTAATGGCAATATGATCTGTTTGAGAACAAAATCAGTATCAAACAAAGTATTGATATTATCCAGAAAGAAATTATAGTATTTGTAATATCCCAGTAAACAAACATTGAACAGAACTCCGGTAACAAAACAGACCTTTCTAAAAAGAGGCTTCACGGCATTCTGCACCCCTGTTGCCATTATGTAATTGACAGATATGGAAATAAGGATAAGCCATACATAAGAAATATGGTTGTACCCGTAAAATACTAATGATGCGAATATAAGAAGTAAATGCTGTATCTTCCGGGATACATAACGTGACATGCCGAAATAAAGAATCAATACTGCCGGCAAAAAGACAAGAGTGAATATATATGTGGAAAATATCATAAATAAGAAAAATCGCTTACTCTATAATTTTGTATGTTTTTTTACTGTACCAGCTACGTTTTACAAAACACTTGCTCAGTCCTATCCAGAAATTCATTTTAAAGCGGCTCCAAGCCTTATTTCCGGATTTCACCTGCGGAAAATAATCCGTATCGGCCAGAATATTAAAATAACGTTTCTTTTGCTCCATCCCACCTTTCAAGAACTCGATATGATGAGTCACTGTTCTGGATTTTGGGAATACATAAAAACGTCCTTCTTTTATATTGGGTACATATGGATAGCTGTATCGAATATAGCTGGGTACATGCACCGGCATATTTTCTCTTATCCATATAAATCTAACATTTGTATCTCGTAAAAAGTTTGTGATATGACATTCCGGAAAAAGCTCAAAATCAAATATTCCGGGGTTATCTTTTATATATTTCGTTTCTATAATTGCAAAGTCTGTCGCCAAGGCATAATACTTATCATACCAGTCGGCGCTGGCCCATACCGCATCAGTCTTCTCCGACAGCAATTTCGTATATTTAGACTGGATGCTATCCCCATAAACCCATGTATCGGCCTCCAGTATCAGCGTATATTTACAATCCTCGGGGATATACTTCGCCCCTTCCATCAGCAGTTGGGAGTTACCTTTCCTGTGCCCTGCGTTTTCTTCGAGTATTACCAGCTTATCTATATGAGGAATAGATTCGGGTAAAATATTGTATCCGTTTTTCTTCCCGTTACTTACAACTATAATATAATAATCATTCTCTTTCCATGTATCGGAAATAATCTGAAGATTATATTTCAAATCCTCGATTCTATCATAAACACGTATAAGAACAGCCAGCTTCATTCTGTTTATTTTGTGTGCCAGGTTTCCAATCCTTTTTTAGTAAAAGAATACTGCTGTACTCTTCCCCCAAGGCTCTCCAAGGCCTTAGACACTGCAAACCGTGTATTACCCGGACAATAGAAAAAGACATAACCACCTCCGCCTGCACCGGATATCTTTCCGCCCGACGAACCGGCGTTTATAGCCGTATTATATATCTCTTCAAACAATGGGGTCGATATACCATCTGCCATCTCCTTCTTATATGTCCACCCACGATGCAGAATATGTCCTATTTCGTCAAGATTATTTTTAAGAACGGCCTCTTTTATCTCATATGCCTGATTTTTTATCTGATGCATCGCCTCTATCGACTTTGCCTTTTGTTCTTTTACATTCTTTTGCTGTTTTTCTATTATATCACCCGAATTACGGCCTGTGTTGGTATAATAAAGCAACATATTATTTGATAATTCATTTATTGTCTCGTTACGTATCCGCAACGGGTTTACAATAACCTTATCATCAGAGTAGAACTCCATAAAATTGAATCCTCCGAATGCGGCGGCATACTGGTCCTGCTTTCCTCCGGCCTGTTTAAGGTCGGCACGTTCGATAAGATATGCCAGATACGCCAGATCATATTCGCCCAAAGGCAATGTAAGCCATTCTGCATAGGCCCCTAATATGGCGACAGCTAACGTTGAAGAAGTTCCCAGTCCCGATCCAAAAGGGACCTCCAAAGCACAAGTAAGAGTAAAAGATAGTGGTTTACATATAAAATCTTTCACTACCCTGTTGTAAATACCTTTCATCAGATCCGCCTTATCATTCAATATGGGAAGTTCCAAAGCTGAATCGAACACATATTCCTCATCATTCTGAGGTATACGAAATACAATTTTATTATCATTACGTGGCTCTATATTAGCGTATGCATACAAACTAATAGTAGCATTCAGTATGCAGCCGCCATACAGATCCGAATATGGAGAAACATCCGTTCCCCCGCCTGCTAATCCCAATCTGAAAGGCGCCTTACTTCTTACAATCATGGCCGGATTTTTTATTATTTTGTAAAATTAACTGCAAACTTATATAGATTTTCGTAATAAGCATTTACAGTCTCATATATTTTATGTTCTTTTTTATATTTATCACCTACCAATACAGTTAACATCCCCAGCTTATTACCAAACTCAATATCTGATTTGCTGTTACCTACCATTATTGATTGGGCAAAATCAACTACAGGATAATCCCGCTGGACCTGGAAAGCCATACCTACATTTGGTTTTCGGTTTATAGCCGCAGAATCCAAATCGGTACAAAAGTATATACCGGTAATACTGCCTCCGCATTTTTCTATCTCATGTAACATATGACTATGTACATGTTCCAGATCGGACAGGGACATTACATTTCGCCCCACTCCTCTTTGGTTTGTTACAATAAATATATAAGCAAAAGCCTGAGATAACAACGCTATTGCCTTTAATGAATCTTTTTCGAAGACAAACTCAGATGTGTTTTTTACATAATCACCGGGACGTTCCACATTGATTACACCATCTCTGTCTAAGAAAAGGTATTTATATTTCTTCAAATTATTCATTTTTCTTTTTCACCTCTCCTATTTCTTCGAAAAATCCACATTCGCTTTTTCGAAATCGGAAGGTATTCCTATATCTATAAAGTAGTTATCTTGCGAACAACCATATATATTTATATCGCCGATGTGCGACTCCATTATATCTTTTTCAAAAGAAAATTTTTCAGGCAAAGGTAATCTGGTAAACAGATTCTTTGCCACTATATATACACCTCCGTTAATCAACCCCTCTTTCTTGTACTGCTTTTCATTAAAACAGACAATACGCTCATTATCATCCAGTTCAACCGAACCGTATCTATCAAAGTCGGCCATTGGCTTAAGGGCAACCGACAGATCAGCTCCATGACTTCTATGGAAATCCAAAAACAGACCGGAGTCGATATCGAAAAATGTATCACCGTTTATAACGAAGGCTTCTTCTCCTTTTACTTTTCCGAATGCCAGCTTTATAGCCCCGCCTGTACCTAAAGGATATTCTTCTACTGCATATGAAATTTCGAAAGGCCTGTTTTGTGTTTCAAGCCAATTGATAACAATATCAGATTTATATCCTAATGACAATATCAGATGATCGAATTTCTCATTAGCTGCATAATCAAATAAGTATTGTAAAAATGGTTTTCCGGCAACTTCGGCCATACATTTAGGTACATCGCTCACAACAGACTGCAAACGTGTACCAAAGCCTCCTGCCAAAATAATACACTCTTTCATTATTTTTTAATTAAGGTCTCTGACCTGTTTATTCCTTTTATATATAAGAGCCACGGTTAGTTGTGACTAAATCTCTTTTTTGCTTTCAGCTACTTATGATATGGTCGATTTCCTGCTTCTTATTTTCTTTTCATTTCTGAAGCTAGCCAGGGTCCTCGTTCCTATATTACGGCTTGGTATATAGATATAGTATTTATAGAACATGAAATAAAAGAAGAACAGATATATAATCAGATTTAGATCGACCCATCCTTTCACATTCAATCCTAATGAATAGACAATTATCGCCGCCGACATCAGGTTTACGGCCCAGTCTTTAGTTAAATAAAGCCGGGTTACGAACATTGCAAAACAATAAAAATAAATAGTCCCTGGAACCCCTACCCAGAAGAGCATTCGCGAGTATCCGACATCTGTTCCAAAGAAAGACATTCTTCCGGAACCGAAAATAAGAGTATCCAAATCTTTCGGAATCAGAAACATTTCCTCCAATCCGTTAGACGAGCGGGTTTCCAGTTTACCTGTTCTTATAAAGTTTGTAAACAGCTCAAAAGCCCAATCAGAAAAATGCGGGAAATAAAACATCGCAAAAATATATCCTCCTGCCATCATAAAAATGGAAGAAATCAGAAATATCTTCGCCTGCTTTCTCTCCGATTTATTATCCCATAGGTATAAAATTCCGATGACGGCCAAGCCAACAGCAGCCCCGATAACTGTTGTACGAGCCATAAACAGACCGATATAGAAGGTAAAGACATATAGCATGGCTAATGTAATAAAACCTATACTGTTTAATTTCAGCCTCATTAGCAGATAGGAAATTACAATAAGTCCTATCCCGCTTATAACCCCTGCCCCAAAGAAGGCGATACCATACCCCATAAGCCGTTGACTTCCTCCTTCTTCCATAACATCTTCTGTATATTCGGCCTGCATCTGTATAGAAAAGAAAAAATCATGTATAGCATCGCTCTGATTCATTCCGAATGTGATCAGTGCCTGCAATCCTATAGCTGCGGCAATATACAGTAGAACTGTGTTGAATGAGGGTTTCTTATGTATCTTATATATGGAGAAAATAACCAGATATGCCGAAAAGAACCATGCGATCTGACTTCTGATATAACCAAATGTATAAGGGTCACTCATATTATTCAGCCACCCCGAAGTGTAAAATATAAAAAGCATCACAAGCAAGCCGGCTATTACATATATCACCTCCCTGAATGGAAAGTTATGATAAGTGTATAGCCCCAGCCCCAATACCCCGGATAAGAGAATAAAGGAAGACCCCCGTACGTCAAGTGCCTGCGGATATATGAAGTAAAACATCAGTATCAACGGCAAAAACATCGGTATAATCTGCTTTAGCTTGGACATATATTACCTGAATACAAATTTGTAAATAAGCGACTTTCTATATTTGAGTTTAAAAGTACACTTTGTGTAAAGAATAGCAAAATCTCTTGAGGTATAATTCTCTTCCTTATACAATGGAGACTCTTTCAACCTGCGCAGCACCTTCAATCCCAGACGCGAGTTTGCACATAACCGGAGCCAGTGAACTGATAGCATGCGTTCAAGATATGCCGCATCACAAAATGGGTTATCCCTGTTTACCCGAATTAATGAGAGCATAAACTCTTCACATTGGTCTAAATACCTGAAAGATGAATGCAGAGGTACACATTCAGCTACGGATGAATATATTTCCAGAAAATCATCGTCTGTAGGTAAGCCTAGACGGAAACAATGGATTTTAAAAACTTTTTTCTTATTATCTGTCTGTAATTCTTCATTTAATGACGACACCTGATGTTGGTGAACACGGTACAAAAGAAGAGGTTCTCCAATATTAGCAAGTTTCGTTTTATACATAGCTTTAGACCATAAAGCATAATCTTCGACATGAAGATACTCAGGCTCGAAACTCAGTCCTAATTCTGTGAACAAGCGTTTTCGGATCATTACAGCCGGATGGCAAATTCCCGATTTAAACAGCAAATATGCCCTTAATTCTTCATCTTTCAGAGGGCTGTGATGCAAATCCCGTTTACCGGCATTCTCTGTTCTGAAAGCATAAAAAAGTGTACTGACAATATCATGTTCTTTATTTCTCTCCAGGAATGCGACCTCCTTCTCTATACGGGTAGGCAAAGCTATATCATCCGCGTCCATGCGGGCGATGTATTCACCTTTACAAAGGCTGATTCCTTTATTCAGTGTTTTTATAAGTTTCAGATTTTCTTCATTTTCCACGACCGTTATCCGGGAATCTTTTTTTGCCAGTTCATGTAATATCCGGCCGGTATTGTCAGTAGAACAATCATTAATTGCTACAATCTGCAAATCGGTATATGTCTGATTCAAAATCGAGTTCATCGATTCTTCCACATACTTCTCCACATTGTAACAAGGCATCAATACCGAGACCAGAGGCTTGTTCATCTTTTATTTGCAAGGATTGCGTTAAAGACGGATTTATATCCGTCTACCATTTTTTCGATTGTAAAGTTAGCAAGATATGATTGTCTTGCATGTATTGACATGCTTTTTTTTATATTTTCATCCGAAAAGATGTATTCTATCTTTTCTGTAAAGAGATTTACATCATTATCTACAGCAAATCCATTTTTACCGTCAAGGACCTCTGTTATACCTCCTACGGCCGAAGCAACCACCGGAACTCCGAAAGCCAATGCCTCTAACAGGGACATGGGTAATCCTTCATAGTTGGACGGCAGTATAAACAAATCTGCATATTTCAGGTAGGAGCATGCCAGATGTGCCTCACCCAAGCAAAAGACATTGGAAGGAACGTCATTCATATCTGTTTTATTTCCAATCCACACAAAGGCATATTGCGGCATTTGTTTCGCTATATCAAGGAAAAGGTCAAATTTCTTTTGTTTTGAGATACGGGATATGCACATTACTATTTTAGAATAGGATGATTTCAATCTGTCCAGTTCTGTCGTAATCCGGTCCTTTATTTCAATTTGCTCCAGATACTGGTCCGTAACGCCATTGTATATACATTCTACATTCTTATAGATACCTTCCTCACGCATACTATCTACGTCGTATTGGCTGACCCCTATTATTCGATATACACTGTTTTTGAGAAAACGTTCGACAACCAAAAAACGATTAAACGCTTTCCGTATCGAGTCAAATCCATGAACCGTATATACTGTTTTTTTACGACTGAAGACAATACGTCCCAATACACCCATCTTCGAGGAATGAAGATGTATTACATCGGGATTATATTTGAATCTATAATAATAAAGTTTGAAGAGCAGACTTATATCTCTTATCGATACCTCTTTGCGATGATTGTTTAATTTTATTTTTGTAAAATTATTTCCTAAAGCGTTCCACGCTTCACCATCTCCTCCATATAAAACAAATAGTTCGTGTTCGGAACTCAAAGTTTTAACCAGATTTGCCACAATCGTCTGCGCTCCCCCATATTCTGAAACTGTTATGATCTGGAAAATCTTCATTTAATGCTTTGCCTACAATTTTGAATTGTAAAGATAATAGGAATAATCTATTATTGAGAAAAATATGACTTTTATATATTTTCTTTAGTTTATTTTAAAATCCTTAATTATCTGACAATCATCTTTCGCCAATTGATATATCCAAAAATAGAAACGATAAAGAAGATGAAAAATAATATACCGGACATAATATCTTGTTGTACGAATAATAATATGCCTGATACAGCATTCGCAGGTATTACGAGCAACCACTGCTCGGCCCACTTACGGGAGATCATCCACAACGCGACAATATTGAGCGATGTGGTAAGGGCATCCCCGATAGTAACAAAGGACGGGTTGTGGCTAAATTGTATCAGAATAAGATAAATCAACAACGAAATAATTATCACTCCTAAGATAATGGGAATAATAAATCGTTTCCCGACATGGGTAATAATCTCCGCTCCCGAATCTTTGTCCCTGTTACGCATGATCCATACTATCCATCCATAGACTGAGGCCAGAAAAAAATAGATATAAATCCCCATACTGGCATACAAGCCCGTCTTATAGAATATATAGATATAGAATGCAGCCATAACGATACTTGCCGCCCACATCCATACATTTGCCTTGTATTCCAGATATAGGAAAACCAGCCCTATAATTGCGCCGGTTATGCTTACCCAGTTATTTTCTACAAAAGAAAGAATTATATCCATCGTTATTTTCCAAAATTAGCGGAGCATCTCGGTATGGCTATGAGATACTCCGCCGTTATTATTACATTTCTATCAGAAACGGTATCTTATTTTTCCCAGCAGGTTCGCTCCTGCCTGAGGATATAATCCACGGTCAACCGATTCGCTTCCATCTTTGAAACGGGCGGTATATACCCATGCGTTCGCACTATATTTGATACTTGCCAGATTATTGATAAAGAACTGAAGGTCAAATTTACCAATTTTAGGGGCATCCAGTGTATATGAAGCCACCATATCGGTTACAAAATAATCGGATAAACGATTATCGGCGTTCGAAGTGTTATCATAATACATACGACCAACATATTTATTGATAAAAGACAGCGTAAAATCTTCTTTCTCGAATGGTTTGAATGTAACGCCGAGGCTACCTACCGTATTCGGAGAGAATGAAATATCGGTTGATTTATGGAATTCCGAAACTTGTCCTACCTGATTCCAGTCATTCTGATTATCATACAGATCGTAATAAACCGTATAATTCTTTATCTTATTACGGCTCAATGTCAGGTTCCCATCCAAACGCAACCATTCGGTAGGGGTATAAGCCAATGATAATTCTATGCCTGTACGATAACTGTCAGGTACATTTTCCTGCAACTTATAACCGATATCATTCAGCTTTCCGGTTTGCACCAACTGGTCTTTATAGTCCATATAGTAAAAATTGGCACTGAACGAAACTATCGAATTAGCATACTTATAACCTAACTCATAATCATATAACCTTTCGGGAGCAATACTTCGCGAACCTCCGCCTTTCAGTGATTCTTTCAGGTCAGCCCGTAATGGTTCCCTATTTGAAATGCCGAATGATCCGTAGATCTCATTATAGTTACTGAACCGGAACGAAAGACCTCCTTTCGGATTTATAAAATTATAATAATTCTTATTGGTCAAATCCATCAGATCATCATCCAATCCATTCATGCGATAATCTATATACCTTTCTTGTACCTCTGCGAATAGCGACAAGTTATCTACCGGGCGGTATTCCATTTTAAGAAAGGCGTTCATGTCCTGTTTCACGGCTGTATTCCGATTCCAGTTATACCCTTCCGGGATATCCTCATTATGCTTTACCCACAATAGTCTACCATAATGCGATCCATCATAGTAGCTGTACATTGCTCCGGCCGTAATGCCCAGCTTACCCGCTTTATAATCCAGATTGAAACCGCCTACATAGAAGTCATTTTGCATCAGTTTACGCAATGTAAGATCCGAACTCTCATAAGTCGTCCCTCCTACAATTTGTTTTCCTAGTCCGTAATCTGCAAAAGCCTCATCCACTTTATAATTCTCGTAATAGCCGTAACCATTATTATAACTCAGGTTTACATTCAGAGTCAGCCTGTTTGTCAGATAACGGGTATAAATCAACTGCCCGATATTAGAATAATAATTATCCGTTTCATTATCATAATATTGGGTTCTGCCATTATCATCTTTATATTTTCCGGCAGGATTGTAGCGTCTGTTAATTTTTAGCGTATCAGGGCTTATACCTTCCCATGTAATACCCGTATGCTGAATACCATTCATATAAATAAGACGAATCAGTTGTTTATCGGAATAGTGTGACAACGCCGCATATATATTCTTATGGTCTACCTTTCCGTTGCGGATATATCCGTCACTCCTGATATACGAATAGCGGGCATCGAGCGACAGTCCGCTTTTCATGATACCTGTTCCGGCTGCGCCTGTCAGCAATAAAGTATTGTATTGCCCATAGGCAGATGACAGGTCGGCATAGGCTTTATTTCCCTTTCCTCCGGCTGTCTGCATAGAGATACTGGCTCCAAAAGAGGCCGTGCCGTTTGTCGATGTGCCCACTCCCCGCTGCACCTGCATGCTTTGCAATGAGTTAGACAAGTCCGGCAGATTAACCCAATATACCTCCTGGCTTTCCGGATTATTTAGCGGCATACCGTTCAATGTCACATTTATACGGCTCGCATCCGTACCTCTGATACGAAGCGCCGTGTTTCCTACGGCTGTTCCGCCTTCGGTATATGAGACTACCGATGGTAAGGATTGTAATATAAAAGGAATGTTCTTTGCGGCATTGTCCTTTTTAATTTCCACTTCTCCCAAATCTGAATACGAGATAGGTGCTCCCCGGCTTACCCGGGTGGCAGATACGACAACCTCCTCCAGTTTTATGAGTTTAAGGCTATCCGCCTGTTGTTGTGAATAAACAGCTCCTGCTCCAGTTATTACAAAAGCAGCAAAAGCTAAAAATACCTTTTTCATTTACATACTAAATTTTTATAAGCATAAGACAATCACTCTTGTTTCATACTTTGACGTTAAACAAAAAAGGGGTTTAATAAGATGATTTCCCGGAATTTAAGAATATGCACGTGCGCAATAGCATCTTCTTTCCCTACGCCGGCATTACCCGGATCAGGTTTAATGGGTGTGATCTCAGCCTGTAATTTTAAGGCACCCCTAAGATTTCGAGACAAAGATAATTAAACCATTTTAATAAATAAGTGTTTACCTATTATAAAATTTTTCTATAACTAGGATTTCCAATGTTACAAAACGGGATTTTCCTAGTCATATATAGTATTAGATAAAATTAAGTACCTTTGTAACATAAAACTTAAAAAACATGAAGAAGAATATTTTTATTGCGGTTCTATTTTCTATTGTAGCGTTGGTTTCTTTCTCGTCATGTGAAAGCGATGATGACTATCTAGTTAGAAGTGGATTGTACTGCGATTTTTTATCAACATCAAATAATAAAGGTTATTTTGCCAGTAATGGTGGAGGAAGTTATTCGTTCCGCGATCTACCTGATTTAGGCTATGGCGATATTATAGGCATGGAATATAGGGGTACTACTCTTACAATTACAGGAGATATACGAGAAGGAGATGTTATCCGGGATCTATACATCAGTGTTCAGGGCGTAGGTGATTTCCTTTATGCCTCTGACATAGAAGTATATAAAGACTATGAAAAGATTGTATTTAACACTTCTAACGATCGTGAATTTTATAATTTTATGAATGATGTTATGTACAAATTTTATAGAGATGGACGGATCAATATTGTTGTGGATGGATATATTACAAACTATCAAGGAGTAGGTATCGGAAATGTAGAAATGGAAATATATCTGGATAGCTCACTTGATGTTACCGTTCGAAGATAATCCAACATGTCCGGTTTCATTCAATCTGACTATCTCTCCGAAATACAACAAATAGATAGCTCCGACCTATCATTAAGAAATAAATATATCCGTCTGAAACGGATACTTGAGAGAGGCTGCAAGGATATCACCGCCGGTGAATCTTTGCAGTTTCCCTCTTTATTCTCCCGCCTTGTCTTTATCAGTCAAAAATATGAATTGCCAAAATCATTGGAATGGCAGTTGCAGAATATACGCATAAAAGCATCTTTCCTGCAGCAAAACAATAAGAACCTGGTATCTCCCGGCCAGTATCAGCAAGCAAAGGAAGGTCTGGAAAATTTCCTTTTATATATAGAAGGCGAAAAACAGGATTTCAACTATGTGGAAGATACTGTTTTCGATTATGAACCTGTGCCGCACGATTTATCCAACAAGATACGTGTACAGGTATTGGAAATAGATACCGAAAACGAACTTCTTATATGCCAGTCCGAAAGCCTTATCGGAAAGAGTTTAATAGTGAGATACAACGTCTCTCCGGTTAATAATATATTCAATGAAACCATTGAACGCCTTTGGATTGGCGCGCAGCTCAACCTGATCGATGTAAAAACAGACGATGCGGGAGTCTATATTCCTAAAATGTTTGTACTCGAACCCGATTATCTGATAGATGCTTCGGCAATGGCAGAGTGCTTTCAATCATATGGCAGTTCATATCTGCACTATTTCCGCCGTAAATTCGAACCCAATGCAAACACTCATTACATACTATTGGGGAATCTTGCCAACTTCTTTTTGGATGAACTCATTTATGCCGGGGATGCCGATAGCCTGTCATTCGAAGAAATATTCATGAAATCATTCCGTTCCATGCCATTCGAATATGCAGCATGTAAAGAAATTAGCGATAACGGTGCTTTCAAAGAGTTTATGGTCAAAGCCCGGAGCCAGTTCGAAAACATAAAACGTGTAGTGTTGAACGATATGCCTGCAAACGGATTCGATGCGTCATCCTGTACGCTTGAGCCATCTTTCTTTTGTGAGAAATACGGGTTTCAGGGTCGGCTCGATTTACTTCAGCTATCAAATGACGAAACGGGTATAGATCGCATAATCGAACTGAAATCGGGGAAACCTCCTTATCCTCGCGAAGACGTGACCAAAATAGCGCCCAATCATGAGACACAAACGGCTATCTATCGCCTGATGATACAAAGTGTATTCGAGAAGGATGCACGACATATATATCCTACTATTCTTTATTCCTCGGCTGAAAATGCAGGAGAGAACATTCGCTTTGCCGCGATCTACCAGCAACTGGAAAAAGAAATTATAAATGTGCGGAATCTCATTGTAGCTACCGAGCATGATTTATATATCGGCGATACGCAACATGCAGAGAAAGTGTTCCGAAATCTTTTTAATCTGGATAATTACAGACGTGTCCCCCAGTTTTTTATAGACAAGTTGGCAGAGTTAGAAAAAGTAATAGATAAGGCTACTCCATTAGAGAGGATATATTTCTATCGCTATATCAGGTTCATCACCAGAGAGCTATATCTTCAAAAGACTGGGGACGAAGGCTATAATACATCCATGAGTGTATCCGCCTTATGGAATACTTCTTTTGAAGAACGGCAAGACTCTCTAGACCTCATTGCCAATCTTGAAATAGAAGATATCGACGATTCCGGCCGGGATATGATTATCCGCTTCAGCAGGGACAAAGATGAGTGTGTCAATTTCCGTGAAGGAGAAATATGTATTCTTTACCCCCGCCACAAAAGTGAAGAATCAGTACTGACAAATCAGATATTGAAAGGTACTGTAGTAGAGATCTCTTCATATCATGTAGTCTTGAGATTCAGATATAAACAACGAAACCGCAACTTCTTCTCCCGATACAAATACTGGGCTGTGGAACATGACAAGCTAGACCATAGTTATAACGCCATGTACAAGAGCCTGTATGCCTTTCTGTCCGCTCCCAATGACAAAAAAGAGTTATTACTTGGCTTGCGGGAACCGCTCTCATCCACCCTGTATGAATTAACGACGGATGCCACAAAAGAGGCAAAACAGAAGAACATCATAGATAAAGCGTTGGCTGCGGAAGATTATTTTCTGATTGTAGGACCTCCGGGAACCGGCAAAACATCTATTTTTGCCCGGCAACTGATAGAATGCTTATATGCCTTGAAAAATACAAATATCCTTGTAATAGCATATACCAATCGCGCTGTGGATGAATTATGCGCCTCCATCTGTCAGGCATTTAGCGAAAATGAAGACGAGTGTGACAAATATATCCGTATAGGTTCGGAACTCTCGTGCGGTGAAGGTTACCGTCATCGCCTGCTGCAAAATATCTCCCATCAGGCCGACAGTAGAAAAGAGTTGCTCCAAACCATAGATAATACTCGTATTTTTGTTGGTACCCTTGCGTCTATTACCGGGAAGCCAGAACTATTCGACTTGAAAAGGTTTAATATTGCTATCATAGACGAGGCATCTCAAATACTGGAACCACAGATTATCGGACTTCTACCCCTATTCGACAAATTCATTATGATAGGAGACCATAAACAATTGTCTACAATCACTTTACAGGATGAAAGTAAGTCGAAAGTGGAAGAGGCCGTATTAAACGACATTCAACTATCCGATTGCCGCGAATCCTTATTCGAGCGGCTGTTTCATATCTGCCAAAAACAAGGCTGGACACAAGCATATGATACCTTGACCTATCACGGAAGGATGCATGAAGATATTGCGTCCCTTGTCAATATAAGCTTCTATGACAATATGCTACATGCAGCTACTGACAGGCAATACAAGCCTTTGGCATATCAAACATACGACAGATCAGATAAATTACATTCATTAATCGCAACAAAACGGGTAGCCTTTCTCCCCGTCAGAGAAACAGACAACACAAACAATTCGGATAAGCTGAACAAACAGGAAGCAGATGTTGTTATCTCTTTAATAAAAGCAATACTTGAGATTTACAGACTTAACAACATGGCTTTTGACACCCGGAAGACCATAGGTGTAATAACTCCCTACCGTAATCAGATTGCCCTGATAAAGCATAAACTGGAAGAAACAGAAATTCCGGAACTGAACAACATTATGGTAGATACCGTAGAGCGCTATCAGGGTAGCCAGCGGGATATTATCATCCTTTCTTTTTGTTTCAACAAGCCATACCAACTGAGATTCTTTAGTAATCTGAACCGCGAGCGTACTGTAGACCGCAAACTGAATGTAGCTCTCACCCGGGCTCGTGAACAACTATTTATGATTGGGAATGATTATATCCTGAATCAGAGCCCAATCTACAGGGAGATTGTAAATAAGTCGGTTATCAATCCATGATAACTACATTTCGTCTAAAAAAGAATAAGCAATGACCAATAAAATAAAAGAATTACGGAGAATAGTCCCGGTACCGATGCATGAAGCCTTGCAGCTATTGAAAGCAAATGACGGGGATGTAGAAAAATGCGTCTATCTGTTCAAAGCCAAATCCATCAAAGAGATATGTGAACAAACAGGCTGTGATGAACAGACTGCCGCCGAATATTACGAAGCTGAAAAATTCGATATCAACAGGGCTGTATCTAATATCAAAGAAGATATCTATGATAAAAACTATCAGCCGATCGATGGTGTCACTAAAGAGAATATCGGTAATATCCTGCAATGGCTACGGGTCGTAGAAGCCGAAGATTTCGGGATATCCCTCGATTATCAACTGCTGGATAAAGCATTAGAGACATTGAGCCTTATTCCCTCATTAAATGATATTGCAACAAAAGTAAAAGCTGCAAAACAAGCTAAAGATTTGATATTTGAAGGCTATACGGATGCCGATAGCCTCGAAGATTTTGTTCGCAGACACCGAAAGCTGGATGATGATAAGGATTTCATAGAAGCGAACCGGATTGTCAGTCTTGGGATTACAGTGATCAAAGAGGAGCTATTAAGGCATGTACGAAACCTCAACTAAAAGACCTTAAAATAAGATACAAAGAGGTGCTGACTTTTACAATCAGCACCTCTTTTATTATAATGATCTTACGATTAAGCTTGCGCAAGTTCATGAGCCACAGCTTTCAACTTATCCTTCTCTTTATCTACTTCGAAGGATATAGTGCTGCCTTCCTTGGCTGCACCCGAGAGTATCAGTTCGGCTATTTCGTCCTCCACATAGTTTTGGATAGCACGCTTCAACGGACGGGCGCCGAATTGAACATCATAACCTTTATCGGCTAGGAAGTCTTTTGCCTCCTGAGTCAGCTCGATCGTGTAACCAAGTTCGGCCATACGTTTATAGAATCCTTTCAGCTCTATATCAATGATCTTTTCTATAGAAGACTTGTCCAGCTGGTCGAATGTGATGATATCATCCACACGGTTCAGGAACTCAGGGGAGAAAGTCTTGTTCAATGCTTTTTGAAGCACACTTCTCGAATACTCACGGTTAGCGGCAGACTGTTTATTGAACCCGATACCTCCGCCAAAGTCTTTCAACTGGCGTGTACCAACATTGGAAGTCATTATCAGTATCGTATTCTTAAAGTCTATCTTACGCCCCATGCTATCGGTCAAATGACCTTCGTCCATCACTTGCAACAAGATATTATACACATCGGGGTGAGCTTTCTCTATTTCATCCAGTAACACCACAGAATATGGTTTACGGCGCACTTTTTCACTCAATAGGCCACCTTCTTCGTATCCTACATATCCCGGAGGTGCTCCGACCAAGCGCGATACATTGAATTTTTCCATATATTCACTCATGTCGATACGGATAAGGGCATCGGCAGAGTCGAACAACTGTTCTGCAATCTTCTTTGCCAGATGGGTTTTCCCTACCCCTGTAGGCCCAAGGAACATAAACGAACCTATCGGACGATTAGGATCTTTCAGCCCTATACGGTTGCGTTGTATGGCTTTCACAATCTTGTTTACAGCTTCGTCCTGTCCTACTACCGCGGCCTTCAAGCTGTCCTGCATTCCTACAAGTTTAACCCCTTCCGACTCTCCAATACGTTGCACAGGCACCCCCGACATCATGGAGACTACTTCAGAAACCATCTCTGCATCTACAGTTTCCGGTTTTTCTTTCAGTGAAGCTTTCCATTCAGCTTCTGCCGCATCCAGTTTAGCCATCAACTGGCGTTGTGTATCCCGGAAGCTGGCTGCCAGTTCATATTTCTGAGCCTTCACCGCTTCACCTTTTTGTTCCACAACATCCTTTAGTTCCTTTTCAATATCTTCTATCTCCTTAGGAACATGTATGTTTGCGATATGCATACGGGAACCCGCTTCGTCCAGGGCATCAATAGCCTTATCCGGGAAGTTACGGTCTGTAATATATCTGTCGGTCAATTTCACACAGGCTGCGAGTGCATCTTCCGTATATTTCACATTGTGATGCTCTTCGTACCGCTCCTTGATATTATGCAATATCTGCAATGTTTCCTCAGCGGTAGTAGGGTCTACCATCACTTTCTGGAAACGGCGTTCAAGAGCTCCGTCTTTTTCTATATTCTTACGGTATTCGTCAAGCGTAGTTGCACCGATACATTGTATCTCGCCACGGGCCAATGCCGGTTTCAGCATATTGGCAGCATCCAGTGACCCGGTTGCCCCTCCTGCACCTACAATGGTGTGTATCTCGTCGATGAACAATATAATGTTCGGATTTTTCGACAATTCGTTAAGTATTGCTTTGATACGTTCTTCAAACTGTCCGCGGTACTTGGTACCGGCAACCACCGAAGCCATATCGAGAGCGATCACTCGCTTGTCGAACAATACACGTGACACTTTCTTCTGAGTAATACGCAAAGCCAGTCCTTCTACAATAGCAGATTTACCCACTCCGGGTTCACCTATCAGTATAGGATTGTTCTTCTTGCGGCGGCTCAGGATTTGCGCCAAACGTTCTATTTCCTTTTCACGGCCGACTATTGGGTCCAGTCTGTTTTCCAGTGCGGCTTTTGTCATATCCATACCGAAATTATCCAATACGGGGGTATCAGTTGCCTGACGCGGCTGTTGGGTATTCACATTTGAGCTACCGCCTACAGCTTCGTCGTCATCGTCGTCATCATCTGTGAAATCAGCTCCCATACGGGGCGATTCCTTGCTGTTTTTATGTATTATATCACCCATGCTTTTAATATAGGTGAAAGCTCCGTTGTAATCCATATGATTTTCTTCCAGTAACATCGCCGTAACATTGTCGTGATCTTTCAGAATAGCAAGAAGTAAGTGCTCGGAGTCAGTTTCCTGACTCTTAGTCAAACGCGCTTCCAGTATGCTCATCTTCAAAATCTTCTCAGTACTTTTACTTAATACGATCTCACTGTTTGGGTATGCATCCTCCTGTTGCTTTAATATGTTATTATCAATACTGTCTTTTAACTCAATTAGATCTATTCCGAAATCCTTCAATGCCTGTATGGCTAATCCTTCTCCGTTGCGGAGTATTCCAAGCATCAAATGTTCGGGCGCTAGATAATTCGTTTGCAGACGTCCGGCCTCCTCACGACTATAAGTCATGATTTTGCGAACTCTTGGTGAAAAATTATTTTCCATAACCGTCTTATTTGATGTTTTATGCAATTATGCGTATGTTACAAATATAAGATTTATTTCTAAAATGTATTTCAGATAAAATCTTAATAATCTAATTTATTATATTCAAACAAAAATGATGCCATAATGTTTACACCTGTTATGCAAATCTAAACACAATATTTCAAATTGTAAAACTTTAGGATATATATTTGACAATATGAATATTTAACCATTACAAAAATATTACATTAATGTTAAATAAATAATTTTAATTACTTTTTGCTTGATTATATAAAAATAGTTCTATACTTTTGTAAAGTATTTTTCATGGTATTAGATTTATGGTTAGGAGTGAAGATTGGTTGTCGTGAGACAACCATTCCTATTTTATAGGGTTTCGTTCCACCTATTTTCCGCCTTTTAAATTGGAAAACCGAAGACCAATTGATGCCTCTCTTTACCTCATTTCTTTATTCTGTTACTGTCCGTCATTTATATTGACTTTGCTTTCCCCTATCAATTTAAGTCATTTATTATCAATAATTAATATTAAAAAAGGTAACAAAGGTAACAGATATATCAGTGAACAGTTAGCAGTCATCAGTTAACAACTTGTATACCGTTTTTTATCTACTCGTATCTCATATAACTTTCAACTTATTACTCAATACTTACTAATTGTTAAAAGGTAACAAAAGTAACAGCTTTTTCACCCTTTGCACCCTTTGTGATTTTCTTCGTATACCTGGTGGTTAAAATTCTTTACCACAAGGGACACAAAGACTTACACAAAGAACACTATACAAAAAATAACAAAAGTGATAGCTTTTACGCATTTTAATTATTGAATCCTTAAACATCAAATTTTTTAAATCCTAAATCCAATACTTCAAAGAGCTGAATGCTAACAGTCCAAAGCCATCAGCTAATACATAGATAAAGTTCCCTATAAATATTTTACTACATTCACCTCAAAGCTAATATTAAGAGAAAAGATTATCTTTGCTGACTATGGAAGATACTTTCAGAACAATCGTCAATGCATCCAAAGCAATCTATACAGAAAAGCGAAGCAAATTTATAGCCTACGCTATTCCTGTATTGTCTGCCGATGAGGTTAAAGCTGAAATAGAAAAATTACGGAAAGAATATTACGATGCCCGCCATGTATGCTGGGCATACATGCTAGGTGCCGACCGAAAAGACTTCCGGGCAAATGACGATGGAGAACCCTCAGGCACAGCAGGAAAGCCGATCCTCGGGCAAATAAACTCCAATGAGCTGACAAATATCCTTATTGCCGTAGTGCGCTATTTTGGTGGGATAAAACTTGGCACAAGCGGACTGATTGTGGCATACAGAGAAGCGGCAGCCGAAGCAATCAGGGAAGCAGAAATAGTAAAAAAGACTGTGGATTGCCAAATTTCGTTTGGTTTTGAATATCCTTTTATGAATGATGTGATGAAAATCGTGAAAGATCTGGAGCCAACCATTTTAAATCAGAGCTACGAAATGGATTGCCTGATGACTCTCGAAATACGTAAAGCTAAATTCGAAGAATTGAGAAACCGTCTCGAAAAAGTAGAAAGTCTGAAATTTATTGAATAAAAAATAACGGCCATCCTCTGAAAGACAGCCGCTAAACTTAAAATATTTATTCTGAGCCTTAGATTATTCCCTGAGCCATTACAGCTTTAGCGACCTTCATAAATCCGGCGATATTTGCACCTTTCACATAGTTCACATAACCATCAGGCTCTGTACCGTACTTCACACAGTTCTCGTGGATATTAGCCATAATCCATTTCAACTTGCTATCTACTTCTTCTTCCGACCAGCTAAGACGCTCCGAATTCTGAGTCATCTCCAGACCAGATACAGAAACACCTCCGGCATTGGCGGCCTTACCCGGTGCATAAAGGATTTTTGCCTTCTGGAATACAGCAATGGCTTCCGGCGTCGACGGCATGTTTGCACCTTCCGAAACAGCAATAACACCATTCGCTACAAGTTTCTGCGCATCTTCGCCACTAATCTCGTTCTGTGTCGCCGAAGGCAAAGCAATATCGCCTTCTTCGCCCCAAGGGCGGGCACCTGCTACATATTTACACCCGTAAGTTTCGGCATATTCACTGATACGTCCCCTGTAAAGTTCTTTCAACTCCTTCACATATTCCAGTTTCTCTGCCGTAATGCCATCCGGATCGTAGATATAACCGCTCGAATCTGACAATGTTACAGGTATCGCTCCCAGTTCTATCAGTTTTTCACAGGTATATTGCGCCACGTTACCCGAACCGGACACAAGGCATTTTTTACCGCTTATATTTATATTTTTGGTTTTCAGCATCTCCAGCAGGAAATACACATTTCCATATCCTGTAGCTTCCGGACGAATCAAAGATCCCCCGAATGTAAGACCTTTTCCCGTGAAAGTTCCTGTAAACTCACGAGCCAACTTCTTATACATCCCGAACATATAACCTACTTCGCGACCGCCTACACCTATATCTCCGGCAGGAACATCCGTATCAGGACCGATATGACGCCACAGTTCCGTCACAAAAGCCTGACAAAAACGCATAACTTCGGAGCTCGACTTACCTTTAGGATTAAAATCTGAACCACCTTTACCTCCACCCATAGGCAGTGTGGTAAGAGAGTTTTTAAATGTTTGCTCAAATGCAAGGAATTTAAGTATCGAAGGATTCACTGATGCATGCAAACGGATACCACCCTTATACGGGCCAATAGCATTACTATGCTGCACACGGTATCCCATGTTGGTATGCGTATTTCCTTTATCATCGACCCATGTTACACGAAACGAAAAAATACGGTCCGGAATACAGAGCCTTTCTATCAGGTTAGCTTTTTCAAATTCAGGATGTTTGTTGTACTCTTCTTCAATGGATTCTAATACTTCATGCACTGCCTGATGGTACTCAGGCTCGTTTGGGAATCGACGTTTTAAGTCCTCTAGTACTTGTTCTACTTTCATTTCAATTTACGGATTTTGATTTATGGATGCTACAAATATAGAAAAAAAATATCCATTTGTTAACTTTTGTTTCAAAAAAGCGATAATTTATTCATTTCAAATTAAGAATAACCATATATTTACCATATATATTGTGACACAGATGCTTTTTAATATCGTTTTTTTCTTATTTTTGCGAATAATATAATTTAAAAAGAAATGACATATTTAATCACAGGCGGAGCCGGTTTTATCGGCTCGAATTTTGTGAAACACATGCTGGCCGTGTATCCGGATGCAAAACTTATCATATTTGATGCCCTCACATATGCAGGAAACCTTGGAACATTATCAGAAGAACTGAAAGATACCAGAGTTACTTTTGTAAAAGGGGACATTTGTGACAGGAATGCAACCGAGAAAGTGTTCTCGGAACACACTATCGACTATGTCATCAATTTTGCTGCCGAAAGTCATGTTGACAGAAGCATCGAAAATCCACAACTATTTCTGCAGGTGAACATTCTCGGTACCCAGAATTTGCTGGATACTGCAAAAAAACACTGGACAACAGGCAAAGATGAAAATAATTATCCTATATGGCGCAAAGGCGTAAAGTACCTGCAAGTATCTACAGACGAAGTATATGGATCGTTAGGCGACGAAGGCTATTTCACTGAAGCCACTCCCTTGGATCCCCGCTCACCATACAGTGCAGGCAAAGCCGGAGGCGATCTGATTGTGCGTGCCTATGGCGAAACATATAAAATGCCTGTGAATATAACTCGTTGTTCGAACAATTACGGCCCCTACCATTTCCCTGAAAAGCTGATCCCGCTTATTATACGCAACATCTTATCCGGCAAACAGCTGCCCGTATATGGAGACGGCAGCAATGTGCGCGACTGGCTATATGTTGAAGATCACTGTAAGGCTATAGACGCAGTTCTTCACAAAGGGCGCATCGATGAAGTTTACAATGTAGGCGGACACAATGAGAAAAAAAATCTCGATATAGTAAAGCTCGTTATCAAGACTATCCACGATATTATGGAAAAAGAGCCCCGGTACCGTGAAGTATTGAATAAAAAGGAAGTCGCTGCTGATGGCAGCATAGATATAAGCTGGATAAATGACAGCTTGATTTCATTCGTCAAAGACCGTCAGGGGCATGACCACCGCTATGCGATAGACCCCACAAAAATAAGCACGGAACTTGGGTGGCTGCCCGAAACAAACTTCGATACAGGCATTGTGAAAACAATCTACTGGTACCTCAACAACCAGACTTGGGTAGAAGAGGTTACCTCAGGTGACTATATGAAGTATTACAAGCAAATGTATGGAAACCGATAATATACACAATAAAAGATGGAACGCTTAAAAGCAATTCTGGCCGATAAAATACTGGATATATCATCCGCAAGTGGTGATGAAGTGAAGTCAAAAATAGACAAGATGCAACGTTTCCGTGACTTTGCTAACGCTTGCCAGACTCTGATGAAGAGATATCCTGCCATTGAGGACGAACTGATAAAAATGGTTGAAAACGGCGATTTTGACACTAAAGTTGCCTCATCACGTGTAGATACAATCATTCGTCTGACAGATACCGAAGCGGCACAGGCCGGCAGGATTGTCATACCTCAAATTACAGAACCTGAGAATACGGAAAACAATCCCGATGAGATTCTGATTACAGAAGAAGATGAAACTGCAGATCTGCCGGAGGAAAATGAAGGAGTATCTCAATATGCTTCTGTGGACGACATACCTATGGAGATTGTCCATACGGAAGATATAGATTACGAAGAATTACAATCCTCACCTGAAGAAGACACGGAAAATTATGTACCTTTCGAAGATATAAATCCGGTAGGTGAGACTGATGAAACCGGTATATCATTAGAGTCCGAAGAAAACTATGAATCGGAATTATATCCTGATTCCGAAACAGAACCGGATACAATTACCGAAGCTATCATAGAATCCGAACAGAAAGAAGTCAAAGTTGAAACATATGAGGAGGAAATCGAAGACGGATTAAGTGAAGAAGAACTTGCAGCCAGACGTAAAATCATTATTAAAAGAGTTATTCAGGTGGCAGGGCTTGTTGCTATAGTGGTAGCTTTGATTTTTATTGTTAAATTTGTGATGCTCCATTGGCAAACCATACTGATTATTATCGGTGTACTGGCTGTTTTAGCCATATTATTCTTCTGGTTTAAGCGAAAGCGGTAACCGGATTATGTCGAACCAATTATTCCCGAAATGGACTATTATAGGCAATTCTCGCTAAAAAATTACAATTCATTCAAGACAGAAGCATCGGCAAAGATATTTTGTCAGCCCAAAAATGTAGAAGAACTCCGAAGATGTCTCACAGAGCATCCATACGAACAAAAACTAATTATAGGAGGCGGCTGTAACCTCTTTTTCACAAAAGACTTTGACGGGCTTGTTATCCATCCCGAATTGAAAGGCCTTCGTGAAATATCGGACGAAGAGGAAGAAGACGAGGACATATTCATTGAAGTAAATGCGTCTGAAGATTGGGACGGATTTGTTTCCTATTGTGTCGAACGCGGTTTTGCCGGACTCGAAAACCTTTCCCTTATCCCCGGCACTGTAGGTGCCGCGCCCATCCAGAATATCGGTGCATACGGAGCAGAAGTAAAGGACGTTATCCACGAAGTTGTAGCCATAAATATGGTGACAGGTGAGGCGGTATCTTTCTCTAATGCGGAATGCGAATTTGGATACCGGGACAGCATCTTTAAACGTACGAACAAATACCTTATTATTTCAGTTGTATTCCATCTGAAACGGACTTTTGTTTATACACCGAAATACTTTGACCTGAACAAAGAACTGGAAGATATAGAAGAACCCACGATACAAGATGTACGCAACGCTGTAATACGCGTCCGTCAACGGAAATTACCGGACGAAAAAGTATTGCCTAATGCCGGCAGCTTTTTTAAGAATCCATATATAAGCCAGGAACACGTAGAAAAGATAAAGACTGATTATCCCGAACTCCCGGCCTTTTTACAGAAAGACGGATCGGTGAAGACATCAGCCGCTTTCCTTATCGATAAAGCCGGGTATAAAGGAATAAGAATCGGCAATATAGGCACATATCCTAACCAGCCGCTTATCATCGTGAATTATGGTTCTTCGGATGGAAACGACATTGTGCGTTTCATGCGTGAAATACAAAGTGCCGTAAAAGACACATTCAATATAGAATTGGAACCCGAAGTAAGAATATTTTGATGACTATTAGTCCATAGCGGTTAGCCTATAGCCATTTGTGCAAAAGCTAATAGCTAACAACTGATAGCTAACAACTAAACATATAACTAATAACATGGCATCATTTATCATACAAGGCGGTTGCCGCCTCAGCGGCGAAATAACTCCACAAGGAGCAAAAAACGAAGCATTACAGGTAATCTGTGCAGTATTACTCACACCAGAAGAAGTAATAATAGAAAATATTCCGGATATACTGGATGTAAACAACCTTATTGCCCTGCTGGGCGAAATGGGGGTGGAAACAAAGCGATTGGGAGAAGACACATGGTCATTCAAAGCCGAAAATGTAAATATCGATTATTTACAAACACCTGAATTCTTAAAGAAAAGTGCATCTCTCAGGGGATCGGTAATGATTATTGGCCCTCTCGTAGCCCGCTTCGGAAAGGCAATGTTGCCAAAACCGGGAGGTGATAAGATAGGCCGCCGCCGTTTAGACACTCACTTTATAGGCATACAGAAGTTGGGTGCCGACTTTGTATATGATGATGCTCAACAGATATATAACATCACTGCCGAGAAGCTGCATGGTACATACATGTTGCTTGATGAAGCATCGGTAACCGGTACGGCAAATATACTGATGGCTGCCGTATTGGCAGAAGGGGAAACAACGATCTACAATGCTGCTTGTGAACCATATCTGCAGCAGTTGAGCAAAATGCTGAATAAGATGGGAGCTAAAATTTCGGGCGTAGGCTCTAACCTGCTAAGAATAGAAGGAGTAGATTCTCTCGGAGGAGTAAAACACCGTATTTTGCCAGATATGATCGAAATAGGTAGTTTTATAGGGATGGCCGCAATGACAGGTTCTGAAATTACGATAAAGAATGTAGCATACGACGATTTGGGAATTATCCCCGACACTTTCCGCAGATTGGGTATCCATCTGGAAAGGAAAGGCGATGATATACATATCCCTGCTCAGAAAGAGTATGAAATAGACACATTTATCGATGGGTCTATACTCACTATTGCCGATGCACCGTGGCCGGGCCTGACACCCGACCTCATCAGTGTATTGCTGGTAGTAGCTACACAGGCAAAGGGCAGTGTACTGATTCATCAGAAAATGTTTGAAAGTCGCCTGTTCTTCGTCGATAAACTGATAGATATGGGTGCGCAGATCATATTATGCGATCCGCACCGGGCGACAGTTATCGGTACAGGCAAGCGTCCGATGCGCTCTACTACGATGACATCACCTGATATCCGCGCAGGGATTGCTTTGCTTATAGCTGCAATGTGTGCCGACGGAAAAAGTACAATCCATAATATAGAACAGATTGACCGTGGATATCAGAATATAGATGTCCGGCTCAATCAACTCGGTGCTAACATCATGCGATTGGATTAAAATATGATATAATACAATTTTTCAATTTTTACACTATGACAGAAAATGAGAAATATCTCTACGATCATTTCCTTATTAGTATAAAATCAGGATTTGATGCATTAGAAGATATTATTAACGATGCGCTGGAGGCTGTGGAAGATGAAGGCTGGGAGAGCGAAATTTCCGAAGAATGGATTCGTGAAACATTTGAAAGGGAGTACAAAAAGAATGAGGACGAGAGCAAAACATGGCAGCATCCGACTGATACGGAAAAACTACGCGTAGTATTCGATACCCTCTGCAAGGAAAAGATAGTTGCTTTGCACAACGCCGGATACACCCAGTCTGATGCCATCTATGACGTACAGGATGTATGGAAAGATCTGGAAGACGAAGGTATTAAACCTATCGGCTACTGTTATTACCACGGACAGGATTTAGAACGTGTGATAGAAACCGGAACGCTTTGTATCGGGTTCTATGGGGAAAAAGAGAAGAATGATAAAGAAGCCATTCTTATTGGCAATAAAGTAGTAGCAGCTCTTAAAGATGCAGGATTTACGATCGACTGGAATGGTTCTGCCTCAAAAAGAATAGAGATACAGGATTTCAAATGGAAAAACGTCTTTACATCGGATGACGATGTGGAAGAGAAATGGGGCTATGACCGCGTTTTGCAATTGATGGAAGAATAAAAGGACTCCGATAAGAATTATAAGGGGCTGATTACATATCAGTCTCTTATTTTTTATCCCGACTTGTCCAACAATCACAATGTAACCTTGCTATTAATAAAACAAGTAATTATGTTCATTCCGTTTGAAACGATAGCGTTGACGAGGTACAGGCAAAGGGTCCTGAGTAGAAATATCCCATCTGAGCAAGACCTCAATCATTTCGTTTTTTATATCGCCATAATTCTCATCCCTAAACAGGTTATTCAATTCAGACGGATCATTTTTCAGATTATAAAGCCGGCCGTTACCATCCATATCATATACCAGTTTCCAGTCTCCTTTGCGAAGCATACGCATGGTCCCACTCTGTGTCCATGTATTCAGTTCATCAAAGAATAAGCCTTTTTTACCCACAGCTCCCTCCTCTTTATAATCAGTTGCATCAGCTTTGGTATAATACATACCGCCGAATCCATCCTGAGCCATCACACTTGCAAATTCCTTCTCAGGAAACTCTTTTCCCTGCAACATCGGCCACAGGCTGCGTCCCTGCACTCCCACCGGAATATCTGCACCGATAACTTCACATACGGTAGGAAATATATCTATCAGGCTGATATGCGATTTCTGTGGCATTGCGGAGGCTTTTATCCCCGGCCCGGTCCACTGCATTGGTATACGGGTGATGGCATCATCCATACCTACACCCTTTTTCATCAATCCATACTCTCCTACATAATCTCCATGATCTGCAACGAATATAATGATCGTGTTATCATAAACTCCTTTCGCTTTCAAGTTACTCACAAAACGAGCCAACTGATCATCTATCATACGCAACATTCCATGATAAATAGAGCGTAAGCGTTGCAGATTCTGCTGATATCCGATGTGCCCCTGCCCCATCATTTCGGCAAGAAGCTGATATTCGGCTCCTTTCGTTTCCTGATCTTTAGCTGAACTTCCCATTTGAGGAAGTGATTCCGGTGGAAACATTGAATAATAAGGTTCACAGACCTGATAAGGATTGTGCGGCTCTGCTATCGAAAACCACATCAGAAAAGGCTTCTCTCCCTGAGAATCTATCCATTGGGAAGCATCATCTACCATACGGTAAGGCAACTGCCCTTCGGGGCCATAGGGCGAAGGAGTCATACTGGCATACATATCCAGTGTTCCCAGAAATTTATCGAATGCTTCGCCTATCTTACTTTTATTATTCGACGGCTGTCCTCCATGATCGTACGGACTCCAATAATCTACACGCTCAGGAGTCAGATGCGAATGGTTTTTACCAATCATAGCAGTCGCATATCCTTTCTCTCTTGCCACATCGAAAAGGTCTTTCGTATAATAAGCATCTTTAATATTATGATTGGACCTTACATGAGTAGAACCGGGAAAACGCCCGGTCAGCATAGACACACGTGCAGGACCACTGGCCGGCGCGGATGTGTATGCGCGGTCGAACCATGCTCCCTCTTTTGCCAGTTTATCGGCAAAAGGCATTGTATTCAGCGGGTATCCTTCCCGCTGCAACAAATCTGCACGCAACTGGTCTGCCATTATAATAATGACATTCGGATTCTTTGATGTATTTTGTGTGAAAACAGGAAGTATCACACATGTAGAAAATGATACACCTGCCAATATTTTTTCACCAATATTATTTATCATATTTTAGATTTCAGGATTTGCATACTTATTTACGAATTACGCGAGATTAAAGCCATATAGAACGATCAACACTAAAGATATCGGATAAAAAAGTAACACTTTTATCATTTACCCGAAACACCTATAAGACTTATAATCAATACAAAAACCTTTAAAAAGTAACAAAAGTAACAACTTTTTTCGTTTTTTTTACGCTGTCACTATTTTATCATATAACACACTTGTTTTCTGCATTGTATAGATAAAATAAATTTAGAAATGTAACACTTTATATCAATCCCATGGTACGGAGACTCAGATCAATTTCTCTCTCATCTCCTGTATGCTTTCCTGCAACATCTGATAGTTTTACAGCTTTCAAATAATTAGAGTCTTTCTTATGCACTTTCACATCAGTAAGCTTTATTACTATATTCAGGGGTTTTACTCCTACATCGTTAGAGAAGAATGTGCCGATACCGTATGTATCATGCATGCGCCCCGCCACATGATTCTTTATAGCCTTTACGGATTCCAGATTCAGGGAATCACTGAATACGAGGGTTTTTGATGTTGGGTCGATACGGTTTTTCTCATAAAACTGGATTGCTTTGTCTGCAAACACCAAGGGATCACTACTATCGTGGCGTACACCGTCAAACAGTTTTGCGTGTTTGAGACTGAACGAGTCAAAGAATGCGTCAGTCGTATATGTGTCCGTAAGTGCAATCCCCAGACTGCCGTCATATACATCCACCCATGCTTCCAGTCCTTTTATATTTGCCGAGCGGTATCCATAGATAGCCCCGTGATACATAAACCATTCATGCGGCATAGTACCGATAGGAGTAGTATTATATTTCATAGCCAGATACACATTACTTGTTCCTTTGAAATATTCTCCCGAATGGGCCTTCAGTGCCCCCACCACTTTGTCCTGTACCTCAAAGGAGAAACGGCGCCGTGTACCGAATTCCGAATAATCGGCTTCTATCCCACTCAGCGCTTTAGCTTTTACCACAGCTTTCTCTTCCACAGTTGCCGGCGTAACTCCGGTCATTTTGAAATACAACTCGGATATGATAGCTAACAATGGAACTTCCCACAATACAGTACGATACCAATAACCTTCTATAATTACGCTGAGGTCTCCCCCCTCTTGTACGATAGTGACCTCTTCGGGCTTATATCTGAATCCTTCGAGAAAGTCGACAAATACAGGATCAAAGAAATAGCATTTAGTCTTTACGAATTTCTTTTCTTCCTGCGTCAGTTTCAGATCGGCCATTGCTGCCACTTCTTCCCGCATTCTTTCGGCAAAACCTTCCGGAAACTGTGTCCCTCCCCGGTTGGTAAATGCATACTTGACATACGCCCACGGATATAGTTTCTGTATGGCAAGCATTACGGAGAATTTATAAAGGTCGTTGTCGGTGAAATGTTTAATTATCATACATCCGGATTTTTAATGAAATAACAAATATAAGTTTTTTATATAACAAAAAAACAAAAGCCGAAGTTGAATCGAAATCCAAAATCGGCTTTTATTATATAATTGAACGTTTTTAATCGAGTTTGTGTATCACCAGTCCCGAACGGAGTTTTGGTTCGAACCATGTTGTTTTCGGCGGCATAATATTTCCGGAATCGGCAATATCCATCAGTTGCTTCATGGTCACAGGATATAAAGCGAGCGCCAGTTTCATTTCACCGCTGTCGACACGTTTTTTCAATTCGCCTAATCCCCTGATCCCTCCGACGAAATCGATACGCTTATCCGAACGCAGGTCTTTAATCCCCAGTATCTCGTCCAGGATATATTTTGATGAGATGGTCACATCCAGTACACCGATAGGGTCGTTGTCGTCATAAGTGCCTTCTTTAGCAGTCAGACTATAACATTTACCTTCGAGGTAGACAGAAAAATTATGCAGTCCGGTAGGAGGTGTTATATCCGCACCTTTTTCTTCCACAGTGAAATGTTCTTTCAACTTTTTTAGGAATTCACCTGTTGACAATCCGTTCAGATCTTTCACCAGACGGTTATAATCTATTATATTTAACTGAGTATCGGGGAAACAAACTGCCATAAAGAAGTTATATTCTTCATCCCCCTTATGATCCGGGTTCTGTTTTGCTTTTTCCGCGCCTACCAGTGCCGCAGCTGCCGAGCGGTGATGTCCGTCAGCTATGTACAGGTCAGGTATTGTGGCAAAGAGTTCTGTAATCCGTTGTATATCGTTCTTATCTTTTATCACCCAGAAATGATGCCCCACACCGTCACTTGCTATAAAGTCGTATTCTGCTGTACCTGAAATGATTCTCTTTACTATATTGTCCAGTTCATTATTATCCGGATATGCAAAGAAAACAGGCTCTATATTGGCATTATTTATCCGTACGTGCTTCATACGGTCTTCTTCCTTATCCCTGCGTGTCAATTCGTGTTTTTTTATCCTGTCGTTCATGTAATCTTCCACATGGGAGCAAACAACAAGCCCATACTGCGTTTTTGCGTTCATTGTCTGGGCATATACATAGTAGTATTCTTCGGGGTCTTGTACCAGCCAGCCTTTTTCCTGGAATTTATTAAAGTTCTCTACCGCACGGTTGTAAACGTCCTGATGATGCTCGTCAATTATTGTTTCAAAATCAATCTCAGGCTTAATTATACGATACAGTGATTTCTCATTGCCTTCGGCTTCGAGACGGGCCTCGAGTGAGCTCAAGACATCATAAGGACGGCAAACTACTTCCTTTACAATACTTTTGGGAGGTCTTATTCCCCTGAACGGTTTAATTACAGCCATGACACTCTGTTTTTTATAATAAGGTTAAACAATACTTCAAATTAGGCATTGAGTTTTCAATAATGAATACTTTCTTTTTGTCAGTTACAAATATATAAAAACAATGAAAAACAAGAGTGGTTTTATCGAATAATTGATTCTAAATATGTTGTAAAAAACATTTTGACACCACCTTCAAAATAAAGGTAAGAATAATCCTTTTAAAATATGTTGTTTTAAGATATAATTACTAATTTTGAGAGCCTTAAGGCCTCGGGCCTTTTATTGATCCCGGCTGACAAGATAGCAATAAATCACTTATAATCAGAAAAATATATAATTAAATATTCACTTTTATTTAAATAACGCAGAAGAATACTAATTCCTAATTTTTATAACAATGAAGAAATATAATTTTAGTGCAGGTCCTTCAATTCTTCCTCAGCAAACAATAGAGGAAACAGCGAAAGCCATACTGGATTTCAACGGGTCGTCATTCTCTTTGATGGAAGTGAGCCACCGTGGGAAAGATTTCCAGGGAGTAATGGACGAAACTGTTGAGTTGTTCAAAGAACTATTGGAAGTACCCGCAGGTTATTCAGTAATCTTCCTCGGCGGAGGTGCCAGTCTTCAGTTCTGTATGATACCATACAACCTGCTGGAGAAAAAAGCAGCTTATCTCAATACAGGTACATGGGCTAGCAAAGCATTGAAAGAAGCTAAATTATTCGGTGAAGTAGTAGAAGTGGCAACATCAAAACCTGCCAACTTTACATATATTCCTAAAGATTATGTTATCCCTACCGACGCGGATTATTTCCATGTTACTACCAATAATACAATCTTTGGTACCGAATTACATAAAGACTTGGATTCTCCGGTTCCATTGGTAGCCGACATGTCTTCCGACATATTTTCCCGTCCTGTAAATGTTTCCAAATATGGTTTAATATATGGCGGCGCACAAAAGAACCTTGCCCCTGCCGGACTAACATTCGTAATTGTTAAAGACGAATTATTGGGAAAAGTAACTCGTCCGATACCGACAATGTTGGATTACCGCACACATATCGAAAACGGTTCTATGTTTAATACTCCTCCGGTAGTGCCTATTTACGGAGCTATGCAAACGTTGAGATGGCTGAAAGCTAATGGAGGTGTACCAGCCATGTACAAACGCAATAAGGAAAAAGCAGCATTGCTTTACAATGAAATAGACCGTAACCCTGTATTTAAAGGTACCTGCGCTATCGAAGACCGTTCACTGATGAATGTATGTTTTGTTCTTTCTTCGGAATATGAAGGAAATGAAGCTGCATTCCTTGAATTTGCCAAATCGAAAGGATTGTACGAACTGAAAGGACACCGTTCTGTCGGCGGCTTCCGTGCTTCCATATACAATGCTATGCCGATTGAAGGCGTACAGGCATTAGTGGATGCAATGAAAGAATTTGAAAAACAAATCGCAAAATAAAACAAGAATTCTAGTTTACAAGTCTACTAGAAGACGCTAGTAAACCAGTAAACTAAAAACTAGTAAACTCCAAACATGAAAGTATTAATAGCAACAGATAAACCTTTTGCAGCGGAAGCAGTAAACGGTATCCGCGATGTAATCGAAAAAGCAGGCTTCGAACTTGTTTTACTTGAGAAATATACTGAGAAGAAACAATTACTGGATGCTGTAGCTAATGTTGATGCGGCAATTATTCGCAGCGACATATTCGATAAAGAAGTACTGGATGCAGCAAAAAATCTGAAAATCGTTGTGCGTGCAGGTGCAGGTTTCGACAATATTGAACTGGATGCTGCCACAGCAAACAATATTTGTGTAATGAACACTCCGGGACAGAATGCGAATGCTGTAGCAGAGTTGGCTCTTGGACTGGCTGTATATGCAGTGCGTAACTTCTATAACGGAACATCAGGCACCGAACTTATGGGTAAAAAACTTGGTATTCACGCATATGGGAATGTAGGGCGCAATGTGGCGCGCGTAGCAAAAGGCTTCGGTATGGAAGTGTATGCATACGATCCGTTCCTGACTGCGGAAGCTATCGAAAAAGAAGGAGTGAAAGCGGTGGCTTCAGCCGAAGATCTTTATACTACCTGCCAGTTTGTTTCATTGCATATTCCGGCAACTGCTGAGACTAAGAATTCTATCAATTACACGCTATTGAGTAAGATGCCGAAAAATGCATTACTCATCAATACGGCACGTAAGGAAGTTATCAACGAAGCCGAAATCGTGAAACTGATGGAAGATCGTAAAGACTTCAAATATGTCACCGACATTATGCCGGGCAACCATGCTGAAATGGCGGAGAAATTTGCAGGACGGTATTTCTCCACTCCTAAAAAAATGGGTGCGCAGACCGCCGAAGCTAATACCAATGCAGGTATAGCAGCAGCCAGCCAGATCGTCGATTTCATTAAGAACGGAAATGAACGTTTCAGAGTGAATAAAAAGTAATTAGCAGATTCGGAAATTAGCAAATTTGACAATACAATAAGCTAATGTACAGAAAAAAGTTCCAGTAAAACACTGGAGCTTTTTTATTTGCTAATTTTCTAATTGCTTACCCTGACATATCGTTACCCATCTTCATCAATCTCACAGGTTTAAACTGAAGAAAATAAAGTACGATACAGACTAAAAGGAAAATACCCAGAATCAACATCCAGCCTGCAATAGTTTTTATACTGACTGTTACCGCTTGTATCTGTATCTTCTGATACAACGCGTTAGTCGCTATACGTTGCGCGTCCTCGAGGCTCCAGCCCTGTGACAATGCAGTATTTACTGATGTGGTAAACTGGCTGCCGACCAAAGCATTCTGCATATCCACACCTTCTGAAAGGATACTGACATTTTTTTGTTGCAAACGATACAGCCAGTTTGTAAGCACTGATGCGCCGATTGCCGGAGCAAGAGCCGAACGGGCCGATATCATAAAGAATGCATTATATATAAGCTGTTTAGGAGAAAGTCCGTATATGCCATAAATAGCAAATGCCACAAACAGCACCAACATACCTACACCCCTGAGAAACATCAGCAGATAAAGGTCTTCGTACAAGCCTGCAGGCGTTATCATAAAATACAGGAGCGCCAGTGAAATTGTAAAACAGGCAAAACCCATAAAGATAAGCCAGGCCATACGGATTTCTCTTACAAACCAGTAATAACATATAACCCCTCCTACCAGAAAGCCCGGAATCATATACAAATACAGTTCATTCATATGCGTACTGTCCAGTCTCAGTACATTGGTAGTATAAGAAGATATCAGTATACTGAATGATGCGTAAAACATCAGTACGAAAGAAAGGAGATATACCGTTACCGAATTACGGTTTTTCAGCACACTCATATCCAGAAACGGAGCATCGGAAAACTGGCGGCGTATAAACATCCAGCCTGTCAGCGGAATCAGTATTGTTGCTATTATGATACTGGTTGAAGAAAACCAGTCTTTCGTTTTTCCATATGTTGCCACATATACAATAGCCATAAAACAGACTGATACAAGGAAAAAACTCAGCCAGTCTATATCCCTGAAAGGAATACGCACCAGTCTGCGGGCAAACGACATGCATACAACCACTGCAATAATGGCGACCAGCAACATCAGTATCATAAAATAATACATATACTGCCAGTTATACAGGTAAGCCAGCTCGGCTGTGAGGACTAAAGACAATTGTCCACATATCAATGTAATAGGATAAAACTTTGCATAGAACTCGTTACGTGTTCCGCTCGGGCTTAATGCCGGCATCAATATGTTGATAGTCTCAATCATCGAAAAAGCCTTGAAATAACCGATAAAGAAGCTGCAAACGATGATTACTTCTATGTAGTCTGTTTCGGCACATATCAGGCTGAGTAATACTTGGAATAAAAGTACCACTAGAATAATTGTTTTGGCTGTAGCCAAAGGTTTTATTTTCGGTATAACCAGATATGCAACGGCCATACCGACCGATGACGCATAATAAGCCATGTTGATATCCTCGGATATTACACCAAGATAACTGGATATGTCTATATTACTGCCTGTGTATGCACCGTTGACCAGTAATACAGGAATAAGTATAGTCAGGGCAACAACCACCTTGAGCCAGTTCGGAACCCAGCTTCTGAAAGGGCTGATTGTCGTTGTGCGTATTACAGGAATTATCATTTTTATATTAGTTACGAGTTACTTTCCCCTTCGGGAAATTACAAGCTACAAGCCGCTTACGCCACTCTTAATTCTTAATTTTTCATTCTTAATTAACTCCTCATTCTTTTATCGCCTCGGTAACCACCATCATTCCCGCACGCAACTTCTGCATATCTTCGGGCGATATACCTTCAAAATCGATACGGACAGGTATCCGTTGCTGTATTTTCACAAAGTTTCCGGCGGAGTTATCGGTCGGCAGCATTGAGTATTTGGATCCCGTAGCTTCGGATATCGCTGTTATCGTTCCTGTAAATGTCTTACCGCTTATAGCATCTACCTTTATATTTACTTTCTGCCCGATGTAAATATTTTCAATCTGTTTTTCGCGGTAGTTGGCTATAATCCATTTATTATCGTTTTTGATCAGGTTGGTTATTGTTTGTCCGGCCTGAACCAGTTGTCCGGATTCAAGGGTGCGACGGCCTACATAACCACTATACGGGGCAATAATAGAAGTATATGACAGATTTAGCTTAGCCATTTCCAGATCTGCTTCGCGGCGGAGGATTGTGGCCTCCGCATTCCCCTGTTTTTTTGCGGCTTCGGCAGATGTCGACCTCAGGGATTCTTTCTGCCGGAGCAAAGCGTTATAATGCGCGCTTTGAGCATCATATTCACTTTTTATCTGGTCGTACTGTTGCCGGGAAACCGATTCGGCATCCAGTAGATTCTTATAACGTTTCAGATCCTGCTCGGCTTTCCATAGGCGCGCTTTTGCTTCCTCTATATTTGCTTCCGAAACAGTAACATTTGCAGATGTGGTAATTATATTTAACGAAAGTACAGATGAAGAACTCTTGGCATCCATCAGTGCGGCTTCGGCATCCATCTCTTTTATTTTAAATTCCCTGTCGTCTATTATCAATAGGGTATCTCCCGCATTTACCCACTGGTGTTCGGTAAATCGCACTTCTTTTATATAACCCGATACACGTGAGTTGATAGGTGTTATATATTGCTCTATTGTTGCATCGTTTGTTATTTCGTAGCGATAGTAACGGATGAAGAAGTTCACTCCCCACGCGATACCGCCCAACGCTAATAATATACTGATGATATTGAGTATAATATTGCGTATGCGCTTCTTTTTCAGTTTACGATAGGCTTCTTTTTCGTCTTTTCTGCCAGCTAAGTTCGATTTATCTGTATCCATAATTAAGTAACTGAAAGGATTTAATCATATATTTATAAAATATAACAAACTCTGGTTATTTCACTTACCAAAGTAATAAATAGGTCCGCGACCTTATAGGTTTCCGCTAACTTTTTGTAATTGATAGTATGTATATATCGCGTTTGTTTTTGCAGTAGTAAGTTGTAACTCCGAATTCAACTGTACTGTATTTGCATCCAGCAAATCGGTCAGTATAGCCAGCTGGTTGAAGTATCTGTTTTTTACTATCCGGTAGTTTTCATTCGATTGCTCCACAGATTTTTCCAATGTTTTTATTCTGTCCAGTGCCTCCTGATGTTTTACAAATGCTGCTTTCACGCCTGTACGGATGTTTTGCCTTTGCTGTTCCTGTGCAAGTTCCTGCAGGTGTATCTGGCTTTTTGCCGCATTGGTGGCATGTTTCCTGTCGAATAATGAAGAAATGTGGTACGACAGATTCAGCGTCACACCCCACGCATTCAGATATAAGTCCTGAGCAGGTGAGACATTCGGAATGGGGCGGGCCAGTGTATTGCTCGCCTGTAATGATAATACAGGCAAGTAATCGGCCTTTGTCAGTTTCAGGTTATTTTGAGCTAAAGCAATATTCTTTTCCATAATTTTCATATCCGGATATTGTGCGTAAGCCCGATATATATAGTCGTTTTCCTGCTGTATATCAAGTTGGAATAACAGCAGGTTCTGACCCGGTTCAAGAATTGTATTTTCATCCATTCCCATTACAATGTCTAGTTGCTGGGAGGTAAGGGTGATATTATTCTCCGTTTCTTTATACGATAATTCATAATTTGTGAGAAGCAGTTGGCTACGCAAAACATCGTTTGTCGTAATCATCCCCTCCTCTTTCATTTTCTCAATGTCCCGCAGACGGATCTGAGCCTCTTCAATATTCTTGGCATATACTTCCCGTTCTTTATATAAATTAAATAAATCGAGGTACTTACCTATTAACCAGAGTTTCAGCTCCGATTTATCCTTTTGTAAGGATAATTGAGCTATCTCTTTTTCCAATTCCGCTTTCTCTATGCTGTTCTTTATCCGTCCACCCTGATATATGGGCTGAGTTGCCGCCACCTGATAATTCTGCTTCCAGTCGGGAGTGTCGGAGTGCTTCAGGAATGATAAGTCTCTATCGAGGATGGTTGGCGTACCCACATAACCGAACAGGCCGCTAACCGAAATATCGGGCAATCGTTTATTCTTTGCCAAGCCTACCTTATCTTCCGATATCTGTGTTTTTATCACAGATGATTGTATTGCTATGCTGTTTTGCAACCCGCGTTCAAATAATTCGTTTACCGTAAGCCTGTATGTATTCTGTGCAGTAAGCGATGATGTGTATATTAATGTAGCCAGTAATATGTATAGTGTTGTTTTCACTTAACTTTCCTTATTAATATCCGTAAATTCCTTCATATATTCTATGCATAGCTGAATATGCCGTGAATTAACATTTTCTTCCAGTTTCGTATATACGTCTTCTATTATCTCCCTGATTTCTGTATGCATTTTTTCCCCGTTAGCCGTTAATACCACAAGTTTGTTGCGTTTGTCGGACGGATCTTCTTCACGTGAGATCAGTCCTCTTTTTTCCATATTCTTTATCAGATAGGAAAGACTCGATTTGTCTTTATACGTCAGATTTGCCAGTTCCTGTTGATTGACTTTACTATCAACACTGTCCAAACACCTTAATATATGCAACATTTCGAATGTTACATCTATATTATGTTCTCGCATTTTTCGATGGATTATCTGACGGTAGAAAGACTGAGTCTGCAATATTGTCTGTACAAATGTTTGCATCATATCTCTTCAGTTTTTTCGTATGCAAAGATATAACAAAATAATTAGTTGAATGTTTAACTAATATATATTTTTATATTTGTCATAAAATAATATTGTGAGATGTTGGCAATAATTATTGTAGTAATAAAAATGTAGTGACTTATCTTTCTTTACTTAACCGATCCTTAGCTAAAAAGACACAGAAATGTCTTATCTTTGGAATAATTAATAATAAAACTTTGTGATAGTATAATCATTTCACAATCTAAAAAAATAATGAATATGAATAAAAGACTGACAATAGCTCTGGTAGCGCACGATCACCGCAAAGCAGACATGGTAGAATGGTGTTATTACAACTCCGATTTTTTGGCAAAACATCATCTGGTATGTACCGGAACCACCGGAACCCTGATAAAAGAGGCGTTCGAAGAAAAAGGAATAAATGCGGAGATAACACGTATGAACTCAGGACCTATGGGTGGAGATGCGGAAATAGCCGCTATGGTTGTCCGGCACGAAGTGGATATGGCTATTTTCCTTATCGACGACCTGAACCCGCAACCACATGAGGCAGATATTATGATGTTGCTTCGTCAGTGTCGCGTACATAATGTGCCTATCGCATGTAATCGCTATAGTGCCGACCTGATGCTGACAAGTACTTTGTGGGACAACGACGACTACAAGCCTACAAGCCCGAGATACGAAAATTTCGACAGGGCTAATTTTGACGCAAGTTTCAGAAGATTAAAAGAGTGAGAATAATTAAGAATGAAGAATTAATAATTAACAACGAGATGATATTTTCAATTATTAACTGTTAATTATTAATTGTTAATTACCTACTTATGAGCGACTGGAAAGACCGTCTGAATGTGGTATATTCTACCAATCCGGACTTTAAATATGAAAAAGAAGGCGAAGAAGAGCAGGATACTTTGCCAAAAGAAAAGCAGGCATTGCGCATTTCTTTGGATAAACGAAACCGCAAAGGAAAAGCGGTCACCCTGATTACCGGATTTATCGGCACTACCGAAGACATGGAAGCATTGGGTAAGTTGCTGAAAGTAAAATGTGGCGTCGGAGGCTCTGCTAAAGACGGTGAGATCATCATACAAGGCGATTTCAGAAACAAAATATTGGAACTCCTGCAAAAGGAAGGATATGCCAAAGCACGCATTATTTGACGATGAAATAAATCTGCATGTATATAAAGCGTCGGCAGGCTCGGGAAAAACTCACCGCCTGACCGCCGAGTATCTGTGCCTGTTATTTTCATCGCCCTTTGCCTACCGGCACATATTGGCTGTAACCTTCACCAATAAGGCTACGGACGAGATGAAAAGGCGTATCATCGCCGAACTGGCAAATCTGGCACTAGGCCGTGATTCCGACTACATCGGACTATTAACCGATGAGTACAGCTTCAGCGAAGAGCAGCTGAGAAAAGAAGCATATAATGTCCTTGTACGTATCCTGCACGACTATTCAGCCTTTTCGGTAAGTACCATCGACAAGTTTTTCCAGCAAACCATGCGAGCCTTTACCCGCGAAATAGGATTGGGCGGAGGATACAACGTGGAACTGGATACCGACAAAATATTGGGTGAAGCCATCGACTCCATGCTTTACGATCTGGAAAGCAAAGACAACAAACTACTGCTGGACTGGCTCATTCGTTTTTCGGAAGAAAAAGTGGAGAATGGTGAAACATGGAATATCCGCAACGACATACAATCCCTGTCGAAAGAGATATTCAAAGAAAGTTTTAAAACATACAGCAATCAGGTACAGGAAAACATCTCCGACAAGCAGCTGATGGCAGACTACAAGGAGATGCTTTTCGCCATCATCCAAACCTTTGAAAAGACTTCACAGGAGACAGGCGAAAAAGCACTGAATATAATGACCCGCTACGGACTGAAACCGGAAGATTTTAAAGGAGGGTCGCGTTCTCCCTTCTTCTCATTCCTGAAATGGGCTAACGGCACGATAGAGGAACCTACTAATACCTTCCGCACGATGGCCGATGAAGTATCCGGCTGGTGCACGGCAAAAACCGGAGCGGAGATCAGAAGCAAAATAGAAGGCGCATATCCGGAACTGAACGTTTGCGTTTGCAATATAATAAGTCATTACGACAATTCACGTACCTATCAGACGGCATACGAAATAAACCGCTATTTCTTCACGCTTGGAATACTGGGTGATGTGGATAAAAAAATACGGGAGTATGCTGCGGAAAACAACGTCATGCTAATTTCGGATACTACCGAATTACTTAGCCGTATCATAGAGGGAAATGAATCACCGTTTATCTACGAAAAAGTAGGACTGCGCGTCAATAACTATATGATAGACGAGTTTCAGGATACATCAGGTATGCAATGGCAGAACTTCCTGCCGCTGGTGCGTGACAGCCTGAGCGGAGGTAATAAGAATTTCATTGTAGGGGATGTAAAGCAGAGTATCTACCGCTGGCGGAATTCGGACTGGAAGCTGTTGGACGAACAGCTCGACAAAGATTTCGCTAATGAGGGCATCAATCATGAAACACTCGGAACTAACTGGCGTAGTTCGTACAATGTAATAGCGTTCAACAATGCCATTTTTACCATCGGAGCAAATCTGTTGCAAGATACATACAACAAGCCACTGCAAGATACCGATGATAAGCGCTTACAGCCTTTTTTTTCCCGTATAACCAAAGCATATAACGAATTATACCAGGAAATACCGGAGAGCCATAAAAGCAACGAAGGGCATGTCAAAGTAGAGTTTATAGATACCGATGAACATGTATGGCAGGATTATGCACTGGAACAGTTACCGGAACAAATAGAAAGCCTCCAGGACAGGGGCTATAAGCTGAAAGATATCGCGATCCTCGTTCGCACAAAAAAGGAGGGTGCAGATGTAGCCAACCGCCTGCTGGAATATAAAAGCGAACACAGGGATGCAAAATACCGGTACGATATCATTTCCGATGAAGCGTTGTTTGTTGGAAACTCCAAAAGTATAAAGCTGATTATCGCCCTGCTGAAATACCTCCATAACCCTCTGGATAATTCTCTGAAAGTTCTGGCCGTTTACGAATATTTCAAGTATAGCAACCAGTTGAGTGCAGAAGAGGCTTTACAGAAATATTTTTCGGCAAAGGATGATTTGCCCGAAGAGGTCAGAGACAAACTGAACCGCATCAGGGAACTGCCTCTATATGAAATGACGGAGGAGATGTTTGAATTGTTCCGCAGCGCAATGGAAGACAACGAACAGATTTATATACAGTCATTCCTCGATATGGTGCTTGATTTCACAATCCGCAACTCGTCAGACCTTGACGCATTCCTTAAATGGTGGGACGAAACAGGTGTAAGCAAGACTATATTTACTCCCGACGGACAGGATGCTATACGTATCATGACCATACACAAGTCGAAAGGACTGGAATTTAAAGTAGTACTCATTCCTTTTTGCAATTGGGAGATAGATCATAAGCTGACAACTATATTGTGGTGCCATCCACTAGCCGAGCCATTCAACCGGCTACACCTCGTACCCGTAAAGTATTCGCAGAAACTGAAAAATACAATCTTCGACTATGAATATTTCGATGAACGCCTACACGCATTTATCGACAATATAAATGTGTTGTATGTGGCTTTCACCCGTGCCGAAAATGAACTGATCGTTTTTGCTCCGCGCCCGAAAAAAGATGAGGTAAGCAATATATCTTCTTTACTATGGGCTTGTGTAAACACATCTCCTACCCTGTTATCTGATAAGCCGGCATATATCGACTTGCCTCAATATCTGAATGAAGAAAAAGGTATATTTGAAATAAATAAAGCGTATTCTCCCGTAAAAAAAGAGAAAAAGTCTCTTGTCGAGGAAGTAAATATAGATACCTTATCCGGTACACCGTATGACGAGCGGGTAAAACTGCTATTAAAAAACAAGTATTATTTTTCCGATTCGGGACAACGCGACTATGGTACCCTGATGCATGAGATAGTGAGTAATGTGCAAACTATAGAAGATATTGAAAATGCAGTGGAAGAATATCATATTTCGGGCGATATAACTCTGGAACAAAAAAAATCGGTAATTGAATTACTTCACAATTACCTGTCCGACCCAACAGTTTCCGCCTGGTATTCCGGCGAATATAAAGTGCTGAACGAGGTGCAGATATTGCAACCAAGAGGAACATTTAGCCGCCCCGACCGTGTAATGATAAAAGGTAGCGAAGTCGTTGTCATTGATTATAAGTTTGGCGAAAAAGAGGATAAAAGATACATCCGCCAGGTAAAATATTATGTAGAACAGATAAAAAAAATGGGATATACGGATGTAAAAGGCTATATTTGTTATCTTACTCTGGAGAAGACTGTGGAAATTTGAAATCAATAAAAATTCGAATACAATATATATGAAGTTATTTAAATTTACTTTTATTATATCTCTGGCTATCGGCTTGATATCATGTAATAATAAAAATAAAGAGAATACGGAGTCCGCAGTTGCAGAACAGGGCTTCAACCATGAGGAAATCATTAATAATTTCGATCTGAATAAGAGTCTGTTGATAGACCTGATGATGGAGATTCCTTCAGCAGTCTACACAATAGAGGGTAAAGGTCAATATTCAATCCTGTATGTACCGAAAACAGATGAAGGCGTATTAAAATATAAAGATTTTGAGAAAAAGAATAATATACAACTGATTAAAGATTCGCAAGGAAATCTCTTCTATGATGATGAAACAGCGAAAAATATAGATGAGATACTACGAAAAGATTTAGATATTGAAGACTTCTGCCTGTTTGGCCGCTATATACCTGCTCAATATCTGATCGCTGATACTTTATCAAACAAAGGGGACTATAGTGTAACCATACCGTACGAAATGCTTATATATAAACGTGAAGGCCAGAAATGGAGTCAGTTAAAGCAGGTAGTTGTATCGGACATTATGAACTACGATTATTACGAGACACTAAGTACTTATCAGAAATTGATGGATAATAAAGAGGACTAGTATACTCAATATATTTCACCTTTTACTAAATCGACAAAAAGTTCCGACAATTTCTGGCTAACAGCTCCGGCATACACCTTGCCTTTTTCAGCGGTAGACTTCTTAGGATTTCCTATACCTGTATCGTATGATACCTGCGCCCAATTTCGCGGGGTCCATCCGGTACCATCACGTAATGTTTCCGGTTTGAACGGAGTATAAGCCCCGTCTCCGGCCAGAGATAAGTTCACAAGTTCGGGATAGTAATGCATCATTACCGAAGTTTCCATTTCTCCGGCATGGTCGTCCCTTTCTTCAAAATATCCGGCCTGAGGTAAGACTGCAAACCAATCACTGACCACAATCAGAAAATGAGGGTAATCTACAGCAAGGTCACGGATCATGTTTTTAAAACTATTGCCGCCATGACCATTCACTATAACCAACGTATATATCCCCTGACAATCGAGAGAAGCCACAATATCGGTCAGTATACCCTTTTGAGTTTCGTACCGGCCATGCAGGCAAAAAGGAAGCTCCCTCTGCCCGGGATTCTGTGAACCCAGCGGAATCGGGGGCAACACCATACCTTTTATCTTTTGCGAATCATATGCCTTTATCACAGCATCTACTGATATACCATGCGCAAGATAACAATCGGTGATATATGGTAAATGATAGTTGTGAGGTTCGGTTGCTCCCCACGGAAGAACAGCAAAATCATACGTCTGCCCTTTGGTATCATTATATATAGCGGTAAGGATATCGAACGAAGGATTCATGTATTTCAGTTTTAGAATGAATAAGAATAACAAAGCTAATAAATGATAATGGATTCCAAATGATTTTATCGATAGAAATGAAACCGGAATTCATCTTAAGTATTTACATAAAAAGAAAAAGAGATATCTTTCGATATCTCCCGTATGTCAATATTAACTAAATATTAATTTCTTCCGCCTTTACGCCAAGTCCTGCTGTAATAACCTTCGGCCAAAGAGCTTACTATAACACCATATTTTATAGATGCATGGATAAATTTACCCTCTCCCAGATACACACCCACATGGTTGATATATTTTTTGTTGAAAGTAGAAAAGAATACCATATCGCCGGGGAGAAGATCTTCTTTATCAAGGATAGACTCCTTCACATTTTTAGCAATAGTGGTACTCACCCTGTCCAGCTGCTGCCCGAATACGTTTTTATAAATAATGTTGGTGAAACCGGAACAATCAACTGCCTTACGGCTCATCCCCCCTCTTCTGTATCGCGTACCCAGCCAATCGGCGGCTTCACGGTACAAAGGCAGAAAAGATACATCCTTTACAGAAACCCCTAATTGAGATGACAATTCCTGCATCTCTTTAATTTCTATCATATGTTTTTGGAGCGCATCCATCGTCCTTGATAGACTGGCATCAGCCATCAAATTATCTGACGAAGGGAATAGGGATGAATGGTCTTCCAATGTCTGCTTCACCTGAGGCAACGCAATTATATTGCCATCGGTAGTTTCAACTTCTATGTTGTGGACTGATTGTTCTACTTTTACCTTTTTTGTAGTAATTGCACTTGTTTTTGATTTTTTCTTACCTGTTTTTGAATGTTTTGGTGTTATCGCTGCTATTGGCATAAATCCCATTGAAAACACTAATAGCATAATGGATATTCTCAAAAATTTCTTCTGTGCAAGCATGGGTGTTAAATTTTAAATCGGATAAAAGTAGGAAAATCAACTTAATATAAGGCTAAGCAACTGTGTTTTTTATAATTATTTAAGTACTCTTTTAACTATTTTATCCGGCCGGCCTTTTTCCATGTGCGACTATAGTAACCTTCGTCAAGATGGCTTACGATCACACCTTTTGAGGTTGATGCATGTATAAAACTTCCATTTTTCAGGTAAATCCCTACATGGTTGATCCGGTTTGAATTCTTAGATGTGGCGAAGAAAACGAGATCACCCGTTTTCAGATTATTTTTAGATACTTTGTGCATCTTCATATCCGACAGGTCCGATGTCGACCTTGGAATCCTCATCCTATATACTTTCTGATACATCAGAAATGCAAATCCGGAGCAGTCAAGACCTCTCCGTGACAGTCCCGCATTACGGTATGGCACACCTAGCCATTGGGAAACTTCGGCATACAACGGCATATTCTTATCATCATCCTTATCTGTATTACTGAGAGGTATACCTAGTTTTTTGGAAAGCTCCGCTACTTCTTTAGGATCATACAATTGCCCGCCCGGAGTTTTTTGTGTTCCGCAGGAAGTAACCAACAGAATCAACAGGACGGATAGTATGGAATAGAGGATAAATCTTTTCATAAAATCTGGTTTACATGCTAAAGGTAAGTATTATATAATAGAAAAAGCGGCTCTTGTTTCCAAAAACCGCTTTCCGTATATTAAATAAAGAAATTAATAGACGTCATTATTTTTTATCACCTGAGAAAGTTACATCTATGCTTCCTAATAGAGGAACCTTTGTTACTGCAATAGCCAAGTTCATAGATACTTCTTCGACAGTTCCTGAAACAGCAACATCAACTTCTATCGGATTACCCATCATTGTTAATGTTAGAGATGTAGAAGTTTCTTCTAATATTACTTTCCCATTACTTAATGTCAGAGGAATATCACTTACAATAATATCACCCAATTCCATCTCAGAAAATGAGAAATTCTTCAGACTTACTTTAACTTTATCACTTGAGATTTTTTCAAGAGTTATTTCACTTTCAGAATCTTGGCCTAATACAGAAAGTGTTCCACTATATGTTCCTGCAACCTGGTCAGCAAGACCGACAACTGTAACTTTAAGAGTAGTTGTTTTTTTATCCTTATCGGTAACTGTTATAGTAGTCTCGCCTGCGGCTACACCAGATACAGTAATTACATCGCCACTTACCGAAGCGGTTGCAGTCGTTTCACTTGCAGAGCTTACTTTGTAGTCTCCATTACCCTGAGTTATTTTTACTGTCACAGTAGCTCCCTGATCAACGCTGGTTTCGCTTTTTTCCAATGTCAGGTTCACCGGATCATCATCGTCACTACTACATGCTGTAAAAGTCAGTCCTAATGAAAAGACAAACATTAATAAACATAAAAGTTTCTTGTTCATAATGAATTTATTTGGTTAATAAAATTAGTGTCCTAGATATATTGATGCATTCTATAAAGCCAAAGTTGCATAAAGATATGCAACTTCGCAAAAGTTATAACACCATAACTATATCTGACAGCACAAAAGTTAACTAAAATTAACCTTTATTTACTCAAATAATCATCGATATGTTGTGCGGTCTTTCTTCCCGAAGCAATACTCGTTACAACTAATGATTGTCCGCTTACACAGTCGCCTGCGCCAAATACTTTGGCTATATTAGTTGCTCTTTTAGAATCGGTTGCTACATTACGGCGAATATCATCGGTCTTTATATCAAGCTCTTTCAATAAGCCTTCCTGTATAGGATGAACGAAACCAAGAGCAAGGAAAACAAGGTCTATCTTATGGATTTCAGGCTCTCCTACTTCTTTCATTATATGTTTGCCAGTTTCGTCTTGTTCCCATGCTACTTCAACAAGTTCCACTGCGGTTAGTTTACCATCTTCACCAATAAATCGCTTCGTATTCAGCGACCAGCGACGCTCACAGCCTTCAAGGTGTGATGAAGAAGTTTTCAGTACAACCGGAAATGGTATTGGCCACGGATTGTCGATATCTTCTAATTTTGGTGGCTTAGGCAAAATTTCGATCTGCATAACACTTGCCGCTCCCTGACGATTTGCAGTACCAATACAGTCAGAACCTGTATCTCCGCCACCGATGACAAGAACATTCTTGCCTTTGGCATCAATAATCTGGTCGGCAGGAATTTCTTCCTTTGCAATCATCTTATTTTGAGTGGTAAGATATTCCATAGCATAGTAGACGCCTTTCAGTTCGCGGCCTTCAACCGGAAGGTTGCGTGGAACCTGTGAACCGATAGCAACACAGACTGCATCATATTCTTTCAGAATATCTTTGCCTTTTACATCTTTACCTATTTCAGTATTTACTACAAACTTCACACCTTCGGCTTCCATCAGCTTCAAGCGACGGTCGATAATATTCTTATTCAATTTGAAGTCAGGAATACCGAAACGGAGCAAGCCTCCTATATTGGAATTTTTCTCATAAACAGTCACGTCATGCCCTTTCTGGTTCAGCTGATTTGCCACAGCCAATCCCGATGGCCCCGAACCTATCACGGCCACTTTTTTCCCTGTACGGTGTGCAGGTATTTTAGGCTGAATAAAACCTTCATTGAAAGCGTGTTCCAATGCAGATGCCTCATTCTCACGAATTGTTACAGGAGCACGGTGTATCGACAGTACACACGATTTCTCACAAGGTGCGGGACAAATACGTCCTGTAAACTCAGGAAAGTCGTTTGTCTGCATCAGTACTTCTGCCGCCAGCTTCCAGTTACCTCTGTATATATACTCCTGAAATTCGGGCATTTTATTGCCTAGCGGGCACCCCCAATGACAAAACGGGATACCACAATCCATACAACGTGATGCCTGTTCGCGGCGGTCTTCTGTATTTAGGGTCTGTTCTACTTCACCAAAATCGAGGATACGCTCCTGTGCCGGACGGTATCCTGCGTCTTTCCTCTTTACTGTTAAAAATGCTTTTGGATTTCCCATTTTCTAATTTGAAAATTCGGAAATTAGCAGATTAGCAAATGTAAATACATTCTCAAATTTGCTAATTCGCTAATTTGCTAATTAATAATCGAATTCTACTTGTGCTATTTTTTTCTTTATAGCTTCCAGTTTTTCATCCTGTAACACTTTCTTGTATTCAATAGGGGTTACTTTCATGAATTTCTCTACCTCTGTATTCCAGTTGTCGAGGATATGTTTTGCCAGAGGGCTGTTTGTATATTCATAATGATTGGTGATCAGCTGACGAAGCTCTTTACTGTCGTAAGTGTCTTCTATCAGTGTAAGCTCGACCATCTGCATATTGCAATAGTAGTCGAAATCGCCGTCTATGTTATACACATAAGCAACCCCGCCGCTCATACCCGCCGCGAAATTCCGTCCTGTCTTTCCAAGCACTACCGTACGGCCACCCGTCATATATTCGCAACAATGGTCTCCGGCTCCTTCCACAACGGCTGTTGCACCGCTATTGCGTACACAAAAACGCTCTCCGACCCGTCCGTTGATATATATTTCGCCGGAAGTAGCACCATACAGTAAGGTATTACCGGCAATGATATTTTCTTCGGGCTTGAAAGTAGATACGGCCGGAGGTACAATGATGATCTTACCTCCCGATAGGCCTTTGCCCACATAGTCATTGGCATCGCCTTCAAGTTTGAATGTAACACCATGAGCAAGAAATGCTCCGAAGCTCTGTCCGGCTGCCCCCTGGAATGTACATTGGATAGTATCTGAAGGAAGTCCGGCGTTACCGTATTTCTTAGCTATTTCACCCGAAAGCATAGCACCTACCGTACGATTCGTATTTCGTATTGTATGGGAAATAACTACAGGCATAGCCTTATCGATAGCCAGACGTGATGTTGTAATCAACTTCAGATCCAGTACATCATCCAGTTTATGCTCCTGATTCTTTATACGGTGTATTGCATTTTCCTTCGTCTCGGCAGGAAAATAGATAAGACGGGATAAATCCAGTTTCTCTACTTTTGAATTTGCTTCACTTTTCACATATTTCAGCAAATCGGCACGGCCTACTATCTCATCCAACGACTTCACTCCTAATGATGCCAGATGCTCACGCACTTCTTCGGCAAGGAAATTGAAGTAGTTAATCAGATATTCACTACGGCCAATAAACTTCTTCCGCAACTCTTCATTCTGTGTAGCAACTCCGACAGGGCAGGTATTCAGGTGACACTTACGCATCATAATACATCCTAATACTATCAGTGCGCTGGTTGCAAAACCGAATTCCTCAGCACCTAACATAGCAGCTACAATAATATCGTGTCCGGTCTTCAACTGACCGTCTGTCTGCAAATATACCTGTCCGCGCAGATTGTTGAGTACCAAAGTCTGCTGCACCTCAGCCAAACCAATCTCTAAGGGAAGTCCGGCATGCTTGATCGAGCTGGCAGGGCTTGCTCCTGTACCTCCTTCGCAACCACTGATGACAATGCGGTCGGCTTTTGCTTTCGCCACTCCGGCGGCCACAGTTCCCACTCCGCTTTCGGATACCAGTTTCACACTTATCTGTGCGACCGGGTTTACACTTTTCAGGTCGAAAATCAACTGCGCCAAATCTTCAATAGAGTATATATCGTGGTGCGGTGGTGGCGATATCAACGAAATACCCGGAATCGAGTGACGGGTCTTCGCTATAATCTGATCTACCTTAAAGCCCGGAAGTTGTCCTCCCTCACCCGGTTTTGCTCCCTGTGCTATCTTGATCTGGAGTTCGTCGGCATTTACCAGATATTCGGTAGTTACCCCGAAACGGCCGGATGCCACCTGCTTGATAGCTGAACGGGCATTTGTTGCAAAACGTTCGGGCAGTTCACCTCCCTCTCCGGTATTGCTTTTACCCCCGATAGCATTCATGGCCACAGCCATAGCTTCATGTGCTTCACGGCTGATAGAACCGAATGACATGGCACCTGTTACAAAACGCTTGGTAATAGCCGATACAGGTTCTACCTCTGAAATGTCGATTGGTTTCTTTGCCAAATCAAAATCAAGGAAGTCACGCAGGAAAATCTTCTCCGTTTTTTTGTCGATCGAATTTGTATATTCCCTGAATTTCTTATAACTTCCCAAACGTGTAGACATCTGGAGATTCATTATCGTTTCGGGATTCCATGCATGGTATTCACCATTGCGACGCCATGCATAAATACCCTGACTTATCAATGAAGGGTCTGTAAAATCTTCCTCGAATGCTTCGTAATAGGCTTCTATCGTATCACTGGCGATATCGTTCAAATCGACTCCTTCTATTTTAGATGTTGTTCCTTTGAAGTATTTATCTATTACTGCCGAACTGATGCCGACAGCTTCGAATATCTGTGCGCCAATATAGCTTTTCAATGTTGAAATACCCATCTTAGACATGGTTTTCAACAAACCTTTGTTGATGGCTTTCACATAATTCTTCATGGCTGTATGGAAATCGAGATGTATATCCCCCTTCTTCACCAATTCTTCGATGACAGCCAGTGCCAGATACGGATTCACAGCATTTGCCCCGTAACCGAACAGCAATGCGAAATGCATTACCTCGCGCGGTTCGGCAGATTCCACCACAATGTCTATCTGCATACGCTTGCGACGCTCCACCAGATAATGATGAACGGCGGATACGGCTAGCAGACACGGAATAGCCGCATTATCGGGATTAACGCCCCTGTCGCTGAGAATGATATAATTATTACCGTTGTCAACGGCTTTTTCAGCTTTTTTACACAGTTCATCTATGGCTTTTTCCAGACCTGCACCACCCTGCTTAGGATCAAAAAGCATTGGCAGGACTTCACATTTAAAGCCTTTGTATTGCAGGTGGATCAACAAGTCGAGTTCCCTGTTGGAAAGGAATGGATTTGACAGACCAACCATCTTTGTATGTTCCGGCATCGGCTCCAGTATATTCTTGTGAAGCGAACCGATATATCCGGCTAATGACATTACCAACTCTTCACGAATAGGATCGATAGGCGGGTTTGTTACCTGCGCAAACAACTGACGGAAGTACGTAAACAGGCGTTGCGGCTTGTTCGACAAAACAGCCACCGGTGCATCGTTACCCATTGAGGCGGTAGGTTCTTTTCCTTCCGCTGCCATAGGCGTCAGTATCTTTTCTATATCTTCCTTATAATAGCCGAATACTTTCAGCATTTTGGTATAGTCTTCCACATTATATTTAGGAGTCCTTCCTGAAGAAATATCATCGAGTGAAATACGGTTCTTTGCCAACCAATCGCGATAAGGATATGCTTTTGCAAGTTTTTCTTTTAGCTCGGCATCATATTGTATAGTACCCTCTTCGGTATCTACCATCAGCATCTTACCCGGACGAAGGCGTCCTTTTTCCTTTATCTCGGACGGTTCGAACGGAAGTACTCCCATCTCTGAAGCCACTACCATAATACCACTATGAGTCATCAGGTAACGCGCAGGACGCAGACCGTTGCGGTCAAGCAATCCTCCTGCATATCGTCCGTCAGAAAACAGCAATGTAGCGGGACCATCCCACGGCTCCATAAATATACTATGATATTCATAGAAGGCTTTCAGATCATTCGAAATAGGATTCTTATCATTCCATGATTCCGGTACCATCATAGCCATAGCATGCGGAAGCGATTTCCCGGACATCACAAGAAATTCAAGTACATTATCGAATGAAGCGCTATCACTCATATGCGGCTGTACAATCGGCCATAGATCGCTGATATTACCTAATAATTCCGATTTTAGCACACTTTCGCGGGCTTCCATCCACAGGCGGTTACCTTTTATTGTATTGATCTCCCCATTGTGCGCCACCATACGGAAAGGGTGTGCCAAATCCCATGTAGGAAATGTATTGGTGCTGAAACGCGAGTGTACAAGCGCAATAGCACTTGTCAGATGCGGGTTCAGTAAATCGGGAAAATAATGACGGAGCTGCTCCGACGACAACATCCCTTTATATATAATACGCTTTGTGGATAAACTAACTATATAGAAAGCTTTCTTTGTATCTAAAGAGAATACCTTCGAATTGAAGATCTCCTTCTCTATCTTCTTACGAAGGATATAGAGCCGGTGTTCCAGTTCGTCCTGGGACATACCCTCTTCTCCAACTACAAATATCTGTTTTATATTCGGTTCATTCGAAAGAGCCATTTCACCTAATATATCGCTATTGACAGGTACATCACGTACTGCCAGAAGCTTTAATCCTTCCTTGTCGATATATTGTGTAAGGGTAATCATGCAAGACTCCATTTCTTTTTCACCCTTAGGCAAAAAGACGAGCCCTGTTCCATAATGTCCTTTTTCAGGGACTGGAATCCCTTGTAGTAGTATAAACTCGTGTGGTATCTGCAACATAATACCGGCACCGTCTCCGGTTTTGTTGTCTGCATTTTCTGCCCCACGGTGAGTCATGTTCTCCAATACACGGAGACCATTCTCAACGATGGCATGGGATTTAGCACCCTTCATATGAAGCACCATCCCTACCCCGCATGCGTCATGCTCATAGGCCGGGTCATATAATCCGTGCTGTACTGCTGATTTTAAATCCTGCATAGTTATTAGTTGATATATAATTGATAGAAAATTCGATTTCCGCCCCAAACTAAGACAGATGACAAATATACAAATTTTCAACACATAAAATCTCCTTTTGTTCGAAAAAATGATTTTTTACATAAAAAGAATAGATTAACACTGCTTTATTTAACAAAAATCTATTTAAAATTATTTTTATACTGAATATCTGATAATATAATTGTTAATTATTACTTTTGACATATCACTCATTAAATTAAAACATAAGAATTATGAAAAAATTCCTGTCAGCAATCATCATGACAACATTCTTGTTTTCATGTGGAGGGGCACACAAAGACACCACATCTTCAGAAAAATCAACTACAGATTCAACTGATGTTATAACCTACGCGGATGTAAAAGACAAATCTTTCGACGATTTGTTCAGAAAAGTAGAGCCTACCGAGTTGACTGAAAATGTATTCAAACTAGTAGGTAAAGATTATTCGGTGATTACAGCCGGCTCCGATTCTCTCTACAACTCGATGACTGCAAGCTGGGGTGGCTGGGGACAACTATTCGAAGTGCCAGTTACCTGGTGCTTCCTGAATGCAAGCCGTTACACACTGGAATTTATAAAGAAAGAACAGAGTTATACCATGACATACTTCCCCGATCAGTTCAAAGATCAAGTGATAGCATTCGGCAGCAAGAGCGGAAGAAGCTCCGACAAGATGAAAGAAACAACATTGACCTATGTGAAAACTCCATCAGGCAATATCACATACAAAGAAGCCAAGCTAATAATAGAATGTAAACTGGTGGAAATCACGGAGACCAATCCGAAAGACTTCTATTCTGAAAAAGGAAAAGAGTTTGTAGAAAAAGGAAAGAAAGACGGAAATGGCAAGGAATACCATAAACTTGTATTTGGCGATATTACAGCAGTGTGGATAAGGAAATAGAACGGATATAAATAAAAAGAATCCCAGCCTCTTACGAAGCCGGGATTTTTCATTATAATAAAAGCGATTAGCGAATAAAAAGTAACTCTCTATATTTAGCCAATGGCCACATTTCGTTATCTACGATCAGCTCCAGCTTATCGACATGATAACGGATCTCGTCCAGGTAAGGTGCCACATTATCGTGGTATGCGATAGCTTTTTCGCGTTCACTCTCGATATTATTCGCAATCTTACGAGCGTCTATCATTTCGTGTACCTTAGCATTTATTGCATTCACATGAGTAGAAACTTTTTCGATCAACCTCAATTGCTCTGCTCCCAATGTCTTATAATCATCTGAGACTTCTTTCAGTTTCGATACATTAGTCAGCAAAATAGATTGGTAAGAGATTGCCACAGGAATAATGTGATTCAAAGCCAAATCTCCGAGTACACGTGATTCTATCTGAATTTTCTTAGTATAAGTTTCCCATTTCACTTCGTTACGGGCATGCAATTCTACTTCCGAAAGGATACCTGTAAACGTTTTGATACTTTGTTTCGATGTATACGCATCATAAATCACAGGAACGCTGGTTTCGCAATCCAACTTACGTTTCTTAGCTTCAGCCTTCCACTCATCACTATAACCATTTCCATTGAAACGGATAGGACGTGATTCTTTGATGTATTTCTTCAATACTTCATACAAGGCTTCTTCTTTAGATTTACCTTTAGATATAAGGCCATCCACTTCTTCTTTAAACAGTCGAAGTTGCTCGGCAACAGAAGCATTCAACGCCGTCATAGCAGAAGCACAGTTTGCCGATGAACCTACTGCACGGAATTCGAAACGGTTACCTGTAAAGGCAAACGGAGATGTACGGTTACGGTCGGTATTATCTAGAAGGATTTCAGGAATCTGCCCTACACCAAGGCTGATTTGCTTTTTGCTGTCAACCACAATGGCGTCTTTAACCGCGCTCTTCTCAAACTTATCGAGTATATCGCTTACCTGTGAGCCAAGGAAAACGGATATAATAGCGGGAGGCGCTTCATTTGCACCTAAACGGTGAGCATTTGTAGCAGAAGATATAGATGCTTTCAGCAATCCGTTATTTTTATGCACTGCCGCAAGAATATTCGCCACAAAAGTGATGAAGCGCAGGTTTTCCACCTGATCTTTACCCGGAGACAGCAGGTTGATACCTGTATCGGTACTTAGCGACCAGTTATTATGCTTACCCGAACCATTGATTCCCTTGAACGGTTTTTCGTGGAACAATATACGGAATGAATGTTTACGCGCTACCTTATCCATCACCGACATCACCAGCAGGTTATGGTCTACGGCCAGATTACACTCTTCATATATAGGAGCCAACTCAAACTGGTTAGGCGCAACCTCGTTGTGGCGGGTCTTTACAGGAATACCCAAAGCATAAGACTCATACTCCAGCTCCTCCATAAAGCGTTGTACACGCTCAGGTATAGAACCGAAATAGTGATCTTCCAACTGTTGATTTTTAGCGCTCTCGTGACTCATCAACGTTCTTCCTGTCAGAGCCAGATCGGGGCGAGCCATGAAAAGATCTTCATCTACAAGGAAGTATTCTTGTTCCCAACCCAGATTGGATTGTACTTTCTTTACATCTTTATTAAAATAGTGAACCACTTCGGTCGCAGCCTTATCTACTGCCGCCAGTGCTTTCAGCAATGGAGTTTTATAGTCGAGTGCCTCACCAGTGTAAGAGATAAATATAGTAGGGATACACAATGTATTGCCAACAATAAATGCAGGAGAAGACGGATCCCATGCCGAGTATCCGCGAGCCTCGAATGTATTGCGAAGACCTCCCGATGGGAAACTGGACGCATCCGGTTCCTGTTGCGCCAGAAGCTTTCCTTCAAATTCTTCTATCAGGCCGCCCTGTCCGTCATGTTCTACAAAAGCGTCATGTTTTTCGGCAGTTCCGTCCGTCAACGGATGAAACCAGTGTGTATAGTGAGTCACACCATTTTCCAAAGCCCACATACGCATACCTGCAGCTACGTGCTCAGCTAGGTTACGATTTACAGAACCTCCTTTATCGATAGCATTATTCAGCGCTTTGAAAGTTTCTTTCGAAAGATATTTGGTCATAGCTTTACGATTAAACACTTTCTCTCCATAATATTCCGATGTCTTCTTTTCCGGTTTTCGCACCTCTACCGGTTTTCTTTCCGAGGCCATCGCTACTGCTCTAAAACGTAACTTTGTCATAAACTTGTTTTTATTGAGTTATATAGATTTTATTTCAAAATTTGGCCTACGCCGATTTTCAATTCATGTTTCAAGATTTCAATATTTTGTATACCAATAAAATACAGAATATTATTATTAAATAGATATCTTCCTGAGACGGCTTACCGCCTCTTTTGTATTCTCTAACGTACCGAACGCCGTCAACCGCAGATACCCTTCTCCACTTGGACCAAATCCAACTCCGGGAGTACCTACGACATTCAACTCATTGAGCAGATAGTCGAAAAATCCCCACGAAGTCATACCGCTAGGGGTTTTCACCCAAATGTATGGAGAATTAACTCCTCCATAAACTTTCAGACCTTGCGCACTAAGCCCTTCACGGATAATCTTAGCATTATTCAGGTAATAACCGATCGTCTCCTTCACCTGCTTTTTACCCTCGACAGAATAACAGGCTTCGGCAGCACGTTGTATAATATACGGTACACCATTAAATTTGGTAGTATGCCGTCTGTTCCACAATTTATTCAATGACACCTTCTCTCCGGATTTAGTATACCCCATCAGCGCTTTTGGCACTACGGTGTATGCACAACGCGTACCGGTAAACCCTGCAGTTTTAGAGAAGCTGCGAAATTCAATAGCGACTTCTTTTGCTCCTTCTATCTCGTAGATACTGTGAGGAACATCACTTTCGGTGATAAATGCTTCATAAGCACTATCGAAAAGAATAAGCGCTTTGTTCTTTAAGGCATAATCTACCCATATCTTCAACTGATCTTTTGTCAAAGTCGTACCTGTCGGATTATTCGGATAACACAAATAGATTATATCTACTTTTTCGGTTGGCAACGAAGGCACAAAGTCGTTCTCCGCAGTACATGGAAGATATACAACCTTACTCCATTTGCCATTGTCTAGCAAATCACCGGCACGACCAGCCATCACATTAGTGTCCACATAAACAGGATAAACAGGATCAGTAATGGCAACAATATTATCAAGTCCGAGAATATCTCCTATATTACCTGTATCACTCTTAGAACCGTCACTGACAAACACTTCATCTGCCGAAATATCCAGCCCGCGTGCCTTATAATCGTTTTCTACAATTGTATTTACAAGGAAGTCATAACCCTGCTCCGGACCATATCCCCTGAAGGTAGCTGCATGGGCCATCTCGTCCACAGCTTTGTGCATCGCTTCTATCGAAGCCTGCGGAAGAGGTTTTGTCACATCTCCAATACCCAGACGGATAATAGTTGCGTCGGGGTGTGCAGTTTTAAATTCGTTTACTTTGCGTGCAATATCCGAGAATAGGTAGCTTCCCGGGAGCTTTGTATAATTTTCGTTTATTAATATCATTTTCCTAATTTGATGATGGACAATATACCGATGTGCCAGTTTCGCAATGCGACGTACAAGATCGGTCTGTCTATTTTATTAATTCGTTTCTTCTCAATTTACTACTTATTTCACATATCGGCACATTAGCCAATTAATTCACCTTCGAATACTGTAACAGCTTCACCTGTCATATATACATGGTTATTAAGGACATCCCACTCTATTTTGAGATCACCACCCAGCAAATGTATCGTTATATCCCTGTCGCAATGATTATTCAATACAGCAGCTACAGCGGCAGCACATGCTCCGGTCCCGCAAGCCAACGTCTCCCCTGCTCCACGCTCCCAAACACGCATATTTAAAGTATTGCGATCTACCACTTCGATAAATTCCGTATTTGTCTTGCGCGGGAAAATAGGATTCGTTTCGAATTTAGGGCCCAATACAGGCAAATCCAAATCTTTAATTCCTTTCATAAATACCACTGCGTGTGGATTTCCCATCGACACACACGATATCTTCCATATCTTACCATCTATATCCAAAGGGTATTCCAATACAGGCTCCTCTGCCACCTGTACAGGAATTAAAGTAGGAGCGAGTATAGGTTCACCCATATCCACTGTCACTTTACGTGCAATAGCATCCCCATCTTTTAATGTGATATATTTCACACCGGCTTTGGTCTCCAGCGTTATTTCTTTTTTATCGGTCAGCCCGTTATCATACACATATTTACCTACACAGCGCGAAGCATTACCGCACATCTCAGCTTCCGAACCATCAGAATTGAACATCTGCATTCTAAAATCGCATATATCTGAGGGCAATATCAGTACTAACCCATCGGAACCAATACCAAAGTGACGGTTACTCAAGCGGACTGCTAACTCAGAAGGATTCTCTATTTGCTGAGTAAATCCATTCACATAAATATAGTCATTGCCGGCACCCTGCATTTTGGTAAATTTCAATTTCTTCATCCTCTATTCCGTCCTCTTTTTGAGTGTTATATTATTTCTATTTTCAAGACACAAATTTCGTACAAATTATTCGATTTCGCAAGAAATTTGTATCATTTTTTCATTTTTAATAAAATAAAAAATCTTTTTGACTTGTTAATTTTCAAAATAACAATCATAAAGACAGAACGCAAGACCAAATGATTTACAAATGTCACCCCTTTCTTAAATTAGACACCTTTAATCCATATTTTCACTATTTATTTGAGCAAAATATTTCTTTTAAACACCTTATAATATCCAACATTAAAACGACCTTACACAAAGTCCATATTTCAGAATGAAATGTTAAGAAAATAATTCCTTATTCCATATAAAATTTCCATCTTTGTACCCTTCAAAATCCGGATTTTAGATTTTGAAGAAATAACAACCTGGAATAACGTGTAGCCTGCCCTTTTACAAAACGCACAGACTACCATTTTAATTATCGGATAATAACGGATAGAACCATGAGATCTATTGTTAATTTTTTCAGAAAACCTATATTTTCCGACAAAAGATTTCTTCTTTTTGTATGGACTCTCATTCCCGTAATAGGTGCACTGAAGGCCAGCCGCATCCATAATAATTATAAAATATTCAGTGGTTCATTCTATCATGCTCTTGAACAGGTCAATATATACGCACCCTATCCGGCCGAGCATCACGACATGTTTTATTACGGCCCTGTCTTTACTGTGATTATAGCGCCGTTTGCACTCCTGCCCGACAGGCTCGGGATATTACTCTGGGATGTAGCAATGAGCCTGACCCTGTTCTTTGCCGTTTACTATCTGCCAATCGCCTGGAGAAGAAAATACCTGTTTTTCTACATAATAGGAGTAGACCTCTACACCTGCGTAATGAACAGCCAGACAAACGGCCTGATTGCCGCGTTAGTTATCGGCAGCTTTATTTGCATACGGAAAGAGAAAGATTTCTGGGCTGCATGTTTTATTATGCTCGGCACTTTTATAAAACTATATGGCATAGTGGGATTGAGTTTATTCTTTTTCTCAAAACACAAAGGGAAGCTTATAATATACATGGTAGTCTGGGCTGCCATATTCTTTGCCCTGCCAATGTCGATATCTTCCCCTGGATTTGTCGTACAGAGCTATCAAGACTGGCTCCACGCTCTATCTGCTAAAAATGTAATGAATATAACCAATTTTTCACAGGACATATCCGCTATCGGCCTCATAAGAAGATGCTTCAATATTCTGGACGCATCACCATTATATATAATTGTACCGGGACTTGTATTATTTGCCCTTCAATACATAAAGATCAAATGTTACGACGACCTGACCTACCAAATCGGCATTCTGGCATCCGCCTTATTCTTTATTGTCCTTTTCAGCACCGGCTCCGAAAAAGAGACATACATTATTGCCATGACAGCCTTAGCCTTTTGGTACAGCCTGCAAAAGTACCCGAAAAACAAATGGATAGCCGGACTACTGATATTCACCATATTCTGGACACTGATAACATCGTCCCATATATTCCCGAAGAGTATACACGACGATGTATTTAAAAGATATTCACTGAAAGCAATTCCAAGCCTTGCCGTATGGCTTATACTCGTATATCAATTAGTCACATCACGGGGCATAATAAAACAATTCGATCCGAACGATTACACCAAAGAAGAAAGAATAAAAGAAGGTATATAAAAGAAAAGCAGAGAAATACGCACTTCTCTGCTTCTATATTTTTATATACCACAATCATTACTCATAAGCCTCGGAATGCACAGCTTTTACTGCACGACCAGACGGGTCTACCCTATTCTTAAACGAAGCGTCCCATTCCAAAGCCGTAGCCGTACTACATGCTACAGATGGCACCGATGGCACTGTATGAGCCGCAGATGCCGAAGGGAAATGCTCTTCGAACATTGTGCGATACCAATACTCTTCTTTCGACATTGGCGGATTGATAGGAAAACGCTCGGCCGCATGTTCCATCTGACGGTTGCTTACTTTTTTGTCCGCAACCTCACGTAATGTATCTATCCAATTATACCCTACACCGTCGGAAAATTGCTCTTTTTGCCGCCACGCAACACTGGCCGGCAAATAATCTTCAAAAGCCTTACGGAGTATATGCTTTTCTATTTTTCCATTGCCACACATTTTATCCTGAGGGTTCAGGCGCATAGCCACATCCATAAATTCCTTATCCAAAAAAGGCACACGCCCTTCTACCCCCCATGCTGCCAATGATTTGTTTGCACGCAAACAATCGTATAAATGAAGCCTGTCCAGCTTTCGAACCGTCTCTTCATGCAATGCCTTTGCATCCGGTGCCTTATGAAAATAAAGGTAACCACCGAAAAGTTCATCTGAACCTTCGCCTGACAACACCATTTTCACTCCCATAGACTTTATAAAACGAGCCAATAAATACATCGGAGTAGATGCCCGTACCGTTGTCACATCATATGTCTCGATATGGTAAATCACATCACTCAGCGCATCTATAGCCTCCTCCACCGTAAAATTAATCTCATGATGAACTGTGCCTATATACTCCGCCACCTTACGGGCAGCAATTAAATCCGGAGCATCTTTAAGCCCTACAGCAAAAGAATGGAGCTGCGGCCACCATGCCTCCGTTTTATTATCATCCTCTATACGTCGCGCTGCATAACGTTTCGCTACAGCCGATATGATAGACGAGTCCAGTCCACCGGAAAGCAAGACTCCATAAGGGACATCCGACATCAACTGACGATGCACAGCCGCTTCCAAAGATGCTCTCAACTCTTCAATATCCGATTTATTATCTTTCACGTTATCATACTCCATCCAGTCGCGCTTATACCACTGCTTAGGAGCCGTTCCATCTCCACTAAAAATATAATGCCCGGGCAAGAACTCCTGAATATTGGGGCAAACACCCTCCAGCGCCTTCAACTCACTGGCTACATAAAACTGCCCGTAATCATCGTATCCCATATACAAAGGAATGATACCCATATGATCGCGGCCAATCAATATAAGATCTTTTTCGACGTCATAGAGGGCAAATGCAAATATACCATTCAGGTCTTCGAACAAATCCGCTCCTTTATCTTTATACAGAGCAAGGATAACTTCACAATCGGAATGAGTAAGGAACTCATAATCAGAATACCGGTTTCTTATCTCTTTATGATTATATATTTCGCCATTAACAGCCAATACCAGCTTTTTATCTTTACTATACAGGGGCTGCTTCCCCGAATCAACACCCACAATGGAAAGCCTCTCATGGGCAAGGATAGATTTACTGCCACAATATACCCCCGACCAATCGGGACCACGATGACGAATCTTCTTTGCCATGCGAAGCACCTGGCCACGAAGGACATCTATATTTTGGGTTAAATCAAATACACCTACAAATCCACACATATATTTATAATTATTTTTTTAGTTAGTTTTATACCTTGCCACAGTTCGGCAAATTTATATCATTTTATTCTTAATTCAAAATATAAAACATAAATATAACACATTTTGTTTATATTTTATTTCAAATTGTCAACACGCAATAAAAATATAACAAATTCGTTATAATCGTTCATACACACCATTTAACTATGATAAATTCATTGAAGAAAAAATTATATATATCTTTGCAGAAACATTTTACAAAACAAACCTTTGACAGATGAATAAAAATAACATCTTCCTCACACTGCTTATTATCATCATCAGTATCTGTTTTTATTCATGCGGCGATGATTATGAACCAAAGCCTCCTGCATCGCTAGACGGTGAATGGCTTAATGAGAAGCGTGTACTAAAATCCAATGACCCTACTGTGGATGAACGTGTAAACAGTATGTTTGTAAGAGATGCAGAATTACTCGAAATAAGAAGAGTTTTCGATGTAGATGAAAATAACCCGACCATGGGGGCTATAACTACCCTGGCTGTAAATCCGCAAAACGGCACTTATGCAAGAAATAGAAAGAGTACATACACAACAAAGGGCGACAGTATATTTATCGTAGACGGTATACTAGGTTACATGTCGGGGACAAATATCATAACAGGCAGAAGGCTCACCACCATATCCAAAGTTGACAAACAGGCAATCAAAGCCATTATAACCGAAATAGGCGGCGATATAAACATACCAATGCTGGACAATATAGAAGGTACCCTCACTATTATAGATAATAAGGAATAATATCGTATAAAAAAATTTGAATATTCCACAATATTTCATTACTTTTGTCACCCGATTGCTAATAGGCTAACAAGAAACCTGTGTAAACCGGTTCGCCTCAGGCACATAACCTGTAAATATAAAAACAGATGTACGTTATCGTAGACATTCAGGGGCAACAAATGAAGGTTGAAGTAGACCAAAAGTTGTTCGTTCACAGAATCAACGCAGAAAATGGCTCTAAAGTAGAGTTCGAAAAAGTATTATTAGTTGACAAAGATGGTGCTGTAACTGTAGGTGCTCCTACTGTAGAAGGCGCTAAAGTGGTAGTAGAAGTAATATCTCAGGCAAAAGGAGACAAAGTGCTTATATTCCACAAGAAAAGAAGAAAAGGATACCGTAAATTGAACGGTCACCGTCAACAATTTTCAGAAGTTGTAGTTAAAGAAATTATTGCTTAATCAGTAAAAACAGAAGAAAATGGCACACAAGAAAGGTGTAGGTAGTTCGAAAAACGGCCGTGAATCGGAAAGTAAACGATTAGGCGTTAAAGCATTCGGCGGAGAAATAGTTAAAGCCGGGAATATTATAGTTCGTCAGAGAGGTACAACACATCACCCTGGTGAAAATGTAGGTATCGGAAAAGATCATACTTTGTTTGCATTGACAGACGGAGTAGTATCATTCCGCAAAAAGAAAAACGATAGATCTTATGTTTCTGTTCTTCCTAAGGCAGAAGCTTAAAATATAGTTTAAACGGTATAAAGAGAGCAGATTGATTATTCAGTCTGCTTTTTTTATTTTGAATATTCTGCACAAACACAAAAGAATTAGCATGCTCCTACTCATAAGTAAGTAGTTTTGCCTATAAATTTCATTATTTTTCGGTATTGCCCCACTCCGATATATCCTGTTTCTTTGCATTACTAAATTATAATTCATTTACAATATGTCTAAGATTGGAATATATTACGGCTCTACAACCGGAAACACACAAGATGTTGCAGAAGAAATTGCAAAAAAGCTAAATGTAGATAAAGCTGATTTACACGACGTATCTAAAGCTGATACGAACTATGCGGCTTATGACGTTCTTTTGTTCGGATCACCTACATTAGGTCTTGGAGATTTGCAAGACGACTGGGAATATTATATCGACAAGGTGAAAGCCGCTGACCTGAGTGGTAAGAAAGTCGCTCTTTTTGGTTGCGGTGATTCCTCATCATACAGCGATACATTCGGAGATGCAGTAGGTAAAATATATGATGCAATAAAAGGCAAAGGCTGTGAGTTTATCGGTCAGGTAAGTACGGAAGGTTACACATACGACAGTTCGGAAGCTGTAGTAGACGGCCAGTTTGTAGGCCTGTTAATAGACAATGATAACGAATCGAGCCTGACAGACCAACGTATTGCGCTCTGGACTGAAGATTTGAAAAAGGTAATTTAATAAACCAACCGATTTATGCGTGTTTTCTACCATCTCATTTACGAATACAAGAAAGGTGTCCGCGACCTGATGCTATGCACCCTGACCGCAGATACAGAAGAAAAAGTAATCTGGAAATTGGAGAAAAACGGAATCAGTTACAAAATACAACGATTAAAAAATGGCAATATAAATGTGTTCTTCGGAAAAGATGAATGCCTGAATGTGGCAAACAGGATTTGTGGCGACAAGCCGTTGAACCTGCTGACTCCCGAAGAAGACTTTATACTTGGCATATTACTCGGATACAGTATCAGTGAACAATGCAACCGATACTGTAAAAAGCAAAAAGAAAAGGAAAAGAACATACTTTGTTTAGCATAACTTTTCTATTGATAGTTTTTTTAGTTGATCTTAGGTTCCCGCAGACGAGATGTCAGCGGGAATTTTTTTATATTATTTCTAATCTTTTATCTATAGGTAGGAGCTACTAGCCTTTAGCTTATAGCTGTTAGTTCTTTGAAATATTGATGGCCCCCTAGGACTTACAATGAGGCTAAAAAGAATAAGTATAAAAAGTGTAACCTTTGTTACCTTTTCAAAGTAGTAAGTATTGAGTAATAAGTATAAAGGGCTTCTAACTGTTAACTGATGACTGATGACTGCTAACTGTTAACTGAAAATAGTGTTACCTTTGTTACTTTTTTAAATTGGAAAGGTAACAATGAAAAACATTGCAAAAGTGTCAACTTTGTCAGGTTTTTGAAAAAGTAACAAAAACACAATTCTTAATTATTCATTCTTAATTTTTAATTGTTTCCGTTACTTTTGTTACTTTTTAACTATATATAGTTAATGGATACAAAATACGCAAGATAAAAATAATGGAAAAGCTGTCAGATGTGTCAGGTTTTAACTGAATATAGTTAATAAATACAAACAGGGCAATGGGTTAGACTTTGTGTCTTCGCATCTTTGCGAGAGAATTATTGTTGACTGTTTCCTGTAAAAAGTGTCAACTTTGTCAACTTTTAAGTATTTTTGATAATCAATAAATACCGATAAAATGACTGATCTATTCAATATACGCAGAGACTTTACCCTAAAAACACTGGAAGAAAAGGAAGTTACACCCGACCCTATTAACATGTTCGAACGCTGGTTTAATGAAGCTGTAGCTGCCGAAGCATTGGAACCTAACGCCATGAATCTGGCTACAGCGACCAGTGACGGCAAACCATCTTCCCGTATTGTTTTACTAAAGCAAATAAAACCGGAAGGCTTTGTATTCTTTACTAATTACGATAGTAAGAAGGCAATACAAATAGCTGAGAATAACCATTGCGCCCTCAACTTTGCATGGCATGAACTGGAAAGGCAGGTGAGGATTGAAGGTATTGTAGAAAAAATAGCGGAAGCTGATTCCGACTTATATTTCGAAGTGCGCCCTGCCAAGAGTAAATTGGGGGCATGGGCATCGCCTCAAAGCCGGGTAATACCTGACAGACAATATCTGGAGCAACTTATGGTTGACTTCGAAGCCCGTTTTGCAGGGAAAGAGATAAGCCGTCCCGAAAACTGGGGAGGATACATCGTTAAGCCAACTCTCATTGAATTCTGGCAGGGACGCAAAAGCCGCCTGCACGACCGGATACAATATACAAGGGTAGACGGGGACTGGAAGATCGAGCGTTTAGCTCCATAAAGCATAAAGGAGACAAATACAGAAATTATTTATCTCCTTCATACTATAATTATTTCTGCTTATTCCTTTTCCTTATCTTCAGAAAGATAAATACACCAATAGCAGAAACAATGATGAGTGGCCAGACATATACCAGCATAAGAAATATAGCGCTGATAATAGACCAACCGCCGGCCAATGCATCTAACAATTTGGATCCAAAACCCGGGGTGTACTCCTTAACTGCGGTTTTGCGAAGTATCTTCTCAGAATACTCTATTCTGTCCTGATACATGCTTATACTTATAGTGCTGTATGCAACCTGCTCATTAGTCATATATTCGGAGATCACTTTCCTGTCAGCATCTTCGAGGCTTGCATCCAAAGCATCTTCGGCAACCATTACATCATCGAGTTTACGTCCGGTTGTACTGATCGCATTAGATATACGCTTTTGCCTCTTAGCCAGGCGAATCTGCGCTAATTGATCGGACATCAGCTTAACAGTAACGTCCTGTGCATCTACCGTGCGGTAATCTACTAAAACAGCCAAAGGAGCTATCTGACGCAATACCGAATCGAGCAATAATGCAGGAACTTTCAATTCGATGGTCGCAATAAGATTACACGAATAGTTGACTATTGAGGAATCCTTTGAAATATCAACAGTCTCCGAATATAAGTTCTCGTTATTAATGGCAGATTTAATAATAAAGCCTCTGTTTTTTAGTGCTATATCCTCTATCTTCTGCGTAGCAGAAACAACCTCTCTCACTTTGAATTTTGTAGAGGCAGTACGAATAAATTTATGTACACCATCATCGTAGGTGGCAACGGCAGCAGAAGAGGTAATAAAGTTAGGAACAATCTGTGGCGGAGTGAATTTGAGTGTAGTAGCAGGAGCTTTCTCTTTCTTTACCACTTCATATGCTTCGTCGAGAGCTTGATCTGCACTGCTTTTTTCATCTTCTACAGCAGTCATTGACATCTCATAAGATTGTTCAGACAGATTACTCTTATTACTGTTGCCACAGGACAACATGCCAGAAAATCCTATGATAGCTATTATAAAAAGATTAGTTATGTTTTTCATGATATAAATGTTTAAATTCGTGTTTTAGTTAATAGATGACTATAAATGGTTAATTCCATAAACATCTTGATAAATTATTTGTTTTAAACAGCGAAAAAAGTAAGGTATGCCAGCTATGAAAATAGAGAAAACAAACGCGGTTAGATTACTGGACAAAGAAAAAATAGAGTATAAACTTATTCCCTATGAAGTCGACGAATCAGACCTAAGTGCCATACATGTTGCCGAACAACTGAACGAGCCTGTAGAACAACTATTCAAAACACTGGTATTGAAAGGGGATAAATCGGGTTATTTTGTCTGCATTATTCCGGGAAACGGAGAACTGGACTTGAAAATAGCGGCTAAGGTATCCGGCAACAAGAGTTGTGACATGATACCGATGAAAGATTTGCTGAATGTCACAGGTTATATCAGAGGAGCCTGCTCTCCCATAGGAATGAAAAAGAAATTTCCGACATATATAGATATTTCATGCAAAGAGTATAACTTTATCTATGTAAGCGCAGGAAAAAGAGGTCTGCAGATTCAGATAAGGCCGGACGATTTAATCCAAGTAGTTGACATAAAGACAGAAAAAATAGCGGAATGCAATATTGCATAGACAACCAACTGAAATTCAAGCACTCATATTCTCCTAAAAAATAATAATATGTTTAGAGACATGATTTTTTTTAACATCTTTATTATCCAAAAAGAGGAATATAAAAATAAATACGCATACCTTTGTGTTAGGATCTTATGAAAATTCCCTAGCGGAAAAGTAATGCTAAAATAATTATTATAAGGAAATGGCCAAAATCAAAGGAACAGTCGTAGTTAATGAAGAACGCTGCAAAGGCTGTAATCTATGTGTAGTTTCATGCCCTTGCGATGTTTTGGAGCTTCAGCCCCGAAATGTAAATCAGAAAGGATACCACTACGTTTTCATGAAAAATCCCGAAGCTTGTATCGGTTGTGCCAATTGTGGTTATGTATGTCCTGACGGATGTCTCACTATTTACAAGAAAAAATTTGAGTAGTATAACGAATTACCTGTCTGTGCCAGTAGGCCCGACGATCCGTGATTCGTTTTTTTAATCAATCAAAAGCTTATGTCAGAAGAAATATTTTTAATGAAAGGCAACGAGGCCATAGCTCATGCTGCAATCAGATACGGTGCTGATGGCTACTTCGGATACCCAATAACTCCTCAATCGGAAATAATGGAAACATTAATGGCCGAGGCTCCCTGGAAAACGACAGGAATGGTTGTACTTCAGGCTGAGAGTGAAACTGCATCTATCAACATGGTATACGGTGGCGCAGGCTGTGGAAAAGCAGTTATGACCTCGTCATCCAGCCCCGGGATGAGCCTTATGCTCGAAGGGGTGTCATATATCGCCGCAGGCGAACTGCCTTGCTTACTGGTAAATGTAATGCGTGGAGGTCCCGGATTAGGTACCATACAGCCATCGCAGGCCGATTACTTTCAGGCTGTAAAAGGAGGAGGCCACGGAGATTATAAATTAATTACACTTGCTCCCAGTTCTGTACAGGAAATGGCAGATTTTGTCACTTTGGGATTCGATCTCGCTTTTAAATATCAAACTCCGGCAATGATACTTACCGATGGAGTTATAGGTCAGATGATGGAAAAAGTCAAACTTCCTGCATACACACGCAGAAGAACAGATGCCGAAATCAGAGAACAATGTCCATGGGCTACATTAGGCAGGCTACCGGGAAAGAAGCCTACGATAATAACCACTCTCGAACTGGATTCGAATAAAATGGAGGTAAACAATCTCCGTCTTCAGGCAAAGTACAGGAAAATTGAAAAAGAACTATGCCTGCATCAGGAAATCAATTGTGAAGATGCCGACTACATATTGGTAGCATTCGGTTCTGCAGCACGTATATGCCAAAAAGCAATGGATCTGGCACGTGCACAGGGTATAAAAGTAGGACTTATCCGCCCTATCACGCTTTGGCCGTTCCCTTCAAAAGAAATAGACAAATATGCATCCAAAATAAAAGGAATACTTACAGTAGAGATGAATGCCGGCCAAATGGTAGAAGACGTTCGTCTGGCTGTAAGCGGAAAAGTAAAAGTAGAACATTATGGTCGTCTGGGAGGTATTGTACCTACTCCAAGCGAAGTGGTAGATGCTCTGCAACGTAAGTTTGACTGCTAAAAACAGTATTTTCAAATTCAAATTTTAAGATTATGAGTACAAATATTATAGATCCGGCTAATCTCGTATATGCAAAACCTGCATTAATGAACGATGTCGAGATGCATTATTGCCCCGGCTGCTCACACGGGGTTGTACATAAATTAATTGCCGAAGTGGTGGAAGAAATGGGAATCATGGACAAAACCATCGCTATTGCACCTGTAGGTTGTGCCGTTTTCGCATACAACTATCTGGATGTAGACTGGCAAGAGGCAGCTCACGGACGTGCTCCGGCAGTAGCTACGGCCGTCAAACGTCTTAATCCCGAAAAAATGGTATTCACTTATCAGGGTGACGGAGACCTTGCAGCCATCGGTACAGCAGAAACAATACATGCTGCGAACAGAGGAGAAAATATTGCTATTATATTTATTAATAATGGTATATATGGTATGACCGGAGGACAGATGGCGCCGACTACCCTTCTGGATATGAAAACTGCCACAACACCCAACGGACGCGATGTGTATGAAAATGGTTACCCTCTCAAGATAACCGATTTGCTGGCACAATTACCGGGCGTATGCCTTGCGACTCGTCAGAGTGTGCATACAGCAGCAACCGTAAAAAAGGCAAAGCGCATGATTCGCAAAGCGTTTGAAAACTCTATGGAGAATAAAGGGACATCCATCGTTGAGATAGTATCAACTTGTAGTTCCGGCTGGAAAATGACGCCACAGGCATCAAATGACTGGATGGTAGAAAATATGTTCCCTGTTTATCCAATGGGCGACTTAAAAAATATCTAAAAGAGAAGGTATGACACAAGAAGTAATAATAGCAGGTTTTGGAGGACAAGGAGTGCTGTCGATGGGTAAGATACTGGCTTATTCGGGGCTGATGGAAGATAAGGAAGTTTCATGGTTTCCATCATATGGTCCGGAACAACGTGGTGGTACTGCTAACGTAACAGTTATACTAAGCGATAATGCCATCAGTTCGCCTATTGTGAACGAATACGATATAGCAATTATCCTCAATCAGCCTTCACTCGACAAGTTCGAGCCACATGTAAAACCAGGAGGAATATTAATATATGATCCCAGCGGATTCCAACACCCGCCGACAAGGAAAGATATATATATTTACAAAATAGAGGCAATAGATACAGCTACATTGATGCAGAATACAAAGGCATTTAATATGATAGTGCTGGGTGGCCTTCTTAAAGTATCTCCGATGGTGCAACTTGATAATGTTATGCTGGGGCTGAAAAAATCACTGCCTGAACGTCATCATAAGTTACTACCGATGAATGAACAAGCTATTCTGAAAGGAATGGAGATAATACAGGAGGTGCAGAAGCCTAGCTAATAGGTACGATTAAAAAGAATATATAATCCCCTGATAATCGGCTCAGGGGATTTTTAATTTTCTATAAAAAAGAAAAAGCCCTATAGATATTTCTACAAGGCTTATTATATAATACTAATTCCTCTTATCTTCTTCTTTCCGCAGCATAGAATTTAGACTGTATATAGTCCAGTTCATTCTCGATACGCTTACGTTCATTTATCAGGTCTTTCATTTCAGGGAAGTGAGCAGACAATTGTCTCATTCCCACCTGATATATACAACCTCTATACCATCTGTTACGGATAATATCAAACATAGAAGTATTCGTCAAAACAGGAGTTACATTAGCTACCCCTACCGGCGATACGGCTCTTGCCAGATATACACTGACATCATCGAAGCGAACCCAGAATAATGGGAAATATTTACCCTTTTCGAACAGTACCGGACAAATATGTGTCACTCGCACATCTCCTTTGGATGTCTTGGCATCGAAATACCATCTCTCTTTCACCAGATAGTGGGTTATCTTATCGGACGGGATATCTTCTCTTTTCACATTAAGAGTTTTATCACTAGCTTCCATAAAAGGAATAGCAGCTTCTTCCAGAGTTTCTTTTCCGGTGAGTTTCACCCCCAACTCCGGCTGAGCTTCGTATTTATATCCGTTTATTGTATTTGTACTCAAAAGGTTTACTAACAACGAGAACAGATTGGCTCTCTGCTCTGTAGATGTCTGAGGATAAAAGAATGTTTCATTGCCTTCTACATCACTAATCTGACGGTAAATCTCGCGCGACCAGATTGAGGAAGAATAATCATTCATTGAATTTTCCATAACTGCTAATTCTCTTGTAGAGATATCAGTAACCATATCCTCTGATGTAGAAGTTACAACTGATACTTCATCTAAGATCCGAGGTCTGTTATTTGCGTAGTTTTGTGCGAAAAGCGAACCTGTTATCAGTAATCCGCCAAACATTAATGAAATGATAGATTTCATAATATGCTATTTTTGTGTTAATTAATTGATCGTTACTTGCATTGGGTTTGTTTCCTGTTCGACTCCATCAGGGCCTTTTACCTTGATATCGCCAATGAAGAAACGTGTCCCTCTATTCATTTTTCTTATTTGTTCTATCTGCCGTTGAGAGAAATTAGCACCATTCGATAATTCCGGTGTAGTATTTCCCATTGCATCAAACGAATATGTTCTGAAACTTAATACCGTAAATTGAATATCAAGAATACCATCATCTATTGAAGCCTTAATCCCCAGGGAATTTAGTATCAGAGCTCTGGACAAAGCGCCTTTTCTAAACTTCCTCTGATTACCATTAGCATCTTTATAATCAATATATGCTAATGCCGGAGGTAATGGACGTATTCTGAATTCTTTTCTTGCTACAGTTTGAATTGCTCCATTCACTCTTGCAGATACGGCAATTACAAATTTTTGCCCTATTTTAGACGGAGAAGGCGAAGCTACCCAAATTCCATTGCCTGATGCACTCAAAGTTCCACCATCTACAGCGCTTGCCGAAACTTCGCTAATTGGAACACCGGGAACAGATATACTTATCTGATTAGGAATACCCGAATATAGTACATCCATCAATAAAGGTGCAACTGTAGCCATCGGTTCCATAACTGTGTATTCCTGATTAAATTCTCGTTTCAATAGCTCTCCGTTCCTGTTTTTCATCTCTATGAATCCATTGAAAGTCTGCTTTCCTGTACCTGTAGCGGCAAATTCATATAAACCTTTTTTATCTTCCGGCAACTCTTTGCCATTGACAACGATACGGGGACGCTGTGTTGTATCAACCGCAGCCATGATAATCTGTGCCGAATATGTTGTCCCTCGCATTACCATGCTAGATTGAGGAACGACAAAAGCACTCAATTGATTGACCCGCATGTCTTTTATATCAATATCCTGAATCAAATTATTCAAAACTTCTCCTTCCGCCTGCTTCACATTCACCTGCAACTCCGATAAAAAAGTTATAGCGGCAATGCTTGGCATTCTATCGAAAGAAGCCTGTAACCAGCTTTTCCCGTCTTTCTTAGCTCTTTCATTTGGCTGAGTAGACAAAGTCTTATTAACCACATCTTTCTTTGTATTATCAGATATCAGGGTTAATATGCTTTCTCTGTATTCATCCAACGCTTTTTTCAGTTTATTTCCTTGTCCGCCAACGGGAGAAATCATTATTTCGGAAGAAGCATCAAGATTGTCTTTCGACTTCAGATTATTAATATCGGCATCCGCTCCATCACTTTTTTTTGCAATCTCCTGTTTCAGGTATTGTATATAGTTGAAAAGTGAATCGGTTTCACGCCTTACATCCCGTGATATATCGTAAACAGTCTTATTCTTTTTCGAATTTGCATTAAAAGCCTGATCTATATCTGCATAAATCTGTTTATTCCGTGCAGATGTGACCTCTATATTCTCCTGAAGATTATCATTTACCAATACGAATCCATCGAGTACTTCTGTGGATACATTTAAAGCGAGCATAGCAATAAAAACCAGATACATCAGATTTATCATCTTCTGCCGCGTCATTTGCCCTCTACTTAATGCCATCAGTTATCTTCTTTTTAATTTTCAAATTAAGCCTAATGACCTTTACTTAAAAATTAGTTGGGTTCATATTGTTATTATTTGTTGTCATAGCCTGTAATAAACGAGCATATACGTTGTTCAACGCTTCTATATGCTTAGTCATTTTTGCAGATTCTTCTCTGAACATATAACTATCGCCGATAGCTCCGTCATATAAACCTTTCATACGGATCAAACTATCGTTTATATATCTGATGGCCGACATTTGCTCTGTTATAGTCTGTAGCTGTGTATTGAATACATCGTTCAGCCCACTTACATTCTGATTTAATGTCGCTAAGTTATCTACAAAACCTTGAGTTTCGGTAATGTGCTTATAAGCTCCCAACAGTTTCTGAGATGCTTCATTCAACGATTGTATAGTAGTAGAAAATTCTTCCAGATTTTGAGCAGTATCATTTAAACTCTGAGCATATCCAGGCGTTATATTTTTTGCTGAAGTATTCGCTCCACCTGACGCACCTGAAGAATATGTTCCCGTTGACGCTGCCTGATTCACTCCGGCATTACCTCCATTACCACCTCCGCCACTACCGGCAGATGTCGTCCCTGAGCCTGAAAAACTTCCTCCGGAGATATTTCCACCTCCGCCACCTGCAACAACAACTACGGGGCCAGAGCCTTCGACTTTACCCTTAACCGATTCTGCTCTTACAGTAGCTGCTGTCTGAGGAGTTACAACTGTACCGCCTGTTACACTACTGCCAATAATCACCCCTGCATTAGAAACAGTTTCTGTTGCCGGAGTCGGAGAGATATAATCGAATGCTGAGATAAAGAAAACCACCGCCTCGGTAATCATCCCTGCCATTAATATATAATCGGCAAAAGGAAGATGAATTATCTTAAACATGGCTCCAATAATAACTACTGCAGCTCCCCAACTATATAAATAGTTGAATATTATCTGACCTTTCCGGCTGGATATAAAATGTTTAATGCTCTCCTTCTTCGTCATTTTGCTTAACTATATGTAATGTTATATAAGTATAAACTTATATTTAACGGATTTATTATCTAAATCTTCCCTTTTCATCAACACCCCATGATCTCACACATCTGAAACCGATGAATGAACGGCCTTTATCCTGGAACTCCACAGATCTGTCTCCCGAACGCACTGTTGCATCTTTCCATGAACCACCCTTTACTATTTTACGTTTAAGGATAGCAGGGTCAGCCAGTACTGCTCTATAGCTGAAATCCGGATTAGCCTCATCAGCCATACGGTCTACAGACTCGGTAAATGATGTAGTAGTCCACTCGGCTACATTTCCGGCCATATCATACAAACCGAAACGGTTAGGCAGGAATGTTGCCACAGGAGATACCAAATCTTTTAAGTCTTTAGATGCCCTGAAATTAGCATGTGCCAAACCATCTGTTGTATGGGTTTGATCCGAATACCATGGATACTCCAATTCGGAACGTCCGTTTCTGGCAGCAAACTCCCACTCTGCTTCTGTAGGTAATCTATAACCTTCAAAACCAGCCTGAGTGCATTTACCTTCAGCAATATAACGGTCTGTACGCCATGCGCAGTATGCATCGGCAGCTTCCCAGGATACACCAACCACAGGGAAATTATCATAAGCCTTAGTTGTAAAATAGCTTTCTACATAACGCTCGCTTTTTGCATTCGCGAAGTCTGTCATCCAGCTCATTACATCAGGGTATATATTTACTATATAAGTATTCGTAAAATCGATCCGGTCACCGTGAGACATCCTTGACAATGTTTCGCGAACAATATCCCCTCTCGAATTTACATATGCTGTATCTTTTGTAATAGCGATAGCAGTAGCTTCACCTGCACGCATCTTACCTAAGAAAGCATAATAACTCTTAGAGTCGAACCAATCATATTTATAATTCATTGCCGAAACAAGCAATCCACCTTTATCTGCTCCAAAAGGATTCCCTCCTACTACACTGTTAATAGCGGCAGACTCTCTGCTTGTCGGATTTTTCCACGGAATTGGTTTAGTCCAGTTCAAACGTTGCCCTACAGAAGTGAAAGAATTATCACTTGGTCTCACCAATACTTTATATGTAGGATCTCCTGCATAAGCCGGATCTGCCAAACGCTCCCTGATGATGGAATCACGTACCCAGTAAACAAATTCACGATATTGTTTATTCGTCACTTCCGTTTCATCCATCCAGAAAGGACTTACTGCAACCAATTTGCGTGGAACCGAGTCGCCCCAAAGTGGGTCTACACCGGTACCCATCTCTATATTACCTCCGGGTACAAGTACCATATTGTCACACCCCCGTGCTATATTATATGGCATAACTAAACGCGTTTCAATAGCCGGATCAATATATTTCGGCTCTCCGAATTTATATGTTACCCCCATTGTAGCCTGAGCAATACCATTATTACTCATATCACCTTGTTGTCCATCAAATTTATCGTTTACAATAACACCTCTACCTTCAGCAAAGATTTGAAACTTTCTGGTTAAGTTAAAACCTAAATTCAGACCTAAGCTACCGCCAAAGAATGTATTATTGAGTGTACCCATATGCGCAAAACGTTGATACCAACCCACACCCGCAAAAGGTGACACTTCAAATCTACGATTTGGTTGATATCCTTTTAATAGATTCAACAAATTCAACGAGATATCTCCTGTTGCACTAAAATAACGCATATGCTGCATATAGTAATTTTGGTTTTCGGCACCAAACTTACCTCCTCTTACCGGATGATATACAGGCACTCCTGTACCATCTACAGGCCCATAATAATAATCACCATTAACTCCATCAGTAGATTCTACCCAACCCATATAATCCCATTGCGGGTCTTTAGATAGGCGCATAAAATCCTCCCCATTAGCTCCATCTTTCCACCAGCGGGTGTAAGTCCCGTTCCAACCATCATTGAAACCATGCAGACTACCGCCCGAAAGTTGCAAGCGAAGGGTTATTATATTACTCATTCGTCGCCCGATTGTCAATGTGGGCGCGAAAGTCACTCTTTTATCCAGGCCTATACGATTGCCCGGTACTCCATTATCATCTTCTCCGAAATAAACCTGCCCTCCGGCTCCTATGGAAATAAACCAAACAGGGTCTTTCTGTAAATATTCATTCCGCGTCGGGACGGAATATTGCTCAGATTGGTTTGTCTGTGCGAAGGAAACTATTGATACACAAATCAATAGTAGTGAAGTCAGTAAAGTCTTTTTGTTCATATGTTTTGTATCAGTTATAATAACTATATATCAGGTTTGGCAAAGATAATACATATTTTTTAATTTAGAATTCTTTTATATATTAAATTGACATTCTTTATTTTTAATAAACATGTAGAGATAAGGCTTTTAACAAAAAAGGAGGGCCAGTCATAATGACCGGCCCTCTAAATGTTATTATATATTAATAACTAACAAGCATTAATTTTGAAGCTCGGATGTTTCATCGAATTTTTCAAATGTGGCAGCAGCAAGACGCTGATAGCCTTTGTAACGCCACATCGCATTATCCTGAGCAGCTTTATACAGATCTGATGCTTCTGTCGGATTCGATTTCTGAAGAGAAGTATAACGAACCTCACTACCCAGATACTCTTGGAATTTAGACCAATCCGGTTCTTTACTATCCATAGTGAACGGATTCTTTCCTTCTTCCTCCAACATCGGATTGTAACGCCACAAGTGCCAGTATCCGCAAGCAACTGCTGCTTTTTCTTCATCTTGTGCATGCCCCATTCCTTTGCGTAATCCGTGACTGATACATGGTGAATATGCGATAACCAATGATGGACCTTTGTATTCTTCTGCTTCTTTAATCGCTTTCAGACATTGTCCCTGATTAGCGCCCATCGCCACCTGAGCTACATATACATAACCATAAGTGGTGGCAATCATACCAAGATCTTTCTTACGGATTTTCTTACCTGCAGCGGCAAATTTAGCAACAGCAGCTACCGGAGTAGATTTCGAAGACTGACCTCCTGTATTGGAGTAAACTTCTGTATCGAGTACAAGAATATTTACATCTTCGCCCGAAGCAATCACATGGTCAAGACCTCCGAAACCTATATCATAAGCCCAACCGTCACCACCAAAGATCCAGATAGAACGTTTGATGATATATTGTTTCAATGAATAGATTTCTTTACAATATTCGCAGTTTTCTTTTTCTACTTCAAGCAATGGCATTATCTGAGCATGAAGTTCTTTTGTTTTTTCTGCTTCATTTTTATTCTCGATCCATTCTTTATAAAGAGCTTTCAGTTCAGGAGAGCATTTATCACAGTCCTGAGCCTGAGTCATCAATTTCTGGATACGATCACGCATTGTGATGTTTGCAAGAGCATAACCTAGACCAAACTCAGCATTATCTTCGAATAGAGAGTTAGCCCATGCCGGACCTTTACCCTCTTCATTCTTACGATAAGGAGTTGAAGGAGCCGAACCACCATAGATAGAAGTACAACCCGTTGCATTAGCAATCAACATACGATCACCAAACAATTGAGTAACAAGTTTGATATATGGAGTTTCACCGCAACCGGAACATGCCCCGGAGAACTCGAATAATGGAGTTGCAAACTGAGAGTTTTTCACATTCAGTTTAGTATCCACAAGATGAGCCTTGCTGGTTACATTCTTTATCATGAAATCCCAGTTATTTTGTTCAGGGAATTGTGTGCCGATTTCAACCATCTTAAGTGCTGAGTTACCTTTTTTGCCAGGGCAGATATCAGCACAGTTTCCACAACCAAGACAGTCTAACACGTCTACCTGAATACGGAATCCCATTCCATCAAATTGTTTACCTTGAGCCTTAAGCAATTCTACGCCTTCCGGAACCCTAGACTGTTCTGTTGCATCCAGTACAAATGGACGGATAGTAGCATGAGGACACACATAAGCACATTGGTTACACTGTATACAGTTTTCAGCTTCCCAAACAGGGACGAAAGCTGCCACTCCGCGTTTTTCGTACTCGGTTGTACCATGATCCCATGTACCGTCTTCACGGCCAACGAATACAGATACAGGAAGATCGTAACCACGCTGTGCATTAACCGGACGTACCACTTTCTTGATAAATTCAGGAGCATCATCTTCTACAGATTTACCAACTACTATATTAGCCCATTCGGCAGGTACTTCTACTTTTTCTACTTCAACACCACGGTCTACCGCAGCATAGTTCTTCTTAATTACGTCTTCTCCTTTACGTCCGTATGACTTAACGATGAATTTCTTCATCTGCTCTACAGCTAAATCGTAAGGAATCACATTCGAAATTTTGAAGAATGCAGATTGAAGGATCGTGTTTGTACGACCTCCAAGACCAATTTCAGTAGCAATCTTAGTTGCATTGATAATATAGAAATTGATATTATTTACAGCCAGATATTTCTTCACATTATCAGGAAGATAGTTTCCTACATCTTCTTTATCCCATACTGAGTTAAGAAGGAATGTACCGTTTTTCTTCAAACCTTTAGTTACATCATAAAGATGAAGGTAAGCTGGAACGTGACATGCTACGAAGTTCGGTGTATTAACCAAATATGTGGAACGGATAGGATTGTCACCGAAACGAAGGTGAGAAGCAGTGAAACCTCCCGACTTCTTAGAGTCATAAGCAAAATATGCCTGACAATATTTATCCGTATTATCGCCAATAATTTTTACAGTATTCTTATTTGCACCAACTGTACCATCAGATCCTAGTCCGTAGAATTTAGCTTCGTACGCAGACTCATCCACCGAAACTTCGTCTTTCAACGGAAGAGATTTAAATGTTACGTCGTCCACAATACCTATTGTGAAATCGTTCTTCGGCATAGCCATTGCCAGATTTTCATAAACTGACATTATCTGAGCCGGAGTGGTATCTTTGGATGAAAGACCATAAATACCGCCAACGATAGTAGGAGTTTCTTCTTTTCCATAGAAACAGTCTCTTACATCCATATACAACGGCTGTCCAAGAGAACCCGGTTCTTTTGTACGGTCAAGTACAGCGATTCTCTTAGCTGTTTTTGGTATAGCAGCCATAAATGCTTCGGCCTTGAACGGACGATACAAGTGAACTGCAACAAGACCTACCTTCTCACCTTTAGCATTCAGAAAGTCTACAGTCTCTTTGATAGCCTCGGTTACTGATCCCATCGCTATAATTACGCGGTCTGCATCTTCTGCTCCGTAATAATCAAACAAGCCATATTTACGACCAGTTATCTTGGTTATTTCAGCAAGATACTTTTCTACTATCTCAGGTACTGCATCATAAAATTTATTTGCAGCTTCACGGGATTGGAAATAAATATCATCGTTCTGGGCCGTACCACGTGTTACCGGATTTTCAGGATTCAAAGCTCTTTCGCGGAATTCTTTCAATGCTTTCTGGTCAATCAGAGGAATAAGATCGTTCTGATCCATTTCTTCTACTTTCTGTATTTCGTGAGAAGTACGGAAACCATCGAAAATATTCATAAATGGAATACGAGCCTCAAGCGTTGCCAGATGAGGAACTGCTGAAAGATCCATAACTTCCTGCACCGAACCTGAGAAGAACATGGCAAAGCCTGTCTGACGTGCAGCCATAACATCCTGATGGTCTCCAAAGATAGAAAGAGCCTGAGCAGCTAATGCACGTGCAGAAATGTGGAACACGCTCGGAAGAAGCTCTCCTGCAATTTTATACATATTAGGGATCATCAACAACAAACCTTGTGAGGCTGTATATGTAGTTGTCAAAGCACCTGCTTGCAGTGAACCGTGCAACGCACCTGCTGCACCGGCCTCAGATTGCATTTCTTGTACTTTTAGTATTTCGCCGAATATGTTTTTGCGTCCGGCAGCCGCCCATTCATCAACATACTCTGCCATTGTTGATGATGGTGTGATAGGATAGATCGAAGCTACTTCGCTGAACATATATGAAATATGTGCTGCAGCCTGATTACCATCACAAGTCAGGAATTTTTTTTGTTTAGCCATACCTTTTGTAATAGTTGATTATCTTATTTAGTTTACTTTATAATTCGCTGGCTTGATTTATATAAACCTATATTCGATCAAACCGTTATCATTTTCAATATAAAAAGCCGAAGAGCCAAAGAGGAATAATATTCTTTTCGCCTGTATCGAGATTAGCTACAGCATAGAACATATCGGACTTATTCTTACCTCTGCTTTTTTGCCCTTCTATTTTAAATTTATATATCTTCTCATCACTTTCTACAACGAACATACCACTTTTGACTCCCTTTTTTAGCTTACAATCGCTATGATGTATCTGGTTGTAAAAAAATGTTTCCCGCAAAGCCTGATCCTCTATCTGGGACATCTTCAGCGGAAAAATTAAATTGGTATTGTGCATATATACCAAATCCGGTTTTTTAGGAAATTCCTCTCCTTCTCTGTACAACATATTTATAAGGCGTGCACTGCGCAGATACTCCATATAATTAGTAACTGTCGCCCTCGATATTTCACAATCGATACTCAACTGGCTTATATTTGGCTTGTCGGGTGCCGATTGTGCTAATAAATATAATAACTTCCTCAATTTAGGAAGATAACTCAACTCTATCTGCTTTATAGACATAACATCTACCTCTAGCATCATATTTACCGTTTTCAGCAGGTTTTCTGAAAAGTTCCTTTTCTCCAGATAAAACGGATAATAACCGTGATGCATATAAGACCAGAAATTATCGAGAGGTCTTATCCTTGTACAAATTTCCTCGGCTATCCTTTCATGATCTGTCAGAATCTCATCGAGTGTATATGCCGAAAAATCCTTTTCGAACTGAATATTGAGAAATTCCCTATAAGAGAATCCTCTCAGATTATATACATTCACAATAGGAGAAAGGCCTTCATCTTCATGAAGTTTCATAACGGTAGAACCTGTGAATACAATCTTCAATTGCGGGTAATACTCGTAACACTCTTTCAGCTCTCTTGCCCAGTCCGGATACTTGTAAACCTGATCCAACAACAAAGTTTTGCCACCACGTTCTACGAATTCACGGGCAAAACTGGTTATAGATCTGATGGTAAAATAAAACTGATTGAGATTTATGTAGAGACAGTCCCTTCTGTTTATATCGAAAAACTCTTTTGCGTATTGGAGTAAAAATGTAGTTTTCCCAACCCCTCTGGTACCTTTTATCCCTATCAACCGCTGAGACCAGTCAATCTGCTTCATCAACAATCGTGGAATAACACTGTCAAGGTGTTCTACTAAATATCTATGTGTACGAAAGAATGATTCCAACTCTGTAATCTTAATAATCTAAATTAAAATCTGACGAAGGTACTTTTTTTTTGCGTCATTGCAAAGTCTACATAGCAATTTTAATCATTTTTTATCAAAAAACAATGGAATTCAGCTAAAAAACAACTGTAACTTACAATAAGCGAGAACAAAGGTAATATTATAAAGATAATTTATCAAACATAGAAGACCTGTATAGCAAATAGCAGATTCGGAATCCTATTTGTAATACTTTTGGTAGATAGCACGATACTCTTTGGAATCTTTGATTTGCTTTATCCATGTATTGAGTGAATCCAAGAGTACAGGGGATTTTTCACTTACAGCCCACGCTTCAATATGCGTAAAACCTATTAATGTGGAATAGTCTATCTCGGGCAAAGATTGAGCTACCTTCTCCGCACTTTTCTCATCGCAGACTGCATAATCTATATCCTTAGATGCTACCAGCATAGCTAACTGTTCAGCTCCATAAGTAGGATCTTCTTTTATATAGATCGTATCCCCTATCTCATGCGATAAATTTCTTATACGCAATATGGCTGGTGAATTGAGAGGAACATACAATGTCTTTTTAGCCAGAGCGAGGTGGCTACGCAAAGGCTCTACACCTTCATTAAACTCTTGCTTCCGCTGTATCAGGACCTGTCTGTTTTGCGCAACAGGTTCAGTAAAAACAAGAGTACCCCGCAATTCGGAAGTAACCGGAATATTACGTGCCATGACATCATACTTTCCCTGTTTAAGCCCTTCAATACTCTTATCGAGACTGGCTTCTAATAAGATCTCTATTCTCAAGGGAATACGCTCTTTCATCAGCTGAATCAAGTCATAATTAAACCCAGCAATAGTATCTCCGGAGACAAAGTATCCGACAGAGTTATAATCTGTAACAATATGCAATACTCCGCCCTTTTTTATCTGGGCAAAGTCCTTGGGCTGCCCATTCTTCCTGAATACAAAAAACGAAATAATTATTAGTACTATAATAAATAGGACAACAGACACAAGATTTTTTTTCTTTGCCATGGTGCAATTAATTATTGAACCGCCACGAAATGCCTAGTTTTAACATCCGGGGATTTACCGGATAACGATAGAGTGTAAATGATTCCCCATTCCCCATTCCATTTGTCAGATTATACATCATAATATAGAAACGGGTAAATTTCAAGTGTAAGTTTACATATGCCGTTGTTATCGGGAAATTACCAATCTTTTCCTCCCGTTGATTATAAAACTGCATGGTGAGCGGCTCATAACCGGGAGCATAATATTCTGTGAAGAAGTGCCCATCAACGCCCATTTGCAGCGTCAATACCTTTGCTATCTTGGTCATCAGGTAAATATTGGAATATATACTGAGCTGGGGCAGAGGGATGACATTCTCATTTCCGGACTTCTGGTATACAATCTGGTTATCCCAATGAAAGATCCCGGCTTTCAGCTCTTGATCTAACCGTAAAGAAACAACCTGAACACTACCGGATTCTTGTGCCGTTATTTTTTTTTCATTATAGTAGATATAATTCTTTATATTTTCCATTCCCCCGCTAATACGTGTTTTGGAAAAGGATAATTCCGGAAAGTTAATTTCCCCGCCTACATATACTCTGTTGGTATTACTAAAGTTGGTGTTCTCACTATCCCAGTTCCAATACTTGGTAGAAAAATTCTTTTGAAAGAAACTAGGGCTAATACTTTTTATATATCCGTTCGCTTTTGCCGAAACCTGCTTACCAAAAAGATTCAGCATGGTGGTAATTTCGCCTTCAAGTTTATAATCCTTCCCATCCAGAATATTAAATTCTGCCGAGGCCTTATATCTCAGATATTTTCCTTTTTCTTTTGATAATACACCCCCTATAGTCAACGCATTTTCACCATACCTTTCATGCAGCCCCGGCAATCCTCCCGGCATTGAATATTTACGCATATCGTATTCGGCAAAAGCTGTCAGCCCGAACTTAGTCCATTTACGGAAACCTTCATTCATGGCCAAGGCAAATGTATTCTTAAATGAATAATACGACATAAAGTCATTTATATTACTCATATATTTGGGTTCCAAATCAACACTTTCTCCGTCTATATTATTATAATAATGATACAGCGTATCCATCCCTGCATAATCGGACAGAAAACGGCGTTTCTGATCTGTATAATGAGTTGTGAATATCACACTGGCCGGAGAAATATAATTTGCTTTTTTGCGCCAGGCTTTAGTCGTATCATTTACCATGTATTCCTCTTCGTCATTGCCCAGATCGTAGCGATTGGTCACATAGAGATGCTTACCCCGCATCTTATTCCATGTACTCTGCATCCTCACAGGAATGTCCAGAGAATTGCCTCTGAATTGCGTCTGTACTATTTCATCCGAATTCGGATTGGTAATATATAAAGGATTGGTGATCCCGCCATTTTCTATATTGTTGAAATTGTTATTTGACAGAAAGGCATGCATCTTATATTTATCGCCTATATAGCTGGCATAAAAATCATAATTCATCTGCTTATTGGACAGCGAAGTATAATTTCCCCGCGAATATACATAGTCGAAGTCAAAGCCAACATTAAGTTTCTTACCCATGTTCATGGAAATCTCCGTTTGCAAGCGCTGCTCAGCGCTCTGCCCTCCGCCTCCTGTCTGATAGCGGACATTGGAATACGGAACTTTTGTATTGAGATAATATTTATCCTGCGGATCTTTACGCCAATAGTGCATGGCATCGAGAAATACAAAGCGGGAGGATTCGGGGCGGTCAAAAAATATCATCGATTGCGCCGGCGAACCTACATTCCCCAGATAACCCACATTGACATCGAGGCCATCGACCAGCATACTCTGATGAAAATTAATGATGGCTGTATCCATTGGTAAAAAAATCCGCTCTCCCAGACGAGGCGAAATTTTCCATCCATATATAGGTGGAATGTCGACCTTGGCAGTATCTACCGTTGTACCCGTTACCGGAAAATTATCCGGAACCGGTGCTACCGAATCCGTTTGTTGCTTTTGAACAGTGGGAGTAGTCCGATTGGGTCTACGCCTGCTATCCTGAGCATTCAGCACGGAAAATATGGCAAAAAATAGAAATGCTGTCAGTATATATTTTTTCATCGGTGCAAACTTACACAAAAAATGAAAAATTAGAAGTTAATGTTTCTATAAAAACAGAGATTAGCGTTTATTTATTGTAAGCATCGGATAGAATTTAATGATATATTCCCTAATCATAACTTACGATTATTATTTTACTTAGCAAAGTAATAAAAAGGTCTGCGACCTTATCAAAATAACCAATAAGTCAGATTACTCCTTTGGTAGATGGAAGTTCATAGTTGAAAATATCCCGCTTCTTTGCCATCTTAACGGCACGGGCAAAAGCTTTGAATATACCTTCTATTTTGTGATGCTCGTTTGTTCCTTCCGCTTTTATATTCAGGTTCATCTTTGCCGAATCACTCAACGATTTAAAGAAATGCAGGAACATTTCGGTAGGCATATCCCCCACCCGTTCGCGCTGAAAATCGGCATCCCAAACCAACCATGCACGCCCGCCAAAATCAAGAGCCACCGAGCACAGGCAATCATCCATTGGAAGATAATATCCATACCGTTCTATACCGCGTTTATCGCCAAAAGCCTTATATAAGGCTTCACCGAGAGCAATTGCAGTATCTTCGATAGTATGATGTTCGTCAACATTAAGGTCACCCTTTACTCTTATGGTCAGATCCATACCCGAATGCTTGCCTATCTGATCGAGCATATGGTCAAAGAATCCAAGACCGGTAGTTATATCACAAATACCTTTTCCATCCAGATTCAAGGCGATATAAATATCCGTTTCTTTAGTTGTACGCTTTATTTCAGCCTTTCGCTCTCCTGCAAAAAGAAATTCGCTGACAACATCCCAGTCGGCAGTCTGCAATACACAAGTATCTTGTAATCCGGAAGGAATATCCATATTGTCACGTAAAAATATAGCTTTCGCCCCCAAGTTCTTTGCCAGCTCCACGTCGGTCAGACGGTCGCCGATTACAAATGAATGCGCCAGGTCATATTCTTCATTCATATACTTACCCAATAGCCCTGTACGGGGTTTCCGGGTAGGTGCATTATCTTCGGGAAAGCTGCGGTCGATAAGTAAATCGTCGAAAGTAATCCCTTCACCCTGCAATGTTTTCAGCATCAGATTATGTGCCGGCCAGAATGTATGCTCGGGAAACGACACGGTCCCCAGTCCATCCTGATTGGTTACCATCACAAATTCGAAATCCAGATTTTTACGGATAAAGTAAAGGTTACGGATAACTTTGGGATAGAACTCCAGTTTTTCAAGGCTATCCAGTTGGTAATCTACCGGTGGCTCTATCACAATTGTTCCGTCACGATCTATAAATAATGCTCTTTTCTTCATTTCAAATATTTCTCAAAGTCTCTATCAATATCTTATTTTCCTCATCTGTACCGACAGTAATACGCAGACAGCCTGCACAGAGAGATACCGAATTACGATTGCGTACAATCACGCCCTTATCGGCCAGATGCTTATATAATCCGTTTGCATCTGTAACCCTGACCAATATAAAATTAGAATCGGTCGGATATATTTTCTCTACAAAAGGGAGTTTTATCAATTCTTCATTCAGAAAGTCACGCCCTTTCAGTAGGATTTGAATCCATTCTTTCCTCAATTCCAGTTTATCCAGTTCCCCTTTCACAAAGTTCTGTGTGAGAATATTTACATTGTACGGATACTTTACCTTATTGAATAGTTTGATAATTTCCGGTGACGCAAAAGCCATCCCCAAACGGACAGCGGCTAATCCCCATGCTTTGGAAAATGTTTGCAAAACTATCAGATTCGGATATTTTTCTAAATCATTCAGCCATGTTTTTTCAGATGCAAAATCGATATAGGCTTCATCTACGATTACAATACCGGAAAAAGAATTCAATACTTTTTCTATTTCTTTTCTGTTCAGCAAATTACCTGTCGGGTTATTTGGAGAGCAAAGGAATATCAATTTTGTATTCTCATTGGTCTTTTCCAACAGTGTACCGGCATCAAGATCAAAATTGCTGTTCAGTAATACTTTGCGATATTCCACATCGTTTACATCGGCACACACCTGATACATACCGTATGTAGGATCGATAGCCACAATATTATCTATACGGGGCTCGCAAAATATACGAATGACAAGGTCTATGGGTTCATCACTCCCATTGCCCAGGAAAATCTTCTCCGGCTGAATATCTTTCACTTTCGATATTTTTTCTTTCAATGCCCATTGCAATGGGTCGGGATAACGGTTGTACTTATCGTTTAATGGATTTTCATTTGCATCCAGAAATACGGAAGCCTCCCCTTTAAACTCGTCACGGGCCGAAGAATAGGCCTTCATATTCCATACATTCTTGCGGACTAATTGTTGCAGATTCATTATTTATTCAATTATCATTTAAAATCAATGCCCTTTGCACAAATCAAAAACTTAGCACAAAGGACATTAAAACTATTTATCTTCAATCAGCCTGCAAAAGCTGACTATTTATAGTTCTACCCTTACTCCCAGCAATTTATAAAACTCCCTTAATATAGCAGGATGTCCCGGCCATGCAGGGGAAGTTGTCAAATTACCGTCTGTAACAGCTTCCGTTGCCGGAATATCTTTATAATTACCACCGGCCAATGTTACTTCCGGGCCTACGGCTACATAACAAGTCAATGTACGTCCTTTTACCACATTGGCGGCTGTCAGTATCTGAATGCCGTGACAAATAGCAGCTACAGGCAAATTCTTTTCAAAGAAATAGCGTGTGTATTCTATCACCTTAGGGTCGAGACGAATATATTCAGGAGCACGCCCACCTGTGATATAAAGCCCAGCATAATCTTCCAGTTTCACACTGTCGAAACTCTTTGTCAGTGTAAAATTGTGGCCTCTCAATTCCACATACGTCTGGAAACCAACAAAATCGTGTATTGCTGTTGCTACCTGATCCCCGGCTTTCTTTCCCGGACATACTACATCGACATGAAAGCCAATACTGCAAAGAGCCTGATAAGGAACCATCAATTCATAATCTTCAACAAAATCGCCTGCAAGCATCAATATTCTTTTACCCATAATACAATAGATTTAGATATTCGACAATTAATAAACTAGCCTAAATATAAGGATAATTGTTAAAATTGAACAGGTTCCGATAGTAAAAAATAATTAATCAGGCCTTTTCGTATGTCGTCACCACAAATATGATCAACGGTTCATCTCCGGTATTGATGATAGAATGGTAATTATCATCACCCTGTATAGATGTCACATTTCCTTTTTTCAGGTTAAATTTCCTTGTTATTTTATCCTGGCCTTCCCGTTCTATATATTCTCCTTCACCATGTACAAGCACATACAGTTCCTGCTCTTTTTTGGTTCCATGCTCATGAAACCCCGCCTGATCACCCTTATTCAGCAGAACCATATATGTACCGATGCGGTTGTTTACCAACTCTCCTTTCTCAAAGACAGAGAGCATATATACCACACCATTCCCGCCGTACATAGGGTCACGCTTTTCCACATCGATCACACCACGCTGCGGCTTACCAAAAGGAGTAAGTGTAATATCGATATATTTCGAAACTTCGTCAATTACCTGTTGTTTTTCTTTTTCCATTTTTATTTGCTTTTCCATTTCAAAGTGAGGAATACCCACCTCCGTAAATTCATCTCCTATTATTTTATAATCATATTTCCGATAAAAATCCACAGCGACCTTGCGGGCATGCAGCACGATTTTTTCAAAACCTTCCCTCTCGGCCACATATTCGGCAAAAGAGAGCATACTTGTACCCAGTCCGCTTTTTTGCACGTCTGTGTCTACAGCCATTTGTCGCATTTTGACAACCTTATCATCAATACGGGTAAGGATACAGCAGGCGACCATCTTTTGTTTCTCTGGCAAAATAAGTCCTAGAAGCATATCATCCTTGTCCATTTTTATATCTTCATCGGTAAAAATTAAGCCGAGTGGTTCCCTCAATATTCTTGTGCGGAGGGCTAGCATCTCTTGATACTCGTCTGTCTGGTATTCGATTATCTTAAAATTCATTACCGTTTTTTTGCTGCTCTTTTATAATATCTAAAATCGCATTATGATAAAAAAATGTCTCTTTAATATCGTCAGTACTATAACATACATTTTCCAAAACAATAGCACTCGTTTTTGTGTGTGGAAAATAGAAATTCATTGATACGAATCCGGGAGCATAACCTGTTTGTCCCCATTGTATTATATTATTCCCATTGGCAACAGTGATGCCATAGCCATATTCTGTATACCCGAATATGGGATGGTCTCTTACTGCCTTCTCTTTTTTCTCTGTAATTAATGCTAATGTCTCCGGCTTCAACAACCTGTCTCCAAAAAAGTATTGATTCCATAACAATAAATCGAAAGCGGATGAAATAAAAGCTCCCGCAGCCGGATATTGCTTTAAACTCTCATCTGAATAGATCAACGCTTTATTTTCATTTTCGTCATAACCTTTCACCAGATTTCTATATTCTTTCCTATCGGGATGGAAGGTATTATTCATGCCACAACTCTTGAATAATTCGGCAGACAGCTCATTAAATGACTTACCCGATACTTTTTCAGAAATCTTTGCCAGTAAATCATATCCTATCTGAGAATAATCATATTGGCTTCCGGCTGAAAATATCACAGGCTGATCCAAAGCAATAATACCATGTGTATGAGAGAGTAAGTGATGAGTTGTCACTGTATCTGCCCATGCCATAGGCAAATCCGGCAAATAAGCCCGTATGGGAATATGCAAATCGATCAATCCTTTTTCATATAACTGCATTACAATTGCTGCCGTAAACTGCTTACTGACCGAACCTATAACAAACTGGTCCTTTTCCTTAAAAGGTACTTTGTTTTCCAAATCCGAACACCCATACATCCGGAAGAAAACGGGTTTATCTTCTTTAGCAATCAAAATAATCCCGTTAAACGGCTTATCCGACTGATTCATTAAAGAGTCAATAGCCATAGCGACTTTAGACGATTCGGAGTTCACACCTTTACAAGAAAAACTGAAAATTATAATTGTTATACTAACTGCTATTAATAATACTATTCTCATTCTATATGATGCTATTCTTTCAACCGTAATGTTACAGCATTTTTATGCGCATATAATTCCTCATTCTCCGCCATCACTTCTATTGCCGGACCCAGATTACGTATACCGTCTTTTGTGATTTTCTGGAAAGTGATTTTCTTGACAAAGCTATCCAGGTTTACACCGCTATAAGCTGTTGCATAACCGTTGGTAGGCAAAGTATGATTCGTCCCCGAAGCGTAATCACCTGCACTTTCAGGCGTATAATGCCCGAGAAAGACCGAACCTGCATTAATGACCTCATCCGCAATATCCATATAATCGGATGTTTCTATAATCAGATGCTCCGGCGCATATTGATTCGTCATATCTATTATTTCATTGTTGTCTTTTAACAGAATAAGTTTACTATTCTGCAAAGCCTTTTCCGCTATTTCACGACGGGGTAATTCAACCAATTGCTGCTCTATTTCCTGCAACACATCTGCAATAAACGGTTCGCTCGTAGTAGTCAGTATCACCTGACTGTCAGCTCCATGTTCTGCCTGAGATAATAAATCCGCCGCTACAAATGCCGGGTTTGCCGTATCATCAGCTATTACCTGCACTTCCGAGGGTCCGGCAGGCATATCTATAGCAACATCGCGAAGGCTTACAAGTTGTTTAGCCGCCATTACATACTGGTTGCCGGGCCCGAATATCTTATATACTTTCGGCACACTTTGGGTACCATAGGCCATGGCTCCGATGGCCTGTATCCCCCCTATCTTGAATATCTTATCTACTCCGGCTTCCTGTGCGGCAAAAAGTATTGCCGGATGTATTTTACCTTCTTTATTCGGTGGAGTACAAAGTACGATTTCTTTACAGCCCGCAATCTTTGCAGGAACAGCAAGCATAAGCACTGTGGAAAACAAGGGTGCTGTCCCCCCCGGAATATATAAGCCGACCTTTTCTATAGCTACAGCTTTCTGCCAGCATGTAACTCCCTGAATAGTCTCAATTTTCTTACTTTCGAAAATCTGACTGCGATGAAAAGTTTGTATATTCCTTTTTGCCAAACGAATAGCCGCTTTCAATTCTTCAGAAACTAAAGATTCGGAAGCCTCTATTTCTTCGCGGGTTACTGTTAACGAAGAAAGTTTCACTTTATCAAACCTTTCTTCATATTCAAGAATAGCCTTATCTCCTCTCCCCCTTATATCGGCAAGCACCGCACTCACTGTATTATTCAACGAAGACGTATCAAATTGGGGGCGAACCAATATAGAAGCCCATTCCAAACGTTCCGGATATCTTATTATCTGCATTTGTCTAACCTTTGTATTCTTTTTTCAATAAACTATATACTGCAATATCAGTAAATACATTATCAACGAGCAATTCACCATCACGCTCAATCCCCTCCAGCTGAAAGCCCAGCTTTTCAGGTATCCGTCTGCTTTTGTGGTTGTTTACTGCCACTTTTATCTGTATGCGGTTTATATCCATTTCGGAAAAAGCACATTGAAGCAATTTTCTGACAGAATGTACCATAATACCTTTCCCTTGCGCATATTGAGATAGCCAGTAGCCTATTTCGATCTTTTTATTGATCGAATCAGTATCTTTAAAGCCGACTAAGCCTACAAATTGTTCCTGAAAATAAATGGTAAACTGCTTATCTGCCGTCTGTAAAACATGATTTACAAAGCTGGCGGTATCCTCTACTTCTTTTGTCGAATCTACAAAGGGTAGCCATTCGCGCATATATTCACGTTCGTTATTCAACGTATTGAAAATCTTAAAAATATCATCCACTGACAACGGATATAATACTATATCGTCCGAAACCTGTATCATAATATCATTTTTTCGATTGGTAACACCAGTATTCCTTCTGCACCCAAGGATTTCAGCTTACTGATTACTTCCCAAAAACGCTTATCTTCCACTACTGATTGCACCGAACACCAACCTTTTGTTGCCAACGGAGTCACAGTAGGACTACGCATTCCGGGAAGAATATCAATAATTTCGCTCAATTTATCTTCGGGCGCATTCAAAAGTACATATTTTTTATCAGTTGCGGTTTGCACTGCTTCAATTCTGAATATCAATTCGTCAAGGATATCTTTCTTTTCTTGCGAAAGATTCTTTGTTGCAATCAGCAAAGCTTCAGATTGCATAATCACTTCTACTTCTTTCAACCGGTTACTGACAAGTGTACCTCCGGAGCTGACAATGTCGAAAATTGCATCCGATAATCCGATACTCGGTGAAATCTCTACCGAACCTGTAATAATATGTATATCGGAATTAATCCCTTGCTCTTTCATATATTTATTCAGGATAAAAGGATAAGAAGTTGCGATCTTTTTTCCTTCAAACCATTTTATGTCCTCATAATTTTCATCTTTGGGTATAGCCAGGGAGAGGCGGCATTTACTAAAGCCCAGCCGTTTAATAACTTCTGCGTCCTCATTTTTTTCCATGTATTCATTCTCTCCCACCACTCCTATGTCGGCAACTCCCGTTGCTACTGCCTGGGGAATATCATCGTCGCGCAAGAAAAGTATTTCTACAGGAAACCCTTTTGCCGGGACAAGCAATGTACGCTTAATATTGTTCAATTTTACACCTGCTTCCTGCAGAAGCTCCATCGTTTCCTCAAATAATCGACCTTTCGATTGTACTGCAATTCTTAATACCATAATATATATTTCAAGATTTAATAATTTCAATATTTAAAGATTGGAAGTAGACAACCAAATATCTGTAAACTGAAAAACAAAAAAAGAGCCTACCCTTATCAGGTAAGCTCTTACTATATCTTCGCTATCATCACATCAAGATACGTTACTTACCGATTGGCAGTAATATAAAATGATGATGATGTGCTTTATTGTACATAATTATAATCTTTACAAAAACAAAAGTATATATTTTTCGCAATAAAACAAACTTTATGTCAAATTATTTTTTTTGTCCTTGTCGATGCGGGTTTCCTTTTCTGCGCTCTTCGATCTTTTTTAGCATATGTTCTTTGAATTTCATATCCACCGCCCGATATTTCTCAATCTTCTGAGCAGATAATACCTCTCCAAATTTTTTGTAATATTCTATCTGAAGCTCAGCCTCCCGTTTTTCCGATTCCAAATTCAATTTGGTTATACGTTGGTAATCTTCTTCAGTTTTGTTAGATTTCTCATTCAACGCACGGGTTTCCCGGCGTGCATCCCTGTTTACTGCAAACTTTCTGGACATAAACTCCGACTCCAAAGGGATAAAAACCTTGGCTTCGGCATCTGTCAGCTCCAACTCTTTTATCAGGAAAGCTGCTTTTTCTTTCTTTATAGTTTCTATATCAAAACCGCCTCGCTTCAGACCCTGGCCTTTTATTGAGAGTGTTGTAAACACTGCAAGAATCAATAAGACCAGAATACTTCTAAACTTCATATAAACATCGTTTTTTGGTTTAATTACTATACATCACATCCCTGTATTTAGCTCTTGCCACTTCATCCTCAAGAAACAAATAATAATCTTCTTCTTCTGAAGAGGAAGCCATAGCAGAAGCTACAACAGGCTCAGGTTCGGCTGTCGTTTTTTGATTCAGTATTCCCGTTGAAAATATGACTCCACAAAATACGGCTGCCGCTGCTGTCCAAGGCAACACCTTTTTCCACAACGGGACAATCTTCCTTTTTTCTATTTCTTTTTCAGGAAGTTTACCCATTATTTCAGCATTAAAATTCTCGAAATAATTATCGGGAACCTTAAATGGACTCTTCTTTTTGTCAAAATTATCCAACATAACTACTATTCTTTAATAACTCCATCTATACTATAGACTGTAAATAGATAAAAAGGTTTAATCGTCAGTAGATAAAAAATCTTCAATTTTTTTCACTGCATGGTGATATGATGCTTTCAGGGCACCAACCGAGGTTTCCAGTATATCCGACATATCTTCATACTTCATTTCATCGAAATACTTCATGTTAAAAACGATACGTTGTTTTTCAGGAAGTGTCAATATCGCTTTCTGCAATTTAAGTTGCGCTTCGTCTCCATCAAAATATTCATCACCTTCGAGACGTGAGATAAGAAATGTATCTGCATCGTCCATCGATATATTATTTTGCGCTCGTTGTTTATTCAAAAATGTAATTGCTTCGTTTATCGCTATGCGATAGAGCCATGTCGACAGTTTGGAATCCCCTCTGAAATTCTCGATGCTGGTCCAGACTTTGATAAGGGTATTCTGAAGGACATCATTAGCATCGTCATGACTAAGTACTATTTTACGGATCTGCCAATAAAGCACCTCGCTAAACTCTTTTACAAGTTCAGAAAAGGCAACCTGCTGGGTTTTGGGGTCATGCAGCCTTTCTAGTAAGTTATTCTCTGTATCCTGTAACATTTATTTCAAAATCCTTATTTATTGACCGCTATCCTCCAGATCGGAATCATCTCCAAAATAGGCGTCTTCTTCCATTCCGCCCTGCCCGTTTTCGAACCACTCGATGAAGTTATCAACATGCGTCTTATTATTCTCCCACCATTTAAGTGATTCGGGAAAATAAGCGACACTCACGTAGCGGCAATAGGTATCGAAATGTCCCGAGCCCAGAATCTCCTCATAGGTAGGCACAAAAAAATACCATAACAGACCATTCTGAGAATCATTTTGCATCTGGGCCAATGTGAAAAATATCAATTTAGACGATTCCACAAAAAATGTGTATTGTGAAATATCATCTGTAGCCCCTGTCTTCTGCTTTTGTATCAAGTCATAAAGATAACGCCTATCTACGCCATCCTCGGGTGATAATTTTTCCGAACCCGGATCAATTTTTGCCGAAACTATATCAAACATCTCTCCGAATGCATCTTTCGAACGTTCTGTATTAGGCTCCAGCAACAAGAAGAAATGGAATGCATAAAAACTTTGTACCCAGCGCCCCAAATCATTTAAAGCATAGGCATAAAGCAAAAATGCACTGGAATGAGTGGCATCTATTTCAATCGCTTTCCGCAGATGCTGAACAGCCATACGATTATCTTTATTATTGAAGTAGCACAAACCCAGATTGAAATGCAGTAAATATTCATCGCCGCATTTCTCTAATGCTTCATTTAGGATTTTAAGAGCATCCCCCATTTTATCCTGATTTGCCAGTGCCGTACCTTTTACAATATATGCATCCATCAATAAAGGTTGAAAATTAGCCGTAATCACTTTTGTACTGTTGCGAATGGCTTTATCATAATCTTTAAGTTGTAAGTATGATAATGACATTTCATAAACAGCCGACATTGATGTTGGGTTCACTTTCAGTGCTTCTTCATAACAGGCAATTGCCTCTTTATAACGCCCTTTATCATGCAATGCCACACCCTGCCTTATTAATTTTTCGGAAGATGGTTGTGAATATATTGTTAAAGTTGTGAATAATAAGAATAATATAATTAAGCCGTTTCTCATGCAATATTTACTTTTTAAAAATACAAAAGTAAGAAAATACTCTATAAATACATTCTCTGTTCAGATTCTTTGACAATTTTATAGAAGGAAGGTTTAAGAAGCTGTTTGAATTATATGACTATACCAATCAGTAGTTAAAGCAATTATTGTAGGATAGAAACGTTCTATTATTTTCTGCTTCACTTTGTTCCGCTTAAATGTTCATTTTGGCATTGCCCAAAACGAACCAAAAGGCTAGCGCTTCTGTTGAGTCGCCTACGCTCCTCGATTTTCAATTCCTCGGCGACCCAAAACCGTTTCGTCGGCTGAATCAAACAAACGGGCTATCGCCCCGTTTGATTCTACGCCGCCTGCAACGGATTGGGTACCCCGCCCGCGTCACTAATGCGCAAGGGCTGACGCACGTGGAGCTAAAGCATGAAGAGCCTCTGTCCTGTCGCCGCATCGCGGTAACGGCCTCGTCCCGCAGGCGGGGCACCCAATCCGTAAAGCGGAGGTGTAGGGCAAAATAGGGTAGCTGCTATACACGGCTGATAAGCCGGTAAAAAATGATTCCGTATTATTTTGCCCCACCGGAACTGCGGTTTTGGGTCGCCGGAGGGATGCAGCCTTGATTTTTGTAACTTTTTATCAAGAAAAAGTTAAGAAAAACAAGCCGGACGGCGCGTTAGAAAAAATAGAACATTTTAAGTAGCGAGAGCAGAAGCTAAATTTATTTTGCTTATGCCGAGTCACGAAAAACGACTAATGGAATTGAACAATTTTATACTACAATAGTTACTTTAACTACTGATTGGCATTAATAATGAATACAGTCTGTTGTCACCCGGCAAAGGGAATATTACTACTCAGCTTAGCAACTCCAGAAGGTAAAGAGATATTCCAGACCGAACTAATAAAGGGAAGAATAAGTGAAGTTCCTATCTTATTTTTCTATCAATGATAAATAGAATCTCTCACACCAGCGGATTATCAAATTTCAATATGTCTTACTTTTTAAAACAAAAAGTTGCAAATATCCATACATAAAGCCCTAAAACACAAAATTATCACCAAACAACAATCGATTAAAAACAGAAAGACAAACATCAGATTTGTCGGGTTTTAGAATTAGCCGAAATAGGAATGTAATATAAAAGGCGTCATTTCATAGAATATTTTTATTATTTTTGTTAGTTCAGGGAAATTAGAAATTAACTAAAAACTTCAATTATAATGAAAAGTAGCACTTTTGATATAGATATGATTCGCAGATTCTACGAATCCTACCCATCAAAGGTTGAAGAGGCTAAAAACAAACTGAAACGCCCTTTGACACTGTCCGAAAAAATCCTATACGCACATCTATCGAAAGATGAAGCCATTAAGGATTTTATACGCGCAACGGATTATGTGAACTTTTCACCGGACAGGGTTGCCATGCAGGATGCTACTGCACAAATGGCCCTGTTGCAATTGATGAATTCGGGACGCACAAAAGTAGCTGTACCATCGACAGTACACTGCGACCACCTGATACAGGCATACAAATCGGCAAAGGAAGACCTGAACTCTGCCGAGGTTACAAACAAAGAAGTATTTGACTTTCTGAGCAACGTATCCGATAAATTCGGAATCGGTTTCTGGAAACCCGGCGCAGGTATCATCCATCAGGTGGTACTCGAAAACTATGCTTTCCCCGGCGGGATGATGATCGGGACAGACTCGCATACTCCAAACGCCGGAGGGCTGGGTATGGTAGCCATAGGCGTAGGAGGAGCCGATGCGGTAGATGTAATGGCGGGAATGCCCTGGGAACTGAAAATGCCGAAAATCATCGGGGTAAAACTGACCGGAAAATTGTCGGGTTGGGCTTCTCCCAAAGACGTCATACTGAAACTGGCAGGTATACTTACCGTGAAAGGTGGGACAAATGCCATTATCGAATATTTCGGTGAAGGCACCGCTTCATTATCAGCCACGGGAAAAGGTACTATTTGCAATATGGGAGCGGAAGTAGGTGCAACAACATCCATTTTCCCGTATGACAGAAAATCGTCCGAATATCTTAAAGCTACCTTCCGCAGTGACGTGGCAGAACTGGCCGATAAGATAATGGAACATCTGCAACCTGATGCAGAGATAGCAAGTAATCCGCAAAAATATTTTGACCAGATAATTGAAATAGATTTATCCACACTCGAACCATATGTAAACGGACCTTTTACACCCGATGCGGCGCATCCTATTTCTCTGTTTGCCAAAGCGGTAAAAGAAAACGGTTATCCGCAAAAGATGGAAGTGGGACTAATCGGATCATGTACAAACTCTTCATACGAAGACATGTCGCGTGCGGCATCGATCGTCGCTGATGCCAAAAAGAAAAATATAAAAGTAAAAGCTCAATTTATAATCAATCCCGGCTCGGAACAGGTACGCTATACAGCCGAAAGAGATGGCATATTACCGATCTTTGAAGAAGCGGGGGCAACGATTATGGCAAACGCCTGCGGCCCGTGTATCGGACAATGGAAAAGGGAGTCGGACAACCCGGAACGTCCCAATTCAATCGTAACATCGTTTAACCGTAATTTTGCCAAGCGCAACGACGGTAATCCGAATACCCATGCCTTTGTTACATCACCGGAAATTGTGGCGGCACTCAGCATTGCCGGAGATCTATGCTTCAATCCGATGACGGATACACTGGTAAATGAAAACGGGGAACATGTAAAACTACAGGAACCTCAGGGATATGAACTGCCTCCGAACGGATACAAGAAAGATGATGACGGGTTTATCGCTCCGGCAGCGGACGGTTCAAAAATTGAAGTAAAAATAGCCCCCGATTCACAACGCCTGCAAGAGCTGAAACCGTTCCCTGCTTGGGACGGAAAAGATATAACCGCCCAGCCGCTATTAATAAAAGCAAAAGGCAAATGTACTACCGACCACATTTCGATGGCTGGCCCGTGGCTACGTTTCCGCGGACATCTGGATAATATATCCGACAATATGCTGATAGGAGCTGTCAATGCATTCAATGACAAAACAAACACTGTTCTGGATGTGGAAACCGGTGAATATATCGCAGTTCCTAAACTTGCCCGGAAATTCAAAGCGGAAGAGCTTGGATCTGTCGTAGTGGCTGAAGAAAACTACGGGGAAGGCTCATCCCGTGAACACGCAGCAATGGAACCCCGGTTCCTGAATGTGAAGGCTATACTTGTAAAGTCTTTTGCCCGCATACATGAAACCAATCTCAAAAAACAAGGTATGCTTGCCCTTACCTTTATCGATAAGAATGATTATGACAAGGTACGCGAAGATGATAAAATAAGCATACGAGGGCTAACCGATTTCAGACCGGGAAAGAGCCTTACCGTCGAACTCACCCATAAAAACGGTGAAAAAGAATCGTTCGAGGTAGCCCATACCTACAACGATACGCAGATAGAATGGTTTAAGGCAGGCAGTGCCCTGAATTATATGAAACAATAATAACCGGAGTCTGCATGGTTTTCAATATACTTCTTTTTCCCGGTTTTGAAACACTCGATGTATTCGGGCCTGTGGAAATATTCGGTAAGGTTGAAGGTAGTACAATCAGATATTATTCTGAAACCGGAGGCCTTATCCGCAACACGGACAATATTGAAATAAAAACCGATCCGATAGAATCATTAACGCCGGAGGAAACAGATATACTGCTTATTCCCGGAGGAACGGGCACACGAAAGGAAATAGACAATCCGGTCTTTATAGAGAAGATAAGTACGTTAGCCGGCAGCAGTCAATATACTCTTACTGTTTGCACGGGTAGTGCATTATTAGCTAAAACCGGTTTACTGGACGGCAGAAGCGCGACATCAAACAAACGCGCTTTCGGCTGGGTGGAAAGTGCCTCATCCAAAGTAAACTGGATAAAGCAGGCACGCTGGGTAAAAGACGGCAAGTATTATACCTCATCGGGCGTCAGTGCCGGAATGGATATGGCTTTAGGCTTTATTCGCGACACGCTGGGGACAGAAGAAGCCCGGAAGATAGCTTTCAGGATAGAATACAATTGGCAGGAAGATGAAAGCACCGATAACTTTTGCAATCAGCAGATTAAATGAATATAGATATACAACCCATAATGGAATCCGATTTTGAAGAGTTGGTCTCCCTCTTTCTGGAATTTGCCACCTTTGAAAAATTACCTGAAAAGATGACTAATTCGGTCGGACAAATGCTAAAAGAAAAGAATTATTTTCACGGCTTTGTAGCCAGGGATAAGGATGGCTCCATTATCGGGTATGCGACTTACTTCTTCGCTTATTATACATGGACAGGTAAATCCCTGTACATGGATGACTTATATATCAGGCAGGCATACAGAGGAAAGGGCATAGGTACACTCCTTATCAATGAAGTGATCGCTTATGCTAAAGAAGAATGCTGTAATGGCCTGCGCTGGCAGGTTTCGGAATGGAACCATCCTGCGATAAAGTTTTATGAGGGTCTGGGTGCGACAATTAATGAAGTGGAACGAAATTGTGACTTATTATTTTAAGCCATAATTTAAACTCAAAATATAAACCATATAACAAAATATACTATGGAGAGATTACTGGATAAGGAAATAGTGGATAAGATATCGGCAACAGTGGGGGTAACTAGTAACTTCGACCCCGAACTGTTCCAGAAAATGAATGTAAAACGTGGCCTTCGAAACGAAGACCATACCGGGGTAGTTGTAGGACTTACCAAAGTGGGCGACGTTGTGGGATATGAGCGCAGTGAGGATGGCAAGCTGACACCGATCCCCGGCAAACTTATATACAGGGGAATCAGCCTCGAAGACATAGTCAGGGGTGCCCAAAAAGAAAACAGGCTGGGATTTGAAGAGGTAGTCTATCTTATCCTTTCGGGAAATATGCCTAAAAAGGAAGAATTGAAAGAATTCTCGGAACTGATGAGCTGCATTATGGATCTGAAACCGAAGATTGTAATGCATATACTCGACCTCGTAGGAAGTGACATTATGAATTATCTTTCCCGTTGTGTACTCGAATTATATACATTCGACGACAAACCGGATGAAACCACCCCCGAAAACCTGATACGCCAATCGCTGAACCTTGTTGCCACTTTCCCTACCATTATCGCCTATGCACACAATGCATTAAGGCACAGCAACGGCAAGTCTCTCCATATCAGACATCCGCAAGCGAACCTATCACTTGCCGAAAACTTCCTGTATATGATGAAAGGACACCACTATACACAGTTGGATGTGAAAATCCTCGATCTCGCGCTTATGGTACATGCCGATCACGGGGGAGGTAATAACTCCACCTTTACGGTACGTGTCACCAGTTCGACAGGCACGGATACCTATTCTGCCATCGCTGCGGGTATAGGTTCACTGAAAGGACCTCTGCATGGAGGCGCAAACCTGAAAGTCATCGATATGATGAAAAACATTAAGGCCAATGTGAAAGACTGGACAAGCGTTGAAGAAGTAGACTCCTATCTGCTAAAAATATTGAACAAAGAAGCTTATGACAAAACAGGCCTTATTTATGGCATAGGACATGCCATATATACAATATCCGACCCGCGAACCATGCTGCTCAAAGAAATGGCACGCGACCTTGCTATAGAGAAAGGACGGGAAGAAGAATATAATTTCTACAAATTACTTGAAGAAAGAGCTATCCTCAACTTTATGGAGAAGAAAGGAAAGAATGTCAACAAGCAGGTATGTGCCAATGTGGACTTCTATTCGGGCTTCGTATACGATATGATAGGCCTGCCTCAGGAAATATACACTCCATTGTTTGCGATGGCGCGTATCGTGGGCTGGTGTGCCCACCGGATCGAAGAACTCAACTTCAAGCAAAAGCGCATTATCCGCCCAGCATACAAGAATGCCGCCGACATAAAAGAATATATACCTATTGCCGATAGAAAATGAAACAAACGGTATTAATTATCGCTGCTATATACGGTATGCTCTCGGTAATACTGGGAGCATTCGGCGCACATGCATTTAAAGACATACTCACACCGGAAAAACTTATCAGTTTCGAAACCGGAGTACGTTATCAGATGTACCATGCCATCGTATTACTGGTTATAGGCCTAACCTTGTCGTTTACATCGCCACTGGAGAAATGGGCTGCTATCTGTATTATTACAGGAGTCCTACTTTTTTCATTCAGCATTTACTTTTTATCCTTTGCCGGACATTGGGGTATAAACCTGCGTTTCTTAGGCCCGGTAACGCCTCTGGGAGGATTATTCCTGATTGCAGGATGGCTGTTATTGATTATATTTTTTATTAAAAATAAAATTTTCTGATATTTTTTCCATTTTGATGTAACCAAATTAGAAAGGGATGCGTCATACCTATAAATAATCATTTCAAAAAAGAATATTAAGATGAAAACACTATTGTACACAATCGGTATTACGCTATTAGTTTTAAGCGCCCAGTCCTGTTCATTCAATTCGGTGAGAGGAAACGGAAACATAACAGAGAATGAAGTCAATATCTCAGATTACAAGGAGATAGAATTTAGCGGAGGCTCAAGCATTGTTTATGAGCAAAAACCAGATGCCGCACCATATCTAAGGATAGAAACAGATGAAAATATTTTTCCTCTGCTGATTGTAGAATCCAATGATGGCATTCTTTCTATCAGAAATAAGGAAAATGTGAGCCCTACCAAATATAATATTTATACCAATTCGTCAGCTCTGGCCCGGGTGAGCGCCAGCGGTTCTATCAAGCTCCACATCAAAGGTAAACTGGAAACTACCGACTTGGTGTTGTCTGTTTCGGGTAGTGCGAATATCCTTGGTGACAGCATCGTAGCACAAAGCGTGACTACAAAAGTTTCCGGCTCAGGAGATATTACAATGACCGGTAAAGCAAACCGGATAGAAAGCAGTATATCAGGTAGCGGCAAAACAAATACGATGGATATGCAAGCCGACACGGTTACATGTTCCGTATCAGGTAGCGGTAATTTCTCCGTATATGCCGAAAAGTTGCTGACTGTAAGAGTATCGGGCAGCGGCAATGTACAATACAAAGGTAATGCACAGGTAGACCAGGCCATCTCAGGCTCGGGAAAGGTTGTTAAAGTACAGTAATAGAGTAATAGTATATCTCAAAATAAAAAGGCCGTAAAAAACAAATGATTTCACGGCCTTTTGTTTTTTTAGGAGGCTTCACATTCCTATCTGAGTCTTGATGTAATGATTCGCATCATCTTCTGTCAAAAAATACAATAAGCCTTTAAACTCAAACGGGAACTTCTCAACAGGTATCGGAAATGATCTCGACTCTTTCTTCTCCATCACGAAGTTTTCATGAGTGGTCGGTATCTGCTGCTTCTCATCAGCATTACTTATCCGGAATACCTTTACTGACAATCTTTTGGGGTCTACTCTGTATAAAATATCCCCAACTCTTAAAGTTCCTTGTAATCTCATAGCGGCCTTCACTTTAAAAGATGAAACATAAATGGTGTATTAATTAAAAGGAACAAGGGATATAAATTGTTCATTCAAAGCGTCAATTTAACACTATATTTTTATGCAAACGAATTTATTTATCAATATATTTTCACATTTTCACCGTCCATTTAAAATATAACAGGTATTCATCGGATATTTCCAAGAGAACTTTATCTATGCATATAGCTGAAAGCTATGTGTTCTTTGAAAGATTGAACAAGCTCCCTTGTCCCAAGAAAGGAAATAAAAAGACTGAAAAGACTGTTACATATTTTCAATTTTTAAACTTTAAATTCTCGTATCAATCTTTCAAAGAGCGCTCAGGTATAAGCTGGCAGCTTTTCCTGTATAGATAAATGAATTTCATATTTACAATTTATTACGGTTTTACTCTTTTCGAAATACAAAATAAAGGGAAGAAAAGCCTGATAAAGCCAATTTCTGAAAACTTGAATTAATTATTCTTTAATTCAAAAAAAACTTTGTACCTTTGCGCCGTTCTTTTTTGAGTTATATATACAGACGTGGGAAAGTTTAGCTTATATAATATACCTCTCAGAGGTTTGTCGGAAGGAAAGCATGAGTTCAGGTACGACTTGGATAAAAGCTTTTTCGCTCTGATTGACGACGGTACAGCCGACGTTAAAAAGGGAGATTTGAAAGTTGTGGTATCTTTGAAGAAGACATCCGTTACTTTCGAACTGAATTTTGATATAACCGGAACAGTGCATGTTCCATGTGACAGATGTCTGGATGATATACCGATGGATGTCGATACAAAGAACAAACTGATCGTTAAATTCGGAAAAGAATACTCGGAAGAGAGTGACGAAATAGTCATTATACCGGAAGAAGACGGCGAGATTAATATTGCATGGTTCTTATATGAGTTTATTGTATTGAGCCTGCCTGCCAAAAAGGTACACCCTCCGGGCACATGCAATAAAGCGATGTCTTCTAAGTTAAATAAACATAGGGCTAAGAGTGCAGATGATGATCCGGACGACGATTCAGATGATGATATATCACTGGATGAAGATGATTCATCATTTACCGATTCCCGTTGGGATGGCCTTAAAGATGTCCCTGTAGACGAAGATTGAATACTATAATAGAAAATTGATTTTTCTAATTCAGATAAATAAAAATAACTAAATAAAACAAGAAAATGGCACATCCGAAGCGAAAACAGTCGAAATCAAGAACGGCTAAAAGAAGAACTCACGACAAAGCAGTTGCACCTACATTGGCTGTATGTTCTAATTGTGGTTCTTGGCATGTATTCCACACAGTTTGTCCTGAGTGCGGATACTACAGAGGCAAATTAGCTATAGAAAAAGGAGCTGCAGTTTAATTTATATTTTACTAAAACTCCAGGCCCTGCATAGGGCATTTTTTTTATTAAGTACTCACAAAACCAGAAAATAATAATGATTCGAGCCGCAATTACCGGTATTGGCGCATATATCCCCAAGGATATTCTGACCAATGAAGAATTAGCGAAAATAGTTGATACTACCGACGAATGGATTATGTCGCGTGTAGGTATCAAAGAACGTCATGTATTAGGCAAAGGTCTCGGCACTTCTGTTATGGGAGCCGAAGCAGTAAAGGAGTTGTTGGAAAAAACAAATACGAAGCCGGAGGAAGTTGAGGTTGTAATTTTTGCCACCACTACTCCCGACTTTATATTTCCGTCTACAGCAGCAATGACAGCCGAAGCTTGTGGTATAAAAAATGCTTTAGGTTTTGATATACAGGCTGCATGTTCAGGTTTTATCTATGCACTGGAAATCGGATCTAATTTCATTCGCTCAGGACAATACAAAAAAGTAGTGGTGGTTGCCGGAGATAAAATGACCGCAATAACCAACTACAAAGACCGCACCACCTGTCCTCTGTTTGGTGATGCCGCTGGAGCTGTAATGTTGGAACCTACTACTGAAGAAGTCGGTATAATGGATTCCTCGTTACATATCGATGGTGTGGGGATACCACATCTGCATATGCGTGGTGGAGGTTCGGTTTATCCCGCTTCACACGAAACTGTGGATAATGATATGCACTATGTATATCAGGAAGGTCAGGTTGTATTCAAGCATGCAGTTTCACGGATGGCGGACGCTTCCGTAGAAATAATGGAACGCAATAATTTGTCGAAAGAGGATGTGGCATGGCTTGTTCCTCATCAGGCGAATATTCGTATCATTGAAGCTGTAGGTAACCGTATGGGTTTGTCTGCCGATAAGGTGATGGTGAATATACAGAAATATGGCAACACTAGTTCGGGTACTATTCCTGTGTGCCTGTATGAATGGGAATCGAAACTGAAAAAAGGGGATAATATCATCCTTGCAGCATTCGGTGCCGGATTCACATGGGGCGCCTTATATCTGAAATGGGCATATTGATAGAAAATCATAATATTAAAAAAGGACAACCCCATCAGGTTGTCCTTTTTTTGTACTTAATATATGGTTCTATTTCTCCCTGATAATAATATTAATAGGTGTACCCGACAAATCCCAGTTGTCACGTATACGGTTCTCCAGAAATCGTTTGTAAGGGTCTTTGATCCATTGTGGCAGATTGCAGAAGAATACAAACGTGGGAACCTGTGTGTTAGGTAACTGTGTGATATATTTTATTTTGATGTATTTTCCTTTGTTCGATGGCGGTGGAGTGTGCTCGATGATAGGAAGTAATACCTCGTTCAGTTTGTGAGTAGGTATCTTTGTCTTTCTGCGGACAAATACTTCTTTAGCGGTTTCCAGTACTTTCAATACTCTTTGCTTAGTTACGGCCGAAGCAAAAATTATCGGGAAATCGGTAAAAGGAGCCAGGCGTTCGCGTATAGCATGCTCGAACGTTTTAATAACGATCTGTTCCTTATTCTCCACTAAGTCCCATTTGTTTACGCAGACAACGAGTCCTTTACGGTTTTTTTGAATCAGCGAGAATATATTCAAATCCTGACTCTCTATACCTTGTGTGGCATCGAGCATCAGCACGCATACGTCCGAGTTTTCTATCGCTTTGATGGAGCGGATAACCGAATAGTATTCGAGGTCTTCCGTAACCTTTCCTTTTTTGCGTATACCTGCCGTATCCACAAGGTAGAAATCCATATTGAAGCGGTCGAACCGGGTATATATAGAGTCACGGGTAGTTCCTGCTATATTGGTTACAATATTCCGTTCCTCGTCCATCAGAGCATTTACAAAAGAAGATTTTCCTGCATTCGGACGTCCGACAATGGCTATACGCGGAATGTCTTCGAGGTGTTCTTCCTCACTTTTCTTTGTAAACTTGGTGATGATCAAATCCAGCAAATCTCCTGTTCCTGCTCCGTTGATGGCTGAAATGTTTACCGGATCCCCTAATCCCAAAGCATAGAACTCTGCCGATTGGTGGTGCAGGTTAAAGTTATCAGCCTTGTTGGATACCAATATGATAGGTTTCTTGGAACGGCGAAGCATATTACCTACGCTCGAATCCAGATCGGTGAGCCCGTTCATTACATCCACAAGGAAAAGGATGACATCCGCTTCCTCTATCGCTATGGATACCTGTTTGTTTATCTCGCTTTCGAATACGTCATCTGAATTGACAACCCAGCCTCCGGTGTCTACCAGAGAGAATTCCTGTCCGCCCCATTCCGTTTTTCCGTACTGGCGGTCGCGGGTTGTTCCTGAAGTTTCGTCTACAATAGCTTGCCGGCTTTCGGTCAAACGATTGAATAATGTTGATTTACCCACATTGGGGCGACCGACTATAGCTACTAAATTTCCCATAATATACTTGTACTCTTTAAATTTTGCTGCAAAGGTACGCATTTTTATCGGAATCTGAGATAAATAAAAAACGGCTTGTAAAATACAAACCGTTAAAAAATATTCTTCAGATTCTGTTATTTAAATATATATTTGGCGTTGAGCCACACAATGGTATCTCCTGTATTGGTCATAGCAGCTGTTCCTGAGAATCCCGCCAGCCGGGCCACTATCTCCGGTGTGAGAAGGAAATCATGATATGAGGTCGTATCATTCCCTGTCTTAGGGCTTATATAGCGGGCATAGCCTTTTGTCCTGTATAAGGTATCCATATTTCCCATAGCAATAAACAGATCTTTATTTCCGCCTTTCAGAACGAAAAGAGAGTCGTCTTTGAAATGATAGGTTGATACTATTTTATAATATCCCATCGAATCGACATATGTTACTTTGTCTTCATTGAAATAAACACTCATCTCTTTAAACAGGTCGGCATTGTATACAGAGTTCATTTTTCTTGTATAAAAAGCGTTTCTTGCACTATCGATCCTTCCCATTGTGTCCAGCGCATATGTAATAGGTTTTGCTCCTCCGGTTGCACCTACATACGCCTGAAAGTCACTTATGTCGTTTGTTCCCGTCCATCTTTTAATCGGACTTATCCCATCGTCACTTCCGCAAGCAGCAAAAGCAATCATTACGGGAAGTATTAAAAATAAAAGCTTTTTCATTTCTTTACTTCTTTTCGGATGTAAAGATAAATAAAAAATTGCCTTATCAGCTTATAATTCTTAGTCCGGATATAGTATAACTGAAAAACTGTGGTAGGAGCGAACGAAGATTCGTAATCACAGTAAAGCAGATCAATAAATATTTACTATTTTTGTAAGTTAACAAAAGTTGTGTGTTATCAGAACAAAAAGTATGAATCAACCAAACATAAATATAAAGAACAAACGGGCTAGCTTCGACTATGAGTTTATCGAGACATATACTGCCGGGATTGTACTTACCGGAACAGAAATAAAATCGATACGTTTAGGAAAAGCCAGTCTGGTGGATACTTTCTGCATATTCGAGAAAAACGAATTGTGGGTTCGCAATATGTATATTGCCGAGTATTTCTATGGTTCTTATAATAACCACTCGGCACGTCGTGACCGCAAATTGCTCCTGAATAAGAAAGAATTGAAAAAGATGCAACGCCTTGTAAAAGAGACTGGCTATACCATTGTTCCTACCCGTGTTTTCCTTAACGACAGAGGGCTTGCAAAGGTAAATATAGCCGTTGCCAGAGGTAAAAAGCAATATGATAAACGTCAGAGTCTACGTGAAAAAGACGATAAACGGGCTATGGACAGGGCGATGAAACAATAATATATCAAAGATGGACTTATTTAGATCGATGCAAAAAAACAGTGATACTTCATCGAAAGTAGTAAAAGTTGTTTTTGCTTCAATTATACTTATATTGGGAGTATATTGCTTTCTTCTCAATCGGCTGTATCCTGTATATATGGACGATTGGGCATATGCATTCAGCGCTTGCGACGAAAGTGAGATTACTTCTGTTTGGGATATCTTTGTAAGTCAGTATTGTCATTATTTCACATGGGGAGGACGCTGTGTGGGCCATTTCATAGCTCAGTTTCTACTCTGGATAAATCCTCTATGGGCCGATATACTCAATGCTGCTGCATTTATACTCCTGTTACTGTTTATCTATGCTATAGCAAATAAGAATAACAAGACAAATATCATATTCTTCATTGTATTGCTTGTGTCGGTATGGTTTTTACTACCCGATTTGTCCCAGAATTTATTCTGGATAACAGGTAGTGCCAATTACCTTTGGGGATCGTTGATTATCCTGATGTTTATCTATCCGTTCGTCTCTTATTATTTAGATGCTCGGGAAAGGAATAATGCAGCATTCAGAAGTGTCTTTTTATTGTTATTCGGTGTTATTGCCGGATGGACCAACGAAAATACATCGTTAGCCTTTGTCGTCTTTCTGATTGCATTGGTTTTGATAATGAGGTATCAAAAGATTGCTGTTCCCAAATGGATGATATTCGGTATCATTGGATTTATTATCGGATGCATCATATTGCAAGTTTCACCAGGGAATAATATAAGGCGAAAGTTTGAACTACTGAATGTGCACGGATTTGAAGATGTTAGTCTGTCTTTCTATTTTTACCGTTTCGTTACAGTTATCAAACTGGCATATATATACTTGTTTTTGCCGATGGCTGTATATGCAGGTGTGTTGCTGATATACTTGAGGAAAGGGCCAAAAGATAAAATAGAGCGGAGGAAAAAATTAATTCTGTCTTTCCTGTTTCTGGGGGTAGCACTTATTGCCACAGTGGTTATGTCGGGCGCGCCATACTTTCCGTCTCGGGCATGGTGTGGTATCTTTATTTTCCTGATAGTTGCTATTATGATATTATATGCTAATATAGATATATCGTTCCTGCCTTTGAGAATAATAAACTATATTCTGGTTATAGTCGCACTTGTTACATTTATTTATTCGGCAAAAGAAACATATTCCGAGATGAAGTTGTTTGATATGCGGTATAAAGAGTGGGTTGTAGAAATAGAACGGCAGAAAAAAGAAGGAATACAAGATATAGTAGTATACACTGATTTCAACTCGGAAGCATCTCCTTTCGCTGCTTTCACGCTAAAAGAAGCCTATGTGGGAGAGGGGCATTTCTGGATTGAAAAGTTTGGTTTATATATGGGAGTCAATACCATAAGGATAAAGAAAATAGAAGATAAAAATGAGTAAAATACACGATATACTGAAGGATAGAATACTTATCCTCGACGGTGCCATGGGCACCATGATACAACGCTATAAACTGACAGAGGAGGATTTCCGCGGAGACAGGTTTAAAGATTCGACTACATTACTGAAAGGTAACAATGACTTGCTTTGCCTTACCCGTCCCGATGTGATAGAAGCTATCCACCGTGAATATCTCGAAGCAGGCGCCGATATCATTGAGACCAATACGTTCAATGCGACTTCCATATCCATGGAAGACTATCATATGTCCGATTTGGTAAAGGAGATAAATACAGAAGCGGCCAGACTGGCAAAGAAAGCCGCCGCCGATTATACGAAGCGCAATCCTGATAAACCACGGTTTGTTGCCGGCTCTATAGGACCTACTAACAAGACAGCTTCGATGAGTCCCAAAGTTGAAAATCCGATATTCAGAGCGGTGACTTTCGATGATCTGTATTATGCTTACAAAGAGCAGATTGAAGGACTTGCAGACGGAGGCGTGGATTTATTGCTTATCGAGACTATCTTCGATACATTGAATGCCAAAGCGGCTTTATTTGCAGCCGATGAGGTGAGGAAAGAACGCAATATTGACCTGCCGATAATGATTTCTGTTACTCTTTCCGATAAGGGGGGACGGACATTGTCAGGGCAGACAGTCGGCGCATTTGTGGCATCGGTCAGTCATATCGATTTCTTATCTATCGGACTTAACTGTTCATTCGGAGCATCAGATATGAAGCCATTCCTGAAAGAATTGGGACGCATAGCTCCTAATTTTATTTCAGCCTATCCGAATGCCGGACTGCCAAACCAGTTTGGAGAATATGACGAGACGCCCGAAATAATGGCAGGCCAGATAAAAGAATATATTGACGAAGGTCTTGTAAATATTCTGGGTGGATGTTGCGGTACAACCCCCGATCACATTGCAAAATATGTAGATCTCATACAAGGTGCGACTCCGCATAAACCTGCCCGGAAGCCTGAATATATGTGGCTGTCGGGACTGGAATTACTGGAAGCAAAGCCGGAGATCAACTTTATAAATATAGGGGAGCGTCTCAATGTGGCGGGTTCCCGCAAATTCCTCCGTCTGATAAAGGAAGAGAAATACGAAGAAGCGTTGACTATTGCCCACAAGCAGGTGGAAGACGGTGCGCAGGTATTGGATGTGAACATGGATGAAGGTTTGCTGGACGGAGTGAAGGAAATGACCACTTTCCTCAATCTGATGGCATCCGACCCCGATGTGTCACGCATTCCTGTAATGATAGACTCTTCGAAATGGGAGGTACTCGAAGCCGGACTGAAATGTGTGCAGGGTAAGCCGATTGTAAACTCTATTTCGCTAAAAGGTGGAGAAGAAGATTTTCTTCGCCAGGCACGACTGGTTAAGGCTTATGGTGCGGCAGTCATTGTCATGGCTTTCGACGAAACAGGTCAGGCCGATACATTTGCCCGCCGAATCGAAATCTGCAAAAGGGCTTATAATCTATTGGTCAATGACGGATTCAATCCATTGGATATTATTTTCGACCCCAACATACTTGCTATCGCCACCGGTATAGAAGAACATCGCGGCTATGCAGTCGACTTCTTAGAAACGATAACATGGATAAAAGAAAACCTGCCGCATGCCAAAATCAGCGGAGGAGTAAGTAATCTCTCATTCTCGTTCCGTGGAAATGATTATGTGCGTGAGGCTATGCATGCCGTATTCCTTTATTACGCCATTCAGCGGGGTATGGATATGGGTATCGTAAATCCGGGGCAATCTGTTGTATATGATGATATTCCTACCGATCTGAGAAATCTTGTGGAGGATGTTATCTTCAATCGTAGGGCAGAGGCAACGGATGAACTGATTGAATATGCCGAAAAGATAAAGAATGAAAATACAGGACAGACAGAGCAGAAAGTGGAAGAATGGCGTTCTTATCCGCTCGATGAACGTATCCAATATTCTCTGATAAAAGGTATCAGCGACTATTTGGAAGAAGACCTGACGGAAGCGCTTCAGGTATATCCGAAGGCCGTAGATATTATTGATAAACCGCTGATGGATGGTATGAACAAGGTAGGCGATCTTTTTGGTTCCGGTAAGATGTTCCTTCCGCAAGTTGTAAAAACTGCCCGTACAATGAAACGTGCAGTGGCTATCCTGCAACCGACTCTGGAAGCACAAAAGGCATCTTCGGCAGGAAGTAATAAAGCCGGGAAACTGGTTATTGCCACAGTGAAAGGTGATGTGCACGATATCGGTAAGAACATCGTATCTATTATCCTTGCTTGTAACAACTATGAAGTAATCGATCTCGGGGTGATGACTCCGCCGGAAGTGATTATTCAGAAAGTAAAAGAAGAACAGCCCGATATACTCTGTCTGAGTGGTCTGATAACCCCTTCTCTGGAAGAAATGAGCATCGTTGCGCATGAAATGGAAAAGGCAGGCTTTACCATTCCGCTGATGATCGGCGGGGCCACTACATCTAAGCTGCATACTGCAATTAAGATAGACCCGAAATACAATAACGGTTCGGTGGTATATGTCAAGGATGCTTCTCAAGCGCCTGCGGCTGTGGGTAAGTTGATAAATCCGAAAACAAAGGAAGACTATATAAAAGATGTACGCACCGAATATGCTTCATTGCGTGATACGGCGGGTGATAAGAAAGCGGATTTACTTCCATTGTGCGAAGTGCTGGATAAGGGCATGAAACTGAATTGGGGGGATTATAAAACTCCCGAACCACAGGTGAAAGGACGTCAGACGCTGAAACATATTCCCGTTGAGACTATTGTACCTTATATAGACTGGAAGTTCTTCTTCCACTCATGGAATTTGTCGGCACGCTATGCCACCGTGCAGAATATAGATGATTGCCCTTCATGCAAGGCTACATGGCTGAATTCTTTTCCTGAACACGAAAGGGAAAAAGCTGCCGAGGGTATGCAATTGTATAAAGATGCCAAGGCATTGCTCGATCAGTTGGTATATGACAAGGCCGGTTATATCAATGCTGTATTCGGCGTTTATGAATCATATAGCGATAATGAATCCCTGTATATCGACGGCATACGTTTCCCGATGCTGCGCCAACAGAAGAAAAATGACAAAAAGGAGTACCTCTCTCTATGCGATTTCGTTGCACCTAAGTCTTCAGGAAAGAAAGACTATGTAGGAGGATTTACCGTAACGGCAGGGGTAGGTGCGAATGAACTGATGAGCGAATACGAGCGTCAGGGCGATGAATATAAAGTATTGCTTCTCAAGTCGGTTTTAGACCGTCTGGCGGAAGCAACTACCGAATGGCTGCATGCCGAAATAAGGCGGAAGTACTGGGCGTTCGCACCCGATGAAAATATAAGTGTAAATGATATGTTTACACTTAAATATCAGGGAATCCGTCCGGCAGTGGGCTATCCGTCCATACCCGACCAGTCAATCAATTTCCTGCTGAACAAGGATTTGCTGCAATCCGAAGAAATAGGTGTAGAGCTGACCGAAAACGGCGTGATGCTTCCGAATGCTTCGGTGAGCGGTATCATTATTTCACATCCTAAATCCAAGTATTTCAATATAGGCAACATACTCGACGACCAGTTACAGGCATATATAGAAAGAAGGGGTGAGGATGCTGAGCAGATTCGCAAGTTTCTGAGTGCAAACCTGATATGATTTAATGAAAGAATCTTCCGGTGATATATTGAAGGATAATAAAGTAAGGCTGTCGCTTATGCTTCTGGCCGGGCTTGTTATGTTTGTCCTGATCTATATATTAAATAGCTTGTATCCTCTCTATGCCGATGATTGGAATTATAGCTTTGTTCACGGGGAAGAAGCTACCAGAATAAAATCGTTCTCAGATATATTCACCTCGCAATACAATCATTACATGACCTGGGGCGGACGTAGCGTAGTCCATTTTATAGCTGAAACAATGCTGATGACAGGCTTTTTCTGGACGTGTGTACTAAACTCGCTTGCATTTGTAGCCTTCGTCTATGTAATATATATGATAGCTAACAGGGGTAATAAACCGAATCCTGTGCTATTCTTCCTATTCAGCCTGCTTATTTGGTTTACACAACCTGCTTTCTTTGCAACTATATTGTGGAAGACAGGAGCGGCAAATTATCTGTGGGGAACGCTTATTATACTCTTGTTCCTGTATTCGTATTATGCATACTACCGTTCACGGGTGACTAATGATAATATATTGAAAGCTATTCTCTTCTTCCTGTTCGGTATCATTGCCGGATGGACGAACGAGAATATGGCGATAGCGCTTATCTTCTATATTATAGCTTCATTAGTCCTCTATAAATATGAGAAGCTAAGAATTCCGGCATGGGCTGTAACAGGGCTTGCAGGAGCAATTATCGGATGTATTATTATGCTGGCTGCTCCGGGTAATTATGTCCGTCTTGAGGATGTTACCACTTCTTTCGGTCAGACAGAAATAATGTATAAAGACATATTCCTGATGGGGATTAACTATATACTGACTCATATCTGGAATCACCTGCTCATTATATTTGCTATATATCTGGTACTATTATTCGTATATAATAAGTTTCCCAGAGAGAAAGATGATAAACAGAAGGTAATATACAGTTCTATCTTGTTTATCCTTACGGCTGCTGTTGCTCTTGTAGTAATGGTAGTATCTCCAATCTTTCCCGAAAGGGCATTATTCGGTATCATTGTCTTACTCCTTATACCGATAGGAATTATGCTAGCTAATATAGACTTTAGGGCGAACTATTTGAAGGTTCCTGCTGTTATTGTCTTCGTTGCATTGCTTTTGATATACGGTTTTCAGTATAAAACAGTATATGATAACCTGACCTATGTAACTTCCTTCTGGACTGAGCGCGAGGCATATATTGACGCACAGAAACAGAAAGGCGAGTATGATATTGTCTTCACCAAGAGGTTCGAGTTGCCGGAGGAATACTATATATCCGACCTCTCAGACGATCCCGGATATTGGGAGAATGACTGTTATTCACGTTTTTACGAGATACAATCAGTTCGCCTGATAGTGCCTGATTCAATTAAGTAGTTTTATTATTGTAATTATGGAATTTATAGACCTCCTTTCATATACTTTTTTTCAGAATGCCCTGTTGGGTAGTCTCTTTGCCAGTATTGCCTGTGGCATTGTAGGCTCGTATGTGGTTATACGCCGCCTTGTATTTATCAGCGGGGGAATAACACATGCTTCGCTGGGAGGTATCGGTATGGGTTTCTATTTCGGTTGGAATCCCATCCTCGCTGCTATGGTCTTTTCCATCTTGTCGGCTTTCGGTATCGAATGGCTATCATCGAGACAAGGGGTGAGGGAAGATTCGGCAATAGGCTCTTTTTGGTCGCTTGGAATGGCTGTCGGTATTATCTTTATATATATCAAACCCGGCTTTGCTCCTAATCTTTCCGATTATCTCTTTGGTAATATACTCACCATTACAAAGCCTGATATCACTTATCTGGCCATCTTGTCCATAGTGCTGATTATTGTCTTTTTGCTCTTTGGCCGTCAGATACTGTTCGCGGCTTTCGATTCCGATTTTGCTAAGACACGCAATCTGCCCGTCAACCTGATAAAGTATGCCATGATGATGGCGATTGCTATTACCATCGTACTATCGATACGCCTTGTCGGCATTGTGCTGCTGATGTCCATACTCACCGTTCCTCAGATGACGGCTAATTTATTTACTTCCAACTTTGTAAAGATGATTATCCTTTCCATCCTTATCGGATTTTTCGGATGTATTGTAGGCCTGTTTATGTCTGCGGTATTGGATGTTCCATCAGGGGTATTTATCATCTTCACACAGATAGTCGTATTCCTCGTATCGCGATGGATAGTGAAGGCCATTCAGAAAAGTAAGCGGGAAAAGGCTCTTTCTTAACCCTTTCCTATCACATCTTTAAACGATATATTTTTCACGCTCGACTTTCTGAAAAGCAGTGCCCCTATACAGATGCCTATCGCCAATGTAAACAGTAATGACATGGTAAGCATCAGGTTGTGCGACATCTCTATCAGTATATGCGGGTTTTGTTCCACTGTAGGCAGGTCGGTAACCTTTATTCCCGCCAGCATCGTTTTATAGGCAAACATACCCGGAATCATTGTAATACAGGCCGGCATGGTAAATACTACCGGCGGGCTGTCTACCCTGTGTGCCGCGAAAATGCCGATCAGCCCTATCAGTACCGAACCGGCTAATGTAGCCGTTATCATCCCGAAATCGAGCTGTATAAGGATGAAGCGGAGGGCATGCCCCATACCGCCAAGCAGTCCGGCAACCCACAACAGACGTTTAGGCGAGCCGAACAGTATTGCCCAACAAAAGCCTACGAGGAAAGCGATGATAAAGTCGCGGAATATATTTATGATTGTCAGTTCTTCCATTTGCTAATTTTCTGATTAAAAATTACCTATTCCCAACAGTGTAATACACAGTGTCATACCTGCTGCGATACAAAGCAGAATAAACCCTCCGAATAAAGCCCGGTTCAGAGCTGAAGGCAGATAACCTTCTATCAGGTCTATGACACAATTTATAAGAGGTACACCCGGTATCAGGTATAGAACTCCGGTCGCCATGGCGGCTTCGGGATGCTCCCCGAATCCGTATAATCTGCCAAACCCTGCTATCAACGTTGTGATAAAAGCAGCAATAGATATACATATCATCGGATTGAATTTCTTCTTGGCAAAGAAAACTCTTACCAGATAACCGATAAATGCAGCAACGAAAGCTACCAGTGCATTTTTTTCGTCCCCTGCCGAGAACAGACAAAGACCTCCGCACGAAAATCCGACAGCTACAGCCACTACAATATCTTTGTAGTTAGGCTTGGCTTTTATCCTGGTAAACTCCCTTTCCACGTAAGATATGGGCAGGTTCTCTTCCTGTACTTTCCACGACATGTGCGATACGGCTGTCAGTATAGCCAGATGTACATTGTGTGGAGGAGAGTTTTTATAGCAGGTGACGGAATTGGAAGGGTCGTTCTTGTCTTTCACTGTAACTGTGAGGCCGTTGAAAGTAGGGCTCATATTTATATCGAACTCCCATGTCGTGGCCAGCCTTCCTATATTGCTACTGAGACGTCCGCAATGCGCACCCGATGCCAGCAGGAATGTCCCTATATCGAGTATAAGATCGGCAAACCGCTGTGCTGATATTTTTTCTTTTTCGTTTATTTTTCTAAATTCCGGCATTGTTAAGGTCTCAGACCTTTTTATTACTTTGGTAGGTATAACAACCAAAGACTGTTATAGACTAAAAGTATATTATTAAATACTTTCTTTTACTTATATATAATTCTGATGCAAAGATAAGAATTTTCAGTTAAGAGTTAACAGACAACAGTTAACAACTTGTATTTCGCCTGTTTGTAACTCGTTAGCATGCTCCCTGCAATCGTTTGCAAGTTAATTTCGACTAAAATAATGAGGAGCCGGATATATTCTAACTCATTATTATGTAGATTTGTTTAGGACAAAGCCATGTACAAAGTGCATAAGTCTAAAAACCATAAAAAGCATCATTCATGAGACTAAAACTACAAATAGATTACCATACCGATTGGGGACAGACTGTATATGTTTGCGGTTCAGTGCCTGCTTTGGGTAATTGGGAGAAGGATAAAGCCGCGGAAATGAAAAATATTTCTCCATCCATATGGGAACTGGAGATCGAAGCCGGTGATGTCACCGACATAGAATACCAATATCTGGTAAAAGACCAAAGCAACATAGTAGCTCACGAATGGGGAAGCCCGCACTGGTTAAGGACAGAGACTGATAAACAGTTCGATGTGCAGGATGTATGGCGGGGGGTACCTCAACAGAAATTCCTTTACACATCGTGTTTCTCGGAAAGTTTTTTTGCTCATGGTGACAATGCGAAAGTCAAATATTATAAGAAGACTATCCTTATTAATGTTACCTGTGTGAATGTGAAGAAAAATCAGAAACTGATACTTTGCGGAGCCTCGAAAGCATTAGGAGATTGGAAACCTGAAGATGCACTGTCTCTTACGCAGGTAAGATTCGGGAGCTGGCAGGTAGCAATCAATGCACCACAGATAAAAACCACATTGGAATACAAACTTGCGATCTATGATAATAGCACGAAGAAAATTGTACATTGGGAAGAGGGTTTCAACCGTGTCTTATCACCATTGCCTTCCTCTCCGGCAAAAGAAGATCTGGTTAAGGTGGAATCCATCGCCTACCGTTATGGCTGGCTGAACTGGAAAGCGGCGGGCGTATCCATCCCCGTATTTTCATTACGTTCGAACGACAGTTTCGGTATAGGTGAGTTCTCTGACCTGAGAAAGATGATCGATTGGGCTGTGGCGACCGGACAGAAAATAATACAGGTATTGCCGATCAATGATACTACTATTACATACACCTGGATAGATTCGTATCCTTACAATGCGATCTCCATTTACGCATTGCATCCCATCTATCTGGGGCTGAAAGCATATCCATTGAAAGATGAAAATCTATATAATAAATACGAAAGAGAAGCAGGCGAACTCAACGTTCTGGAGAATGTCGATTATGACAGGGTTCTGGCTTTGAAATGGCGTTATATAAAAGATCTTTTCACCCAATCAGGCACAAATACATTAAAAAGCAAAGACTACCTGGCCTTTTATGAGCAGAACGAAGAATGGTTGTTCCCGTATGCCTGCTTCTCTTATCTTCGGGATAAATATGAAACCGCCAATTTCAGAAACTGGAAGACAAACAGTGCTTTTGACAAAAAGAAACTTATTAAACTGGCCGAAACAGACAAAGAAGCAAAACATCATATCGAATTGTCATGTTTCACACAATACTTGCTCCACAAACAACTGGTAGATGTAAAAGAGTATGCACACCAGAATGAGGTCGTTCTCAAGGGTGATATCCCTATCGGTATCAGCCGCGATAGTGTGGAAGCATGGGTGGAGCCGCATCTGTTCAACCTGGATGTACAGACGGGGGCGCCACCTGATGACTTTTCGTTTTTCGGACAAAACTGGGGATTTCCTACATATAATTGGGAAGAAATGGCAAAGGATGGTTACCGTTGGTGGCTGAAACGCTTCCGCAAAATGGCAGACTATTTCGACGCTTACCGTATCGATCATATTCTGGGATTTTTCCGCATCTGGGAAATACCTTTGTCATCTGTTCAGGGATTGTTGGGATATTTTAGCCCGGCTCTTCCCCTTACGGCCGATGAAATCCGTTCTTACGGCCTTTGGTTCGATGAGGACAGGATGCTGAAACATTATATTCACGAAAGTTTCCTGGCTGATATATTCGGCAGCCATGTGCCTGAGGTGATTGAAAAATACCTTCGACCTACCGGATGGCAGCGTTTCGAGCTGAAAGAAGAATTTGATACGCAGGCCAAGATTAAGGCTCATTTTGCCGGCAGGGAGGATGAAAAATCAAGTTTTATCCGGGATGGTTTATACAGCTTATGTAACGAAGTTCTGTTTGTAAGAGACAAACGCGAACCAAACAAGTTCCATCCGCGTATAACCGCACAGTACAACTATTCGTACAGAGACTTGGACGATAGCGCCAAAGAAGCGTTCAACAGGCTATATAATGAATTTTTCTATCGCCGCCATTCGCAGTATTGGCGCGATCAGGCGATGACTAAGCTGCCTACTCTTATTTCTTCGACTTCGATGCTTGTTTGCGGTGAAGATTTGGGTATGGTACCTGAATCTGTGCCTTCGGTGATGAACGAACTTCAGATATTGAGCCTCGAGATAGAACGGATGCCAAAAGAACGGGAGGTATTGTTCAACGACCTGCATCACCTGCCATACCTGAGTGTTTGCACAACATCTACCCACGATATGTCGCCTCTCCGCTTGTGGTGGAAAGAAGACAGGCAGCTGACCCAGCAATATTACAATCAGGTATTGTGGAAGCAGGGCGCTGCTCCCGAAGAATGTACATCTGATTTATGTGCACAGATTGTAAGTAATCATTTATATTCTCCGGCTATGCTTGCTATCCTGCCACTTCAGGACTGGCTGTCGATAGACGATAAACTGAAACGTCCGGTTGCTGAAGACGAGCGCATAAATATCCCCGCTATATCGCAACACTATTGGCGGTACAGGATGCATCTTACCCTGGAAGAATTACTTGAAGCTACAGATTTTAACCGGAGGGTTAAATCGATGGTAGGTTCATCGGGGAGGGAATAGATGTAATGGAAGAGTGAAAAATTAGATAATATTATACTGGTGACTGATGACTGAACAGGTGTTACTTTTTTTATATAACTTTATCTATATTATTAGCCGTTAGCTATTAGCTTATAGCTCTTTGAAAAGATAATTAGCAGATTTGAAACATCGTTCAACAGAACGAAGTGTAGTTAAAATTAGTATATTAGCAAATGAGTGAAAGGTTGTAACTTTTGTAACCTTTTAACAAGTAATGAGTTTTAAGTAGTAAGTTGAAAGTTATATGAGATACGAGTAGACAAGACACGAGATACAAGTTGTTTACTGACGACTATTCACTGACGGGATATTTCGCTCTGATCTGTATGACAAGTTAATTATTAATTTTTCATTCTTAATTATTAATTGCTTTCCGTGTTACCTTTGTTACCTTTTAACTAAATGTAGTTAACGGATGCAAAAACGAGAAAGTGAGAACGATGAAAAAACTGTCAGATATGTCAGGTTTTAACTAAATGTAGTCAATAAACGTGAATTAAATGTCGGGGTTAGACTTTGCATTTTTGCGAGAGAATATTGTTTCAATTGTCTGTTAACTGAAAAAATGCAGGCGCGACAAAATCGACGTAAATCAAATATAAATTATATAGTACATGAAGAAAATCTATTTAGTATTATTACTTGTTTTTCTGAGTTTATCGGTTTTTGCAATCGATATAAAAACAGTAGATCCTGCTTTTTGGTGGTCAGGGATGAAAAATCCTGAATTGCAGGTATTGATACACGGAGAAGGTGTGGCTAAATCGGACGTAAGTATTACCTCAAAATCGGTAAGGCTGAAAGAAACTGTAAAGCTGGAAAGTCCTAATTATCTTATCCTATATTTCGACTTATCTGAATCTCAACCGGAAAAGTTCGATATTGTGTTACAGCAGGGTAAGGACAAAAAAATAATTCCATATGAAGTAAAAGAACGGAAATCAGGCTCTGCCGACCGTGAAGGCTTCAATGCTTCGGATGTGCTTTATCTGATTATGCCCGACCGTTTTGCAAACGGAGATACATCGAATGATGTGATTGCAGGGATGCGTGAAGCTAAAATAGACCGTAACGGACAATATGCCCGTCACGGCGGAGATTTTAAAGGAGTAAGCGACCGTGTGGATTATATACACGATCTCGGTGTAACTGCCATCTGGTTCAATCCGGTGATGGAGAATGATATGCCGGAGGGTTCATATCACGGATATGCAACAACGGATTATTATAAAGTAGACCGTCGTTTCGGTTCTAATCAGGAGTTTGCAGACTTAGTGGATAAGGTTCATGCTAAAGGGATGAAAGTGGTGATGGATATGATTTTCAATCACTGTGGCAGTGAACATTTCTTCTTTAAGGACAGGCCATCTAAAGATTGGTTCAATTACCCTGACGGATATGTGCAGACTTCATATAAGACGGTTACACAGTTCGACCCGCACGTATCAGCATACGACTTTAAGAGATCCGCGGATGGTTGGTTTGTAGAGACTATGCCCGATTTGAACCAACGTAATCCGCATGTAGCCAAATATCTTATCCAGAATAGTATCTGGTGGATAGAATATGCCGGTATCGACGGTATTCGCCAGGATACGCATCCGTATGCCGATTATGACATGATGTCGGACTGGTGCAGGGAAGTTACAGAAGAATATCCCGATTTTAATATTGTAGGCGAAACATGGCTTAATACCAATGTAGGAGTAGCTTATTGGCAGAAAGACAGCAAGCTGGCTTATCCGAAAAATTCCTATCTGCGTTCAGTGATGGATTTTCCTCTTACAGATATAATGAACAGTGCATTCGATCAGGAAACTACAGATTGGGGGCAAGGCCTGTCGCGCATACATGAATATCTGGCTCAGGATATAGTTTATGCCGATCCTATGGAATTGCTTATCTTCCTTGACAACCATGATACATCACGTTTTTACAGGACCGAAGAGCAAACCTCTAATCTGAACCGTTACAAACAGGCTCTTGCATTCCTGTTGACTACCCGTGGAATCCCGCAAATATATTATGGTACTGAAATATTAATGGCTGCCGATAAAGGAGAAGGAGACGGGTATCTGCGTCGCGATTTTCCCGGAGGATGGCAGGATGATAAGACGGATCTGTTCGTTTCGGCTAACAGAACGCCGCAACAGAACGAGGCTTTCGACTACCTCCGTAAATTATTGCAATGGAGAAAGGGGAATGAAGCTGTGTCAAAAGGAACTCTAAAGCATTTTGTGACAAATAATAGTGTTTATGTTTATGAACGTAAATACAATGATAAGTCCGTTGTTGTATTCCTGTCAGGATCGGATAGTGAAAAAACGATAGACCTTTCGCCATATAAAGAAGTGTTGCCGAAGAGTCAGGCAAAGGATGTTATAAGTGAAAATATTGTAAACTTAAGTAACGGGTCTTTAACATTGCAGCCTCGAAGTGTCTTGGTATTAGAATTTTGATTACTTTTATACAAAGTAAATTCAAAATTTGGAGACGATGAAAAAAGGGCCGTTAACAATTAAAGATATTGCTAAAGATTTGAATATATCGCCCTCGACTGTGTCGAGGGCTTTAAAAGATAATCCTGATATAAGTCTCGAAACCAGAAAACTGGTACAGGACTATGCGAAAAAATATAAATATAAGCCAAATGCGTTGGCTTTGAGTCTGAGAACACAGCATACCAATATTATAGGAGTTATCGTTCCTGAATTGGCAAACCATTTCTTTTCCGGAGTATTATCGGGAATGGAGACTATTGCTGAGGAGAAAGACTATCATGTGATTGTATGCCAATCGTCGGAAGATTACCTGAAAGAGATACGGAATGTGCAGACTCTTATCAAAGCCCGTGTATGTGGCGTGTTGATTTCGCAGTCGAAAATGACTACAAAATACGACCATTTTCAGGAGTTGATAGATAATGATATACCGGTCATCTTTTTTGATCGTATTTGTACGGGAATTGACTCGGATAAGGTAGTGGTAGATGATTATTCGGGAACATTTACCGCTGTGGAATATATGATAAAGACAGGTTGTAAGCGTATAGCCTTTTTTTCGGCCCCGTTGCATCTCGAAATATCCAAGAACAGGAGAAATGGCTATCTGGATGCATTGCGCAAATACCATCTGCCCGTAGATGAAAATCTGATGCGTATAGCTGATACCAAGCAGCTCGGTTATGAGAGAGCAATGGAGATCTTGCAGGAACCTGACAGGCCGGATGCATTTATGGCGATGAACGACTATACAGCCTCGGGTATATTACTGGCTACAAAAAAGCTTGGGTTGAAAGTGCCGGAAGAGGTTTCAATCTTCGGCTTTTCCAATTCCAATATATCGCAGGATACCGATCCCATGCTTACTACTATGGATCAGCATCCCAAAAAAGTAGGGGAGGAAGCGATGCAGCTTATGTTGGAGAAAATAGAGAATCCGGAAAATATATCGCGAAAGAACAGACTGATAAAGACCTCTTTGATAGCAAGGCAAACCACACGGAAACTGCCCGCCGAAGGAGGAGATTGATTAATACATACTAAATTATACCATGAAACAAAAACCAACACTTACCTTTTGGCAGATCTGGAACCTCAGTTTCGGATTTTTAGGCATTCAAATAGGATATTCATTACAGAGTTCGCAGACCAGCCGTATATTGTCGGCATTGGGTGCCGATCCTCATCATCTACCTTTATTCTGGCTTGCGGCCCCTATAGCCGGGCTGATTGTACAACCGATTATAGGTATGTCGAGCGATCGCACGTGGACAAAGTTGGGACGACGTATTCCGTTTATCCTCGGAGGAGCAATAGTCTCGGCTATAGCTATGTTCTTTATGCCTAATTCGGAGTTCGTTGCAGCTATAATGCCTCCTGTATTTTTCGGGGCATTTATGTTATTGTTCATGGATTGTGCTTTTAATGTTTCTATGCAGCCTTTCCGTTCTTTAGTAGGTGATATGGTAAACGACAAGCAGCGGAATCTGGGTTATTCCACCCAAAGTTTCCTTACCAATGTAGGTGCGGTTGTTGGCTCTTTCCTACCTTTTATCCTTACATGGATTGGTATACAAAATATACCCGCCATAGGAGAAAAAGTAGCACCATCGGTTATCTGGTCATTCTATATAGGGGGGACGGCTCTATTGCTGACAGTTTTATGGACAAGCTTCAGGGTTAAGGAATATCCTCCAAAAGAATACGAAGAATACAATAACATCACTGAGGAAGAAAAGCTGAAGCGGTCTTTTATAGATATTCTTAAAAGTACGCCTAAGACAATGCTTCAATTGGCAGTTGTGCAGTTCTTCTCCTGGTTTGCCTTATTCCTGATGTGGGTATATTCCATTGGAGGAATAGCCGAAAATGTGTGGCATACGACAGATCCCCTGTCTCAGGCTTATAACGATGCCGGCAACTGGAATGGTGTACTGAGTGGGGTATATGGTGTTTTTGCAGTTGTATTTTCTGTTTTTATGGCTCGGATAGCAGATAAGCTGGGACGGAAGAAAGTATATTCGTTCGCGCTGCTTATGGGAGCGTTAGGGCTGGCTTCGATGTATATCTTCGATGATAAATATATGCTGCTGGTATCTATGCTCGGTGTGGGGATTGCCTGGGCGGCTATACTCGCGATGCCTTATGCCATCCTGTCGGCTGCGCTTCCAGCCAGTAAAATGGGTGTATATATGGGGATATTCAATGCAACTATAACTATTCCGCAGATTGTAGCGGGTATAACAGGTGGATTGATATTGAAATATGTTGTGGGAGGAAGCTCTGTTTCTATGCTGGTAGTAGCAGGCGTATCTATGTTATTGGCAGCAATCTCTGTTGCATTTGTACAGGATAAGAATTCAGAGATACAACCGGAGAGTATAAAGTAATATCCATTTAAAATATAATTTATGAGAAATAAACTATTATTTGTGGTCGCTTTAATAGCCCTTATGAGCTATTCATGTAAACAAAAGCCACAGACAGCAATTGATGAACCACAGGAAAAGTGTACTGTACAGCATCTCGATTGGACGCGCAATGCCGTTATTTACGAAGTGAATGTAAGACAATATACCAAAGAGGGCACATTTGCAGCATTCGAGCAACATCTGCCACGGCTAAAAGAGTTGGGCGTCGACGTGCTTTGGTTTATGCCGATACATCCGATATCAGAGAAGAACCGTAAAGGAACTTTGGGCAGCTATTATGCAGTAAAGGACTATAAAGGAATAAATCCTGAGTACGGAACAAAAGAGGACTTCAAGCGGCTTGTCGATAAAGCGCACGAAGCCGGATTTAAGGTGATACTGGATTGGGTGGCCAACCATACAGGTTGTGATAATGTATGGCTCTCTGACCATCCCGACTGGTATGTAAAGGATGAGGCCGGAAATCCAAAAAGTCCATATGACTGGACGGATACTTACGAGTTGAACTACGATAATAAGGATATGCGTGCGGCAATGACGGATGCGTTGAAGTATTGGGTGACAGATTTCAATATCGACGGCTATCGCTGCGATATGGCACATGAAGTGCCTACTGATTTCTGGAACGATGTACGCCCTGCATTAGATAGCATCAAACCTGTATTTATGCTGGCTGAATCAGAAAATTATGACTTACTGGAGCATGCTTTCGATGCTAATTATTCATGGGAGTTGATGCATATGATGTCCGACGTGAATAAAGGAACTAAGACAGCCGAAGATATTCAGGCATACGTTCAGAAACTGGATAGCCTTATGTGTCCGGACGGGTATAAGATGAATTTCCTTACTAACCATGATGAGAATTCATGGAATGGTACCGAGTTTGAACGTTATGGAAAAGGAGTGGAAACTTTTGCCGTGCTCACTTATACTCTGAATGGCATGCCAATGATATATACAGGGCAGGAAGTTGGTTTGAAGAAGCGTCTTTCTTTCTTCGAGAAAGATATGGTACCATCGTGGACAACCAATGCAACCACCGCTTTTTACAAGAAGCTAAACGAACTGAAACATACTCACCCTGCCCTTCGTGCAGGAGAGATAGGTGGTAAGCTAAGATTTTATACATCATCTGCAAGTAAAGATATCTTAATCTATTCGCGTGAGGCGGCAGGTAAAGAGATAATGGTAATGTTAAACCTGTCCGGAAAGAACGTTACTTATCAGAGCAATGACGCTTTAAACAGGGATGACTATGTAGACTATTTCTCAGGGAAGAAGGTCGACAAATTGCCTAATACCCTGAAAGCATGGGAGTACAGAGTATTTACCCGCTAAAATGAAATTATAGCAATAATAAAGGCTCAGATGATAGATTATTCTGAGCCTTCATTATTCTATAATATATGTTATAGCTCTTTGGATACCATATCCAGATGTGCCCTGTAGTTCTTTTCCGATTGTTCGATATTCGGATTCTTCATTACATCATAGAAATGAAAACTATCAAGAGGTTTTAAGCCTACGAATGCATTCATCCGGTGGAAGCCGAACATAACTCCTTTATCTACGCTATGTTGTTTAAAGAACTCATCCTCCAGGGTAAATGCTTCAACCGGAGCATTCCATGTCGTTGTCAGCATATATTTCCGTCCCTGTAACAGCCCGCCTGTGCCATAGTTGCGCGTAGGGTTGGCAGAGCGCCTGCCATCACTGAAATAGATACCGTTCTGGTGACCTGCGGTAAAAACCTCGTCTATATACTTTTTCAAATCGTTCGGCAACTGGAACCACCAGATGGGAGTATGGTAGATAATGACGTCTGCCCATACAAACTTTTCTACCTCTTCTTCAGGTTTATAGCTGTCATTGATATCTGTAGTTTTTACTTCATAACCTTTATTATTTTTGAAGTAATCTACTGTCCAGTCTGTGAGTGTTTTGTTGAACTCTCCTCCCGAATGAGCAAACTTTGGTGCTCCGTTTATTACAAATATCTTTTTCATAATTGCTTTTCTTATTTTTAATTTTCTACTACAAAATTATAACCTTTTTATTGATAAATAAAATAATATAAATTATATATTTGCATCATAATTATAATAAATAAGTATTATGGTAAATCTGGAATGGTTCAGAACATTTAAAGCAATATACGAAACAGGTTCATTAACCTCGGCTGCCAATAAGCTCTACATATCCCAGCCCGGTGTCAGTCTTCATCTGAATTCTTTGGAAGCACATGTCGGAAATAAATTATTTGATAGAGGGACACGTAAGATGTTGCCGACCGAGTATGGGAATATGCTCTATAATTCGATTGTAGATGCCGTGAAGAAACTGGAGGAGGCTGAAGGGCATTTTTACAGGAATGCAGATTCAGTAAGGCCGAGTATCAGCATTGGAATGTGCTTTGAAACGTTCCAGTATGTGCTCGAGCCTTTTATCAGCGAGTTACCTTTCAATCTTATTACAAAGTTTGGAGTATATCAGGATATGCTGAATGATTTGGATAAGGGCTTACTCGATTTTGTTATTTCACCGCAAAAAGACGAAACGTTTAATATTCAGTATACGCCTTTTTCGAAAGAGCGGCTGATACTGATAGCGGGAAGTAAGAATGATGTATCCGGATTCAGAGAGGCTGTAAATACCGGCAATACCGAAACCGCTGAAGACTGGCTGAATAAGCAGGTCTGGTTTGGAACGACAGGGGATATGGAGCATCTCCGCAATTTCTGGCTGCATAATTTCAAGAAAAGGGCCGATTTTAAGCCAAACTATATTGTTCCCAATATGAGTTCGATTATACGTTGTATATCTGGTAAGGAAGGATTTGCTGTTATTCCCGATTTTTTATGTCGCAAGCAGTTGGAAAAAGGAAATATCCAACTTGTGTGGGAAGGTTTCAGCCCAATAGAAAATACGCTGTACTTTGCCCAAAGAAAAAAAACGATTTATAAAAAAGAATTGGCATTGTTACAAGATGTTTTTCTCAAACATATGGCCATCGATGTCAAAGATCAAATCTTACTTTTACAGGATACAGGCAAGTAATAAAGTAAGAACACTGTATAGATAAAATTATACAGTGTTCTTTACATATTTGGGGATATTTTTCTTTATCCTATCGCCAATAAGGCTACGCCTTCAAGCACTGAGTCACCGGCGTTCACATATATTTCAGTTACTTTGCCATCCATAGGTGCTTGTATCGCATTTTCCATTTTCATGGCTTCAAGCATAGCTACTGTCTGGCCTTTTTTCACTTCATCGCCCACATTTACCTGAACTCCGATAACGATACCCGGTAGTGGTGATTTCACTGTACCTGCGCCGCCTCCGGCAGGTTTGTTAGCACTTGGGGCAGCAGCTGTTGCTTTTGGAGCTGCGGCGGCAGGCGCTGGTGCCGCTTTAGCAGCAGGGCGGGCAACGAAATTTACATCCTCGTCGCTGTTTACCAGCTCTACCTTGTAGTTAGTTCCGTTTACAGCTACTTCTGCAAGGTCGCCTTCCATTTTGTTTACGGCTACGATATATTCCTGGCCGTTGATTCTGTATATGAATTGTTTCATGATGATTTTCGAATTTTATTTTCTTACTGGCATTTGAAGCATAGCCTCCCTTTTGTCGGCCCAAGGCAAATAATCTTTCGATACATGTTTTATAGTAAGCACATTGCTTTCTATGTCATGCTGATGCTGTGCATCATATATAGCCAGTGCTATCGCCGCCAATACTTCTTTTGATATATTCTGATCGCTCATTGTTATATTATTTTGAAGGATTACAGAGGCAGGTTGTCATGCTTCTTGGCAGGATTAACTTGCTTTTTGGTTCTCAGTTGTTCCAAAGCGCGGATCACACGGAAACGTGTATTACGCGGTTCGATAACATCGTCGATATATCCATAACGTGCAGCATTGAAAGGATTACAGAATAGTTTGTTGTATTCAGCTTTCTTCGCGGCAAGTGCTTCAGCAGGGTTTTCAGCCTCTTTGATATCTTTAGCATACAATACTTCAGCAGCACCATCAGCACCCATTACTGCGATTTCGGCAGTAGGCCATGCATAGTTGATGTCTCCGCGAAGTTGTTTACAACTCATCACAATGTGAGAACCACCGTAAGATTTGCGAAGAGTCACAGTTACTTTAGGTACAGTAGCTTCACCGTAAGCATAAAGAAGTTTTGCTCCGTGAGTGATTACGCCGCCGTATTCCTGTCCTGTTCCCGGAAGGAATCCCGGAACGTCTACTAATGTTACCAACGGAATATTGAATGCATCGCAGAAACGCACGAAACGAGCAGCTTTGCGTGATGCATTGATGTCTAGCACCCCAGCCAGATATTTAGGTTGGTTTGCTACCACACCTACCGATTGTCCGTTCATACGGGCAAAACCGATAATGATGTTTTTAGCATAATTACCATGTACTTCAAGGAATTCTCCATTGTCTACTACCGCTCCGATAACCTCAAACATATCGTAAGGCTTGTTCGGGTTGTCAGGGATGATTTCATTCAATGAATCTTCCATTCTGGCAATCGGGTCGGTACATTCTTTGCGAGGAGCTTCTTCCATATTGTTTTGAGGAAGGAAGCTATATAAGTGACGGATAAGAGCAAGTCCATCGTCTTCGTTTGCTACAGAGAAATGAGCAACACCTGATTTTGTTGTATGTACACTTGCACCACCGAGTTCTTCCTGAGTAACGTCTTCACCTGTAACAGTTTTTACCACTTTAGGTCCTGTAAGGAACATATAAGACGTACCTTCTGTCATCAGTGTAAAGTCGGTAAGAGCCGGAGAGTATACTGCACCACCGGCACAAGGTCCGAAGATACCTGAAATCTGAGGGATAACACCGGATGCAAGGATGTTGCGTTGGAATATTTCAGCATAACCCGCCAAAGCGTTCACACCTTCCTGAATACGTGCGCCACCCGAGTCGTTGATTCCGATTACCGGAGCACCTACCTTCATTGCCATATCCATTACTTTGCATATCTTCAACGCCATAGTTTCTGACAATGAACCACCGATTACAGTGAAATCCTGTGCAAAAATATAAACCAGACGGCCGTCGATAGTACCGCAACCTGTAACAACACCGTCTCCCAGGAATTTTTGTTTGTCCATTCCGAAGTTTGTACTGCGGTGTTCTACGAACATGTCAAATTCTTCGAAACTTCCTTCGTCAAGGAGGATAGCTATACGTTCGCGTGCTGTGTATTTGCCTTTATCGTGCTGAGAATCGATTCTTTTCTGACCTCCACCCAGACGGGCTTTAGCACGAAGTTCCATTAGCTCTTTTACCTTTTCAAGTTGGCTCATGTTTTAATATTTTAGATTCTAATAAATTAATCTGTTCAACATAAAAATGACCTTACATCATCATCGGGTGAGTAAAGTCATTCTTACTTTATTTGTTTGGATGTTCACACAGTTCGGTGAGGACGCTTCCTGTTGATTTCGGATGAAGGAAAGCTATACTCAGGCCTTCTGCACCACCGCGAGGAGCTTTGTCTATCAATTGTACACCTTTCGATTCCATTTCGGAAAGAGCGTTAGCTACTCCGTCTGCTACGCTGAATGCGATATGATGGATGCCTTCTCCTTTTTTCTCAATAAATTTAGCAATTGTACTATCAGGGCTTGTTGGCTCCAGAAGTTCAATTTTCGTTTGTCCCACTTTGAAGAATGCAGTTTTTACTTTTTGGTCTTCTACAACTTCAATGTTATAACATTTTAGACCTAAAACACCCTCGTAATAAGGTAGTTGTTCTTCGATGCTTTTTACAGCAATACCTAAATGTTCAATGTGTGAAATATCCATGATTTTATCTGAATAAAAAGTTATTATTTAGTTCCGCGCAAAGGTACTATTAAATTATAAGACAACGAAATTAAAATTGTAAAAAAACTTCATTTTTGCACAGAATACCAAAAAGTGTGCAATGTTCATTTTTCTTTTTCTAAATGTTTGTTTTTTAACATTAAAGTATTACTTTTTTCGCGAAGTTTGTTGCGGTCAGTTGATAAAAATCTAGATTTTTCCAGTTGCATTTATTTTTTAATTCTGATTGCATTTCTTAAAAAAAGGCAACAATATTAACGAAAGCAATTAAAAATTAATAATCATTAGTATCCGTTTAGGCAAATTTCTCAAAAATCCGATAATCACGATTGGCGTTAGCTCGGGATAGAGTAAAAAGAGCTATATTCTTTCCAAAACCCAAACGATGCGGTTTCTGGTAGTGTGCATCGGCCAAAATACACAAATCACGCATACTTTCGCAGTCTGAGAGTGGCCCGTATAACATCAGAGTGGTTGATTCCAGAAAAAAATCAATCAATTGGGAGAAAGCATATTTGTCTTGATTCATAACAGATTGCTTCAGTTTCCATATTACCTTTGTTACTTTTTCAATTATCAAGCTCAGAATACCAATATTAGTAACAGCATTAGGAGCCAGACTCCAAACTTTATATAACTTTATGATGTTGATTTATATGAATCTCAAATTTAAGAATCATGGCAAACAATCCTGAAAATATTCTTAGCATATCGGACATCGAGAAAATAATAGAGGGTGAAGATATCGTGGATATATACAACCATAATCTGGCCGGAATCAGAAAAAATTGCGTTTATGCAATGTTACTCTGTATTCCCCTATTGATTATAGCTATATTTTTCAGTAAAATAAATTATGTCAATTATATCATGTGGTTGCTGGCTACTCCGGTAATCATCCTCTTCGGAAAACAATTCTTCATTAAAGCATGGGTGCAAATCCGCCACTTCACAACGAATGTAGATACATTGGTGGCACTGAGCACAGGTACAGCCTATGTTGTAAGTGTGTTCAATACTTTTTATCCTTCTTTCTGGACTGATAAAGGGCTGCAGGCGCATGTATATTTTGAAGTGTCAGCAGTGATTGTAGCATTTGTACTACTGGGAAGGTACCTGGAGTATAAAGCAAAAAGGAACATTACTGTAGCCATCAAACAACTGATAGGGTTACAGCCTGACACAGCCGCAGTAGTCAAAGAAGGGCAACTGGTAAAGACTGCGATAAAAGACATCCGTATAGGAGATAAAATATTCGTAAAACCGGGCGAAAGAATTGCGGTAGACGGGAAAATTACCCAAGGTAGTTCTTTTATCAACGAAAGCATGATCAGCGGGGAAGCAATGCCCGTGGAGAAAAGTGAAGGAAAAAAAGTGTATGCAGGAACAATCAATGAAGCCAACAGCTTTTACTTCGAGGCATATAAGGTAGGTAAAAACACTCTGATCGGCCAAATCGTAAAAATGGTACAAGAGGGGGAAAGCAGCCGCCTCCCGGTTTCAAAAGCGGTGGATAGGGTTTCATCTATATTCATTCCCATTGTAGGGATTGTTGCCATCCTTACATTTTTGACATGGCTACTACTATCTCCCGAAGATGGCTTTACACAGGGACTTTCTTCGATGATAGCCGTATTGATAATGGCCTGCCCATGTGCATTGGGACTTGCAACCCCGACCGCGATTATGGCAGGAATAGATAATGGCGCGGCTAACGGCATCCTGATAAAAGGAGATGAAGCCCTCGAAAACGCCCGGAAACTAACAGCAGTTGTTCTGGACAAAACAGGAACAATAACCGAAGGCATATTCCGAGTTACAGATATGAAATGGCTGACAGGAGCTACGCCTGAACTGAAGGGTATATTATATGGTATCGAATCGTATTCGGAACACCCGCTTGCCGATGCTGTAAAAAACTATATAAGAGACGACATGCGAATAAAACCCGAGATGACAGTATCTTCTTTATCGGGACGCGGACTCATGGGAGAAACCGCGACCAATAAATATTATGTGGGAACATCTAAACTCTTGGGAGAATACAACATAAAGATTTTGGATAAAGAGAAAGAATGGATAGAACGGGAAACCGAAAAGTCAAATACAATTGTCCTCTTTGCAAATGAGAGTTCTCTATTAGCTATTATAGCTATAACCGATGCGGTAAAAGAAACGTCTATGAATGCTATTGAAAGAATGAGGTTGGCAAGATTGAAGCTGTATATGCTCACGGGAGACAGCAAACGCTCAGCCGACATGACTGCCAGAAAAGTGGGAATAGATACGGATAATGTTATGGCCGGAGCTTTACCGGCAGGCAAAGCAGCCTTCGTAAGAGACCTGAAGATACAAGGTGAAACTGTGGCCATGACCGGAGATGGCATCAACGATGTAGGTGCATTGGCAATGGCTGACGTAAGTGTGGCTATGGGCAAAGGCAGCGACATAGCGATGGAGGTGGCACAGGTCACAGTCACCTCATCCGATCTGAATAAACTGATACAGACGATAAACCTATCTAAAATAACTACGAGAACGATACACCAGAATCTATTCTGGGCCTTTATCTTCAATGCTATCGGGATACCGGTTGCGGCAGGCATACTATTTCCCGTAAACGGTTTTCTGTTAGACCCTCTGTTTGCGGGCATTGTTATGGCATTGAGTTCGGTGAGTGTCATCTGCAATAGCCTCCTATTGAGAAGAAAACCAATATAAAAAATTCGATACGCTTATAAACAGAACAGCATAAAGAGAGCTCTTCGACATATTAACCCATATGCAAAAAAACAAGACCGCTCTTTCGAGCGGCCCTGAAATAGTAGTTGTAAAGTGTAAAACTTTCCTTAATTTGCAGATGTGCAATAGTTGGCTTGTTTATCCCACCAGATCGAAGTACTTACATTATCTTTTCCTCCCAAAAGCTGAACACCTTTATCATATTCAGTTTTGTTTATCTGAATCTCATTCTGAGGATATTGTACACGTCTGATAAAATTTGCGGGTTTCTTAATATCCTTATCGCTATTATTATACAGCAATTGATCACGCAATACCGGTACATCCATACGAGGCAAATTCAAACGACGCTTATCGTTCCATGCTTCCATAGACATATCAGGGAACAAAGCAAAATACTTCTGCGTAATAATTTTTTCCAGTTGGGTATTACCCGCTCCGGCAATGTCCTCAAATTTAGCGCTAGTTCCTGCCTGATTCTTATCCATAGAAGTAAGATATTCGGTTACCCCTGAGACACCCCATGTAGTGAATGATGCCTTTACCCCCTTTTCGTATTCCTCTTTGGCATTTCCTGTAATGAATCCGCGTAATGCTGCCTCGGCTTTCAGGAAACAAACTTCTTCGTATAAGAATAGGTCATACGGGCGAGCCTTGTATGGAGCTCCAGCCTGTATAAGAATACCCAATTCAGAATACAATACTGTTTTGTATTGCCCTGTACCATATTCATTTGAAGGTAATCCCGCTGGGATTCCTTTCCAGTCTCCATTTTCATATCCAGGATCGAACATAACCGGCCCGCGCGGATCTACTTTTACCGGATGAACAGTTGAAACAGGAGTTGCAGTCCCAGCATTCAATGCGGCTCTTTTGTTTGATACACCTGTCGGCCAATCGAAACCTCCGATACCTGTCAATAGTTTTTCAAACGACGTCGTCATCATTAAAGGACCGCCCCAAGAAATCTGAAACATTGTATAATTATAATCCTGTCCCCAGTCGCCATTCGCCTTAGGTGGTAAATAAGCATTATCTGCAGGACTATCCAACACTCCGGCAGCAATAGCCGCCTTGGCCTGCTCTGAGCAGAGATTCGAATTCACTTCTGAAAGACGTAAAGCTAAACGCAAACGTAACGAATTCGCAAATTTCTTCCATTTAGCAACATCATTTGCATATATTATATCATAGTTCGAAGCCGTAAAAATAGGCTTAGAACCGGCTTTGCCCAATAAAGCAGCCGCCTCTTCCAATTCTTTAAAGAACTCTTTGTAAGAATCCTCTACCGACTTATACGGAGGATTGTCAACTACTTCCGAATATGGTGCAAACGGAATAGGTCCGAAACAATCGACTCCTTGCGATTGTACATATACACGCCAGATTTTAGCTACAGCTATCGAGTTTGCATATAAATCCGGACTTTCTTCGGAGAGATTTCTGATAACAATATTCAATTGAGCCACCGGAGACTGTATTCGGCGATACAAACGCTGTTGCCAATCTTCATTCATCTGATAATTCTTCGTCGTAAAGTTACCTCCCTCCAGCATTTGAGCGTAAAAATCAACCATAAGCGATTTCACACGTTGCTCATCATCACCTTCTATAGCAGGCATGCTCGTGCGGAAAACAGAAGCCAGTCTGGAATTATTCATATTATAGTCCACATCACCAGTCGGCTCATTCGGATTATCATTGAGGTTTGTTATATCGCATCCCACGAATACCGAAGTAAGGAGCAAACATCCCAGAAATATTTTTGTGATTTTCATATTGAATTCTTTTTTAAGTGAATAAATCCTTTTCATCAAAACGAAACATTAACATTGAATCCAAGGCTTCTCATTGTAGGCATTGAACCAAACTCAACCCCCTGTACAGTATTCCCGTTACTAAATCCAGCTTCAGGATCGAACCCTTTAGTCTTGCTGTAAATCATAAATAGATTACGTGCAACAAAGCCAACCTTAAGCCCACTGAAAGGAGTCTTCGTCAAAAGAGAGCGAGGGAAAGTATATCCTATATTCAATTCGCGTAAACGCGCATTTGTCGCATCATACATAAAGGCTTCGGTAATACCTGATATTTCGGTCCAATATTTTTGTGCAGTAACAGATGTGGAATTAGCTGTTCCATTAGCTAGCAAGCCCGGCACAACCATACCATCACGACCATCCAGAGTCATTGCCAAATTACCATAACGTGTACCTGTTTGTATAGATCCCATATATACATCCCCACCATAATTGAGGTCAATCAAGAAACTTAAAGACAAATTTTTGTAAGTAAAAGTATTTGTCCATCCCATCATCCATTCAGGCTGGTTATTACCCAGCTTTTTCATCTCGCTGGCACGCACAGGAATACCATTATCCCCGATTAAGATACTTCCATCTTTGTTGCGCTCGTAAGCATAACCGTAAATATCGCCATATGAACCGCCTTCCTCTGCTACTATCTGTAAGAAACTAATGCCGGTTCCATCACTTAAGATTTGTTTTTTTGTATCTTTTGACAATGAGACAATCTTATTTTCATTCTTCGACCAGTTCAACAATGTCTCCCATTGGAATCCGCTTGCCGTCTTTACAGGTGTACCGAATAAGGCTAGTTCCCAACCTTTATTTTGTATATTACCTGCATTAATCATCTTATACTGGTAACCTGTAGCTGCCGGAACAGATATCTTTAATATTTGATCCTTAGCGTTCTTCTTGTAATAAGAAAGATCTACGCCGAGCCTATTATCGAAGCCTCTTAACTCTAAGCCCAGCTCCCATGATTCGATAGTTTCATTCTTAAGATCGAGATTGGCAATCCAGTTTTTATTTGTTACATTGTATATCCCTCCTTTTATATCATATAGAGTAGTGAAATAGTCCCGAAGCATATAGGGATCTGTATCATTTCCTACCTGTGCCCATGATGCACGCAATTTACCGAAAGTCAGTGGCCCTGTATTATGCCCCATGTTTTCCAACATTTGCGTAAACACCCAACTAGCACCTACCGACGGATAGAAATATGAGTAATTATCTTTCGGCAAAGTAGAAGACCAGTCATTACGCCCTGTCAGATCCAGATACAAGTAATTGTCCCAAGACAAAGAAGCTGTTGCATACAAAGAATTAATCTCTTTACGACTCGTACTTGCCTCTACTGCCTGATGAGCTTTTCCATTTGTTATCGAATAGAAATCCGGAATTTCTAACTCTCCTGACCAACTATTGGTAAAAGATGTGGAACGGTACATAATATTTCCACCGAAAGTACCCAGCACTCCAAACTTACCGGCGTTGCCTTTAGCCGTAAACAGAAAGTCTGAATTCAACTCCTTAAAACCTTCTTGTTGAACACGGTAACTACCTCCCTGTTCCCAATATGGGTTACCTGTAGCACGTATAGTTTCATATCGGAAATTATAATTATCCATACCTGTACGTAATTTCAGGCTCAACCAATCGGTGAAAGTGAAGTCCAAGGCCGCAAAACTAATATAACGATCTCTCTTATCGGAGTTTCTGTTGCGCTCAGTAGACCAATAAGGACTGCGAGGAGCTGACCCATGATCCAGCACATAAGCTGCCGGTTTTCCATCAGCTCGTTTCCAATCATTTCCCCGATAAGGCTCCCAGTCGGAAAATCCTATACTGCGAGGCATCATCAGATAGTCATAAAATATATTGTTAGGGTCGGCGGCTAAAGCTATACGGTTCTTTGTATTCTGATTAATATAATTGACTTTAAAGTCGACAGACAACCATTTAGCCAGTTTAGCAGTCGTACGAACAGTAAGAGATGTACGGTCCATTCCGCTGTTAGGCACCACAGCTTTATTATCTAAGCGTGTCGCCGAAGCACGGAATGTCATATCTTCACTATTCTTACTTACATCCAAACTGTTTGTCCAACTAGATCCCGTACGCAAAAAGTCTTTGTACAGATTGTTATCCCTGGCTGAATAAGGATATTTCCCCAATGCCATTTCAGCTGTCTGACCGTCCATTTTAGGGCCCCAACTACCAAACTGATTATTATCAAAACTCCCATTAGATCCTTGCCCGTAAACATTTTGATATTCTGGTGTCTGCATCGGGTTATCGATTGTCAGGTTCGTATTAAATGTAATACCGACCCCTTTACCCGAAGTCCCTTTTTTAGTTGTAATCATAACAACCCCATTACCAGCACGGCTACCATAGAGAGCTGCAGCTGCAGGCCCTTTCAGCACCGATATGCTTTCGATATCGTCAGGCGAGATATCCGAGATCCCCGAGCCTTTATCGGCAAGGCTGTTTCCCCAATAGTCATCAGTCTTACTACTGAAGTTATCGATGGGCACGCCATCTACTACTACCAGTGGCTGATTGTTACCCGCGATAGAGTTATTACCGCGAATCACAATTCTTGTCGATCCACCGACACCAGTACCGCTTTGCTTGATCTGCACCCCGGCAATTTTTCCCGCAAGAGAATTGGCCACGTTTGCATCACGCGTTTCAGTCAAGTTATCACCTTTCACTTCTTGCATAGCATACCCCAAAGATTTCCGGTCACGCTTAATACCTAAAGCAGTAACGACGACCTCATCAAGCACCTTCGAGTCTTCAATAAGTGAGACTTTAAACGTTGTTTGTCCGTTAACCTCCACTTCTTTCGAGTGAAATCCCACATAGGTCACAGTTAATGTTCCATTAGAAGCAACAGAAAGAGTAAAATCTCCATCAACGCCCGTCATTGTTCCGTTTGTAGTACCTTTTTCCGATACTGTAGCTCCGGCCAAAGGTTCTCCGGTAGCATCAGTAACCACACCTTTTACTGTAATCTTACTTCCTGTTTGTGAGTAAACAGCACCACTCAGCATCATGAAAAATGTAAGAAGATAAATGAAAGCATGGACATTACGCCCAAAAGGATTAATCCTTTTCCTTTTAATTTTACACATCATAGTTTTTTTTATTTAAGGGTTCAGCACATTTATATGCAAATGTATAAGAGAAAATAATACAAACATAATGCAAAGTGTTAATTAACATTTTGGATATTTTAAAACTTAAAAAACAATCACAAAACAACAACAGACTAATAATAGGACACTTAACAAAGTAAAAGTATGTAAAGAAAATAGTTAATTTGTGAAAATATGTTATTAAACATATTCAAAAAAAACACAACAACCAAAAACTCGCACCCAAATCTTAATTAACATTTGATAAAAAGCATCTATACCTAGATAAACATAATCCATAAGACCTACACCTAAACGAATCTTACAAACAAAATACATTGAAATAATTGCATAAAAAAGAGCAAAATATAAAATAAAACTATAAGGAATAAAACATTATAAACAACATCTATGAAGCACGTCTAAAAAAAACTCTTTAAACGCAATTTGCAATCTACACTGAACAAAATGCTATATTTTTGTCCCAGTGCGCATTTAATTACCAATATCGATAAAATATATGAGTCATTTTATTCTTTTTTGACAAATAAAAAAAGTATATTTGTGTCCTGTAAAACAAAGTATGTTAAAAAAGAAATTATGAGTTCAAATCTATATGATTTTTTACCCATATTGATGCAGATAGCTTTTTCTGTCGTATTTGTCTTTGCTACAGTACTTGCATCAAATATGTTAGGGCCAAAACGCAAAAATGCACGAAAACAGGCAAACTTCGAATGCGGTCTCGATCCCATAGGCAATGCACGTTCGCCTTTCCCTATTAAGTATTTTCTGGTTGCGATACTCTTCGTTCTGTTTGATATAGAAATCGTATTCATGTACCCTTGGGCTGTAAACTTCAAGGCTATTGGATGGGATGGATTATTGAAAATGGGCGGATTTATTGCATTATTACTTGTAGGTTATCTATACATCGTGAAGCGTAAAGCTTTAGAGTGGGAAAAATAACTAAAAGAAGATATATAAAGTTATAATCCAGAACCATTACCCGCTATTATTGTTATCACAAAAGAGAGGGTTAATAAGGTTTTAAGATTTTAATATAAAAGAAATATGAGCAAGTCTTCTAATATAAATGTAGTACCAGCTCCTGATGGATACACAGGACATGGATTTTTTGCTACAAAATTCGATTATGTCATAGGACTGGCACGCGCCAATTCTCTATGGCCTTTACCATTTGCCACATCATGCTGCGGCATCGAATTCATGGCTACAATGGCTTCAACCTATGATATGGGACGTTTTGGCGCAGAGCGAAACAGTTTTTCTCCCCGTCAGGCCGACATGTTACTCGTTATGGGAACCATATCAAAAAAAATGGTTCCTATTCTCCGTCACGTATACGAACAAATGGCTGAACCTAAATGGGTCATCGCCGTAGGGGCTTGCGCTTCATCGGGTGGCATATTCGATACTTATTCCGTGTTGCAAGGTATAGATAAGGTTATTCCGGTAGATGTATATGTACCCGGATGCCCTCCCCGCCCGGAACAGATACTCGATGGAGTGATGCAATTGCAGGAACTGGTAAAACACGAATCTATCCATCGCAGAGGTTCGGACAGATACGACAAATTACTTGAATCATATAAATTTGAATAAATAGGCATAATGGCACTTGAAACTACAGTTATTGAAAGTAAGATAAGTGAAAAGTTCGGGTCAGAAGTTCTTAACTTCAGAATGGAACACGATATTTTTGTATTCGAGGCTACACCTGCTGTCATTAAAGACGTGATCCGTTTTATGAAAGAGGATGAAACGCTACGTTTTAACTTCATGACTGACCTTTGCGGTGTACATTATCCCGACAATGATAAAAGTGCGCAATTTGCTGTAGTATATTTACTACACAATTGGATAGATAATGTTAGGGTAAGAATAAAGACGTACCTGAACGGAGACGAACCGGAAATAGATACTCTGGTGGAAGTTTTTGCAACTGCCAACTGGATGGAACGCGAAACCTATGATTTTTACGGCATTATCTTCAAAGGACACCCTAACCTGAAGCGTATATTGAACGATGAAGGCATGATCTCTTTCCCTATGCGTAAAGAGTTTCCTCTCGAAGATTCGGGCCGTACAGACAAAGACGACCGTTTCTTCGGAAGAACGCCTAACAACTATGAACCAAATAAATAAAGCAAAGTAAGGAAATGTCAGACCAACTAATAAATCCCGAACATCGCTTTGCGAAAATAGTAAGAGAACAGAAGTTCGATGACGGAAGAGAGTTGAATATATTAAACTTCGGCCCTACTCACCCGTCTACCCATGGTGTATTCCAGAATATACTGCTGATGGATGGTGAACGTATTCTGGATGCAGATACTACGATCGGATACATACATCGTGCTTTTGAAAAAATTGCCGAACGCAGAACGTTCTATCAGATCACAACACTTACCGACCGGCTCAATTACTGTTCCTCCCCCATCAACAACATGGCATGGTGGATGACTGTAGAAAAAGCATTGGGAGTCGAAGTTCCGAAGCGTGCGCAATATATGCGTGTCATAGTTATGGAACTGGCTCGTATCACAGACCACCTTATATGTAATTCTATATTAGGTGTCGATCTGGGCGCATATACTCCTTTCCTCTATGTAATGAAGTATCGTGAGCTCGCATATGAAATCTATGAAGAAATCTGTGGAGCCCGCCTAACCACTAATATGGGGCGTATCGGAGGTTTTGAGCGTGACTGGAGTGAGGCTGCATGGCGCAAACTGGATGAATTCCTCGAAGGATTCCCTAAAGCATGGGGACAACTCGAAGCTCTTTTTGTTCGCAACCGTATATTTATGGATCGTATTGTCGGAGTTGGTGCAATCTCAGCAGAGAAAGCAATGAATTACGGCTTTACAGGCCCTAATCTCCGTGCTACCGGTATCGACTATGATGTACGTGTGGCAAAACCTTACAGTTCATACGAGGATTTCAACTTTACCGTTCCTGTCGGAGAATCGGGCGACACTTACGACCGCTGGTGTGTACGTGCTGCCGAAATAAAAGAAAGTCTGAAAATCATTCGTCAGGCACGTGACAATATGCCTGAAGGCTCATACCATGCAGATGTCCCTGATTATTACCTTCCACCGAAAGAAGAAGTATATACAGAGATGGAAGCACTGATACAGCACTTTAAGATTGTGATGGGTGAAGTTCCCGTTCCCGTAACCGAAGTATACCACTCGGTAGAAGGAGCAAATGGAGAATTGGGTGTATACCTGATTACAGACGGTTCGCGTGTACCATACAGGGTTCATTTCCGCAGGCCGTGCTTTATTTATTATCAGGCATTCCCTGAAATGATAAAAGGCGGACTATTTTCGGATGCCGTGGCAACCCTTTCAAGTATAAATGTTATTGCCGGAGAATTAGATGCATAATCTAATATACCAATATGAAAATGTGTCAATGTGCCAATTGAATATAATAATATAAAAAAGCTAATAGCTAAAGGCTAACAGCTAACAGCTAAAAACAATGGAACAAGTAAGAGATTACAAACAAATAATAAACATGTCGGAAGAATTGATGGCACGCATCAATGAATTGTTGAGCCATTATCCTGCCGACAAAAAGAAATCGGCGCTGCTTCCTGTACTTCACGCTGTGCAAGATGCTCATGACAACTGGCTGAGCCTCGAACTCATGGATAAGGTAGCCGAAATATTAGAGATAACTCCTATCGAGGTGTACGAAGTTGTGACATTCTACTCAATGTTCAACCAGAAACCGATAGCAAAATATATGTTTGAATTCTGCCGTACAGCTTGCTGCGGATTACGCGGAGGAGAAGACCTGATGGACTATACCTGTCAGAAACTCGGGGTTAAACAGGGTGAGATTACTCCCGACGGCATGTTTAGTGTTGTGGGCGTAGAGTGTCTCGGTGCGTGTGGCTATGGCCCCATGCTTCAATTGGGAGACAACTATCACGAGAACCTGACAAAGGAAAAGATAGATACGCTCATAGAAGATTGTAAAGAAGGAAAAGTAAACCTATATTAATTGCGATGGCTAAAAAGATATTATTTGAAAAATTAGATATTCCCGGAATACAGGAATACGAGGTTTATCGCAAGAACGGCGGTTATGCATCTGTAGAAAAAGCGCTGAAAACAATGACTCCCGACGAAGTCGTTGAACAAGTGAAAACTTCAGGCATGCGTGGTCGTGGAGGAGCCGGTTTCCCTATGGGTATGAAGTGGAGCTTCATCGACAAGAAGTCGGGAAAGCCACGCCATCTGGTAGTAAACGCCGACGAATCGGAACCGGGTACATTCAAAGACCGTTTCCTGATGCACCACATTCCTCATTTACTTATCGAAGGTGCTATCGTTTCCAGCTATGCTCTGGAAGCAAATCTCTCTTATATCTATATCCGCGGAGAATATATGTGGATATTCAAGATATTGGAAAAAGCAATAAAAGAAGCCTATGCCAACGGTTGGCTGGGTAAAAATATATTAGGTACAGGATATGACCTCGACCTTTATGTACACTGTGGTGCAGGAGCTTATATCTGCGGAGAAGAAACCGCACTGATAGAATCCCTCGAAGGTAAACGGGGAAATCCACGCATCAAACCGCCATTCCCTGCTGTAAGCGGACTTTGGAATGAACCTACTGTAGTAAATAACGTAGAATCCATCTCTACCGTTTCATGGATAATAAACAATGGCGGTGAAGAATATGCAAAAATCGGAGTCGGCAGATCGACAGGTACTAAACTAATGTCAGCTTCGGGACATATCAAAAATCCGGGAGTATACGAAATAGAATTGGGCATGTCCGTCGATGAATTTTTTAATTCGGATGAATATTGTGGCGGTATGCTGGACGACCGCCCTCTCAAGGCTGTTATACCGGGCGGATGCTCCGTGCCAATCCTGCCTCCTCAATATATATTCAAAACAGCAAACGGAGAGGACCGCCTGTTATCTTACGAGTCTCTTTCCGACGGTGGATTTGTAACAGGTTCGTCACTGGGTTCAGGAGGATTTATCGTTTATAACGATACTGCCTGTATCGTTCGCAATACCTGGAATTTCTCCCGCTTCTTCCACCACGAAAGCTGCGGACAATGTTCTCCTTGCCGCGAAGGAACAGGATGGATGGATAAAATACTTCACCGCATCGAAACCGGTTTCGGCCGTGAAGAAGACATAGACCTTCTATGGAGTATACAAAGCAAGATAGAAGGAAACACAATATGCCCGCTGGGTGATGCCGCCTCGTGGCCTGTGGCTGCTGCCATACGTCACTTCCGTGAAGAATTCGAATATCATGTCCGTTTCCCTGAAAAGATTAAGGACAGGAACCACTTTGTAAATGAACCGATGGAAAAAGTCAGACATTTATTGAAGCCGTTAGCCAGTAGCCTTTAGCTGTTAGCAAAACGGATTATCATTATATATTTATATTATTCTAAAAATGCTAATAGCTATAAGCTAAAGGCTAACAGCTAAGAAAATGAAAGTTACAATAGATGGACATATTATAGAGGTCGAAGCAGGAACTACCGTTCTGCAAGCTGCACGCATGATTGGCGGAGCAAGCGTTCCTCCTACTATGTGTTATTACTCCAAACTCAAAGATTGCGGTGGTAAATGTCGCTGTTGCCTGGTAGAAATAAGCAAAGGCAGTGAGAGAGACCCGCGTCCTATGCCAAAACTTCAGCCATCGTGCGTTACAGCCGTACAGGATGGAATGGAAGTATTAAGCGCTAACTCTCCGCGCGCATTGGAGGCTCGCCAGGCTGTTACCGAGTTTTTGTTAATCAACCACCCACTCGATTGCCCTGTTTGCGACCAGGCAGGAGAATGTGATTTGCAAAACCTCGCATATGGCAACGGAAACTTCAAATCGCGCTATATAGAAGAAAAACGTACTTTCGAGCCCGAAAACATCGGCCCGTATATACAGTTGCACATGAACCGATGTATCTTGTGTTACCGTTGTGTAAAATTAGCTGACCAGCTGACCCCTGAACGAGTTCATGGCGTAGTCGGACGTGGCGACCATGCTGAAATATCTACTTACATCGAACGGGCAATAGACAACGACTTTTCGGGAAATGTAATCGACGTATGTCCTGTAGGGGCACTGACCGATAAAACATTCCGCTTCAAATCGCGTGTATGGTTCAATAAACCCTTCAATGCGCACCGTCATTGCACCAAATGTTCGGGTAAAGTTACATTATGGATGTTCGGAGATGCCGTTCAGCGTGTTACTGCACGCAAGGATGAATGGCATGAGGTAGAGGATTTCATCTGCAACGAATGCCGTTTCGAACATAAGAATGTAGAAGACTGGATTGTGGAAGGCCCTCGTAAATTTGAGAAGCCATCTGTAATCAATGTCAATAACTATACCACTCATCTGAAAAAGGTAAAAATTGAAACCGAGGAGCTTGTACTCGAAGGCAGGGATGAAGACCGAAAGAAAATAAGTATGTCCGGTTCGCCTTATGATGAAAAGGAAAAAGAAGCTATAGAGAAAACAAAAGAAGAATGATATAAATGATGAGTTATAAGTTATGAATGATGAGTTCACATCATGATAGCTGTTAACTAATGACTGATAACTGAATTTATGGAAGTTGCATTTATTTTAGAAAAATTAATCTTCATCGTTCTCGTATTTGCGGTAACAATGCTGTTTGCATTGTATTCCACGTATGCTGAACGAAAAGTCGCCGGATTCCTGCAAGACCGCTACGGGCCTAACCGTGCGGGTCCATTTGGGCTATTGCAACCTATTTGCGATGGCGCTAAACTTTTCTCGAAAGAAGAGTTTATGCCAAACACGCCCAATAAAATACTCTTCGTTGTGGCTCCTGCCATTGCGATGTCTGTATCCTTGTTAGGTGTTGCCGTAATTCCCTGGGCAGAGAAGTTCGAAATACCGGGCTATGGTGAAGTAATGGGTTACATTGGAGATGTAAATGTAGCCGTACTCTACATTGTAGCTGTATTATCTACCAGTGTTTACGGTGTGGTAATCGGTGGTTGGGCGTCTAACAACAAATACTCGCTTATGGGAAGTATCCGCGCAGGTGCCCAGATGATTTCATATGAAATAGCGATGGGATTGTCTATCATTGCGCTGGTGATGATGACCGGATCGCTCAGCCTTGTAGAGATTACTCAACAGCAAAGTGGATGGAATGGATTGCAATGGAATATATGGTATCAGCCCCTGACATTTATCATCTTCCTTGTCTGTTCTTTTGCAGAATGTAACCGTACACCGTTCGACCTTGCCGAGTGTGAGTCGGAGCTGGTAAACGGTCACCATACCGAATATTCATCGTTGGGAATGGGATTCTTCATGTTCTCGGAATATGCAAGTATGTTCTTCTCTTCGGCGTTCATATCCGTACTTTTCTTCGGGGGATATAACTATCCGGGAATCGACTGGGTAAATGAAAACTGGGGATTAAATATAGCAAATGGGCTTGGAGTACTGACTTTATTGGTAAAAACAACATTCTTCATATTCTTCTATATGTGGGTACGTTGGACAATACCGAGATTCAGATACGACCAGCTAATGAAACTGGGATGGAAAATGTTGTTCCCGCTGGCTATCGTGAATATCTTCCTTGTGGGAATAGCTATTCTGATTTTTAAATAAAAAATAAGGATTTGAGATGTCATCAATAAAAGATATATCGTTATCAGGCAAGAAAGTAGAAGTCACCGATAAAAAAATGACTTTTATCGAAAGCATTTATTTGCCTGCTATTGTGCAAGGGATGTGGATTACGATAAAGCATTTCTTTAAAAAGAAAAACACAATCCAGTATCCCGAGCAGCAACGTGAGTTCAGTCCTGTATATCGCGGCCAGCATGTACTGATGCGCGACGATCAAGGACGCGAACGCTGTACTGCCTGCGGACTATGTGCTCTGGCTTGTCCGGCAGAAGCTATTACAATGGTAGCTGCGGAACGTAAAAAGGGCGAGGAACATCTTTACCGGGAAGAAAAATATGCCGCTACATATGAAATCAATATGCTGCGCTGTATATTCTGCGGACTGTGTGAAGACGCTTGCCCTAAAGAAGCGATTTTCCTGACCAAGTCAAAGCTTCTGGTAAAACCTAAGCTGGAAAGAGAAGATTTTATCTATGGCAAGGATAAGCTGGTGATTTCAGTAGAAGATGGTAAAGCACGGAAATACGATTAGCCCCCTAATCCCCCTAGGGGGACTTAGAATGAAATAATGAAATGACGAAAAAATATAATAATATAACGCTCTCCATCGTGGGTTTACCACTCCTCCCTCCGGGGAGGTCGGGAGGGGCTTTAACTAATAATATATGATATCTGTAATTTTTTACATTCTGGCAGCCATTACACTCGGTACAGGTATTTTGACTGTAATATCAAAGAACCCTATCCACAGTGCAGTCTATATGATTATCTGTTTCTTTTCCATATCAGGACATTTTCTGTTGCTGAATGCTTTGTTCCTGGCAGTGGTAAACATTGTGGTCTATGCCGGAGCAATTATGGTATTGTTACTTTTCACCCTCATGTTGATGAACCTCAGTGAGCAACACGAGCCTAAAAAGAAAGTGATAAGCCGTGTAGCAGCCACTGTATCATCCTGCCTGATGGGTATTGTATTACTGGCAGCATTGATAAAATCCGCGCCTGTGGTAGAGACATATAAGGCTGAAGGGCTGGATTACCAGTCGGTAAATATTATCGGACAGGTACTACTCGACGAATACCTTGTTCCGTTCGAGTTTGCTTCTATACTGTTGATAACAGCCATGATCGGAGCCGTATTAATTTCTAAAAAAGAGAAAAAAGCTTAAGCTATGCTGAATAATATATTAGAACAAGTAGGAATCGACAATTACATCTACCTCTGCATACTTTTGTTTACGGTGGGTGCGATAGGGTTGTTGTATCGTCGGAGTACGATAGTGATGCTGATGTCGGTAGAACTGATGCTTGCAGCTGCCAATATGTTGCTTGCAGTATTTTCGGTTTACCATCAGGATACCAGCGGACAGGTGTTTGTAATTTTCTCGCTGGCAGTAGCCGCCGCCGAGGTTGCCGTAGGACTGGCTATTCTGGTAGCCATTTACAGGAATATAGGCACTATCGATATTGATGAATTAAAAAACTTAAAAGGATAAACACGGATGGACACACTATTAGTATTAATACTTCTGCTTAGCCCCTTTGTTGGTTTTTTAATCAATCTGCTCGTTGGCAAAAAATTTCTGGGACGGACAATGCCCGGAATTATCGCCACGTCGGCTGTACTTGTCAGTTTTGTTATCTCACTTGTATTTTTTCTCCGTGTACTTTCTTCGGGTGAAGTTGTACATGTAGACTTATTTCAATGGATTGCTCTCGGTGAGTTCACTACAAACCTGGCCTTCACGCTCGATCAACTGTCTTTGTTATGGTTGTTGTTTGTGACAGGTATTGGTGCGCTGATCCATATCTATTCGATGGGATATATGCACGATGACAGAAATATAGATCGCTTCTTCGCTTATCTCAATCTCTTTATCTTCTTCATGTCGGTACTGGTAGCAGGAGGCAACCTGCTGGTTATGTTTATCGGCTGGGAAGGCGTCGGCCTGTGTTCTTATCTATTGATCGGATTCTGGTCGAGAAATCAAAAATACAATGACGCTGCAAAGAAAGCCTTTATAATGAACCGTATCGGGGACTTAGGCTTCCTTATCGGTATCTTTACACTGGCTTATCTGTTCAAGACAGTGGATTACGACACATTGAAAACGGCCGTATCCACAACATCCAATCCTGAAGTTTCCACATTACTCGGCGTTGCTACTTTAGCCCTATTTGTTGGAGCTACAGGTAAAAGTGCGCAGATACCTTTATATACATGGTTGCCTGATGCAATGGCGGGGCCTACTCCTGTTTCCGCACTGATACATGCCGCTACAATGGTAACAGCCGGTATCTTTATGGTGACACGTCTTAACTTCTTATTTGATTTAACAGAAGGTATTCGATTATTAATAGCCGTTGTGGGAGCAGTAACAGCATTATTCGCCGCATCGATAGCTATTGCACAGACCGACATTAAGAAAGTGCTGGCATATTCCACCGTGTCGCAATTGGGACTTATGTTCCTCGCTTTAGGACTGGGAGCATATCATGTGGCAGTGTTCCATGTTATCACACATGCTTTCTTCAAGGCCTGTCTCTTCCTTGGTTCGGGTTCGGTTATCCATGCGATGGGTGGCGAACAGGACATGCGCAAGATGGGCGGACTAAGGAAAGCCATGCCTAAAACATACTGTACATTCTTAGTATCTACACTATCCATATCGGGAATACCTCTCTTTGCAGGTTTCTTCTCGAAAGACGAAATAATGCTAACAGCTTTCGAGCATAACAAGATACTATGGATACTCGGCGCTTTGGCATCACTGCTGACAGCCTTCTATATGTTCAGGGTACTATACCTGACATTCTTCGGAAAATTCAGAGGAACAGAAGAACAGAAGCATCATTTGCATGAGTCACCGAATACAATGACAATGCCATTAATCATATTAGGATTCTTAGCTGTATTCGGCGGAGTTATCAGCCTTCCTTCTTTCCTTGGTGTTCATAGCTGGTTAAACGGATTTCTTGCACCGATACTGCCAAGCGCAACAGCAGAACATCCGCCTCTGGACATGCAGCTGACAACAGTGATTATCTCATCTCTGATTGCATTTATAGGTCTTGGACTGGCTTACTTCAAATATATTAAGAAATCGGAAGTACCTGCCGAGGATAATAAAATCACAGGATTTGGAAAAGTGCTTTACAATAAATATTATATCGACGAAATATACAATGCATTATTTGTGAAACCAATCTATGCTTTGGCCAATTTCTTCGATAAATATATGGAACAATGGCTCAAAGGCTTCTTCAAAGGAGGGGGCGAACTTGTCGAAGCTGCTTCACCGTACTTCAAGAAGTTGCAGAACGGAAGCCTCGGATTTTATCTGTTCTTCTTTGTGTTAGGTTTCAGCGCACTAATAATCTGTTTATTCCTTGTATAAAAATTTTTAAAGAAACATGAATATCGCTATTATATTAATCATATTATTAGTAGGTGCAATTCTTACTTATTTTTCAGGGAACAGATTTGCCTCCAAGGTTGCTATCCTGTTCAGTGTCGCAGCGGCTATATTCTCTGTTGCCCTATGTCTAAAATTCGGTGCCGCAGGTACAAACTACAGTGCAGAGTGGATAAGCAATCCGAATATATCATTCTCACTCAAAGCCGACGGATTGGCCATCGCCATGATCCTGTTGACAACTATTCTATTACCCATCATTATACTGGCCGCGCATAACCGCGAGTTTAAGAACGAAAAGCTCTTATTCAGCCTTATCATGTTTATGGCTTTTGCCATGACAGGGGCTTTCCTTAGCAGTGACGCGCTACTATATTATGTATTCTGGGAAATGTCGCTTATCCCGATTTACTTCATCATCATACTATGGGGTAACGGAGAGATGACCAAACGCCGCAAGGCAGCCATGACATTCTTCCTGTTCACATTCGCGGGCTCATTGTTTATGATGGCTGCAATTATATACATGTATACGAAGACAGGCAGTTTCCAGTTAGAAGCATTCTATAATGCCAATCTGAGCAATACGGAACAAATATGGATATTCCTTGCCTTCTTCCTTGCTTATGCTATTAAAATACCTATTTTTCCATTCCATACATGGCAGGCTAATGTGTACCAGAAAGCTCCGGCTGTAGGCACAATGCTGCTGGCGGGTCTGATGTCGAAAATGGGGGCATACAGTGTTATACGCTGGCAGATACCGACAACACCTTATGCAGCACAGGAACTAAGAACGGTTGTTCTTATACTCTGTATTATCGGAGTGGTATATGGAGCAATAATGGCTTTGAGACAAGACGACCTGAAACGCTTTATGGCTTATGCCTCACTTTCGCATGTTGGATTTGTGGCAGCAGGTTCATACGCGCTTACGTATGACGGATTGCAGGGAGCGGTGGTGCTTATACTTGCGCACGGTTTCGGTATTGTAGGGCTGTTCTACTCAGTAGACATAATACAAAACCGTACCAATACATTATCTATTAGCAAACTCGGAGGGATCGCATCTCATACGCCCAAATTTACAGTAGCATTCTTCCTTGCCATATTATCCTCTATCGGAGTGCCGTTGACATTTAACTTTATCGGAGAGTTTACTATTATGTACGGTCTCTATGAAGTAAATCTATGGTATGCCCTGACAATAGGCACATCATTATTCCTCGGAGCGCTCTTTATGTTGCGGATGTTTCAACAAGTAATGCTTGGAGAGCCTTCCGAAACTAAGTTCAGAGACCTGTCGAAAACAGAAATATTCGTGTTTAGTCTGATCGTAACCGTGCTGATATTCTTCGGGGTATATGTAAAACCGGTAACAGACCTTGTTTCTTCTAGTTTAGAGGATATTGTAATGCATATTAAGTAGCAGATAGTATTTAAGATACATTGTTGAATCATAATTTATTATTGCTGTTTTACATACTAAAATAACAAATAGGTCTGTGACCTTAATAGATAAAAATTTAGTCAGATATATAATGAGTACATTGATAGCCATCTCGGGATTAGGAATTATTTGCCTGTTATTAGAGATTCTCAATTTAAGAAAGATCCTTATACCTGTCACCCTTATCGGTTTGATAGCAGCATTGGGATTGACTGTTACCGAATTTTATCTGGGAGAGTCGTTCCTTGGCACGGATAAATACAACATGGTGGTAACAAGCGGATTTTCGCAAGGGTTTTCCATTTTATTCATCGTCCTTGCCATTCTCATCATTACGATGAGCCCCAAATTCTATCAGGACAAGATGGTAAAAATCGCCGACTATGTAGCCCTGAAAGTATTTATGCTCGCGGGAGCCGTAGCAATGGTTTCGTTCGGTAATTTCGCCATGTTCTTTATTGGCCTCGAAGTACTTTCCATTGCAGCCTATGTATTGGCGGCAAGCGAACCGAAAAACCTGAAAAGTAATGAGGCGGGTATGAAATATTTCATAATGGGTGCATTTGCTTCCAGTTTCATTCTCTTCGGTATCGCTCTGGTGTACGGTGCAACAGGCTCATTTGATATAAATGAAATAGCTGTAAATTCGATGCTATCGGGAATGCCTTTATGGTTCAGCATCGGCTTTATTATGATATCGGCGGGTATGCTCTTTAAGGCATCTATCGTTCCGTTCCATTTCTGGGCACCCGATGTATATGAAGGCTCCCCTACCCTTGTCACTGCTATAATGAGCACGCTGGTAAAGGTAGCTGCAATAGGCGCTTTATACAAAATAGTAAGTATCCTTGCCGCAGGTATAACCCCGGCTTATCAGATAGCCCTGATCGTACTTTCGATACTGACTATGACAGTAGGTAACATCACCGCAATGAAACAGTCCAATATCAAACGTATGATGGCTTACTCGGGTATCTCGCATGCAGGATTCATGATGATGACATTGCTGGCTATAGGAAGCTCTGCCAATACAGTTTTATATTACGCTGCGGCGTACAGTCTTGCCGGAGTGGCCGCATTCGCTGTTATACTGGGTGTATGCAGAGGTAAGGACAACGAAGATGTTTCCAATTTCTTCGGGCTCATAAAACGGCAACCAGCGATGACAGCAGTAATGATATGCGCATTCCTTTCACTGAGCGGTATCCCCATCTTTGCCGGATTCTTCGCCAAATTCTTTGTATTCGGACAAATGTTGCAAACAAACCATCTGATACTGGTTATATTCGGTATAATCAACTCTGTAATAGCTGTATCATATTATCTGGGCGTTGCTAATGTAATGATTACAAAAGAACCTGAAACAACCGAACGATTGAGAGTACCATTCGAATATAAAGCGGTTGCTGTCGCAGCTATTGTACTCAATTTATTGCTGGGTATCTTCCCTAATCTTATTATGGGACTGACTTTGTAAAGAAGAAATAAAAATGATATATGGAAAGAGCAGGCCGGACAGTCTGCTCTTTTCAGTTTATGTAAATTCAAATATGTCCTCTATCGGTGCTTTAAGGACTCTGGATATATCAATTCCCAGTTTGAGAGACGGGTTATACTTGCCTGCTTCGAGACGAATAATCGTTTCACGGCGGACATTTACTTTCTCAGCCAGTTCTTCCTGTGTGAGACCTGCCAATATACGGTATTCCTTGAGATGACTTATAAATTCCGGCATCGGGTTAGGTATAACGCTCATAATAAAAGAAAGCACTAACATACGTTATAGTAAATCCTGCAACCCCAAAAGCACTTACCACAATAAAGAAAATGGAAGTCACTGGGAAATAGGCAGGGACAAGACCTATCACAAATAGAGTCAGAAAGGGTATTCTACTTGCCATTGTAACCGCCTTTTTATGATTTTCCAGCATTCTCTCGTCTTGTCTTTGCCTGATTATATAATTTAAGAAATAATAGGCAAAGAAAGCAAAATATGAAAATAAAAATAACTTACTCACATCTCCTGTCTTAAAATAATCCAAACCTTGAAAGCCTATAATTCCTAATATCCACATCCATTTGGCCGGATACTTTACTTGCTTATTATCATCTTTCATAATGTTATATATTTATGATTTGTGACAAATATATCACTTTTTATTATAGTGACAAATATATCACATAAAAAAGTTAGAATATAATAGAAAAACTTTATCTATGAATAGGAACCATCAGCCTTCAGATTAGAGTTATTAGTTCTTTGAAAAAATAATTAGCAGATTAGCAAATGAGTGATAAGTGTAACCTTTGTTACCTTTTTGTAAAAAATATGAGTAGACAAGATACCGGATCAGGTAAAAATACTGTAACCTTTGTTACTTTTTTAAGAGTTACGATTTACTTCACCTTTCGCAGTTACGGGTTATAAGGAAAAGAGTTCTTAATTTTTCATTCTTAATTCTTAATTGCTTTCCCTGTTACTTTTGTTACCTTTTATACTTTAGTGAAACAAGTAGAAAATATTCAATTATTCTTAACAAATACGTGCTGTTATTTAATTAGTATACCTGTTACTTTTGTTACTTTTTATTTTTACCAGTAAAAGAATCTTATAATAAATATCTTTAATATAGGATATATTGGCGCTTATAGTCTGTAATTAGCTAAATAATAATTTGTAACTTTGAGAGTCTTAATTAAACGAAAAATCTAAAAAAACAAATGAAAAAAGTAAGTGTGGGCTTATTGCTCTTCTTTGTATTTTCGATAACTATTTTTGCCCAGCAGCAGTATCGAAGACCTGTAAAACCGACAAAGAATGTCATAGTAATGATACCGGATGGAACATCTATCGGAGTTGTTTCGGCCGCACGCTGGTATCAGATTTATAATAAGCTGGGTGGAGATAATCTGGCTGTTGACCCTTATCTGTGCGGTACGGTGAAAACATTTTCATCCAATGCACCTATTGGTGATTCTGCCCCTACTACCTCATGTTATATGACGGGAATGCCACAGCAGACCGGTAATGTAGCTATTTATCCAGTTGCTGATCCTGAAAACGATCTGATACCTGTAGATCCGGCTATGGCCTACCAGCCTTTGCCTACTGTATTAGAAGCTGCTAAATATCAACAAAATAAAGCGACAGGCCTGGTAGTAACAGTGGAGTTTCCTCATGCTACTCCTGCTGATTGTTCGGCACATTATTACGCACGTGGCAAATACGAATATATAGCGTCTCAGATGGCATACCAGAATCTGGATGTAATGTTTGGAGGGGGAAATTCCATACTGACAGACGATATCAAACAGCATTTCAAAAATACCGGCACCACGCTGATTCAGGATGACATCAAAACTTTCAGGTCTTTTAATGGAAAAGAAAAAGTATGGGCATTATTCAATGAAAGGGAATTACCGTACGATCTGGACAGGGACCCTGAAGTAATCCCATCGTTACAGGAGATGACCCAAAAAGCACTAGACAGGCTGTCTCAGAACGAAAACGGATTCTTCCTTATGGTGGAGGGCAGCAAAGTAGACTGGTCGGCGCATGGAAATGATGCTGTGGGATGTATTACAGAATACCTGGCCTTTGACAAAGCAGTAGCTACAGTAATGGACTTTGCAAAGAAAAACGGTGAAACAACAGTTATAGTACTTCCCGATCATGGAAACAGTGGATTCACTATCGGTCGCAGAGACTTGAAAAGCTATGATAAAGCAACCCTTGACGACTTGTTTAAGAATGTATCGAAGTTTAAGAAGACAGGCGAAGGATTAGAAAGGATCTTACTGAAATCTAAACCGGAAGATTTTAAATCGATATTTAAAGAATACACGGATATTGATCTGAACGAGGAAGAATTAAATCTGTTGTTGAGTTCAAAGAACTATAAAGAAGCAGATTATATGAAGGTCAGCAACAGCGTAAATATGGGTTCCAGCATTATTAACATTATGGATTCACATACTTACTTTGGCTTTACCACCGGAGGGCACACCGGAGAAGAAGTATTTCTTGCAGCTTATCATCCCAATGGAGACATACCTGTAGGTATGAATACAAATGTGGAGATCAATCAGTATCTGTGCGCTGCGCTGGGGTTGAAAACCTCTTTACCCGAAATGAGACAGGAAATATTTGCAAAGCATACGGATGTATTTAAAGGTATGGACTATACAATAGATAAGTCTACCGATTTTCCTGTATTGAAAGTAAAGAAAGGAAATGTAACTTTATCTGTTCCCGCCTTCAAATCGGTAGTGTACTTAAATAATCAGCCTATTGCACTGCCTTCAGTTGTAGTCTATATAGATAAAAATGATACATTTTATCTGCCGAAGAGCCTGGCCGCTAAGTTATAATTAATATAGTGATAAAATAAAAGGACTGAAAAATTCAGTCCTTTTATTTTATCTTCCTAAACTTGCTATGTTTATCGAATCCAGGACGGTTGCCATCTTCCCTTTATGGAGATAGTACCAGACAGGATTTTTACTTACAGGTTTCACAGTAGCATCCGGCTTATAGAACGTTCTTTCTATATCGTTATCGCAGGTAAAATATTCAGCCAGATCGATAGGCTCATTGCCTTTGGATGTTACGATGAACATTCTTCCACCGATAACAAAATAGCCATACGGGTTTTCGTCGGCACGGAACATATTGCACCATGAGTTATCTATCGCTGTGACGTCAAAGTAGAGTTGACCGTTTTTCCTGGAGAATGCTATTTTTGTAGCCGGCCATAAGAATCCTTTATTCTTCCGGAGAATCATACTATGTATATCGGAAGCTGCAAATTCAATAGCTTCGTCTTTCACTTCGATATAGGTCAGAGTAACCTTGTCTTTCTCTATTTTTGTACGGGGAGGTGTAGCAAATGTTTGTAATGAACAAAATGTGATGAGGATAAATAGAAGTCTTGCTTTAATCATAAGTAATATAAGTATATAATTAGTTCCGGTGCAAAAGTATAAAACTTTATTAGTTTTATCTATACTAAAATCAAAATGCTATAAATAGTTAATGTTTTTTTTCAAGTCAAACTATTATTTTACATTTGCGACAAGGAAATTAAATAATCATAACTTATTAAGAGTATGCGTAATATAATACAAAATATAAAAAAAATAACGCTATTCCTTTTCGGTGTCATTCTCATTATATGGGGTTACAAGGTAAATGCAGCGAATAATACAGCTAAAGCTGAAGAAGAGAAAGATAAGGCCACTAAGGAGGTAGAGGTTCTGCCTGTCGCTACAACTGAAAAAGAAGAAGACAAACCTCAAACGGAACAGCCTGCGGAACCGCAAGCAAAAGAGGTGAAGAAGGAAACTCCTGTGAATACTCCGGCGAAACCGAAAGCTGCATCTACTGTACCCGCTGTAAAAAAAGAAGTGGAGAAGAAAATAGAAGAAGAGCCGAAGAAAGTAGAAGAACCAAAACAAACAATAATAGAAAAAGCGACTCCGGAAGAAGCTTCAGGAACCGAGTAATAAATAATGGAGTTATTATACAAGGCACAGACGCGTTTCCTATTTCATGCTCATATAAAAATTAAAATATCTGCTTTTTATGAGGACGATATTTTGGATGAGTTGTATACTGTTTTGGAGGATATAGACAAAAAATATAACTCCTATCAGCCGGATTCATATATTGACCGGATAAATAAACATGCAGGACACTTTGTTGAGGTTGACGATGAAACGGTTAAGATATTAGAGCGGATTATCAGCTTTTCCGCCTATTTCGATGGTACATACGATATTACTATCATGCCGCTGCTTCGTCTATGGGGTTTCTACAAGGATAGACAACGAGGAATACCCTCTTCTGAGGAACTCATAGCGGCAAAGAAACTAATTGATTACCGCAGAATTGAAATAGAAGGAAACCGTGTCAGGATAGCAGAAGGTCAGGAGATTATCACAGGTTCGTTTATCAAGGCTTTTGCAGTTGACAAACTTGTGGAAAAGATGGCCAATATTGGTATTACGGATGCTATTATCAATGCAGGAGGAAGTACTATACGGGCAATCAATAACGAATCGCATCCGGCTTGGCAGGTAATAGCAAGAAACCCTGATGATGAGCAACTGCTTTTTAACTTGGATATCAGTAACCAATGCTTCTCAACTTCATCCCAAGACAAGACTTTTGTGAATATAGAAGGGATAAAGTACGGACATATATTGAATCCTAAAACTGGATTTCCATCCACCACTAAACAAATTGGTATAATAAGCGATAGTTGCATGGTTGGAGACATACTCTCCACCGCATTGTTTAATGAAACGGCGGAAGGATTTCTGCAAAAAGCAGATATGCTGGCTCCCTATTTCACGTTTGAAGGCTTCATTATAGATGAGAATAACAGGATGACCTGTACTAAAGGATTTGATGCTTTAGCTCATCATTTATAATTCATAACTTATAATCAATATTCTGCTTATGATGCATATTTTTTCGATGAAGAGCAAGACTAAGAAGCTAAAGATTCAGCCTCTCGAAGATGCCACTGTTCTTTACATTCCTTTACTCAGATCCTATGGCAGTATGCCCGAACCGGTTGTGAATGTAGGCGACAAGGTAAAGAAATACCAATTGATAGCACGGAGTATAAACCATATGCCGGCTAATATGCATTCTCCCGTTTCGGGAATAGTGACCGATATAAGGGAAGCTTTGCAGGCTGACGGTTTTATGGCGACTACAATTGTGATAAGTAACGATTTTGAAGAGACCGAGGTCGAACTGCCAAAAGATAACACTGATCTATACACTTCCGGGCAATTGATAGAACTGATAGAAGCTGCCGGAATAGTCGGCGAAGGTGGAGCACAGTTTCCTGCCTCTCTGAAATATAAGCTTGAAGGGCACAAGATAAATACCTTTATCATAAATGGAACAGAATGTGAACCGTACCTGACGGCCGATTATGCTTTGATGGCAGAACGTACAGAAGAACTATTCAAAGGGATTGGCATAGCAAACAGAATACTTCAGGCAGATGATATTGTCATCACTATAGAAGAACAGAATAAGGAGCTTCAGAAGATATTCAGTCCATTTCTTCAAAAAGCCGGATATAAGAACTACCGTGTTGTAGTTCTCCCGAATGAATATCCTCAAGGTGGCGAACTCCAGCTTATCAGGTCGGTAACGGGAATTGAGTTGCCCCGCTCTCAACGTCCCCGTGATATAGGAGTTATTGTCAGTAATGTAGGAACTATTTGTGCCATATATGACGCAGTGGTAAACCGCCATCCGGTAATCAGCAGGACAATAACCATATCGGGAGAGGAATCACTCAACGAAGGTAATTTCGAGGTTAAGATCGGTACTCCTGTCGGTCATTTTATAGGCCTGTTCGGCTTGTCTGTTACCAATAAAACAGTTGTATTAGGAGGCCCTATGATGGGACGGGGTATTACCGACTGGAATGTACCTGTCTCGAAAGGATCATCCGGAGTACTGTTCTTCCGTAAAGAGAGAATTAAACGAAGCAATTGTATATCCTGCGGATATTGTGTCGATGTATGTCCCATGCATTTGATGCCGATGAAGTTCGAAGAGAATTTCCGCAGGGGAAAATACTTCAATCTCGAGAAATATAGCATTAGCAGCTGTATAGAATGCGCTGCTTGCGAATATATCTGTCCGAGTAATGTGCCCCTGATCGAGAGTATAAAGGAGGGAAAAATCAAATTAAAACAACTGGCAGATGCAATACGATAAAATGATATATGCTCCTTTTGTAAGGAAAGATGTGAGTACCAGCAAAATAATGACCGATGTCATTATCTCTTTACTACCCTGTATAGCCATATCATATCTGGCCTTCGGCTTTGTTCCATTGATGGTGATACTCGTAGCAGTGGGCAGTGCATTGGTAACCGAATTTATCTTTTCCTCTATTTTTTTCAAACAGACTGATTCTATTGCTGATGGTTCGGCCATTATAACGGGTATCCTGTTATCGTTTACCATTGCGCCTTTTACACCGCTGTATGTTGTTGCGTTCGGCGGCGCTATGGCTGTTCTCTTTGGAAAGTTGCTATGGGGCGGAGTCGGACGTAATATATTCAATCCGGCATTGGTGGGGCGCGAGTTTATGGCGATATTCTTTCCCGTGGTAATGACTTCCCGTAGCATATGGTATGATAAAACAGCCGTTAATATAGCCGAACTTAATCTTATCGGAGATAATTTTTTCGACCAGTTGATATATAAAGCATCGGGGGCAATAGGAGAATACTCTGCTTTACTGCTAGTCGCAGGAGGGATATTTCTTCTGATACGTCGCCGGATTTCTTGGCATATACCTACTGCTTTACTAATCGCATTCACCGCTTTATTATTAATATTCTCTACATATACTTCATATAGAATACAGTTTTCTCTTGGAGGCTTGTTATTGGGGGCTATCTTTATGGCTACCGATATGCCCTCCAGTGCCTCTACTAAATGTGGGAAACTCTATTATGGCGCAATGATAGGTATTGTGGCTATTATCTGCATTCTCAATGATGTGAAATACGAATATATGTCTTATTCGATTCTTCTGCTCAATGCTTTTGTACATCCAGTCAACTGGGTATTCCGCCCAAAGGTATGGGGAGAGAAGCTGGATCTATATACACGTCTGTGGCAGGCATTATCCGTCACAGCTGCTATTCTGATCGCTACATTTGCTGTAATATACCTACATCACTTAGGAGCTATTATGTATCTGATATTTATCTTCATCCTGTATTGTGTGGTGAGATTCATTGCTAAGGATATAAGGCGGGATACAGTTAATGATTAACAGTCGCCATAGAACAAATAAGATCATGTATTATATACAAAATACTTAAAACATATATCATTAATCAGAGCAGAGATCACACAGAGCATATGTACAACAAAAGATTTAAAAATATTGACGTATCTTTGTTTCTTAACAAAACAATGATAAATATAAATTCAAAATAATGGTGAATAAGAAGCCTCTGATACTGATAACAAATGATGACGGATATCAGGCAAAAGGCATAAATGAATTGATAGAAAGCGTAAAAGGATTAGGTGAAATAATAGTGGTGGCTCCGGACGGCCCCCGTTCGGGAATGTCGAGCGCAATAACTTCGTTACAACCATTGCGGGCGCATTTAATTAAAGACGAAGCAGACCTGAAAATATACAGTTGTACTGGAACTCCGGTCGATTGTGTAAAATTGGGTATAACCGAACTCACCGAACGCCAACCCGACATTGTACTTTCTGGAATCAATCATGGCTCGAATGCAGCTGTTGCCGTACTATACTCAGGAACAATGGGGGCTGCAATGGAAGGTGCTGTATTTAAAATACCATCTGTCGGTTTTTCGCTTTTGGACCATGATCATCATGCGGATTTCTCTGCCTGTCATAAGTATACACGCATGCTTACATCTCAGGTACTAAAGGACGGATTACCGACGGGAACATGTCTTAACGTAAACATACCGAAAGGACATGATATAAAAGGGCTAAAAATATGCCGTCAGACATCAGGGAAATGGACGAATGAATTTGTTCTATCGAAGGATGGCGCCAACAAACAGATATATTGGCTCGCCGGGGAATTTACCAATGATGAGCCATACGATGAAAATACTGATGAATGGGCGCTATCTCACAATTATGTTGCGGTTGTTCCCGTAAAAGTGGATATGACGAATCATGATTACCTGGAACCGATAAGGGCTTGGGAGAATTTAATTTAGTTATAAATTATAAGTTATGGGTTATGAGTTGCTGTCATTCATACCATGCATGACTGCTAACTGTTGACTGCTGACTGTTAACTGATATTTATGAAATATTTTCTTGTAGCGGGAGAAGCCTCCGGCGACCTGCACGGGTCGAATCTGATGGCGGCATTAAAAGAGCAGGATGCAAATGCAGAGTTCTGTTTTCTGGGTGGTGACCTCATGCAGGCACAGGGAGGCAGACTGGTAAAGCATTACAGAGAAATGGCCTTTATGGGCTTTATACCTGTATTGCTTAACCTCAGGACTATTCTGCGCAACATGAAAATGTGCAATGAGGAAATTATCAGGTTTCAGCCTGATGTACTTATACTTATAGATTATCCGGGCTTTAACCTTAAAGTGGCCAAATATATAAAGACACATACACAGATACCTGTCTATTATTACATCTCGCCGAAAGTATGGGCATGGAAAGAATACAGGGTAAAATCATTCAAAAAGTATGTGGATGAAATGTTGTCTATCCTTCCGTTCGAAGTAGACTTCTATAAAAAGCATAACTACCGGATCGACTATGTAGGTAACCCTGTAGTGGACGCAGTGGCAAATTTCAGAGAAGAGAACAAAGACGACACACGGGATAAATTCATCTCAGAAAACAAGCTGGATAATAAACCTATTATTGCGCTGTTAGCAGGAAGTCGGCAACAGGAGATAAAAGACAACCTGCCGGCAATGCTCGAATCGATAGAAAAATTTACCGATTACCAGCCTGTCATAGCCGGAGCACCTGCAATAGAAGCAGATTACTATAAGAAATACATTGGAGATAAGCCTTGTAAGATAATTTTCGGACAAACATACCGTTTACTTGAATATTCAGAAGCAGCTTTGGTTACCTCAGGTACGGCAACACTGGAGACGGCCCTGTTCCGTGTTCCACAGGTTGTATGCTACGAAACCCCGATACCTCATGTCGTATATTGGGTATTTAAGAACGTACTTCACACAAAATATATTTCGCTGGTGAATCTGATTTCCGATAAAACAGTGGTACAGGAATTGTTCGCCAAATTCTTTTCTGTCGAAGCTATAAGAAATGAAACTGACAGGCTATTGAATGACATTCCTTATCGTAACAGGATGTTATCGGAATATGATGAAATAATAAACATACTGGGTAAGCCGGGCGCATCCGGACATGCAGCAAAGATTATTATAGATAAATTGAAAAAGGGGAAATAGATTCCCCTTTTTTCTACTCTCTATCTATTTATATTTAAGGCAATGGCGTTAATGTCACGTTCCTGAACTCAACATCTTTACCTTCGCTCTGTAAACCAATGTAACCTTCCTTGATTTTATTTGTACCCTTATTCTGGAAGGCTCCGTTGATATATACCGTGATCACTCCGTTACGGCAGTATACATCAGCGCAATTCCATTCTCCGGGAACTTTTTCCGTCGAAGCCTTATCCTTCGCTATCACCGGAAATTTAGGACGTCCGCTTTCAGGATTCTTGTATTCAGCCAGATCGGAACCGTTGAGTAATACAAAATCACCTGCGCTTCCAGCTTTTAACTGACATTCTATACCGTTTGGAAAAGGATTCTCCGGTTTTTCTATCAATAAGAAAATACCGCTATTCGATGCTACACCCTCAGGCCAACGCCATTCTGCATGTAAATGATATTCACCGTATTTCTGCTTAGTATACATATATCCAAGTGGCTCACCCGTAATGTGAATCAACCCATCTTTTATATAGAACACCTTTTCGGCAGACACACTGTTATTCTCCAGCACAAAATTCCAGTTAGATAAATCTATTCCATTAAACAACTTTTGCACCTCCTGAGCTTTCGCCTGCCCGGAGAACAATGCCACAGACAAAAGGGCTGATACGACCACACTAAAAATCTTATTCATTGGTTTTTATTTTAAGAAATCACTTATTTTATCGAAAGTTAAACGGAACTGCTTATCCACCTCATCGGCAATCTTCGGAAGTGCCGGGAACGGGTCTTCATGGATATATTTATACGGATAATCCAGCGTCTCTATCCTGATAGGAATATCCCTGTCCGAACCCTGTAATGTATTAATAACCTCATATGCAGGCACAACTTCATCTTTAGCTAATGTAATAGCGTAGAATTGATGGCTCATTTCCCTGAAGCGGTTTTCTCTGGCTATCGTTTGTGACCGGTAGTTGAGCATACTTCTGAAATTATTTCCCTCGGGATGGGTATGCATATAATGGCGAAGTACTTCGTCGCGTTTCATATGACTTTCAAGATGCTCCACCACATAAGAATACAAACTTACATTGGCTTCACTGTCCAGAATGAACTTCGATACGGGTGATAAACGATTAAATACCGCTCCCCCGCAGAAAGTCGCGTATTTTGAGTTCGTAAAATGCCCGTCCTTATTACTCATCATAAGTATCTCCCCAAGGAATGTACCAATGGAGTAAGAAAAGAAATCTATTGAAGCATCTTTTTCTATTGCCGGGTGTAAGCCGTCTTTAAAGGCTTCGACAAAATCAATTACATCATAATAAGTCTGTAGGCCCGACCAGAGAAACCGTTGCGGCTTGTTATGAAGCCGGGTACTGATAGCAACATTAGACAGGCTGGAACAGATAACATCGGGATGGCGTTGCTTACGCTGTTCGCTCACATGATACATTTCCCTTGAATTGCTCCATGTGGCAGGCGCACGGTTCATATGGAAAGCTATAGGAAACATCACGATGGATTTACCTGTTTTCTCAGCTATATGTTTTGCCCAAGGCAGGTATTTACTCCAATATTTTTCATTAAAGCCATGAAATATAAATATAATACCTTTAGCCTTCAGCTCCTTCTTTGGCATTATCATATGATAGCGGAACTTTATATTTTCCATAATCTCCGCATCCTTCTTATTCAGCATTTGCTGAATGACATCCGGTTCATAATCTTCAGGTATACTTGGAATATACTCATAGTCGTCATTATTACCTAACCCGCCCGGAAGAATAAAGCGGTAATTCGACTCGAAAGTAAAATTACGCATAACCAGATTGTCATCAATTTCAATCTCGCTATCTGTATAATTCTCTATTTTTTTAAGATGGTTAAAAAGGTCTATATATTTCATTTCAGTCATAGGTTAATTGATTTTCTAACTGTTAACTGGTTAATAGTTGATGTCCTACTCTACAAAATAAACATTTCCTGGGCTCACAATACTCACGCTTCAGTTGAATCATTGCCTGCGAATCGGCTGCATTATTTAATGGCATTTTGAGTTTTTCGAAACGTTTCGTTATTGAATTTCTCTCCGGCTTCAGTATCTCGAGAAAACGAAGTGCCCGTTCGCAGTGTATTTCACTATCGATAGTCCTCCCATAAATAAACAGAATCGGAGCTACCGTGTTTATAAGTATAATGTCGAGAGAGGCATCTCCAAGGTATTTTACCTTTCGTTCGGATGAAACTCCGAATGCATAATGCGTCTGCCAATATTCAGAAGCGTTTACATGAAACATCAACCTGATGCGCCCCACATCATCGCAAGCCGTAATTTTAGAAAATAATCCATGTGAACTGTGTAATAAAGCTGCTAACTGGGCTATTCGAATCTGAGGAAAAGCAGTTGGCCGCGTCCTTAAACTTTTGAATACATAAGATTCTAACGGGTTCAGTTCATATTTATTTTTCAGGAAAGCATATTCTTTTTGTAGTAATGAATAATAATCGTCATTTACTTTAAGATTGTCCAGCATGCCTGACTGCCCAAACAACAAGGCTTCTATCTGAATAAGGTTATCCCCCTGCTTCCGGATATATTTCAATGGCAGGCTCAATGCTAATCTCTCGAAAGAATCGGAATTTAACCCAAACCCGAAATTACGTGACAGAATTACATAAAATACATCCTCCCACGAGTTATTATACCGCTCGAGTAATTCCTGTATATGTTTTGATTTTCGTTCCAAACGTTCTATCAACAACGTATTCATCCACGAATTAATATGAAAAGAAGGCATAGAGCCGATATAATTGCAACAAGGAATATCTGTATTGGAATGAATGAGGAAATCATAATTCTCCAATATATGTTCCGGATAAGTTATTTCGCATTGCATAACCGGTTGCCCCGATTCGTTATACACCTCACAATTGGCTTTTTCCACAATATGGAGTATAACAGAATTGTAATTCTTGTTTACATCATGCTTATGCTTCACCCACTGATCCGACGATTTATGGATTTCTACATTACCAGCCCAAATCTTATCTCCTATCTTAATCTTAGCATTAAAGAAATCAGGGCCTTCATTTGTGTTAGGCAAACCAACATCAATCACTTCTACCGGCTGACCTGTAGTAGTTTTCAGTCCTTTCTGAAAAAGCCTGAATTTCCATATGTAATGTAGAATATCTTCCATAATGTATTAGCTGATAACTATTGGCTTTTAGCCTTTAGCGCATTGTTATTTCATTGGCACATTTTCTCATTAGTCCATTAAAGTCCTGTTATCCCCATTTTTTTCATCAGGAAACTTGCGTTCATATTCTGAGCCACCCCTTCTCTTATCTTGTATGTAAAAGATAATTGCTCATCCTTTATATCAGCCTCAAATCGGTAATTCTTTATCACATCCGGGAATTCTTGTTCCAGATTACCCAATACGAGATCGTGTGTGGCAATTATACCGTTACCATCGAGCGAAACCAACTGTTTCATCAGGGCAATAGAACCTTTTTGTTTATCTTCCGAGTTGGTTCCTTTCAGTATTTCATCCAGAATAATAAACAGTTGCTCTCCTGATTGTAAGCGATCGATAATCATTTTCAACCGTTTAAGCTCTGCAAAGAAATAAGACTCGTTATCTGTCAACGAATCGGAAGTCCGCAAATTTGTAACCAATTTATAAGGATAAAACCTTAGCGATGTCGCACATACAGGCGCGCCTGCACATGCCAGAATTAAATTTATACCGACTGTACGCAGGTAAGTACTTTTGCCGGCCATATTCGCCCCCGTCACTACCAGAAAATAAGGATGACGGCTTATTGTCACATCGTTACGCACACAAACACATCTGTTAAGCATCGGATGGCCTAAATCTTTACCCTCCAGCATAAAAGTATCCGCAACTTCCGGATATGTGTAACCAGGGTTATTATAGGCAAAGATTCCGAGAGAAACAAGGCTGTCGAATTTAGCTAATACCTTAAACCAACTGATAATATTATCTTTATGTAAAGTTATCCATTTTTCTATCTTTATAGAATAGATAACATTCCAGAAAAAGAAAGGATTCAGGAAAAGGAGTCCCAGAATATTCGATGACTGGTCAAGGTTATTGCTATACGATTTCAGTTGATGTATAGCGAGAGAAGCCGATTCTCCGCTGCTTATCTTGTTCTGTATGTTAATCAGTAACGTAGATTCAAACTTTTCATTCTCTATTATTTTAAATAGTTTGGAATATGTCCCCAGTGTTTCGATTTTTTTTTCAAACAAACTTTTCTTTAGGTTAATATCTTTTAATGGAGCAAGACTCAGCAGGAAAAAGATTGTCCAGACAAGACCTAATACTGCATATGGAAGCAGACCGGCAATACACAGAATAAGAACCGTAACGGATACAACAGGAGCGATATATATAAAATACCGCCAGAAGCTCTTGGATAACAACTTTGTCTGCATAAACTGCTGCGAAAAGAAATGAATATTCAAATCCTCAGCTCCGGTCATTTGCCCTATTGCCCTGAAGTGGTCGAGTAATTCGGTTTTTCCCTTCAACTCTTTTAATGCTTCCTGTTGAGCTACAATATCTTCTTTCTTTTCGAAAGGGTAAAGCAGTGTATCTGCCAGCCTGTCTTTTCCGAAAGATGTCACAGTCCTGTTTACTGATTGAAAGAATGAATGATTGCCAAACAAGTCCAGATCTACACTGTAACTATGGTTTGCATCTGCTTTTTCGGGAGCGCCATCGAATGCAGAAAAGTCATAATCGATCCCTTTCAGTTCGTTCTCTGTATTTAGAATAAGTAATTCGCAATATTTTTTTTGAAGAAATAACCGGTTATGATATTTCATAAAAAAGAGATAAATCACTACGGACATACCTATTGCAACCAGCACAACAGGTGTATCGCTCCAGAAGATATAACTTATGGCAATACAAGCCAATACGATAACCAACCGTATTGTCCCTACCTGAAATATAACCCTCTTTAGTCGGGATAACGTTGCTTTCTCTTTATCGATACGACTTTTATACGAATTCTTTACTTCTTCCAATGTCATAGATGTTAGTTATATATTACAAGTTACGAATATATGAAATTCCATTTTGAAATTTAGAAACCCTATCAAAACAATTCATGCAATACTTCCAACGATTTCAAACCCGGAAAGTCGTAAAGATGCAAGCGATAGTACTCCAGCACCTTATTTATTATATTTATTCTGTCTTGGCGCGAAAAGACAAAATGATGCATATTTTCATATGAGATACGAGCTAATAACGAAAGTGATCTGCTATCTGTCCTGTTCAGGAAATGTTTATGTAGAGGCTGATAGAGCACAAATTCTCCGTTCATCATATCAAACATGCTATTCTCCCTGTATTCTTCCAAATTAGGGTAAAAGCCTAAAAAATGGCTGAGCTTAAGCATGAATACCAAATGAAAGTTAGAAATGCTCTTATCTGTCATTTCCAAAATCTGTACCGATTGTTCCAGAAAGCTAAATAGTATACGGCTATCATTTGTATCCTTCAATACGCGGGTGAGAAATTCGGAAAGGAAAAAAGCCATCGATGTCTTGCTCAAATCTCCTGATATATCGTATAAATACATATCGGCGCGGGCCTCACGTATTCGTTGTATATCACGTGAAGCCTGGTGCTCTACTTCCATATCGAGGATAGCAAGCGGCGAAAATAAAGATTTGGGAACTTTCGAACTTTTACCTCTGGCTTTCGACACCATATAAGTTACCCGCCCAAATGATTCTGTGAAAACCTGGGCAAGAACATATTTATCGTTATAGTTAATGGTATTAAGTACCAAACCCCTTGTTTTATAAAGCACTTTATTATAAATTTATATTAACAAAAATACAAATACAAAATTGAAAATAATGGCTCTTAAAGAATAAATAACTAACTTCGTACTATTATAGCACAAAATGTAATTTAAGAATTTTATGAGCAAAGACATTAAGAACATCCTGTTCGACTTTGGTGGTGTGATAGTAGGCCTGCACAAACAAACCGCATTAGATCGTTTCACAGCACTGGGATTTCCTAATATTAACGAATATCTGGGAGAATTTCGTCAAAAAGGGATTTTTCTCGAATACGAAGAAGGTAAGATAAACCGTGAAGATTTTGTTACCGAATTTCGCAAATTGTCAAATAACCCGGATGTCACCGCGGAACAGATAGACCATGCGTGGTTAGGTTTTTTGGTCGATATACCTGAATATAAATATCAGTTGCTCAAAGACCTCCGTAAAAGATATAAAGTTTATTTACTTAGTAATACCAATCCTTCAGTAATGGGATGGGCCATGACACATGAATTTTCTCCGGAAGGTTTACCTATCAATGCCTTTTTTGACAAGTGCTATTTATCTTATGAGATAGGACATGCCAAACCTGACCGGGAAATTTTTGATTTCATTATAGCCGATTCTAAAATGGATCCGGCCGAAACCCTGTTCTTCGATGACGGAAAGGCAAACGTAGAAATTGGTGAAAAACTGGGATTCCGGACTTATCTGACCGATCAGGATGAAGATCTGCGAAAAGTATTTACAGATAGGGGATTACTATAAAGAGTAGCCATATATGTTGCTTATAGACAAAGATCATAAACTTCAACATGCGCCACTAGTAGCTACAATAGGCTTTTTCGATGGCGTGCACACCGGGCATCGCTTCCTGATAGACCAGGTAAAAGAGGAGGCGGCCAAGCGTGGACTACCTTCTGCCGTTATCACATTCCCGGTACATCCGCGAAAGGTTTTGCAAAAAGACTACCAACCGGCATTGCTTTGCGGATTTGATGAAAAAACAGAACGTCTGGCTACTACCGGAGTCGATTATTGTGTATGCCTCGATTTTACAACGGAGATTTCCCAGCTATCAGCCAGAGAGTTTATGAAAGACATACTAAAAGATAAACTTTCGGTAAACACTTTAGTTATCGGATACGATCACCGCTTCGGACATAACAGGGAAGATGGTTTTGCCGACTATAAACGCTATGGTAGTGAAATCGGGATCAATGTTATCGAAGCCCGGGAACTTCCCGGAGAAGAACATGTAAGTTCATCGCGTATCCGCAAATTACTCGCCGAAGGATATATCCGTAAGGCAGCTAAATTGCTCTCATATAATTATACTATCTCGGGAAAGATAGTGGAAGGTTTCAAAGTGGGACGGACAATCGGCTTTCCTACAGCAAACATCCAGGTATGGGAAACGTATAAAGTAATCCCGGCGTTTGGGGTATATGCAGTATATGTGCATGTAGAGGGACAAAGATACGATGGCATGCTATATATAGGCAAGCGCCCTACCCTCCACAATGGAGATAATATCAGCATAGAGGTGAATCTGTTCAACTTCGACGGAGACCTATACAATAAGAATTTAACAGCCGAATTTATTGATTTTGTACGTCCTGACGAGAAGTTCATTGACATCGATACGTTAAAGAAACAGATCGGAAATGATAAAGACACGGTAATCAGCGTTATTGAAAATTACAAAAGGTTCAATACCTGACATTTTCAGTCATAATCATACAATAAAATATAAAAAAGCAAGGCGCAACAAAAAAATAATTGGTTAAAATGCTAAATAACTGATTTTTATTTTTACATTTGCTATCGCATAAGAGTTCTTAAGTGTAGTTTAAATTTTTCTTTTCAAGTCATTTCCCTTCTTTGGTAACCTTTCTTGTCTAGTTTCTTTTAGCTTTCCTATTTATTTACATCTTCTGCATAGAGTATTTATTATTTAATTTTTATTTTTTTACAATGAACATTTTTATCGCAGGGTTGAGCTACAGCATCAACGACAATGATTTGAAGGATCTATTCAGTGAATACGGAGAAATCACTTCAGCAAAAGTTATTATGGACAAAGCTACTGGCCGTTCTAAAGGTTACGGTTTTGTTGAATTAGCTGATAATGCAGCTGGCCAAAAAGCTATTGAAGAACTGAATGGTGCTGAATATGACGGAAGAACTATTTCCGTTTCTGAAGCTCGTCCTCGCACAGAAGGTGACCGTCCTCGCAGAAGCTATGACAACAACAGAGGTGGTGGCAATAATGGTGGATACAGAAGACGTGAATATTAATATTCACAGATAAAATACATGAGGAGCCATACTGTATAGTATGGCTCTTTTGTTTTCTTAATATCAACTATTGCCCTCCTTTTCTACAACATACGTACAAATCCTACCCATATCTTTCCCAAATGCTCTCTATTGAAAAACCAGCCGACCGAAGTAGGCCGGAGGGTATTTCTCTTTCGGCTTTTAGGGCAAACAACATTTATTTTCTTGAAAAAGTTTATCTATATGTGTAAGCTGTTAGCCGTTAGCTAATAGCTGTTAGCTCTTTGATGTATTAATTGGCCCCTCCATTGACTACACTTCGTTCCGTCGAACGTTGTTTCTCTCTAAGGGGCAGGGCTACAGGGAGAGTAAAAAGTAACAGGTAGAAAAAGTGTTACCTTTGTTACTTTTTAACAAGTAAAGCGAATCAGTAGTTGAGATTTAATGTTCAATTATTTTGAGCTCCACTTCGTTGAGCTCAAACGTTCATTTTGGCATTGCCCAAAACGAACCAAAAGGCTAGCGCTTCGCTCCTCGGCGACCCAAAACCGTTTTGTTGGCTGAATCAAACACACGGGCTATCGCCCCGTTTGATTCTACGCCGCCTGCAACGGATTGGGTACCCCGCCTGCGTCACTAATGCGCAAGGGCTGACGCACGTGGGGCTAAAGCCTGAAAAGACACAGTCTTGTCGCCGCATCGCGATAACGGCCTCATTCCGCAGGCGGGGTACCCAATCCGTAAAGCGGAGGTGTAGGGCAAAATAGGGTAGCTGCTATACACGGCTGATAATCCAACTAAAAATGACTCCGTATTATTTTGCCCCACCGCAGCTGCGGTTTTGGGTCGCCGGAGGGATGTAGCCTTGATTTTTTGTTTCGTTTTGCATCAAGGCAAAATGAAAAACAAGCCGGATGGCGCGTTAGAAAAAATAGAACGTTTTAAGTAGCGAGAGCAGAAGCTAAATTTATTTTGCTTATGCCGAGTCACGAAAAACGACTAATGGAATTGAACAATTTTATACTACAATAGTTACTTTAACTACTGATTGGCATAAGTAGTAAGTTTTAAGTATTAAGCTGAAAGTTATACGAGATACAAGTTGTTAACTGATGACTGTTTACCGTAAAGTCACTTATGTGATAGCTTAAGCTAACGGCTAATAGCTATCAGCTAAAAGCCGAAAATATGTCAGAAGTGTCAGGTTTTAACATTATACAGTTAATTAATATAACAAAAACGAGAAATAATTAACCTTGCCAATTTTCAGGTTTCATCTATCCGACATCAAAAATCTATTTTCAGATAAAATTTTTCAATATAAGATATGGAAATATCCTTTCAAATTTATCTATACATACGAAATGTATCCATGAGAGATCCGGTAAAAAAGTGTCACTTTTGTAAAGTTTTCACATAAAAAGAGTAAATAATTTTATATAATAAAAAACAACAGAAAGAAATTCTATTATTCCGGCTTCAAAAGCGTATAAAATGTCAGAAATATGCTTTACGACATACTTTCAGCAAATTAATATTAATAAACATTTTTATACATTTACTCTAATTTAATTAACCTAATATTATGAAAAAGATTGCCCTCTTTATTCTATTTATTTTTGCATTTATGAATAGTTACAATTGCTATTCACAATCAAAGTATGGTAATGCCACAGTTGAAGAATTGTCGATGACTTCATATCCTCAGGATACAACTGCCGCCGCTGTTATGTTACTGAAAAAGGGGGATACCCGCTTCGTCTATAACAACCTATATGGTTTTCAGTTTGAATACACACTTCAGGTAAAGATCAAAATACTTAAAACCGAAGGCCTTGAGTGGTGTGACCAGGAGATATCATATTATCAGGCGAGCAGTTCCTCAAAAGAAGATATCAGAGGGCTATCCGGAACAACTTACAATCTGGAAGGCGGAAAAGTAGTGAAGACAAAATTATCAAAGGACTTTATTTTTGAAGAAGATACCGATAATAAATGGAAAGTACGGAAATTTACGATGCCTGCCGCAAAAGTAGGATCTGTTATCGAATATAAATACACAATCGTATCCGATTTCTTCTACGATCTCCGCGATTTCAATTTTCAATCATCTATACCGATTCTCTACACCTCATTCGAAGTCACGTTGCCTGAATACTTCCGGTATCATCTAAACACCCAGGGATACATTGCATTAGCACCAAAGAAAGAGCCTGTAAATGAGACATTCCACATTCAATACAAAGATGAAAACGGACGTTCGCAAGGGACCCAGGTACGATGTTCTGCCGATCGTTATACCTTTGTGGGAACTGATGTTCCGGCCATAAAGAACGAATCCTATTTATGGACAATAAACGATTATATATCAAAAGTTTCTTTTGAACTCCAAAGCATACAAATGCCATACTCCACAGTAAAAAACTATTCTTCGTCGTGGAGTAATATCGATAAAGAAATTATGGAATCCAGTATGTTTGGAGGAAATCTGAAGAAAGCAGACCTATTCAAAGACGAAATAACTAAAGGGAATGTAAGTGTCGACAGAGCAAAAGAAATACAGGATATGGTCAAATACAAAGTGAAGTGGAACGACCAGAATGCTTTCTATCCCAAAAACCTGAAAGATGCCCTAAAAAACGGTATTGGCACAAGCGCAGAAGTAAACTTCCTGTTAATAAACGCACTCCAGGCGGGAGGATTCGATGCATTCCCCGTAATATTGAGTACCAGAAGTAATGGGCGTATGCCGATATCGCATCCGAGTATATCCGCATTCAATTATGTAATTACAGGTATCAAAATAGACACTACGATGTACTTTACCGACGCAGCAGCCAAATACGGAGACTGGAACTTGCTTCCCGAAAAATGCATGGTACCACAGGCACGCATCCTGAGGGCAGATTATTCCAATTGGGTAGACCTTACCGGGGTTTCGAACGGTTCTGTATTGAAAACAATAAATTTAACGATTAATGACTCTAAACTTATCGGCAAATCAACTGATACACGTAAGGGCAACGCGGCATACAATACCAAGGTCAGCTACTACAACCATAAAGATCAAAATGACTATATAGAATCGATAAGCAAGAGACTTTCTTGTGAAATAGACAGTTTTTCGATATCAAATCTGGATAATACAAGCGAGGCCTTAAGGATGAACTATATACAATCCTCAGATATCGATATGGCTGATGAATATATATATATCACCCCACTTACGGACAAACCATATTCCGAAAACCCATTTAAGAAAGAAACTCGTGAATATCCTATCGAATTCGACTACCTGATCAATTTTGTACAAATAATAGATTTTATTGTACCGGAAGGATATACTGTAGAAGAGTTACCCAAAGGCGAAAGGATGGTACTCAACGATAATGATATGAGCCTCACCTACCGGGTTGTTCAATCAGGTAACCAAGTCCGTCTTCATTACCAGTACCAATTGAAGAAGATACAATTCTTACCTACCGAATATGAAAATTTACGTGATTTCTTCTCTAAATTAATCGCTAAGAATTCAGAACAGATTGTACTCAAAAAGACATTAAGTGCGGAATAAATCAGAACCGGAACTATTATGTACAAACACTTCATTTTAACTCTATGCATATTATCATCTGTAATAGTATGTGCAAATGGTAATTCGATAAATCAGGCTTCCGACAGCCTCCGTGAAAATGCGGTTGCGATTGTTCAGAACTCCGATATAGTGATAATCCAGTCGGATATGAACAACGCCACATGTAAGGTAACGAAAACAATGACAATACTCAGCAAACAAGGAGAAGGTTTTGCTCATTTTTATGCTTTTAATGATAAGTTCAGGGAAATGAAAGATTTTTCTGCTGTCGTAAAAAATGCATCAGGTAGTGTTATCCGGAAAATCGGAAAGAAAGACCTGACGATATCTTCCATGTCGGACCAAATGGCTACAGATGCATACTCAATTGTCTATGAATACAAGATTCCCACATATCCATACACGATAGAATATACATATGAGGAAAAATGGAAGAACGGTATAATCTCATACCCTGCTTTCACACCTATTCAAAGTTATATGCAATCGCTGGTCAATGCGAGTTACAGGATAGAACTGCCTGTGGATATGAATCTGAGATATGATGCAAATTTCGATTGCAATATTAAAGATGAAGTTGTAGGAAATAAACACATATATTCATTTACGGCACACAACCTTAAAGCAATTAATAGTGAACCTTTGGCTCCGGCGTTAAGGGATATATATCCGAGAGTTCTGATTGCTCCAGCTGATTTCTGCTATGATTCCTCTTGCGGGAATATGTCAGATTGGAAGAACTATGGCACGTGGGTGTCCGGTTTACTCAAAGGACGTGATACTTTGCCAAATGATATTGTCGACAAGCTTAAATCGCTTGTAAAGGATGCCAAAACGGACAGAGAAAAGGTCGAGATATTATTTAAATATCTACAAGAGAATTCCCGGTATGTTAGTATTCAATTAGGTATCGGAGGATTCCAGCCAATAGAAGCATCCAATACAATGAAAACGGGTTTCGGTGACTGCAAAGGTTTATCAAATGAAATGAAAGCCATGTTAAATGCTATTGGTATCCCTTCAAATTATTGTGAGATATATTCCGGCAACAGGAAGTCTTTTACTAAAGGCTTTTCAAATATAAGTGAAACTAATCATGCTATTTTACTTGTACCTCTTCAGGATGACAGCTTATGGCTCGAATGTACCTCTCAAACAATACCTTTTGGTTATATCCACGATGATATAGCCGGTCATGATGCCCTCGTTGTAACTGAAAACGGAGGTAAAATTTGTAGAGTATCCAAGTATCAGGACAAAGACAATAAACAGGAATCAATAATCACTATCAATGTCTCAGAAGATGGAACTGCAAATGGTACCTTAGCCTTTGTTGAACACCTGCATGGATACTTTTACAACGTATTTGCAATGACATCGAAGGACAGAGAAAAGGTGATCGGATACATCAACCGTAACATTAAATTTCCTAAAGTGCAAATAGACAACATAAGTACAAAAGAAGACAAGTCATCATTACCGTCCTGCTCTTTATCTGCAGACTTTGTAGCTACTGATTTTGTAAATAAAACAGGTACGCGTTTATTCATCCCGGCATGTCCTCTGGAAAAAGGAAGCTATAATATGCTTTCATCCAATACGCGCATTCAGGACATTGTGATTAACAATGGGTTTTCAGAATCCGACTCTATCATTATCAATATTCCTGAATCATATACGACTGAATCTTTACCCAAGAATCTATCCCTGACAACTCCCTTTGGTAAATTTGAAACAGAAGTAAAACAAAATGGGAATAAGATTATATATATTCAAAATATTGATATCTTTACAGGACGGTATGATAAATCGCAGTATAAAGAGATTAAGGCTTTTTTTGCAGAAATTACTGCTGCAACTAAAAGGAAGTTAGTATTAAGGAAATCATGATCAATAATTATAGTAAACACTAAGCATCTTAACTGAGCATCAAGACTAAGCTAAAAAGCTGAGAACTAATGATCTCAGCTTTTTATTTTTTTCTCTATCTCGGCTATCTCGTCCCGGAAGACTTTGTCTACCTCCATTTGCTCTTTTACTGTCTTACAAGCATGCAGCACTGTAGCATGGTTCTTCTTTCCTATGAGGGATCCGATCTGAGCCAGCGACATTTCAGTATAACTCTTCGACAGATACATAGTCACCTGCCTGGCTTGAACTATCTGCCGCTTACGTGAAGCGGTATGAATTAACTCACTCTTTATATTATAGAAGTCACAAACAACAGATTCTATCGCACTAATTGTTATCTTCTTTGCTTCAATCTTCTTAATAGCTTGACCTATAACACGTCTGGCCAAAGGTAAATCAATCTCTTTATTGTATACCAGTGAATGTGCCATTATAGATACAATGATTCCTTCCAAATCGCGGGCGTTATCGGTTACATTCTCTGCTATATAATCAACCACATCTTCTGGTATGGACAATCCATCGTGAAGAATCTTATTTTGAAGGATCTTTAGCCTTAACCCCTTATCGGGATGATCTATTTTCGTGGTCAATCCCCATCTGAAACGTGTAAGCAATCGCTCTTCCACTCCCTGAAGCTCAGACGGAGATTTATCTGAAGTAAGAATAAGCTGCTTATTATTCTGATGCAGGTGATTGAATATATGAAACAGTGTATTCTGAGTTCGTTCTATTCCGGCCAATTCATGTATATCATCTATGATAAGTACATCAATACCCTGATAGAAGTTGATAAAGTCATTGGTCGTATTATAACGTCCAGCATCTGCATATTGAATTTTAAATAGATGAGCCGATACATATAATACCCGTTTTTCGGGATACAGTTCTTTGATACGCGTACCTATTGCATGGCAAAGATGAGTCTTCCCCACACCTGATGTTCCATGGAGAAACAGCGGATTAAACGCTGTTTTACCAGGATTCTTTGTTATCGTTTCACCAGCTGTACGGGCCAGCTTATTACTTTCCCCTTCAAAAAAGTTATCAAATGTATACTTTAGATTCAGTTGCGAATCAAAATCATCTGCTACAACTTTTTGAAAAGGATTAGGCACCTTATTAGTACTTTTGACAGAACCTTTATCTACCGGTAGTGTTTTTGCATCACCTCTATAATCTACAACTGTATTTGTTGTATTTTCCATCAGTATGCGATACTGCAATATAGTATCCCTGCCTATTTCGCGATGCAGAGTAGTTTTAAGTAAGTCGACAAACTTATCTTCGAGATACTCATAAAAGAATTGGCTTGGTACCTGTATCGTAAACACCTTATTTTCATAAGATAAGGGAACAATAGGTAAGAACCATGTTTTGAAAGCCGCCTCAGGTATATTGTCCTGAATGACCGTTAAACAATTAGCCCATAATTTTTGAGTTGAAGAAGAATCCATTTAATAGTTTAGTTATATTTGTCTATATTACTCTCTCGATTTCGTAACGTAAATTTCATAATTAATTTCATAAAAAAAAAGTGCCCCCAAATTTGGATTTCTAGTTTTAGAAACATCTCTTTTAATTTCAATGACTTATGACGTTATTATAAAATCACCCCTTTCAACACAAACAACTAACTAATTATCAAACAATTGTGTTTTTAATAGCATTTTAATTACGTTTTAACAATTTCGTAATACTGCCCGAAAAGTATAAGGGTGACACTATTAAGCAAAAAAAATATTTTTACTTATTTAGATCAATTCTAAATAGAATACTTTAAAAGACCTTTACATTAATATAACGGGATGGATTTTGCCTTACATCTTTAAGTAACAACGAAGCATTACTAATTGTTCCGTTAATACTATCATATAATTGACGATCATTCAATAATAATCCCAAAGAATTATCTTTAGATGTGATTTTCGTAGAAAGATATTCTATATTTTTCATGGTAGAATCTACAGACTTGAATGTAGAAGCCAAATCCATCTGATTGATCTTACCCGATACACTACTTAGGTCGTTAGACATTTTCCCCAGATTCCCGGTTATGGTGGGAACGTCCTTATTTAATGTAATCATCATCGAATTTAGCTGTTTGGTCGATTTAGCCAGATCGCCCGTAATCTGATTGATATCTGTAAGCGACTGATTCAACGCCGGATTGTTTACCAAGGTCTGAAGACCGATAAGTATTGAATCAATCTTTGGTATGAGCTGTTCTACCTGAGGCAGCATAGTACCAGCAGCATCTAACATACCTTTTACCCGGACACCTTTTATAGTATCGGTGGAAGTAAGATTTTCCTTTGTATAAGGGTTGGTCTCAAGCATGATCGTAGCCGACCCCAGAACAGAGACATCCAGCGACATCTTGCTACCTTTTGGTATCTCCATACCTTTGTCCATATTCAGATATACAATCACACGTTTTTGATTTTTAGGGTCTAGCTCCATGGAAGATACCAGACCTACCTGAAATCCATTCAGCGTAACAGGTGTCGACTGGGTTAGACCTGACACATCGTCAAAGACGACAATATATGAATTTGATGGTTTAAAAAGATTTACACCTTTCAGAAAACTGATACCGTAATACAAAAGGAAAATTGCAATTACAAAGGCTATACCTATCTTTACTTCTTTCGATATTTTACTCATAACTATTAAATTATGTAATTCTAAGGTCGCGGACCTATTTATTATTTTGTTAAGTTTAAATACTACAAATAGCGTTATTGAAATAATACAGTATCAAACACCATATTCTATCCAAAAAGTGCTTCGTCATCATCTATTTAACTCGTTCCCCGTTTCTAAATTTAACAACAAACGCATCCTTAAACTTAGCCCTGACTTGGCGTTGTATTTTAATTATCTCATTATAATCAGTGGTCGAACCACATGTATATTTATAGCTGCTACCATCTTTATAGAACATTACAGGCGAAAGACCCTTAAATTCCTTCGAATTATCCGGGAGTTTCTTTGGTGACACCAAGAACTGTACCCGGTATTCCTCCTTGCTACTAACATTTTTCGTCACCGTACTATTTCCCTTCTTTGTGGTTTCAGCTATATTTCCAGAGGTTTCACCAATTTTCTTAGGCGATTTCTCTCTTTTCTTTGGTACCTCTACTATGTTTTTCACTCTGGCTGACTCTTTCACAACCGGAGTATCAGCATCCTCTACGACATAAGTATCTTCTTCAATAGCCACTTTTTCTTTTATGATAGCTTCATCGATTATGTCATCAGGTTCTTCGTTTTTATCCGGCGCAGAAACATAACGGCCTTGTTTTTTATCAAATTCTCGTTTATATTTTTTGAATCCGGAGTATATCGCAGTCGCCATCGCCCTTTGCCCCAACCTCGAAGACAAATATTTAGCCTCAGCCTGATTGTTTATAAAACCCAGTTCGATAAGCACACTTGGCATACTTGTTTTCCTTAACACAAGAAATCCGGCCTGACGTACGCCTCTGTCTGTACGCTTTGCTATACTTCTAAAATCTTTCTGTATGTAATCTGCAAACTGCAGGCTTTGTTCCATATACTTATTCGACATAAACTCGAATATAATATACGACTCCGTCGAATTAGGATCGAAGCCCTCATATTTTGATGTATAGTTATCCTCCAATAAAATCACAGAGTTCTCTCTCTTTGCCACTTCCAGGTTTTCAGCGCTACGGGCTAACCCTAATATATAGGTATCGGCCCCGGAAGCACTTGTTGTCTTTGCAGCAGTTGAGTTTGTATGAATGGATATAAACAAATTGGCTTTTGCCTTATTGGCTATCTGCGTCCGCTTGTCTAAATCTACAAAAACGTCTGTCTTTCGGGTATAAACGACTTTGACATCATTAAAGTTTGCTTCTATCAGTTCGCCTAAAGTCTTAGCTACTCCCAGATTTATATCTTTCTCCTTATATATACCTCTCACAGCTCCGCCGTCCTTACCTCCATGCCCTGCATCGATAACAACAACGAACTTAGAATCAGCAGCAACGATGATCCCAAGAAATGCGAATATATAAACAAAAAGAATAAAGAACCGTTTCATACCTACAATTCTAACTGTATGAAATTTACACTAAGCTTTATTATATACAACCTCGTTTTTCAACTCTTTACCGTTGAAGAAATCAAGAATATTATTCATAGTTGTATGTGCGATATTCGACATTGCCTCCTGAGTAAAAAAGGCCTGATGAGATGTCACGATCACGTTATTGAAAGACAGCAACCGGGCAAGCACATCATCAGTCATCACACTATCCGAATGGTCTTCATAGAAATAAGCCCCTTCTTCTTCATATACATCCAAACCGGCATAACCAACCTTACCGTTAAGTAATCCTTCTATCAGATGCCTGGTATGGATCAACTTTCCACGTCCGGTGTTGATTATCATCACCCCTTCTTTCATTTTGGCGATGGATTCGTCACAGATAAGATATTCAGTTTCTTTTGTCAGCGGACAATGTAATGTAATAATATTGGCATTGGCATATAGTTCGTCCAGTGACACATATCTGACACCTGTAGCATCAGCCCATTTTGTATCCGGATATAAGTCATAAGCAAGTACATTCATACCCAGTCCCTGAAAGAGACCTGTAGCGACCTTTCCTATCTTACCGGTACCTATCACTCCGATAGTCTTACCATACATATCGAATCCCTGAAATCCTATCAAAGAAAAGTTACCGTCGCGTGTACGCAAAAACGCACGATGAACCTTTCTATTGAGACAAAGCATCAAAGCCAATGTATGTTCGGCGATAGCATGGGGGGAATAATCAGGAACACGTACGACCTTTATACCCTTTCTGGCAGCAGCAGCTATATCTACATTGTTAAAACCGGCACAACGTAGTGCAATCAGCTTTACACCATAGGAATGAAGTTTGGACACAACTTCCTCATCTACTTTTGCATTCACAAAAATACAAACAGCATCGGTTCCACTTGCCAAAAGCACATTATTCTTATCGAGATGTTCTTTATGATAGACCAGTTCGAAGCCATATGCTTCATTAGCCTTATTGAAAGTAGCCATATCATAAGGCTTTGCGTCAAAAACCGCTATTTTATATGCCATTGCTTTACCTACTATATATATTATTAATCTTTTATACCTGATTGCAAAAGTAATTAAAATAACCTTTATCCTCAAAAACTACATTGATTAGTTCTTTTTCAGCCTGTTTTTTTCATTTTATTTACATACTGTTTACAAAAAAAGGTAACAACCAACGGTCACAGGAGCGAAGCGTATGTAAAGGTAACACGGAAAGTAATTAAGAATGAAGAATGAAAAATTAATAATTAGCTTACTGAGCAGAGCAAAGTATCTCGTCAGTAAACAACCATCACAACTCATATCTCGTGTCTTGTCTACTCGCATCTCATGTCTCATACAACTTTCAACTTATTACTCAATACTTACTACTTGTTAAAAGGTAACAAAAGTAACAGCTTTTTTTATCGTTTTTGTAGGGGCGAAACATCTTTCGCCCGTTAATCATCGCGGGCAAAAAATGTTTCGCCCCCACAGTTTCACCAAAAAGGTAACAAAGGTTACACATATTTCAGCTTTTAGCTGATAGCTATTAGCTGTTAGCTTAAGCTATCGCATAAGTGACTTTCCGGTAAACAGTCATCAGCTAACAACTTGTATCTCGTATAACTTTCAACTTAGTACTTAAAACTTACTACTTGTTAAAAAGTAACAAAGGTTACACTACTTCATTCATTTGCTAATATGCTAATTTTAACTACACTTCGTTCCGTTGAACGATGTTTCAAATCTGCTAATTCATTTTTTCAAAGAGCTAATAGCTATCAGCTAAAGGCTAACAGCTACCTACATAGATAAACTTACCGTCAACTCTTGCATTTCTCTCCCCTCCTTCAAAAAAAACTATTCAGATTGTGACCTTTTTGGGATATTAGCGACTTATATAAAACACCCCTGAGAGATCAGAGTTACACACACTTCTTTTCTTAAAACAAAAAAACGGAGACAAAGTTTGTCTCCGTTTTTTATTATATAAATATATATCTCTTACTTAGCGTAACTTACGGCACGGGTTTCACGTATTACAGTAATCTTAACCTGTCCAGGATAAGTCATCTCGTCCTGTATCTTCTTTGCAATATCAGCCGATAGTTTTTCTGTCTCCACATCATCTATCTTATCCGCACCTACTATTACACGCAGTTCGCGTCCTGCCTGAATAGCATATGTCTTCAACACACCCGGATATGAAAGAGCCAGTTGCTCAAGGTCATTCAACCGTTTGATATATGCTTCTACAATTTCACGGCGTGCACCCGGACGTGCTCCTGATATAGCATCACAAACCTGTACAATTGGAGCCAGAAGACTTGTCATCTCCACCTCATCGTGGTGAGCCCCGATAGCATTGCAAATATCCGGTTTTTCCTTATATTTCTCTGCAAGCTTCATCCCAAGTAATGCGTGAGGCAATTCCGGCTCATCATCAGGCACCTTACCTATATCATGTAACAATCCTGCTCTTTTTGCTTTCTTTACATTCAGCCCAAGCTCTGACGCCATAATAGCACACAGATTAGCTGTTTCGCGGGCGTGTTGCAACAAGTTTTGTCCGTATGATGAACGGTATTTCATCTTACCTACAAGACGTATCAACTCAGGATGTAAACCGTGGATACCCAAATCGATAGTCGTACGCTTACCGGTTTCGATAATTTCTTCTTCGATCTGCTTCTTCACTTTAGCTACCACTTCTTCGATACGGGCAGGGTGTATACGGCCATCTGCCACCAACTGATGCAATGCCAGGCGGGCTACTTCGCGTCTTACAGGGTCAAAACCTGAAAGCACTATCGCTTCCGGAGTATCGTCCACTACGATTTCAATGCCTGTGGCAGCTTCCAGCGCTCGTATATTACGTCCTTCACGGCCGATAATACGTCCTTTTATTTCGTCAGACTCTATATGGAAAACTGTGATCGCGTTTTCTATAGCTGTCTCTGTGGCCACACGCTGTATAGACTGTATTACGATCTTCTTCGCTTCCTTATTAGCTGTCATCTTAGCCTCTTCCATTATCTCATTGATGTAAGACTGGGCATGCGATTGCGCCTCGTCTTTCAACGCCTCTACAAGTTTTTCTTTTACTTCTTCGGCCGACAATCCCGAAAGAGCCTCCAGTCTCTCTACCTCTTGCTTGTGAAGCCTGTCGAGATCCTGTTTCTTCTTTTCTACTATCTCCAGCTGACTTTCCAGATTGGCTTTAACCGTGTCAGCTTCGCTTTTCTTACGTTGGAGTTCCTCCTGTTTTTGATTCAGGCTCAACTCGCGTTGCTTGATCTTGCTCTCTGCTGCCTGTATTTTAGAGTTCCGTACATTAGCCTGTTTCTCAAACTCAGATTTCATCTGCAATGCCTGCTCTTTTACTTCCAGCAATTTATTTTTCTTGATTACTTCAGCTTCCAGTTCCGCCTCTTTCACCTGACGTTTGAACTTCGAATTCGCCATAGAATTCAAAGCTACCCACGCCACGGCTGCTCCGGCAAGGAAAGCTATTACATAAAATAATATATCCATAATTTATTTTTCATTATTTAAAAACTCAATTTATATAAACTAAAAAGCACTAATTTAAGTATGAAGAATACTCTCATACTTAAAATTAGTGCTCTAGATTTTTCTCAGTACTATAATTTTATTTTACATGACCTCTCAGGTAATCTTCCAATTCCTGCGTCAACTCTTTCATCCTGGACTCAAATTCATTTGCCCGTAATTGATGCTCAACCTTCTCTGCTACAGCCTGTATTGCTGTCATTGCCATATAATCGCTATTCTGCAATGAATGGGATGAATCTCCTGTAAAATAATTTTTATATTGAACTATTTTATAATCTATTTCCTCCGCAGCCTTCCTGAATACTTCTTCCTCCTGCCGTTTTATCCGGAGAGGATATCTCATATCAGCTACGCGTAGATTAATTATTAAATGCTCGTCCATAACTTTGCCTTTATTCGTTAATTTTTCAGCATGGCGATACACTTATCTACATCTCGCACTAATTTCGACAATCGCTTCTTCGCTTGTAATGTATCATCCTTATTCTCCGAAGAGAAAGATTTTACAAATTTCAGATTGTCATATTTTGCTTTCAACTCTTCTACTTCCGATGTTAAACTTTCAATTGTCACGTTTCTTTGTATCAATTGCTGCTTCAACAGGGCGTTCTCTTCCTTTAACGTATCGCAGAGGTACATTAATTGCCGCATCCTTATTTCAAATTCGGCCAGAAGTTTTTCATCATTTTCAGTCATAAAGTAGCCAAAATGCTAGACAAAAATAAATAATACCAACGAATTAACAAAATTATTACTCTTCTAAATTTATTAAAAAGAAACCGGATCTATACAAATAAAAAAAAGAGCCACTTATGCGAAAGATAAGCGGCTCTTTTATCTAAAAATGTTGTTTCTGCTTTTTTACAACAAAACGACCTGCAAGTCGTCTTTTAGTTCATTGAAAGCGATTTTGCCTTCTCTTGCTAACCAGCCCAAAGCAGCATACATATCTTTTTCTGTCAATTTGCACGCTTTTTTGATGTCTTTAAGAGGTTTGCTTCCTTCTGCATCTAGGTAAGTCCAAATAATACCTGCGTTTGATCCAATTTTTTCTTTCATAATGGGTGCTTGTTAAAAAATTAAACTCGTTATTATTTCGATGACAAAAGTACATAAAATGAACCATCTATACAATTATATATTATAAATTTTAACAGAAATGCGAGATTATGACATTTTTGTTAAGCCTCCAAACTGTTTGATTATTAATTAAAATCTTGTAGATTTGTGTAAAAATGAATTTCCTTGCAATTCTTTAGCCTACATAAGAAAAAAGAATCGGATAGCGACGAGATACTCTTGTCAAAATTTAAAGAAACGCGTAAAGCTGAATATTTCCAACAGCTTTACGAACGCTATATTCCCCTTATTTATGGTCTTTGCCTTAAATACCTGCAAAGTCCGGAACAATCGCAGGATGCAGTAATAGATATTTACGAGAACCTGTCTCAAAAAATTCAGGATTACGAGATCAAGGTATTTAAAAACTGGCTTTATAGCGTTGTAAAGAATCACTGCTTTCATATACTGAAAGAAAATAAGAAGGAGATTATTGTTAATTTCGATTCCCAGCTTATGGAATCCGACAGTTCTTTTACTCTATTTGATGACAGCAGGGATGAAGAAAAGGAAAGCGCTCTGAATGAGTGTCTGGAAAAATTGCCGGAACCTCAACGGATAGCTGTAGAAAAGTTTTTTTACGAGAATAAATCGTATGCGGACATCGTGGATGAAACAGGCTTTCATCTCAAAAGTGTAAAGAGTTATATACAAAACGGAAAACGGAATTTGAAAATTTGTATCGAAAAAAATCTGAAAGAATGAAATTCTTAGATTACATAAAAGGACAAAGAAAAGGTAAAGATGCCCATCGGATAGAAAAAGATTCGATGAAGGATCCGTTTTTGTACGAGGCTATAGACGGTTTCGACAGTATCGACGACAACCACATCGAACGTATCAACAATATACAAAACCGGCTAAAAGCCAGATCGAAGACGAAAAACAAAACAAACGGCAGACAGATGTGGCAAACGGCCGCTGCGGCTATTATCATTATAATAGGCATCGGAGGGTATTTTCTGACCGACTATCACAAATCGGGACTATATGCTCAGCAAGCTAACGAAAATTCCATCATCGAGATCTATGTGCCTGAAGAATATTATGCCGAAAACATCGTAGTGATCGCACAAAAGAATGCTGAACTCGCAAAGGCTTATAAGCCGGACATTTCCCGTTTCAAAATAGAGAGCGAAGAAAGCGCTTCGATGAGTAAAGCCGAACAGGAAATCTTGTCGGAAGACGCCAAGCGTATGAATGAAGTTCCGATAGAAATATATGTACCCGATGATTTCGAGAGCAGAACATCTACTCAGGAAGAAACAAATAGCGGTAAACCCGAACCTATAGGCGGCTACGAAAAATACAATGAATACCTGAAAAAATCACTGCGGCGGCCAACAGACGATATCTGTAAAGACCGTAAGGGTAAAGTCGCCGTAGAATTCTCGGTCAATTCATTGGGCCGGCCATTCCTGTTCGATGTAAAATATAGCCTCTGTGGCGCATCCGATAATGAAGCCATACGTCTGATTCAATCAGGCCCGCGCTGGACTACAGGGAGCAAAGAACGGGTGACAGTAAAGGTCGAATTCTAAACATCAACTATTGAAGATTTATTCTTTACTTTTTAATAAGTCGGGACGCAACCTTTCAGTTCGCTCCATAGCTTGTTGTAGCTTCCACTCATCTATCTTAGCCTGATGACCCGACAATAATATATCAGGTACCCGCCATCCTTTATATTCGGCAGGACGGGTATAAACGGGCGGTGCAAGTAAATTGTCCTGAAAAGAGTCCGACAAAGCCGACTGCTCATCTCCTATTGCGCCCGGAATAAGCCGCACAATGGCATCTGCCATCACAGCAGCGGCAAGTTCTCCTCCCGTAAGAACATAATCCCCTATCGAAATTTCACGTGTAATCAGATGTTCCCTAACACGATAATCTATTCCCTTATAGTGCCCGCATAGAATAATGATATTTTCATACGCTGACATCTGATTGGCAATCTTCTGATTGAAAACTTCGCCATCGGGCGAAGTATATATTACTTCATCATATATCCGTTGTTGTTTTAATGATGTAATAGCATTATCAATCGGTTCTATCTGCATCACCATTCCGGCTTCTCCGCCGAAAGGATAATCATCCACATTACGATGCTTATTGGTAGAATAATCTCTCAAGTTGTGAAGTACAATTTCCGCAAGTCCTTTATCTTGGGCCCTTTTAAGAATGGAACAATCTATAAGACCGCTAAACATCTGAGGCAGAACACTTATAATATCTATACGCATATTCAAATTATTATAACGCACAAAGGTAAAAAAAAGAGTGTGCCCGACAAAGGCACACTCTCTTATCCTGATTTATTTTATATTACTTCTTCTCTTCTTTATGGAACATACTGCCATTGGCTTGTGCTGTCGGCATCACCAACATATCCTGTATATTTACATGGGGAGGCTGGGATACTGCATAAAAAACAGCATCGGCAATATTTTCAGCTGTCAGTGCATCGTACCCGTCATATACCAAATCGGCTCTATCCTGATTTCCTTTGAAGCGGACAAGCGAGAATTCTGTATTCACTGCGCCCGGACACACCTGTGTAACACGTATTCCATATGGCAACATATCCATACGCATGCCCTGGCTCAATGCATCTACAGCATGCTTGGTAGCACAATATACTGCTCCGTTAGGATAAACTCCTTTTCCTGCAATGGAACCAAGATTAACGATATGCCCCGATTTTCGCACCACCATACCTGGGGATACTACACGGGTTACATATAACAGACCTTTTATATTAGTATCTATCATCCGCTCCCAATCATCAATTACTCCCTGCTGTATAGGGTCTAACCCTACGGCAAGCCCCGCGTTATTGACTAGAATATCTATTGTCGTCCATTCTTCGGGCAAACTAGCAATAGCCTTCTCTACTTCATTGTATACCCGTACATCAAAGCAAAGAGAATATACCTTCGATTCATATTTTATTTCAATCTCCCGTTCCAGTTCTTCCAGTCTATCCTTGCGGCGTCCGGCTATGATCACATCATAGCCTTCCTTTGCCAATCGCAAAGCTATCGCTTTGCCTAACCCGGAGGTAGCTCCGGTGATTAAAGCTATTTTTCTCATGAGCTTTTATTCTGTGGTTATTTTATCCAAACATTCAATATTTCACCCAAATATGTTTTATCCGATGCGGTCTTTGAATCGGAAGACGGCATTACTCCTGCTTTTTTACATTCGATAACCATCCATGCTTCTGAAAAGACAGGTGCGCCTGAAGGTGCGATAACCGGCGTAAGCCCGGAAGCCTTTATTTTGTCATTAATATTTCCTTTCGCATTTTCAAATTCTTTCAATGCATCACCATACACCTCGGTATAAAAAGATATCGTATAGGTTCCGGCTCCATCCGGCAATCCTGTATATTGGGCAGTATTGACATTACTCAATGCTACCGGTTTTTCCATCAATGAAGTGACACCTCCCCACGATGCAGGGACAATAGAAGGACTACTCACCGATCCGGAAAGTATCAAGGCCTTACTTCCTTGCAGGCTGGCAGGTATTTTACCCGTATCAACCTTTTTGAATCCCGCAAACGAAACTTCAGCAAGAGCATTTTTCCCGGCCAAGACTGGAGCAACGGCCTCCTGGGTATTTGCAACACCCGCCGACACAGCCGCGGGAACTGCCGAAGATACAACACCTGTTGTAACTGTACCATTCAGATATTTATCGATAGAATTAAATATGCTATTGATACTGTCAACTGTCTGTCTGCGGAATTTATCATAATACCTGTTCAGTTTATCTCCTTTTTTATTCAATGCAAATTCATCTGTTATCATTTCTTCGGCAGGCAGAGGCGTTTTACTGTCCGGATATTCATATTTAATATAACGTACAGTAGCATTACATTTACCTCCTTCTATATCCAGAATCAGCTGATAGACCATCTTAGCCTGATCCAACACGAAAGCGCTCTTTTTAAACACAAGATACTTTTCGCCCAGACATGCTATATCTTTTTCTTCCGGATTAGATAACAAAACCCTGTTATCCAAATCTTGTTGAAGATTAATCCCATAATTGTCATTTGCCCATTTATCCATAACATTGAATAGATCGGCATCAGATATAGAGTTCTTCACTGGTATAGATTTGGAAAAAATGACTTTACCGTCAACCTCAGGTACTGCACCTGCTAAATACTTCGCATCCTCCTGGGCATATGCCAGAACCGAGATAATTGCACATAACGAGATTAAAAGGAATTTATTCATATTCGCCGGGTTAAATTTGTTTATTGTATAAAATTAGCATAAAATCAGAAACCGACAAACAAAGTCCCGGCCTTTTATCATTTATTAAAGCCGGATTCTATTCAAAAAAAAATGGCATCAGCAAAATGCTGATACCACTTATGTTGAGAATTATTTAATAAATTAAAAGTTATAAGCAATCCCTACTCCTATCATTTCCTTAAATTGAACTTTCGGACCGCCGGTAGTACCGTCTTCATTCACGATTTTCACATCATCGTCATATTTCAATGTCGTGTTCACACTGGCTGATAGAAATTTATTAACCTTCATACTAATCAATAAGTCCCAGTTCACATCCACATTACCAAAAGACTTATCATATGCTGTAAAGAAATCGAGCGTCGATATAGCTTTTACGTTTTCCATCAATGTTTTTTCGGCACGGGCCTTGAAGTAAGCTCCCAATTCTGCTTTGAACTTATCCCCGGGATCTACTCCGAATGCTCCGATACTGGAAAGATAATCATCTTCTACAAACGTCAGTTTTCCGGCGAGTGGTGACAAGTAAAGTGAATAACTTGTATTGGGTCTGTACTCGAAACCTATTGATATGTTGGAATAAGCCGGCGCAAAAAATTTCGATATGTAATGTGTCTTATCCGGATAATTATATCCTTTGTAGAACTGTGATTTAAAATCACCCATTATAGTATAGTACCATTTGTTATTGGTAGAATACCCCAATTGAGTGGTAAAATCTATTTTATCGCTTGTTTTTTGAGTCCCCAGCGATTTAGTATTTGTCAGTCCATATTCCAATGCAAGTGCATTTGAAAAAAGCCAGTTTCCGCTTTTACGAACGAGAGATCCATTAAGATAGGCTGTTCCCGCCATTGCATTTTCACCCCCGGCCGACCAGTTGCTTACTGCTGTCTGCGAAGCATTGAGACCTGTAACCCCTTTCAAATACCATTTTCCATCTTCGAGTTTATTCTTATCATCCTGTGCATAAACACCCATTGCCAATATAAAAAAGGCGACTGTAAAAAATAATTGTTTCATTTCTAATAAAAATTCAAGTTTTGTGTTTTAATTTTCATCTTAACTTTAAAACGTCTCCTTCTTCAGGAACATATTCAAAGTCCTTTTTGTTCATTTTGTAAAGGTTCTTGACTTTTATACCATATAATTGCGAGATACTATGCATAGACTCCCCTACCTGTACCACATGGTCGTAATAAGGCTTATCTGCTTTTGATTTCTTCTTCTCAAAGTAAACTAAATCCCCTTGTTTGAGAGGAAAACCTTCCGGCACTTCATTGTATTTGTACAAATCTTTGGGTTTAAACCCAAATTCGGCAGCTATGGCTTCATATGTATCCCCATCTTCCGCCCTCACATAGATCAGATTATGCGTTTTGTAAGGAGTATGCTTGTACTCTCTTATTACTATTTGCTCTTCCTTCTCTTTTTCCTTGTCCTTTCCGCCTTTTTTATCATGTTGGTAAAGTTCATAATCTTCAATAATCTTTATCAACTTGTTTGCATACGCTTTGTCTGTAGCATATCCGCATTGCTGCAATCCTTTGGCCCATCCCCGGTAATCTGTTATTTTTAGAGAAAAAAGGGATTTATAGCGTGGCTTCTCTGCCAAGAAGCGGGAATGGTCTTCATAAGATTCTTCCGCTTTTTTATATTTCCTGAAACAATCATTCGGAGTATCGTCTGCCTTATATACCCGCCCGCCTTTCCAGTCATTATGGCATTTTATGCCAAAGTGATTATTAGAACTCTGGGTCAAAGAGCTTTTACCTGCACCCGACTCCAATAAACCCTGAGCGAGCGTGATACTTGCGGGTATTTTATATTTTTTCATATGATCTATCGCAATACCCTTGTAGGTATCGATATAGTCGTCGTAAATTTTATATCGTTTGGCCTGGGAAAAGGCAGATAGAGAAGGGAATAAGATAAGCAGAGATAATATAATAAATTGGGATAAAGTCTTCAGACAATAAGCTTTTTTCATATATTTATGATGTTTAATTAAGGTCTCGGACCTTTTTATTACATTTGTAAGTAAAACAACGATAGAAGGTTACACCCTGCAAACAGATCGTCAAATGTTTTCTTCTACTAATTAACAACATTCGCTATGGAAAGTTTAAGTTTAACTACAAAGATACTTGTTTATACCTTTGATGAAGGCACTGAAAATATAAAAAAGCTTATAAACGAAGCTAAATTAGCTACAAAAAATGCATATGCCCCCTATTCCGGCTTTCATGTAGGTGCAGCAGTACTTCTATCCGGTGGCGAAATCATATCAGGAAATAATCAGGAGAATGCCGCCTACCCATCGGGATTATGCGCTGAACGGGTGGCAATATTTGCTTCAAATTCTCAAAAACCGGATACTGCTATAGAAGCGATTGCCATAGCTGGATTTCACGATGGAGATTTTACGGATTTACCCTGCTGTCCTTGCGGAAGTTGCAGACAGGTTATGATAGAGGTGGAAAATAGGTTTGAAAAATCTGTAAGAGTAATTATGTACGGAAAAAGTAAAATTTATGAAGTGGAATCAGCAAAAGACCTGCTGCCTCTCAGCTTTGGAAAGGAATCGCTGTCTGAATAGTTTGTTATTTAATTAACAATGGCGAAGGTAACTCAAAATAGGTTATTGAGATTTTCGTTAACTTTTTTACTCGCAACTAAATTCTATTTACCAGCCAGTATGGAAAGATTTCAGTTCTTTCGTCAGTTCTTTTGCTTTTCCATCAGAGACCTTATCCAACAATAGCCAGAAACGCTCTCCGTGATTCATTTCTTCGGTATGGCAAAGTTCGTGGAGTATAACAAAATCAACGAGATATTCGGGCAGCAGCATACAATGATAAGACAGGTTTATTCCCTTCTTTGACGAACAGCTTCCCCAACGGGTACGACTCTGATTGATTTTCACATTCGAAAAAATAAAACCATGACGATGTGCCAATACTTCTACCTTCTGAGGAAAAAGACGCTTTGCTTCATATCGCAATGCTTTTTCTATTAACCCCCTTATTGTGGCTTGCACAGCGGAGCTGTCATAATCGGTATCCGGCGGACAAGATATAGATAGAATCCCATCTTTCAGTTTCAGGTAATAGTTGCTCGTCGAGTTACTTTCAAATATCTTCAGAGTGAAACTAAATGTTTTGAATTCTGTTTCCGGGGTGAATAGAGACTGTACCTTTTTTTTTTCCAAAAGTTTCAACAAACGGGGCTTCATTTCCTCTATTGTTTTTTCTATATAGGACATACTTACCCCCGGTGGGTATGTCAATTGCAGGTAATCATCTTTGCGACGGACAATAATCCTTCGAGCCTGTGCATTCTTCACAAGCTTTATATCACCCAGATCTTTATCTTTAATCACCATACTTTATACAAAAAAAGCTTAACTGTCCGGTTAAGCTTTTCTTTTCATATATCTCAATAACTTATTTTGCTTTATGATTCTCTTTTATGAAGCTTTCCAGGGCAGCAGTCATTGATGGTACACCCGGAAGCGGTGCTTCACAGTCGAGCCTCAAACCTGCATCGCGAACAGCTTTTGCCGTAGATGCTCCAAAACAGCCTATTGCTCTTTCGTCCTGTTTGAAGTGAGGAGCATTCTTAAACAGGGATACAATCCCTGAAGGGCTGAAAAATACCAGCATATCGTATGACAGGATTTCTTCTTCGGTAATATTGTTACTTACCGTCCTGTACATGATAGCTTTTGTATAGTTTATCTTCTTTTCGTCCAGTACTGCGGTTAGATCTTCCGTATGTACATCAGACACAGGCACAATAAACTTTTCCTTATTATGCTTGGCCAAAGCAGTTGATAAGCCATCCATTTTACCTGTGGTACTGAAAAATATTTTACGCTTTCTGTAAACAATATATTTTTGCAAATATAAAGCAACTGCTTCCGAAATACAAAAATACTTCATTGTCTCAGGCATTGTAATCCTAAATTCTTCGCACAAGGCAAAAAAATGGTCTATTGCTGTTTTTGCAGTGAATACAACAGCCGTGTAATCCTGTATATTTATCCGTTGTTGTCTAAATTCTTTAGCGTCTAATCCCTCTACTCTTATAAACGGTCGGAAATCCAGTTGCATATGATATTTTTCAGCAATATCATAATATGGAGATTTCTCCGTGGTGGGCGCAGGCTGCGAGATCAAAACCTTTTTTACTTTTAAAGCCATAGTGTGTTAAATACGTCAATTCTATATAAATAAACCAAGCCTATCATTAAAAATATATATGGTAATATTTCAAAGGTGCAAAGGTACGCAATCAGATACAAAAAGTTAAATTTTTCCCTAATAAAAAAGACTATTATTTGGTAAAAAAGTATTAATTGAACTATTAGAAATAAAATCAACATAAAAATAATAATCTGCAAATGATAGTAATTGGAATAGATAAGCAGTAGCGTAGGTATAAAATAAAGCATACCCAAAATTTCTATACCAATAATATACGTCCGCCTCCATACTCCCATTCGTTTCTGCTCATCGAAAATATATCCCAGCATAAGATACAGGACATCTTTTATCCCCAGAAACAAACCAATCAGCACAATATAAGATAAAATGGAAATGAAGGGCCGTTGAACAGCTTCCGACCGCGCATCAAATTCAATAAAAATATTGTATATACAGATAGAGATCAGAACTATTGTCTGAAAAATGAGGAAATAACTATACAAATATTCCCTTACGGTTGTCTGGCGATGTATCTTCTGGCCTTTCTCCGAAGAGAACAGCAAAGATACGTTTTCTTTAAGGAAAGCAATTCCTCCGTTGTATATATGCGCAAAGAATAGAAAGCACACTAATAGCAACCCGAATACACCATCAGCCTGCTCTATATGAAATGGGATATGAATACCGTCATGCCCGGCTCTCTCCTTTCCGGTACTTTTCTCTGTATACAGATTATAATTGGTATTTCCATCTGCCACATCAAATACTTCTCCCTGAACCGACCGGAGTCCGAAGTAGTCCTGACGGGTAGAATCGATTAAAGCGACACTATCCCTTACAACAGTGATATGAGGTATGGAATCTTTTACCAAAATAGTCCGTTATTATATATTACCACAAAGGCGCAGACCCTGTATGTACGGAATCTGCACCTTCTTATTATTCTTATTATAAACCAAATTCTTTTTTCACGACATCTACATAATCCAGTTTTTCCCAAGTAAATAGTTCTACTTCACGAGATACTCCTTCCGGATTGTAGCGCGACTTAAACAATTTAGTGACCACTTGCGGCTCACGTCCCATATGACCATAAGCAGCAGTTTCGGCATATATAGGATTGCGCAATTTCAATCTCTGCTCGATAGCTTTAGGGCGCATATCAAAGAGTTTTTCCACCTTCTTGGCTATCTCCCCATCTGTAAGATTCAAATTGCTCTTACCGTATGTATTTACGTAAATATTCATCGGTTTGGCTACACCTATGGCATATGATACCTGAACCAATATTTCGGAAGATACACCTGCTGCCACCAGATTCTTCGCAATATGGCGGGATGCATAAGCTGCCGAACGGTCTACTTTAGACGGGTCTTTCCCTGAAAAAGCTCCTCCACCGTGAGCACCTTTTCCTCCATAGGTATCGACAATAATTTTACGACCGGTAAGGCCGGTATCTCCATGAGGTCCCCCGATAACAAAACGTCCGGTAGGATTTACGTGATAGGTAATATTGTCATTGAATAATTTAGAAATATCCTCTCTGAACTTATATTTTTCTTTTACGCGAGGTATCAGGATATTTATAACATCACTCTTAATTCGAGACTGCATGGCTGCATCGTCCCCAAACTCATCATGCTGTGTAGAGATCACAATAGTATCTATGCGCAACGGCGTTCCGTTATCATCATATTCTATCGTCACCTGAGATTTCGCATCAGGACGAAGATAAGGCATCAATTGAAGTTCATTCTTACGGATTGCTGCCAGTTCCAATAAAAGAGCATGAGACAGATCTAGTGCCAGAGGCATATAATTATCCGTTTCAGAGGTTGCGTAACCAAACATCATACCTTGGTCTCCTGCGCCCTGATCCATCGGATCAGATTTGCCGTCTACACCTCTGTTTATATCGTCGGATTGTTCGTGTATAGCTGATAAAACGCCACAAGATTGTGCCTCAAACTGATATTCGCTTTTTGTATAACCGATACGTTCGATCACTTTACGGGCAGTCTCCGGTATATCAATATATGCTTTTGATTTAACTTCTCCGGCCAATACGACCTGTCCGGTAGTAACCAGCGTTTCACAAGCTACTTTGGAGTTTGCATCATATGCAAGAAACTCATCCAACAGAGAGTCTGAAATCTGGTCTGCAACTTTATCCGGATGTCCTTCTGAAACAGATTCAGATGTAAATAAATAACTCATTTGTATATAAGAATTTTACTGTTAAAAAAACAGGAAGGATATGTATAATGCAGTGCAGAAAATGGTTTAGCATTTTTTCATGTGGTTGCAATCAATACAAATCTATCCACTTAATTGGCTGCAAAGATACAGTTTTTTCTCTATTTAATCATTTTTTTTACAAAAAATAACCCGGACTTAATCAAGCCCGGGTCATCTCAACTATATTTGAATGAATTATTTACCGTTTGCAAATTCAAATAATGCCTTACCGTTTGCATTTTCAGGATCCAGTTCCAGAACCTTCTCTGCATATAATTTCACATTAGCTTTATCTTCTGCTTTTTTAGTTTTATCAAACTGCAGATAGTAATAGTAACTCAAGTAGCTGTATGCTTCTATCAATATTCTGGTATTCTCCCCATCGTTTTTAGCCAGAATAACTTCAATTGTCTTCTCGTAATGAGGTCTGGCTAAACCAAGTTCACTATCCGGGTCCAACTCAAAGTTTGTACGTGCTCTCTGATAAAAACCAAGATAACTATCAGGCATTCTTTCGCTAACTGTAGCAAAAGCCCCATCTGCTAATTTATAGAATTCATCTGATTTAGCTTTAGCTTGTTCAGCACTCACATTGATAGTATCAGCCTTTGCTGCCCTACCTGCATTTGTATAATAAAGGCCTAACTGATAGAAATCCTGAGCATCAATTTTTTCGCCTCCAAGTTCAGTGTATTTTTTGTAGAACTCTGCTGCTTCCGGATACATTTTCTCGTTTGCACAGATAGTTGCGATTTCTTTGTATATGTCCACATTAGAAGGATCCAGTTCTATCAGTTTCTTATATTGCTCGATTGCTTTAGCTTTATTTCCGGTTTCACTCAAAGAATTTGCATAAGCCAGATAGTCCTGTTTCAGATATTTGATTGTATCATTTGCTTTAGGCAGGCTAAAGAATTTGTCTCCGGCTGATACTGCTGTTGCATAATCCTTCAAATCTGCGCTGGTATACATCGATAGACGATTCAATACAAAGTTATTTGGCTCTTTGCTTAGACCTTCGCTGATCAGTGTTTTTGCTTCATTGTACTGTTGGGTAAAATACTCTGCTGCAGCATAACGGGTAATATCTTCAATTGTATAATCACCACCTTTGAAATATTCCTTATAGGCAGCAATAGCATCCGGGTAGAAACCATCACGATACGATACGTCCGCCAAAGCTTTGTAAGCGATGCTATAGTTCGGATTTATTTCAATTACTTTCTTCAACATATCCGTAGCTGTTTTACGATTGATAAACTCGTAAACTCTGGCACCTTTCATATAGGCAAGGACACAGTTAGCATCGAAGTTGATAGCCTGGTCGTATTGCATAGCAGCATCACCGGGTTTATTTTCTTTAGCTAACATATCACCTTCAAATATGTATATATATGGAGATTTTTTATCCGCCTTACGGGCATCCTGCAATTTCTCCAACGCTTTTTCTTTCATGCCATTATCAAGATATGCCTGAGCAATAGCAAGAATTACTGTTACATCTTTCTTATTTTTCTTCTGAATTTCCTTCAGTTGATCTTCTGCGCCTTTCGGATCCGATTTTAATTGTAATTTAGCTAAACCGATAGCACCTAATGCAGACTCCGGATTACCTGCTATAGCTTGTTCGTAATAAGACTTAGCTTCAGCTGTCTTACCTTCCTGGAATGCAATTTCACCAAGATAGTAATTAGCTTCTGCCGGAGATTGTCTTAATACTTTTTGAAAATATTCTTTCGCTAACTTCAATTCTCCGAGACTCAAGTAATCCGCCCCAGGGCTATTTTGCGCTAAGGCCGAAATGCTGATCATAAGGCTCAGAAAAGAGCCTAAAAAATACTTCATTTTCATCTTTCTAAGTAATATTTTTGTGATTAATGATTTCTATTTTATATTAGTTGCCATATTATATCTACAGAGAAGGCCTTACACTCACGACTCTGGTTAAACCATATGCAGGGTAAAGACCAGCCTTATATACAATACGTTGCCCTCTTTCACCAGCTGCAAAGTTAACAAAACCTGATGGTAATCCGCCTCTCACATCTGAAATTATTATGTACAGACTCCGGCTTAAAGGGTATTTTTCTAATCCTATATAAGCCGCTAAAGGCTGATAACTGTTTCTATCAGTAGCCTCTTCAGCCCTACTGACAGCCATTACATTGATTTTATTAATAAAACTTAAATTGGTTGTATCGGACGGATTGCTAATCCAGTTCACCCCTATAATGCCTAAAGCATTGGGCGTAGATGCAACATAATCTATCACCTGTTGGTTAGGCGTACGCTCCGACAGATCAATCGTTCTGGTACTATCTGAAGCTCTTGCTTTCAGGTTATTCCCGAGCTTACCTCCACAAATAGAGTCTCTGAGATACCTGACTGTACTTGAATTGGGGCTATCGAACGTCACGGCTATTTCACCCAACGATGATTTGGGATTAAGCTCTTTCCATGTACGAACCTCTCCTGTCATTATTCGCTTTATGTCTGCTACTGTTATCAGTGTATCAGTATTCGCTTTATTCACAATCAAAGCAATGGCATCTGTACCATATTTCTGCGAACGAACAACCCGGTTTCTTTCTTTTATTATCAGCCCTTCATTCGGTGTCAGTTCGCGAGCTGCTATAATAACACGCACACTGTCTTTCATGAATAAGTCGAAGGCTTGATTTTCACCGGTATAAATAGGGATAATAGTAGCATCTCTGTTCAATGCTTCGAACACATCGACTTGTTCCTGGACGATAGGTGCGAAACATTCATCAGCAACTATTGCTGCCAAGCCACTAGTTGGGGTATCGGTACGTGTAACCTTAGGTCCACTGCACGAATACAGAACCAATGATAAGATGAATAAAATAAAGCTCAACCTTTTCATAAACCTTTTTTTAACTGTCAAATTTATTCTTTCCAAGCTCTGTAAGCTCTGAACAAACCATATACAATAAGTAAAACTCCTCCGATGGTACGAGGTACTCCAACCGGAATAATATTTTCTAATACTGCTGTAAACGACAATGCACAACCTATTCCAAAATAGAATAGAGACATAAAAAATCCATATATTTTTTTTACGGGAGTCTTGTTTTCTTCTTTCATATCTTCTATTATTGGAAAAGAAGAGAAGATGACTTTTAATATTCAAACTTCTCTTCTTTTGTTAGTTTTATGTTTGTTATTTAAACAAATACTTCAAAAACATGCATTATTGTTTCAAGCGGAATACAATCGGAAGGGTAAAGTAAACCGGTACATTCAAACCGTTTTGCTTACCTGGAATCCATTTAGGCATCGCTTTTACAACCCTTACAGCTTCTTTATCACAAGATGGGTCGATACCACGAATTACCGTTACATCAGAGATTGCACCTGTTTTGGTAACAACGAAACGAATAGTAACACGTCCTTGTATTCCTGATTCCTGAGCTACAACCGGATATTTCAGATTATCATTGATAAATCTATGCATCTCAGTTTCACCTCCGGGGAAGCTAGGCATCTGCTCTACTGTAACGAATGGTTTTTCTTCCACAGGTTTTTCTTCCACAATTTGCTTGTGCTCTCTCAACTCTGCGATATCGATACCATGTTTGTCGTCAGTACCTTTTACATCAGCTACTGAAATCTGGATTTTAGTTTCCTGAATCTCATCCTGGCCTACCATTTTCTCTTCAGCTACTTCTTCGTCCTTCGCAATTGTCGGTGGAACGAATTTCACTGTTGTTTTCAACGGTGGTGGCGGTGGAGCTGTTTCCTGTTTAATAATGTTCTCTTCCGGAATTTCTTGTTCTACCGGAATATTAGACATCTCATATGCCTCATCCATTGGTCCGCCTTGGTTCTGCGTAAGCTTTTTGATTTCACTTACCAATCCTGGTAAAGCAGAAACAAAACCCGCAAATACACAAACGACAAGGAATGCTACGATATGCCTCTTCGAAGATGATTGACGTAGTCTGTAGGCACCATACTGTTTGTTTTTCCCTTCAAAAACTACATCACACCATTCTGCGGAATTTAATCTGATATCTTTTGACATAATTTACTCCTTTTTATAATGTGATTACTTTTTTGGTGGTGCTGCCTGTGCCCCATAAGCTCCCTTAGTCTTGAGATTCTCCAGAAGGAATTGGTCCCCCTCGGTCATATCCACGATAGCATATTTGTCAATACTGCAAATCTGCATTTCATCCAGAGCATCTACAAGATTTGCATAATTAGCGTCGGCAGTAGGTTTTATTACAACAACCTGTCCATCTTTATCGCCTTTTATTTCTTTAGATCTTGTTTGAAACTCTTCGTCAGACATTTTTTTGTTAGTCACAAATTTTTCATGTTTGAGTTCCTTCATTTTTGCAACAATACTTTTGTTTCTGTCCAAAAGCAGCGCACGAAGGCCTTCCGGTGAAAAATCTGTTTCTTTCAAAGTTGTATAATCTTCATAATTCGGTATACCTGTATAATAATATACCTTATTATTTTCTCCTAATATAAGGGTGATTGCTTTTGATTCCTTCACCTTTACTTCTTCATCTTCGTTCAGTTTCTCATTGGTAGGCATCGCGATATCCATCACCTGCGGTTTACTCAATGTCGTACAGAACATAAAGAATGTGATCAAAAGCATGTTCATGTCTACCATGGGGGTAAAGTCTACCCTTAGGGTCTCTTTTTTAGGTTTCCCTTTTTTTACTTCTCCTCCACCGGTATCTATTGAAGCCATAATCTTTTCTTTTTAAAAATTTTTAAATTTGATTATTACAAGCCTTCCGGCATTTTCTTGAGAGTCGTAATTAGGCTATATCTGTTCTCTTTCATTCCTACCAGGATCTTCAGTACTTTATCCACTTCAGGATATGCAGTCTGCTGATCTGATTTGATAGCAAGTTGTAGATTTTCACCGCCTATTTCGCGTGCATGTTTCACCCAACGGGTCAACTGATTGTTGGTACTGTCGGTTGGAACACCCATTTTTTTGATTTCTTCATCTTGCGCACTCAATGGCTTGTCTAAGAAAGCAGACATTCTACTCATAGGCACCCCGATATGTGATTGCTCTACGAAAGATCTTATCTGTTTGTCGTTAAACGTAATACCATAGTCTTGCCCCATCAACTGTAATACCGATTTTTTGGTATTAGCATCGTCTAAATTCAAAAATACCCGTCCTTCTGTGTCTATTAATATTGTTAATACATTACTTTCAGAGACCTTACGTTCGGATACTGATGCCGGCGTCAATACTGTTACCGGTTCTTTAGGGATAAATGTTGCTGTAAGCATGAAGAATGTGAGCAAGAGTACAGTAACATCACTCATCGCGGTCATGTCGATGAACGTGCTCTGTTTTTTTACCTTAATCTTTCCCATCTTCTTGTTTTTACTTATTAGAGTAGAATTTCACAGAAATTCCACAAATTATTCCGAAAAATTTTAATTATTTAGCTAAGCCACCGTGTAAATTAGTGTAAGTCTGGCCAATAGCAAAACCCACTTCGTCTACAGCGTTAGTCATATCTTCAACTTTTCCGGAGAAGTAAGAATAAGAAATAATAGCACAAGCACCTGTACCGATACCCATTGCAGTATTCATAAGTGCCTCAGAGATACCGAGTGCCAATACTGTAGAGTCTGGAGCTCCTTCTTGCGCCATCGCACCAAACGACTTGATCATACCAAGTACCGTTCCGAATAGTCCCATCAACGTACCTAATGTAGAGATAGTAGCGATAACTGACAAGTTTTGTTGTAAATATGGAAGTTCCAATGTTGTAGCTTCTTCAATTTCTTTCTGAATGATTGCAGCTTTTTCGTCATTGTGCAGGTCTGTCAATTTCTCAACATCTGCATATCTGATCAAACCAGCTTTAAGGATATTAGCAACCGAACCTTTTTGCTCGTCACAAAGCTTAGATGCACCAGCGATATCACCAGCTTCTAATTTAGCTTTTGCGTTCATCACAAATTTAGCTGTACTTCCTTTACCGCTAGCTCTGTTCAATGCGAAAAATCTTTCAACAGAAAGAGTAAATACTGTAAGCAACAATGTGATTACGATTGGAATTACCCATCCACCTTGATAAAGGGTACCCAGTATGTTTCCTCCTATCGGATGACCTTTTTCGTCGAAGTTACTGTCTGCACCTGCTACCAGATAGAAGAATAGGTGAGCTACGATAGCACATCCAATAACTACTACAAAAGCTGAAACACCTTTTGATCTAGGCTTTTTGTTCGATTGTTGTTTTTTAGTTTCCATAATGATAATAAATAATTTAAGTTTAGTGAATCAATTTTTTGTTTTATAATTGTTATACATTCAATATTTCAAACTCAAAAAAAGCCATTCAGGGCGTCAATTTAGGTTACAAATATACTATTCCGTTTTATCTTTCAATGTATTTTGTTCCAAAATTGCACTCCGACTAACGCTTTCAGTTAAATATAACGTAAAAAATAGGTTTTTATTTTTCGAAAAAAACAACTCTATAAAAATTATTACTAATAAATTCAAAGGTCTATATATCTGTATACGTGGAGTTTCTACATCTAGATGTGTCCACTAGGTATTAAATCTGCAAAATATTCCATTATTCCAGCTAACAAAAATAGAATTAAAAATGATTCTACACAATTAAAAAATATAAAAAAAGTCTTATTAAATCTATTTATCTATGCATAATTCATCATTAAGCGCTATTACAGCGTCATTGTAAAATTCTCTTTTTATTACAAACTGCATATTTACCTGGCGCAATGACTGCCCGAAACTTTCCACATTAATACCCCTGTCAAACAATGCTTTTGCCGCTCTGTATAAAAATCCCGGCAATGCGATATTGGTACCCATGGCACAAACCAAAGCCACCCGCTCAACGACTACCTGATAGAAATTCTGCTCTAATTCGGCAATCAGTTCACGCGATTTATAATTGTCCCACACTATGTTAGTTATAGAGTTGGCGTTAGTCGATTTTAGTATATAACTTACTCCATACTTGGCAAATATCTGCATTATTTTAAGGTCGAATCCGACTTCTCCTACCATCATGGGGTCGTGTACCTCGATTGCCAGTACTTTATTTGTACCTGAAACGATCTCTATCTTAGGTACTTCCGACACATAATCCCTTGTTATCAAAGTACCGGGATGCTCCGGCTCGAATGTATTCTTTATACGGATATCTATATTAGCTAATTCCAATGGTTTAGCTGCCTTTGGATGAATTGCCTCCATCCCGATATCAGCCAACTGGTCTGCTATAATATAATTTGTTCGCCCCACAGGAACGGTTTTTTCAACCCCCACAATATTAGGATCGGCACTCGAAAGATGGTATTCTTTATGTATAATAGCCTCATTGGCGTGCACCTCTACGGCCACTTTACTGAAAGTAACTTCTGTATAACCACGGTCGAAAGCACGCATAATTCCTTCTGTGCCCTTAGTATATCCGGTAGTTATACATAAGTCTTTGCTAAAGTCAACCCCTTTGAATGCCCTGTGTATTCGTTCATCGATAGTCAGCGGCAATGAGTCGTTAAACCCACACAGGTCTATAAACCGCGCCGATATACCATTATTATTGAGTATATTAACTGAATTCCAAGCTGAATGCGCTTCACCCAGCGAAGCCAGGATCTCACGTGCAGCCAGACAAATATCATCTGCGTTTACATAACCCGATGCCATCACTTTGCTCAAGCTGTGCAACATGGTCTTAGCCTGCTTGATACGATAAGTGATAAACTCACGGGCTTCGAGTTGGTCCAGACCTATTTCTTCGAAACCTTTATTTATCAGCAACAGGCGCTGACACAGACTATCGAGTCCTATACTATAATCGCTGTTTTCGAGAAATTGCACATACACACCAGGCTCACCCGTTTTTTTGTGCTCCAACAGCCAGTTAGTCACATTATTATACGCCGACACCACAAATATACGGCTATACATTTCGTCAGGTGTTCTTTTTCCCACAATCACGTTTTCCAGTACATCTTTAAACTGGGACATGGAGGTTCCGCCAATTTTCTCTACTGTAAGCATTTTATTATTTAAGACTTCAACTTTTTTAAACTGCGCAAAAATAATAAAATTATCCTATTCTCTACTCATTTATAGAATATTGTCATCTTTTTATAACAAAAATTTAACCTTAAGTGAAAATGATATACCCGGTAAATAATAATTCTGATATATTTGTAATCATTTTAACTATGTTAATTAACGAATATCCAGATGAATCACCTTTACATTCTCATTCTCTTAATCTTATCTTTCGCATACATACCTGTATCTGCACAGAATTTCAAAGGTAAGATCACTGACAAGTCGGGAGAACCATTGTATGGAAGCTCCATATATATTAAGGAAGTAAATCAGGGGCTGGTATGTAACGACGATGGATTTTATCAGACAAATCTCCCTATCGGCAGCTACAATGTAGAGTATAAATGCCTGGGGTTTAAAAGGGAGGAACGGAAAATACAAATAAGAGGGAATGAGACCCTCTCTCTGGATATTACACTGGAAGAAAATCCATACACTCTAAAAGAAGTCACTGTCTCCAACAATGAAGACCCCGCTTACCCTATTATCAGAAAAGCGATAGAAAAGGCACCTTTATATGCAGGAGCAATAAAAGAATACACCGCTGATGTATATATAAAAGGAAACGGGGAAATATTAAAAGTCGGCTCTCTGGTCGACAGATTGTCGAAAAATGCGGAAGGAATTAAATTATCGGAGTTACAAAACCAGATATTTGTTCAGGAATCTTTTAGTGAAGTACAATTCACCTCCCCGGATAAGTATAAACAAACGGTAAAAGCATTTTCGAGCAGCATTCCCGACAATCTGGATGCAAAAGATGCGATGGGTGTCATACAATCATCCCTATATATGCCTAAAGCCGGTATGTTTATATCCCCGCTAAATCCCAAAGCCTTTACTTACTACAGGTTCAGGTATGAAGGCTTCTTCGAGGACGGTGATGCAACCGTAAATAAAATCAAAGTAGAGCCGAAAATGAAAGACCCCATATTATATAGCGGATATATTTATATTGCCGATAATACATGGCATATTTATTCCGCCGAGCTGACCAGTAATGTATATGGTGTAAAGGAGGATCATTCCATCACTTATCAGGAATTGAAAGAGAATGCTTTTCTGCCCGTTTCTTATCTTATAAATTCGAATATAGATATATTGGGTAATAAATTCACATTCAACTACTACGCCTCACTGAGATATAAGGATATAGAGATTAATAAAGAAATAGCCAAAGAACTTGCTGAAAAGAAAAAAACGAAGAAAAGAGATTTCGAGATAAAAAGAGATTCTCTTTACAAAACGGAATCAGATAGCCTTGCCACCAAACGTGACTCGGCATATTGGGCAAACATACGCGTGATACCGTTGGAAGAGAGGGAAATAGTAAGTTATGTAAAAAAAGATTCCATACAGCAGCATATCGATTCGGTACGCAAAGATCATCACAATTCCAAATTCTCTTTTACGGATATTTTCAGCGGAGGTAAAATTGGCGGCGATTCTACCCGCTTCACATTCAAATTTGATGGTTTACTGCTCGGAGTGCCGGAATACAACTTCGTTGACGGGTTATGGCTGGGACAGAAATTCGATCTGAGCACCAAAATCGGGAAAAATAACCGACTAAGTATATCACCTTATATATATTATACTACTTCGCGAAAAAGAATAGTCGGAGGTGGAGATATCAATCTGCTCTACTCCCGTATGAAGATGGGCGAACTGATAATTTCGGGAGGTTCGGTCAGTGAAGACTTCAATCCTACGGGCATACACAGGTTCAATAATGCAACTAACTCCCTGATAAAAGGGAGAAACTACAATCATTTTTATCAGAACGATTATATATCTGTGGTCAATAATATTGAGCTTATTCACGGACTGACGCTCATAACAGGAATTGAAACGGCAAAACGCTCGGGCTTGTCAAATCATACTGATTATACCTGGGGCAGGAAAAGCGGGATAACTCCCAATATGTTTTCGGGCGACCGCTTCGACAGAACAGCTTATAATATAGGAGTAGATTATATTCCATATGTATATTACACACTGAACGACGGCGTGAAAAAATATCAAAGAATCACCTCTCCTGTATTCTTCATCAGATATAGCGAGGCTTTTGCTTCGTGGCAGACAAATAATTCGAAATACAGGAAATTAAGGCTGGGAATATATCAGCAACTCAGGTTAAGCGAATTCTCCCGTTTCGGTTATCACATCGAAGGAGGAGCATTTTTGGGCAATAAGGATAAAATGCATTTTGCCGACTTCCAGCAGTTCAATACATCGGACATAACCATCAGCCTAAGATCGCCGTTCACTTCGTTTATGTTACTCGATAACTATACAGCGTCGACCAATAAGCACTGGCTAAAAGGCGAATTCAACTACGACAGCAACTATTTGTTCCTGAAACGCCTGCCTTTTCTGCAAGGTAAAATGTTCACAGAAAGCCTTCACCTGAAAAATTTATATACCCCGGATATGAAATTATATTCGGAAATAGGCTATTCCATTAATATAACCCGCCTCTTAAATTTCGGTACATTTGTTTCTTTCAGAAAAGCCGAATATCAGGACTTTGGAATCCGTATCATGTTCGATTTGGAAAAGTCGAAGAAATTATTCAAGTAAAGATCAGGAGGCATAAAAGAATTAAAAATTCCGGATTTGGACTTACCTGTATTTTATTTCTTGTAAATTTGCACTTCATAAAATTCAGCAATAAATAATGGCTTCATTCAAATCGTGGATATCGGCACTCCGGCCCCGCACCTTATTTCTGGCTGTGGCAACGGCGCTGTGCGGCAGCGGAATAGCATACAGCACCGGAAATTTCAGTATTTCCGTCTGCATACTTACTATGCTGATAGCAACCATCCTTCAGTTATTATCCAACATGGCAAACGATTTAGGGGATTACCAGCATGGTACCGATATCACCGGCGAACGTGTAGGGCCTCAGCGCACAGTGCAAAGCGGAGCTATCACTCCCGGACAGATGAAAAACGCCATTATGACAGCAATCGGCGTAGCTGCAATTGTCGGCATACTCCTTATATATATAGCACTCCAATTTATGGACTGGAAATACATCGTTCTATTTCTGATTCTGGGAGCTACCAGCATTGTAGCGGCGATAAAATATACAGCAGGTAAAAATCCGTATGGGTATAAAGGGCTGGGCGATGTATTCTCTTTTACTTTTTTCGGATTGGTTTCGGTAGTAGGTACTTATTTCCTGCATACCCATGTAGTCGATTTTATGCCGTGGCTTCCTGCAACCGGACTGGGGCTATTAACTATAGCTGTACTCAATCTGAACAATATGCGGGATATGGAGAATGATAAGAACTCGGGTAAAATAACGATTCCGGTGCGTATAGGTTTCAGGAATGCGAAGTACTATCATGCTTTCCTTACATTGGGTGCGCTAGCGTGTTTTACTCTATATTCAATCCTCTATACGACCCACTGGTACCAGTATCTGTACCTGTTGTGCTTCTTTATCTTCATCAAACTGCTGATAAATATATTTCGTATCAGAGAGAACCGCCTGCTCGACCCCTACCTCAAATATACATCTATGGGCACATTCGTTTTGTCCGTTTGTTTCATTATATGTATCAATCTGCAATGAAAAAAATAGGTCTTTTATCCGATACCCATAGCTGGTGGGATGACAAATACGAAAAGTATTTTGCCGAATGTGACGAAATATGGCATGCCGGCGATATCGGCTCTATGAGTCTGGCTCTACGCTTCGAAGCCTTTAAACCATTCAGAGCAGTATATGGAAATATCGACGACAGCAAGATACGGGAGGCATATCCCGAATTCCTGCGATTTACTCTGGAAGGGGTGGACGTACTGATGACACATATAGGAGGTTACCCGGGAAAGTACGATCCACGGGCCCGCTCCGTTCTATTCGCCAACCCGCCCAAGTTATTTATCTGCGGGCATTCGCATATATTGAAGGTGATGTTCGACAAAAAGCTGAACTGCCTGCATATAAATCCCGGAGCTGCCGGTAAATACGGATTCCATAAGGTAAGGACACTGATACGCTTTGTGCTGAATGAAGGTAATATTTCCGATTTGGAAGTAATAGAGTTGAAGGATTAAAGTAGTACTCCCTCTCAACCAGATAATTGAGAATGCCTTTGGCCAAATTGAAAAATCCCTGCCAATGGCATTTTCATATATAACTTTATCTATGTATATAGCTATTAGCCTTTTGATAGCTATTAGCTCTTTGAAAAAATGAATTAGCAGATTTGAAACATCGTTCAACGGAACGAAGTGTAGTTAAAATTAGCATATTAGCAAATGAATGAAATAGTGTAACCTTTGTTACTTTTTAACAAGTAGTAAGTTTTAAGTACTAAGTTGAAAGTTATACGAGATACAAGTTGCTAGCTGATGACTGTTTACCGGAAAGTCACTTATGCGATAGCTTAAGCTAACGGCTAATAGCTATCAGCTAAAAGCTGAAATATGTGTAACCTTTGTTACCTTTTTGGTGAAACTGTGGGGGCGAAACATTTTTCGCACGCGATGACTAACGGGCGAAAGATGTTTCGCCCCTACAAAAACGATAAAATAGCTGTTACTTTTGTTACCTTTTAACAAGTAGTAAGTATTGAGTAATAAGTTGAAAGTTGTATGAGACATGAGATACGAGTAGACAAGACACGAGAGATGAGTTGTGATGGCTGTTTACTGACGAGATACTTTGCTCTGCTCAGTAAGCTAATTATTAATTGTTGATTCTTAATTATTAATTGCTTTCCCTGTTACCTTTGTTACCTTTTAACAAGTAATGAGTAATGAGTTTTAAGTAATAAGCAATAAGTTGAAGAACTGTATTTCTGTTAACTGATGACTGCTAACTGTTGACTGTAAAAACTGTTACCTTTGTTACCTTTTTTATTTTTAAGTATAAAGGAATCACCCGGAGTTTTTATAACCTGGCGACATCAATACATTAATTTTTGCAACTTTGGCAAGCCTTTTGCTGTAAATAAAATACATAATTAGACAAAGGCAGATCAAACGACAAGGATTTGCCGTATATCTTTTTGTAATAAACTATGAATAAAATAGATACTAAGATATGAAAGAGGAATTTACCGAAAAGGAGTTTGATAACGGACAGCCTGCAGAGGCTGATAATATGACAAATAATCAGCCTGAAGAAACGGCTGAAGCAGAAAGTAGTGACAATCTGACCGACTGGGAGGCCAAATATAATGAATTGAATGATTCATATCTGCGCCTGAATGCAGAATTCGATAATTACCGCAAACGTACCTTGAAGGAAAAGGCTGAATTATTGAAATCGGGCAGTGAACGCGTATTAATTGACATAATATCCGTTGTGGACGACTTTGAGCGTGCTTTGGAAAATATATCCAAGACAGAAGATATAGAAGCGGTGAAAGAAGGAGTCGATCTGATTTACAGTAAATTCACTACCTTCCTGACAAGACACGGTGTAAAAGAAATAGAAACAATCGGGCACACTTTCGATACCGACAAACATGAAGCTATTACCACCGTTCCTGCACAGTCGGAAGATGATAAGGACAAGATTGTAGACAGTGTGCAGAGAGGATATACGCTGGATGATAAAGTTATCCGTTATCCGAAAGTAATCGTTGCAAAATAAAAAAGAAGGCATCCCAATGGCAACCACAACAAAAAGAGACTATTACGAAGTATTGGAAGTTACCAAGACTGCAACTTTCGAAGAGATAAAAAAAGCTTACCGCAAAAAAGCGATTCAGTTCCATCCCGATAAAAACCCGGGTAATAGCGAAGCTGAAGAGAAGTTTAAGGAAGCGGCAGAAGCATATGAAATTCTAAGCGACGAGCAAAAACGTGCCAAATATGACAGATTCGGACACGAAGCTCCGGGCGGATTCGGCGGACATTCGGGCGGATTCTCCATGGACGATATATTTTCCCAGTTCGGCGATATCTTCGGAGGTCATTTTGGTGGGGGCTTTGGCGGTTTCGGCGGACAACGAGGTCCAAGACAAAACCGTGGTTCAGATTTACGAGTAAAAGTTAAACTGACATTAAAAGATATAGCCCAGGGGGTTGAGAAAAAAATAAAGGTAAACAAATTTGTTGCCTGTTCGCATTGTAGAGGGACAGGTGCAGATGGTGGCACAGCATACGAAACCTGTTCGACCTGTAAAGGTTCGGGAGTAGTAACCCGCGTCATGAACACTATTCTGGGACAGATGCAAACACAAACTACTTGCCCGACCTGTAACGGAGAAGGCAAAAGCATTACCAAAAAGTGCAGCCATTGCGCCGGAGAAGGCATCGTTCGCGAAGAAGAAGTAATCTCCATCAATATACCTGCCGGAGTTGCCGAAGGAATGCAACTTTCGATGAGCGGTAAAGGAAACGCGGCCCGTCACGGCGGTGTAAACGGCGACCTGCTGATCCTTGTAGAAGAAGAACAACACCCGGAACTGTTCAGAGACGACAACGATGTTGTTTATAACCTATTGCTATCCGTGTCTACTGCTGCACTGGGAGGTAATGTGGTAGTACCGACAATAGACGGAAAGGTAAAAGTGACGATAGAGCCGGGAACACAGCCGGGTAAAGTGCTTCGCCTCAAAAACAAAGGATTACCGAGCATCAACAGATACGGCACAGGAGACCTGCTTATAAACATAAGCGTATATATTCCTGAAAATCTTACTGATAGCGAGAAATCAACATTAGGAGGACTCGAAAATTCACCGAATTTTCAACCTAGCAAATCAGTAAAAGAGAAAATATTCAGTCATTTCAGAAAGATGTTTGATTGATAAAAAATCTGAAAGCAGTCGATAAGAGACTGCTTTCATTCGATAAAATCGGGTAATATTTAATGGTAGTTTTTAACCGTAATCAGTTTTGACTGTTATCCTAATTGAAAAAATAAAGAGGTTTGTGACCTTAATATCCTGTAAAACTATAACTTTGAGAATCTAAATACGGGAGATCATGAAAATAAAGGAAATCTTACATACCATAGAACAACTCGCCCCGATACCATTGCAAGAAAACTTTGATAACAGCGGTATCCAAATAGGAGATGTAAATCAGGAGGCCAAAGGCGCCGTAGTATGCATCGATGTAACCGAGGCTGTGATGGACGAAGCCATCGCTTTAGGATGTAATCTTATTATCTCACACCATCCCCTCGCCTTCCGCAGCTTCAAATCCCTGACAGGAAAAAATTATGTAGAACGCTGCATGATAAAAGCCTGCAAGCACGATATCGTAGTTTATGCGGCACACACCAATCTGGACAATGCCACGCAGGGAATCAACCATTATCTGGCAGAAATGCTTAACCTGCAACATGTGCGGATTCTCGACCCACAAAAAGGTAAGTTGCTAAAACTGGTCACTTTCGTTCCACACTCGCATGCCGAGCTTGTGCGCAACACCTTATTTAATGTAGGGGCGGGGAATATAGGAAATTACGATTCATGTAGTTATAATGTATCAGGAGAAGGGACTTTCAAGGCCGGAGAAAATACAAATCCTTTCACCGGAGAAATAGGAGAATTGCATACCGAGCCCGAAGTACGGATTGAAATAATCCTTCCCATATATAAGCAATCGGAGGTAAAACGCGCACTGATAGCAGTACACCCGTATGAGGAGCCTGCTTATGATTTCTATTTATTAGAGAATACATGGTCGCAGGCAGGAAGCGGGATAGTAGGCACATTGGCCGAAGAGACAGAAGAGGAAGATTTCCTTTACTTGCTGAAAGATACATTTCACCTGAAGACAATACAGCATTCCGCCTTAAGGGGGAAGCCTGTAAGAGACATAGCCATCTGTAGCGGAAGCGGATCATTCCTGATACCGAAAGCAATATCATATAGTGCCGATGTATTTATTACAGGTGAGGCTAAGTATAATGATTATTATGATGTGGAAGATAAGATTCTGCTGGCAACAGTAGGACATTACGAGTCCGAAATTTTCACAAAGAATATATTTTTCGATATTATCTCAAAAAAATATCCTACCTTTGCGGTATATATGTCAGGATTTGATGTAAATCCTGTGAACTATTTGTAAATGAGCGGTGACATACTCCTGCTATTTACGGATGATGTAGTAAGATAATAGCGGGATGCTGTTTGATTACTGCATTTTTTTATGATAATCATCTTCAATTATAACTTATATATTATATAAACTTATGGCTAAAAAGCAAGAAAAAGAGATCACTGTAGAGGAAAAGCTGAAGACGCTTTATGCTCTGCAACAGAAATTATCCGAAATAGATAATATAAAGATTCTTCGCGGTGAACTTCCCTTGGAAGTAGCAGACCTCGAGGATGAAATTATCGGTCTGGAAACCCGTATCAAGAAATACGAAACTGAGTTGAAAGAAGCAGACACTGCAGTTTCTTTTCAAAAGCAGAAAGCAAAAGACAGCACACTGAAAATTGAAAAATACAAAGAGCAATTGGACAATGTGCGTAATAACCGTGAATTTGACCACCTGAGCAAAGAAATCGAATTCGAAACACTGGAAATCGAATTATCAGAAAAACGCATTCGTGAATTCACTCAGGATTCCAAGAATCTGACAGAGCAGGTAGAGAAGAGCAAAACTTTCTTACAGGAGCGTTCTGCCGACCTGGGACAGAAAAAAGAAGAACTTGACAACATCGTATCCGAGACTAAACAACAGGAGGAACAACTCCGTGAAGAGGTCAAGGATATAGAGACAGAAGTCGAACCTCGTCTGTTGCAGGCATTCAAGCGTATTCGTAAAAGTGCACGCAACGGTCTGGCTGTAGTATGTATCGAACGTGGTGCTTGCGGAGGTTGCTTCAATAAAATACCACCCCAAAAACAGATGGATATTAAGATAGGTAAGAAAATCATCGTATGCGAATATTGCGGACGTATTATGATTGATCCTGAATTAATTGGAGCGGCGGAATAACATAAGTTATAAAAAAACTGATAAAAGCAAAAAATCGGAAAGGTTAAATGTAACTTTTTCGATTTTTTTTATCTATATATTGTGAACTTTGCTATTTGTATCGTGTTATATATTTTACAGTTCAAATTTTAAAACGGAAAACTTTTTCTAAAAATAAAAATACTATATAACTATTAATCAATATGTTAATTTTTATTTTAGAAAACTTTTATTTTTGTTCAAAAAATATTGTTACAAAATTTGTTTCATCTTTCTGAATTAAGTAATATTGTACTGTGAAAAATATCGCAGACTTTTCGTCATAAAACAAGGGCTGAAATAATCTAAAAAAATATAAGACAAATGGCACAAAAGGTTTATACTTTTGATGAGGCATATAACGCCGCATTAAATTATTTTAATGGCGATGAACTCGCTGCAAAAGTATGGGTAAATAAGTATGCATTGAAAGATGCTGCAGGTAATATCTACGAACAATCTCCTGAAGATATGCACTGGCGTTTGGCGAATGAAATCGGACGCATAGAGGCTAAATATGAAAAGGGACTGACAAATAAAGAATTGTATGATCTCTTCGATCATTTTAAATACATAGTACCTCAGGGCAGCCCTATGACCGGTATCGGGAATGACTTTCAGATAGCTTCTTTATCAAACTGCTTTGTGATAGGCCTGAACGGCCCGTCGGACTCTTACGGAGCTATCATCCGTATCGATGAAGAGCAGGTGCAACTGATGAAACGGCGCGGAGGTGTAGGCCATGACTTGTCACATATCCGCCCAAAAGGTTCTCCTGTTAAAAACTCGGCTTTGACATCTACCGGACTAGTGCCATTCATGGAAAGATATTCAAACTCGACCCGTGAAGTTGCTCAGGATGGACGCCGTGGAGCCCTTATGTTGAGCGTATCCATAAAGCACCCTGACTCTGAATCGTTCATCGATGCTAAAATGACCGAAGGAAAAGTTACGGGCGCAAACGTTTCGGTAAGGATAGACGACGCTTTTATGCAGGCTGTTGTAGACGGATCCAAATATACACAGCAATACCCTATCGACTCATCGAATCCGACTACAGTAAAAGATATTCAGGCTACGGAACTTTGGAGAAAAATAGTTCATAATGCATGGAAATCAGCTGAGCCGGGGGTTCTTTTCTGGGATACCATTATTAAGGAATCTGTCCCTGATTGTTATGCAGACCTCGGATTCAAGACTATTTCAACTAATCCTTGCGGCGAAATACCTCTGTGTCCCTACGACAGTTGCCGCCTGTTAGCTATCAATCTATATTCATATGTGGTAAACCCGTTCAAAGACGATGCCCATTTCGACTTCGAACTATTTTCGAAGCACGTTGGACTGGCCCAACGTATTATGGATGATATCATTGATCTCGAAACCGAAAAGATTGACAAAATATTACAGAAAATAGATGACGATCCGGAAACAGACGAAGTAAGATGGCCTGAAAGACATCTTTGGGAGAAAATCCGCACAAAAACCCTTCAGGGACGTCGTACCGGAGTCGGTATCACTGCCGAAGGCGATATGATTGCGGCTATGGGACTCCGCTATGGTACAGAAGAAGCGACTGCTTTCGCCGAAGAAGTACACCGTGTTCTGGCTGTTGCAGCCTATCGTTCATCTGTAGAACTGGCTAAAGAGCGTGGAGCATTTGAGATATTTGATTTCAAACGTGAAAAGAAAAATCCGTTCATTAACCGTCTGGCAGAAGTTGATCCACAGCTAATCAAAGACATGGAAAAATACGGACGCCGTAATATAGCCTGTCTTACAGTTGCACCAACCGGAACCACCAGCTTGATGACACAGTCTACATCAGGCATCGAACCGGTATTTATGCCAGTATATAAACGTCGCCGTAAAGTAAATCCGAATGATAAGGAAGTACGTGTTGACTTCGTTGACGAAAATGGTGACTCATGGGAAGAATATATCGTATTCCATCATAAGTTTGTAACATGGATGGAGAGCAAGGGCTATCCTACATATAAAAAATACACGAATGAAGAGGTGGAGACTATGGTAGCCGAATCACCATATTATAAAGCAACTTCAAACGACGTTGACTGGCTGCAAAAGGTGAAAATGCAAGGCCGTATCCAGAAATGGGTCGACCACTCCATCAGTGTAACAATCAATCTGCCATCCGATGTATCGGAAGATCTCGTAAACGATCTATACATCGAAGCATGGAAAAGCGGATGTAAGGGCTGTACTGTTTACCGTGACGGTTCACGCGCCGGAGTATTGGTTGCTGCTGACAATAAAAAACAAGCAGACGAGAATTGTGATGACTGCTACGAACGTCCGGAAATCCTACAGGAGCGCCCTCGTGAACTTGCTGCTGATGTTATCAAATTCCAGAACAATAAAGAAAAATGGATTGCGTTCATTGGATTACACAACGGACGCCCATACGAGATATTCACCGGATTGTCGGATGATGATGAAGGCCTGATGCTACCTAAGAATATCAATCACGGAACCATTATCAAGACACTAAATGATGAAGGAAGCCGTTCTTATGACTTCCAGTTCAAGAATAAGAGAGGATATAAAACAACAATCGAGGGATTGAACGGTAAATTCAACCCTGAGTTTTGGAATTATGCCAAACTTATCTCCGGTGTACTTCGCTATGGTATGCCTATCGATCAGGTTGTGAAACTGGTACAAGGTCTGGAACTGAACAGCGAAACGATCAATACGTGGAAAAATGGTGTGGAACGCGCCCTCAAGAAATACCTGCCTAGCGAAACCGAAGCTAAAGGCCAGAAATGCCCTGTGTGCGGACTGGAAACCTTAGTATATCAGGAAGGCTGTATGAAATGTACGAACTGTGGCGCATCCAAATGCGGATAAACAATTCATATGAGATATAACAGGATGCCCCGTTTTCTAAGAAAACGGGGCATTTTATATAACCTACTCCCTAATATTCTTTGGTGAGTTTACTATTCGAATCTTAATGATTTAGCCGGATAGATCTTAGCTATCAGATAAGATGGACCTATCATGGCTACAATGGAAAGGATCAATGTACCTATATTAATCAATAAGATATATAAGATATTGATATCTACGGGCATTTCTGAGACATAGTATGTTTCGGGATCCAGCTTTACCAGGCCGAAATTCTTCTGAATCACCAATATCGCAATAGCAATAACATTCCCCCAGAACATACCCTTCAGAATGAGGAATGAGGAAACATACAGAAAGGTTTTGCGAATACTGAAGTTACGCGCACCGAGGGTTTTCAGCATACCTATCATATTAGTCCGCTCAAGGATTATGATTAGCAATCCCGATATCATGGTAAAAACAGATATGACAAACATTAGTATAATGATAACCACGACATTCATATCCAGAAGTTCGAGCCAGTTAAATATCATTGGATTGAGTTCCTTAATGGAACGGGCAAGGAAAGTATTGTCTTTATGGTCACGATAGGTCATCATATCCACAAATACACGCTGATGGATTTCGTCCAGTCTATCATAATCATTTACAAGCAATTCGATACCGCTGACCTCATCATCATCCCAGTCATTCAGCCTTTTGATAAGATTGATATCCGTTATTACGAACAATTTATCATAGTCTTCGAAGTTTGTACTATATATGCCAGTTATATAGAACTTACGGAAACGGATATTCTCTCCCACAAAGTAGCAGAGGAAGCTGTCTCCGGCTTTCAGATTTAACTTACTTGCGATATTCTTAGACAGAATTGCCTGATTGGCATGAGTTGTATCATCCGGATTGACTACCGTACCGGCAACCATATTTTGTTTAAAGAAATCCCAATCATAATCTGTGCCGACTCCTTTCAGAACAACACCCTGGAAGGCACTATCAGTTTTTATTATGCCGGGCTTTGTGGCAAATACCTCTACATGTTTAACCCCTTCTGTCTTTTCGAGCTGGCTTATCAGCTCAGCACTGACGCATACGGGCTGTGTTTCGTAAGTACTGTTGTTTGCCAGATTGGTGATTTGTATATGGGAACCAAAACCTACAACTTTGTTGCGCACCTCTTTTTTGAAGCCCACAACGATAGACAGAGCCAGTATCATAGCCGCCAAGCCTATTGCCACTCCGGCAACAGCGATTTTAATGGCAGGAGAAGAAGCCCGCTTCTCCCCTTTCTCTCCATTAAAATGGATACGTTTCGCTATAAATAGTTCTAAATTCAAAATCAGTTATCAGCCAACAGTTATCAGTTATCAGTAAGAACCACTTATAACTTATAACTCATAATTCATAATTAAAACAAGAATCCCTGCTCGCTTTCTCTTTTCCGGCCCAAATGCTTGTAGGCTAGCTCGGTGACTTCCCGCCCGCGGGGTGTGCGTTTCATAAACCCTTCTTTGATAAGGAACGGCTCATAGACCTCTTCTATTGTACCTCCGTCTTCACCTAAAGCCGTTGCAATAGTAGAGATACCGACAGGCCCCCCCTTAAATTTATCGATAAGGATCAGAAGAATCTTATTATCTATCTCATCCAATCCGTATTTGTCAATATTAAGAGCTTCCAGCGAATAGGCCGCAATGGCCTTATCTATCTTGCCGGAACCTTTTACCTGCGCAAAATCGCGTACCCGGCGCAGCAATGCGTTCGCAATACGCGGAGTGCCCCTGCTGCGGGAAGCTATCTCTACAGAGGCTTCTTTAGAGGTAGGAACATCGAGTATATTAGCCGAGCGCAGGATAATATTCGTCAGTGTTTCTATATCGTAATACTCCAGATGCATATTGATACCGAAACGGGCGCGTAATGGACTTGTAAGTAAACCGCTCCGGGTAGTGGCGCCAATAAGAGTAAACGGATTCAGATCTATCTGTATAGAACGCGCGCTAGGGCCCTTATCTATCATAATATCAATACGGTAATCTTCCATCGCACTATACAGATATTCTTCCACGACAGGCGATAAACGGTGTATCTCGTCTATAAAAAGTACATCGTTTGGCTCAAGAGAGGTGAGTAGTCCAGCCAGATCCCCGGGCTTATCCAATACGGGGCCCGAAGTTATCTTAAACCCCACTCCCAGTTCATTTGCTATGATATTCGACAATGTGGTTTTACCTAATCCAGGCGGACCATGCAAGAGGGTATGATCCAGTGATTCACCCCGCATTTTGGCCGCTGTGACAAAAACCTGCAAGTTTTCCACCACCTTGCTTTGTCCACTGAAACTATTAAAAGTAAGCGGGCGCAAGGCATTTTCAAACTCCTTTTCACTGTCGTTTATATTTCCTCGGTGTATGTCGAATGTTTCTTCCATATGTTCGGATACAAATTTACATCAATATATTTAATTTACACACACTTTTCAGCTAACAGTTAACAGCTTTTACAGTTAACAGTCAGCAGTAAACAATCCATAGCTTATAAAAACTTCGCACCTTTGCGTCTTTGCGTGAAATAAAATAAAGTATCTTGTAACCCCTAACTGTTAAAAGGTAACAAAGGTAACAGGGAAAGTAATTTAGAATGAAGAATGAAAAATTAATAATTAGCTTACTGAGCAGAGCAGAGCAAAGTATCTCGTCAGTAAACAACCATCACAACTCATATCTCGTGTCTTGTCTACTCGTATCTCATGTCTCATACAACTTTCAACTTATTACTCAATACTTATTACTTGTTAAAAGGTAACAAAAGTAACAGCTATTTTTATCGTTTTTGTAGGGGCGAAACATCTTTCGCCCGTTAGTTATCGCGGGCAAAAAATGTTTCGCCCCTACAGTTTCACCAAAAAGGTAACAAAGGTTACACATATTTCAGCTTTTAGCTGATAGCTATTAGCCATTAGCTTAGGCTATCGCACAAGAGACTTTAGGGTAAACATAAATACAGTTCTTTCAACTTTGTACTCATTACTTAAAACTTATTACTTGTTAAAAGGTTACAAAGGTTACACATTTCCCAATCTTTATATTTTTAAACATTAAATCCTTAAATCCATTTCATTCTTTCAAAGAACTCTTTTTCTTGTAAACTAGTAAACTGATAACTAGTATACTTCAAAATACATAGATAAACTTTTACAAAAAAAGCAAAAGAGATAAATTTTATTATGGGATATAACCATAATATATTTCCTTTGCATTTCCAATTCATTAATAAATGAACAAATATGTTAGATAAATTACGGTATTGGGACGAAGAACTTTTTCTATTCCTCAATGGAAAACACGCTAACTGGCTCGATCCCATCATGCTCTTTCTCAGTTCCTACACAAACTGGATTATGGCCTGTCTGGCCATGTCTGCCCTAATCTACTTCAAAGCGGAAGTATGGAAGAAAACAGGAGTATTCTTTTTTCTCTTATCCACCGGAGTCAGCGCCCTGCTTACAAATATAATAAAACTGATTATAGAACGGCCCCGCCCTATTCATAACGAATTATGGGAAGGCACGATTCACGCAATAGAAAAATATAGCAATAGTTTTAGTTTCTTCTCGTCTCATTCAGCTACTACTTTTACGATGGCTGTATTTTTCCTTCTCTTCTTTCGAAAGAAAAGATTCTACGGTTATATTGCCGTCTTATGGGCAGCAGTGGTTGCATATAGCCGGATTTACGTGGCCAAACATTACCCGTTCGACGTAATGATAGGAATTATATTCGGAATAATAATAGGAATAGCGGGCTATATACTTTTCCAAAGGTTCAAAAAGAAAAAGGAACTATTAAAGCCCTAACCACTTCCTCACTTTCTTCATCTCCAATAGTGAATATACTTTCAGGCAAAAAGGAAACGCTCTGCCAATAGGATATAATAAACGGAATAAAGTAGATGGATAAACATTCTTCTTACCTTTCTCAATACCTTTTATATACTTCCTTGCAACAGTCTTCGCATCTTGCGCAGGAAAAGGAAGAGGGGTATCTTCTTCACCTGTAGCCTTATCAAAAAAAGCAGTGCGGGTAGCTACAGGATAAACCGCAGTCAATTGGAGGTTATTCGCTTTCTCATATCTGTAAGTCTGTACAAAATGATGCAGAGCGGCTTTTGTAGAACAATAGAGTGAATAGGCCGGCAAGGAAACTAATCCCGCCCCTGAAATAGTACAGGCAAAAGCTACCGGTCTGCCCTTATTGAGAGCAACAAGTCTTTCCAATGAATAAACCGGAGAAAACACATTCAGATCGTAGACTTTTCGGATATGCTGCCAATCGGGGGTTTCCAGCCTTTCTAGATATGCAAACCCTGCATTAGCTATAAAAATATCAATATGTCCGAATATCTGCTGTGCTTGATCAAAAACCTTATCTACTCCCTCTGCAGAACTGACATCAGCAGAGAATGGGTACACCACGCCCTCAACCTCCGGTATTTCATCTATATGACGGGCTACAGCAAGAATTTTCACTCCGTTGTATGAAGCAAGAATATCAAGTATCTCTCTGCCTATACCGGAGGAAGCTCCGGTGAGTATGATATGTTCGCCTCTGAGGTCCATAAGGTCAGGTCCTTATTTTATCAAAACCTTCACCGTAAACGCCCCGTACTGTACTTTGGGATATAAATGCTTTCTCATCTATACTCTTTATCAGGCGGAACATTTCTACAGCCTCTGTTCTTTTAGCCAGTACAATGATCACTTTGGTAGGCTTCTTCGAATACCAGCCTGTGCCATCCAAAACCGTGCATCCCCTATGTAATTCCTGATTTATCGCGGTAGCTATTATTTCGTATTTTTCAGAAAAGATGAGCACCTGCACCGACTGCCGGAAACCATTGATAACCATATCGATGCAATACGTCATCACACCCATCACTATCAGGGCGTAAACGATCTTCTGATAATCGTAAAAAAGAAAATATGAAGAAGAGATGATAATAAAGTCGCAAAGGAGCATCCCCCTGCCAAAAGCAATATTCTTATATTTATTTATCAGTGCCACTACAATGTCTGTCCCTCCGGTACTACCGTTGGCACTGAAAACAAGGCCTATACCCGTTCCGCACATCATTCCCCCTATTACACCCGACAGAAGCGGCTCATTCTTCACAATAGGTTCGATTATATATGTCTGACAGAGAGTGAGCAAGAAAGTAAGTACGATAACTCCATAAATGGTCTTTATCATAAACTTGAAACCCAGAAGTTTCAAGGCTACCAAGAGCAATGCACAGTTTGTGAAAAAATATGTATATTGAAGCGGTATTCCCGATGCATACTCCACAAGAAGGGCTATACCCGTAAGCCCCCCTGTAACAATCCCGACCGGTTTTATAAATCCGATAAGCCCAACAGCATAAAGCGCAAGGCCAAAGAATATAGATACATAATCTTTCCAGTAAAATTCTTTCAGGTATCTTTTAGGCATGCCTTCTATCCGTTTTTTCAGAGCATTCATCTCTATTTACAAAACAACATTAATCATTTTCTTTGGTACAAAGATGATTTTCTTAGGAGTTTTACCCTCAAGCCATTTTTGAGCAAGTTCATGTTTTAATACGGTTTCTTCCACATCAGCCTGAACAGCGTCCGCTGGGAATTCTATATCGAAACGTACTTTACCATTGAACGCCACCCCATAACGGAACGAATCTTCCGCCAGATATTCTTCTTTAAATGCCGGCCATTCGGCATCGAAGATAGTAGTTGTATTACCTAAAGCACGCCAAAGTTCCTCCGCGACAAACGGCGCAAACGGTGCAAGAATGACAAGAAACTCTTGTAAAACCGCTCTCTTGCTACATCTAGCGGCAGTCAGTTCATTTACACAGATCATAAAGGCGGCAACAGATGTATTGAATGAGAATGTCTCTATATCGCCCGAAACTTTCTTTATCAGCTTATGCAATGATTTTAATTCTTCCTTTGTCGGCTGCTCGTCTGTTACGGTAAAATCATCTCCTTTGTAAAACAGGCTCCATGTTTTGCGCAAGAAACGGTGCACCCCGTCAATACCGTTCATATCCCAAGGTTTGGATTGCTCTAATGGCCCCAAAAACATTTCATACATGCGAAGGGTATCCGCACCATATTTTTCAGCAACATCATCCGGATTTACCACATTGTGATATCTTTTTCCCATCTTTTCAATAGTCCATCCGCATATATATTTACCATCTTCAAAGATGAACTCGGCATCTGCATACTCAGGACGCCATGCTCTGAATGCATCTATATCCAGAATATCATTACTTACAATGTTTACATCCACATGGATTTCTGTTGTTTCATACTGATCTTTCAAATTCACAGATACAAATTTATTAGTCCCGTTTATACGATATACAAGACTGCTACGTCCCTGTATCATTCCCTGATTAATCAACTTTTTGAACGGCTCTTCTTCACACGAAACTTCTATATCATATAGGAACTTATCCCAGAAACGGCTATATATAAGGTGGCCTGTAGCATGCTCGGTTCCCCCGATATACAAGTCGACATTGCGCCAGTATTCATCTTTTTCTTTCGATACCAATTCCTTCGCATTATATGGGTCCATATATTGCAGGTAGTAAGCGGACGAACCGGCAAAGCCCGGCATGGTATTCAACTCAAGCGGGAATATAGTCTTATTATCTATTTTCGATGTTTCTACCACCACATTGTTTACTGTATCCCAAGCCCATTTTGTGGCGCGTCCCAACGGTGGTTCACCCGTTTCGGTCGGCAGATACTTATCCACTTCCGGTAATTCCAAAGGCAACTTATCTATTGGAAGCATGTATGGCAAGCCGTTTTTATAATAAACAGGGAATGGTTCTCCCCAATAACGCTGACGAGAGAAAATAGCGTCGCGTAAACGATAATTTACTTTTATACGTCCCAGCTTATGTTCTTTGATATATTCACGGGCTTTTTCGATAGCATCTTTTACAGTCAGGCCATCCAGGAAACCGGAATTCATCATGATACCCTCTTTGGCATCGAAACTTTCTTCCGATACATCACAACCTTCTATCAACGGAATGATAGGCAGATTGAAATGCTTCGCAAAAGCATGGTCACGACTATCGTGTCCGGGTACTGCCATAATAGCGCCTGTTCCGTATCCGGCAAGCACATAATCCGATATCCAGATAGGGATTTCTTTGCCGTTCAACGGATTTATAGCATATGATCCAGTAAATACGCCGGATACCTTTTTATCCATCAGGCGGTCACGTTCTGTACGGCGTTTTGTAGCCTGAATATAAGCGTCAACTTCTGCTTTTTGTTCCGGCTTGGTGACCTGAGATACATAATCGCTCTCAGGAGCAAGCACCATAAAGGTAACCCCGAAGATCGTATCGGCACGGGTGGTGAAGATATCGAATTTCACATCGGAATCTTTCACGCTGAATTGCATTTCTGCTCCTTCGCTCCGTCCAATCCAGTTGCGTTGGGTTTCCTTGATGGATTCACTCCAGTCTATCTTGTCCAAACCGTCAAGCAAACGCTGGGCATAAGCCGATACACGCAAGCTCCACTGGCGCATCAAACGCTGTTCAACAGGATATCCACCACGCTCCGACAAGCCATTGATGACCTCATCGTTAGCCAATACCGTACCTAGAGCCTGACACCAATTTACTTTGGTCTCGCTGCGATATGCGATACGGTAGTTAAGCAATATTTCCTGTTTTTTCTCTTCAGAATATGCTTTCCATTCATCCGCGGTAAATTGTAATTCTTCACTGCAAGCTATATTCAGGCCGTTCGTACCCACTTGTTCAAAAGCATCAATCAATTCAGCGATCGGACGTGCCTGATCTTCATCATAGCAATAATAGCTGTTGAACATCTGTATAAATGCCCATTGTGTCCATTTATAATATCTGGGATCACATGTCTGAATTTCGCGGCTCCAGTCGAAGGAGAAGCCAATCTTATCCAGTTGTTCCCGATAGCGGTTTATATTCTGCGCTGTAGTAACAGCCGGATGCTGACCTGTCTGTATGGCATATTGCTCGGCTGGAAGCCCATAGGCATCATAGCCCATCGGATGAAGGACATTGAAGCCCTTCAAACGTTTGTATCGGGAAAAAATATCAGAGGCGATGTACCCCAGTGGATGACCAACATGCAAGCCTGCTCCTGAAGGATAAGGGAACATATCGAGTACATAATATTTTGGTTTGTTGTAATCTTCTGTTACTTTGTAGGTTTTGTGGTCGATCCAATACTGATGCCAACGTTTTTCAATCTCTTTAAAATTGTATTCCATAACCGGGTATTTATTGCGATTTTTATTGGCGCAAAGATAGTTATTTCTTTACATTAATACGAATTAAGATGTGCGCTTTCTTTCACATACCAATCCCTATACTATCCGGAATTATGGATACATCTTATTCAAAATAGTCAGTTATTAATTTCAGGTTTCTTTATCTATATATCAAAGGTTCTTTGACATCTAATTACAGAATCTAAATGATTTGGGAAAAGACAACAGATAAAAAAGAGTAAAAAGTGTCAGGTTTGTCAACTTTTCACTTAAAAGCAATTTGCAGATAGATTTAGGCACTTCTATAAAATAAGAAAAGGTTGTCATCCCGACAACCAATCTTCATTGTTAACCTTAAATCTAATACCATGAAAAACACAGTACAAAGATAATCGATTTTTATGTTATAAAACATGTTTTGACGTTCTTCTTTTAAAAATTAGCAATATTTAACTATATATTACTATCCGGAAGTTCTTTTTGAGCCTTAACTCCCAATTCTTTAAGCATTTCTGCCTGACGCATCAGATTTCCATTACCTTCTTTTAACTGGGAGAATGCTTTATCATACGATTTTTGAGAACGCTCTATATTCTTGCCTACATCCTGAAGTGTATCCACAAAGCCTGCGAATTTATCATAGAGAGCAGCACCCCGCTTGGCAATCTCAATGGCATTACGGCTCTGATACTCCCGTTTCCACAAGTCGGAAACGACCTTCAATGACGCAATCAGGTTAGTCGGGCTAATCAGCAAGATACGCTTGCGGTAGGCATAGTCCCAAAGAGTTGAATCGAGCTGCATTGCCAGTATATATGCAGGCTCGTTAGGAATAAACATCATTACAAAATCGAGAGACTCTACATAGTCCTGATAAGATTTCTGGCTCAGTTCGTCTATATGTTGCTTAATGGATATCACATGCTCTTTCTCCGCTATCAGCTTAATGTCGTCAGAGTCCGCCTCCACATACCTGACATAAGCGCTCAGGGATACCTTTGAATCTATAATTATCTTCCTCCCGCCGGGATATACAACCACAACATCAGGTTGCATGTACTTATCCTGTGTATTACGGATACGGTTACCATTCTCATCCACAATGAATTCCTGGGTAAAATACTCTTCTCCTTTTTTCAGCCCGGACTTTTCAAGAATAGATTCGAGTATCATTTCACCCCAGTTTCCCTGTATTTTATTATTGCCTTTTAAGGCCTTAGTCAGATTATTGGCATCTTCGCTGATCTGATTGTTAAGGGCGACAAGTTCCCTGATACGCTCTTCGAGAGAAAAACGCTGCTTAGATTCTTTATCATAGGTTTCCTCTACTTTTACTTTAAACTCTACAAGCTTCTCATTCAGAGGCTTCAGGATAGCTTCCATATTCGACCTGTTCATATCCGTGAAACGAAGCGTTTTCTCTTCCAGTATCTGATTGGCCAGTATCTGGAAATCCTTATTGAGTTGAGCACGGGTATTGAGAAGCTCTTCCTGTTGAAGCCGCAGCTGTTCATCCTTCGACTGTAACAAAGCTCTTGTTTCGGCTATTTCGCGGATTTTCTCCATTTGCTCTTTTTGTACAGCATCTTTATCTGCCGACAAACGGTTGATCTCATTCTTCAACTCCTGCTCACGCTGCTTATTTCCTTTCTGCATAAAAAGGACAAGCACAATTGCCAATACTAGTATAATAGAGGCATAAACTAATTCCATACTGATTTGTTTTAAAGAGAGCGAAAGTTATTCAAAATATAGCCTTTAACAAAATTTGCCTCAAAAAACTTGTGAACATTTGCTTTCGAAGATATTTTTGTTGGACAAAACCAAGATGAGAATAATATATAGTAAACATTTTCCACCAAAAGACTTCGGCGCAATTAATCTGCTTGGATTAATTATTGTACGTAAGGACTATGGTACGTTGAGTGAGGCAGAGAAGAATCATGAACAGATTCACACCCGGCAAATGCAGGAGATGCTGATTGTTTTATTTTATCTATGCTATATACTTGAATGGCTCATCAGGTTGATACAATATAAAAACAGGTTAAGAGCATATGAAAATATTTCATTCGAACGGGAGGCTTATTCCCAGATGTATGATCCATCGTATTTGAAAAAAAGAAAGCTGTTTGCTTTCCGTAGTTATTATAAAAAGAAAGAATAGATATGAAACGGTTGATATACTTATTATGCATAGCCCTGATGGGGATATCATGTGTCCGGAGTCAAAATAAAACAAATAACGAAAATATGAATTATAATAAACTAACACCGGAGGAAGAACGTGTAATTCTACACAAAGGAACTGAAGCGCCATATACAGGTGAATACATAAACAATAAACGGAAAGGCGTATATGTCTGCAAAAGATGTAATACTCCATTATATAATTCATCTGATAAGTTCGATTCGCATTGCGGATGGCCTTCTTTCGATGATGAAATAAAAGGGGCGGTAAAACGTGTACCTGATGCTGACGGGATGCGTACCGAGATTATCTGCAACAATTGCGGGGCACATCTCGGGCATGTGTTCCTCAATGAGGGGTTCACAGCCAAAGAAACAAGACATTGCGTTAATTCTATTTCTCTAAAATTTATTCCGGAAGAAAATAAAATGATTAAGAAAGCTTATTTCGCCTCAGGTTGTTTTTGGGGCACAGAGTATTATTTTATGAAGGCCAACGGTGTAGCGCATACATCCGTTGGCTTTATGGGCGGTCACGTAGACCACCCGAGTTATGAGCAGGTTTGTCAGAAGAACACAGGGCATCTGGAAACCACCGAGGTGGAATATGACGCATCTAAGACCACTTACGAAGACTTGGTGAAGTTATTCTTCGAAACGCATGACTTTACTCAAACAAATGGTCAGGGTCCCGACATAGGCCCGCAATATCTATCCTGTATATTCTATGCTGACGAAAAAGAAAAAGAAGTAGCAGAGAAATATATAAAAATACTGGAAGGTAAAGGATATAAAGTAGCCACTATGTTAAAACCGCTGTCTACATTCTGGAAAGCAGAGGACTATCACCAACAATATTATGAGCATAAGGGGACAAAGCCTTATTGCCATGTATATAAAAAGATATTCTAAAAGCAAATACGCTGTATTTTAATATCTTAACAAATACTTTTATATTTTTCTATATAGTAAATATGGTTATTAATAGCTTTAGCATTATTTTTGTCGCTTGACTGAAAGAATAAAACAATAATAATACTAAAACTAAATTAAATTGTTATGTTAAAAACAATCTTATCCGTTTCCGGTAAACCGGGGTTGTATAAACTTATTTCGAGCGCAAAAAACATGGTTATCGTAAAGTCATTGGTAGATGGCAAGAAAATGCCTATACATGCACGAGACAAAGTTGTATCCCTTGGAGATATATCTATTTATACAGAAACTGATGACGCCCCATTGAAAGGCATTCTGGGATCCATCAAACAAAAGGAAAACGGAGAGAAAGCTTCCATCAGTACTAGTGCAAAGCCGGACGAATTGAAGAAATATTTCCTGGAAATACTTCCTGACTTTGATCGGGACCGTGTGTATCCAACCGACATTAAGAAGATAATAGGATGGTATAATATTCTTATTAATGCAAATATCGACTTCGAGAAAGAGGAGGAAGTAGTAGAGGAGAAAGCAGATACTGAAACCGAGACTGTAAAATAAAAAGATAAAATTTATCTTTAATTATAGAAATAATAAGACCCGGCTAATATTATAGTCCGGGTCTTATTATTTTCTGCAGATAAAGAAATGACGAGACTGTATATATAACTTAACATACAGTCTCCTATTTATAGGAGGCATCGTTTCGCCTTTAATTATTCTATATCAGAAAAGACATAACAAAAAAAGAGAGTAGGAATCCTACTCTCTTTTTCTATATTTCTGACTCAGATTATTGAGCTACGAAAATTGCAACACGGTTCCATGCATTTTCAGCATATGGTTGTACTGTGTCACCTTTCCATTCTACAGTTACACGGTTGCTATCGATGTTGTACTTCTTGATCAACTCGTTTGCTACATTCTTAGCACGTTTTTCAGAAAGTTTTTCATTGATAGAAGGAGTACCTGTTTTCTTGTCTGCGTAACCTACAACTTTAACTTTAGCGCTAGGATTATCTTGAAGATATTTAGCTGTGTTAAAGATGCTAACTTCTTGGTTCTTGTCGATATTAGCGCTACCTAGACGGAAGAACACTACGTTAGACACGAATGAACCTTTAGTTTCAGGACATTTAGGACAGTCTTTAGTAACAATTTTCTCAACAACTTCTGGTTTTTGGTTACGAAGTCTGTCGTTTTCCTGACGAAGTTTGTTGATCTGACCATTCAAGTCATCGATAAGACCTTGATCCATCAATAAAGCTTCAGAGAAATCAGTTTTCTTACCTACTTTGAATACCAAGCTGGCAGAAGCAGCCACCAAACCATCATAAGAGTTTGCCCCCCCGTGGTTGAAAGCTTCTTTAAGCAACATAGCAGACAAATCGATATCCAAAGCTACTCTGTTAGAGAATTTGAATTTGTTGATGATACCACCGTTGATAGTGAAGTTTCTTTGTTTTCCACCTGGGTGAGTGTTACCATCCAATTTGTAGTCCCAACCGATAGCACCACCGATACCTACATAAGGGATAAGGCTATAAACACGTTTTTCGTTGTACTTTCCTAGATAGTTAGTTACATCCCACATAACATCAGCTTCTACACCGAAATATTTGTTATGGATCATGTCAGTAGCATTGTTTTGGAAATTGTGCAAAGAACCTCCTTGGAATTTCAAACGACCTCCAATATAAGGGTTGTACCATTTACCAACCTGAATAGTTGGAGCAACTGTAAGACGATTCAGGAAATCTGCATCTTTGTTGCTATCGCCTTGTACAAAATTAGCTCCAGCACCAAATCCAATAAACCAATTGTCCCAAAAACCGTTACGCGCAAAAGTTGCTTTACGGCCAGCTTTTGTGCTAAATCCACTCTCCTGAGCAGAAATAGTAATAGCCGCAAAAACTAAAACTAAAAGTAAACTTACTTTTTTCATAATCAATCTTTTAAATTATAATTAAACACTATTTATTAATCTACTATATATTTATTGTACCACGAATACATCCGGTTTAAACCTTCTTCTACTTCAACCTTATGTTTCCATCCCAATGAATTCAACTTAGAGACATCTGACAATTTTCTCATAGTTCCATCAGGTTTTTCTGTATTAAACCACAGCTTTCCTGAAAAATCCACTATTCTTTTTATAATATTCGCGACATCTTTTATCGATATTTCAACACCTGCCCCCACATTAATATGTGTATTTCGGATTTCTTTACCTTCTATAACACTAATTAAGTCTAAAAAGTTTACAGACTCCATTACAAAAACAGTTGCATCAGCCATTTCATCACTCCAGAGAAATTCCCGCATAGGTTTTCCTGAGCCCCATAACTCAACCTGAACATCAGGTCCAACTTTCTTAACACCATATTTAGACATAACATTAAGAATCTCTGCTTCTGAAGACTTTCCTGTTGTACCTTCTATCGGGCGTAAGTCAAAATCTTTCCTTATGATATCCCAGGCATTTGCTTCGAGACACTTCCCTAAGTGAATCTTGCGAATCATGGCAGGCAGGACATGTGATGTTTCCAAATTAAAATTATCATTCGGTCCGTACAGATTTGTGGGCATTACAGCTATAAAATTTGTATTATACTGAATGTTATAACTCTCACACATTTTTAATCCTGCGATTTTCGCTATAGCATACGGTTCGTTCGTATATTCCAAAGGCCCTGTCAGCAGAGCGTTTTCAGACATCGGCTGAAATGCTTCTTTGGGATAAATACAAGAACTGCCCAAAAATACTAATTTTTTCACATTATTTACATATGATTGATGAATAACATTATTCTGAATCATCAAATTTTCATATATAAACTGGCCGCGATATGTATTATTAGCCACTATACCCCCAACTTTAGCTGCTGCTAAAAAGACGTATTCAGGTTTTTCTTTTGCAAAAAAATCGGCAACTTCCGCTTGACTAGTCAGATCAAGTTCTGCATGGGTTTTTAATATAAAATTAGTATACCCTTTTTCCTTCAGATTCCTGAGAATTGCAGAGCCAACTAATCCTCTGTGTCCGGCTATATATATTTTATCGTCTTTTTTTATCATTTATTATCTACCGTTCCTCCTTACTCAAAGTAATTCAAAATCCGATATCCACCATTTTTCAAGAACTCCTCTTTTTTCATCAGCTCAATATCATGAACTACCATATCCTGGCAAAGAGCCTTAAGATCATAGGTTGGTTCCCATCCTAGCTTAGTTCTGGCTTTAGTATTATCTCCAATCAATATTTCAACTTCTGTGGGACGAAAATAGGCCGGATCAACACCGACTACAACTTCTCCTACTCTTTTCTTAAAGGAAGATAAATATTCTTCACCAACTACTTTTGAGAAAACATCGTCATTTATACTAACGATATAACCTTCTTCTTTTTCATTTTCTCCCTTAAATTCCACTTCAACACCCAACTCCATAAATGACATTTTTATAAAGTCCCGGATTGTTGTAGTTACTCCTGTGGAAATTACATAATCATCGGGAGTATCTTGCTGAAGAATGAGATACATCGCTTTTATATAGTCCTTAGCATGCCCCCAGTCTCTTTTGCTAGATAAATTCCCCATGTATACTTTCTTCTGAAGCCCGAGAGCTATACGGGAAACAGCACGGGTAACCTTTCTTGTTACAAAAGTTTCACCTCTCAATGGAGATTCATGGTTGAACAGAATGCCATTGCTGGCATGCATACCATATGCCTCCCTATAGTTTACAGTAATCCAATACGCATACAATTTTGCAACTGCATAAGGACTTCTAGGGTAAAACGGCGTTGTTTCTTTCTGCGGTATCTCCTGCACCAATCCATACAATTCGGATGTTGATGCCTGATATATCCTGGTTTTTTCTGTCAGGTCTAATAAACGAACCGCTTCTAAAATCCTGAGTGGACCTATCCCATCGGCATTAGCTGTATATTCAGGAGTATCGAAACTAACCTTTACATGACTCATCGCTGCAAGATTATAGATCTCATCAGGCTGAACATCACCGATAATACGAGTAAGATTCATACTATCCGTCATATCTCCGTAATGAAGTATCATATTTCGGTTCTCATCATGCGGATCTTGATACAAATGGTCTATACGATCTGTATTAAACAAAGATGATCTTCTTTTAATACCATGGACTGTATAACCCTTTTTTATCAAATATTCAGATAGATATGCTCCATCCTGTCCTGTAACGCCTGTGATGAGTGCAACTTTTTTGCTCATATAAATTACTTAATAAATAACTTATTAAGATTTACTATTTCAATAATTATTTCTTTAACTCTATAAATCTAAGTCCAGTTATCCAAACAGAACATACAAGCCACAAAGATATAGTTTTTTTAACTAATACAAATAAAAATATCTTTATTTTGGTGAAAAAACTTCATTTTTCTTCTTTCAGGCTGGTATTGAAATCAATCCCTGCGACTAAAGCATAGCGTTTTATTACCACTCCTTTCTCATCTAATAAAAAGAATGTAGGAGTGCTCATTATTCCATATCCGACAAAGTTAACACCGGCAAAGCCCTTATAATCACAGAGCTTGTCAGAATCAGGCCATGGAAAATGCTTTACATCTTCGGCAAACAGATCCTTATTTGTATCCGAGGATATGGACACTATACGGATATTTTGTTCCTTTAGTCTTGGATAATCACTTATCAATCGTTCTATTTGAGTATGACAATTCTCACAATCGGGCTGATAGAAAACTAATAGTGTACGGTTATATCCGGCTTCTGTTAACGACGGCGACAAACCCTCCAAAACCGGAGCGGGTGTTCCTTTGCGAACTTTAGCTAATGCAAATGCATCAAATATCCGACCTTGCGGAACAGCTATTCTCCCCGATTCTTCTATATAAGGTACTATAATATCAAAAGCATCATCCCATCCGTATTGTTCGGCAATAAGAATTAAATTATCAGCGAGATGCTCAAAAGCCTCTTGTGATTTTATACGTTTCATCAGACGTACCATATCTTCGGCCATCAACTGCTGATCGGCTGTCAAACGGGTCAATCCGTCTATAATATTATACCATATACCGCTGGAGTAGAGCTTATCCACATCGAGCTGATTTAACGCATACAAGCGGGCATTAGCTTTATCCATAAGGCTTCCGCCCTGAGTAATCAGCCTGTTCAATTGCTGCATATAACGAACCAATCCGATAAAAGATGAAGCATAGAGCGTTGTATCCTGAACCGGCCGGGCCCCTTCTTGTATCACAGAATATAAATATTCATTTTCCGGGGAATTTTTGAATATATATTTCCGATCGGAGGCTTGCTCTACGCTAAAATCTTCATTATTAACAATTATATTTAATGGCATAGCATCTTTTATCTGAAGCGATCCCATGCCCACATAATATTTTTCTTCTTCAGGTATGTTAATTATCACATCACCGGCAAACGAAAGTGTCCCTCTTTGAATAGTATCCTGCTTTATACCTTTACTCAGGATAAATGCATATTCCTTATTTGACTGTTCGGGTAGCGATATATTTATTTTCTGAGCGCTCACCGCAAAACTAATCAGATAACCTAAACACAATATCGATAGTTTCTTATTCATTCTATTTTTATAAGGCTTGAGTTATAACAACGGGGAGAACAACCGCATAACCGATTCTTTAAATTTCTCAAATCTCGACCTCTTATCCCACTCTTCGGCCGATAACAGAGAGGATTGCTCCATATCTCTGAAAAATATATCCTTTGCCGCATCACAAGTATTTTCATTATATATAAATGCGTCTATTTCAAAATTATGCTCAAAACTCCGCACATCCATATTTGCCGAACCGGTTATCGTCAGAGAATTATCAATAACCATCAACTTTGAATGCAGGAATCCGGCTTCATAGAAAAACACACTTACTTTTGCATCCAGTACATCCTTCAGGTATGACATAGATGCGATATGCACAAATGTAGTATCTGAATGCCGCGGAAGCATTAGCCTTACATCTACTCCTCGCATCGATGCCATCTGAAGAGCGAGCAATAATGCGTCGGTGGGTACAAAATAAGGAGTTTGAATATAAATGCATTCCTTTGCATTCGATATTGCCTGTAAAATGCCGAGATGAATATCTTTAAACGGGCCTACGGGCCCACTGGTAACAAGTTGTATCAGATTATCGCCCTTACTTTCCAAAACAGGGTAATATGTATCGGAAGCCAGAAATTCTTTACGGGAAGAGTACCAGTCTATCAGAAAAGATGTCTGTAATCCGGCTACAGCCTTACCTTCTATCTTAATATGACTGTCGCGCCAAGTCCCGAAGCTCACCCCGTTAATATATCTGTCGGCAATATTCATCCCTCCAACAAATCCTACTTTACCGTCTATAACTACAATTTTTCTGTGATTACGATAGTTAACCCGGCTGGTTAAAAACTTAAATGCGACTTTAAGGAACGGCTGGACTTCAATGCCCTGCACCTGCATTTCCTTAAAAAAGCGACGTTTAGCTTTCCATGATCCCACATCGTCATATATAAGACGCACCTCTACACCTTCTGCTGCTTTACGCACAAGAATATCACGGGTTTTCCGGCCTATCTCATCGTCAAGGAAAATATAATACTGTATGTGGATGTGCTTCCGTGCTTTTTCAAGTTCTTCGAAAAGGGCATCAAATTTTGCTATACCACTCGAATAAAAAATAACATTACTCCCCCCGTATAAGGGTGCGCCCTTTAATCTGTTCAGAAGATTTACCAATCCTTTTTGTTCGGCGGGCGGATTCAATGTCTCGAGTAATTCTTTGCGGCCTATAGAACGGCGGTTAAGCTTCTTGTACATCTTATGGGAGATAAGGCGCTGTTTGCGACTATCCTCTCCAAAAAAATAATAGATAATGAGTCCGACCAAAGGCAGTAGCAACAAGATAAGCACCCATGAAATAGTTTTCAAGGGATTCCTGTTTTCCGAGATGACAACTATCATCGTACCTAATGCTGTAACTACATACAGAATTTGGAAAATAAGAATTAAATTATCTGCAGCTTCCATCGATTCCATTGGCTCACAAATAGCTTATAGCACCAAAGTTATAATAAAATATGAGTTCTAGGCATTAACCTTTTAAATTTAATCGTTATTGTCGAGGCGATGAAGAATATCTTCACGCAGAACGACCCTATCCCAAGAGTAGGAGACATCTGTATTTTGCAAATACTCGATAAGAACAAGAGCTTTTTGCAGGTCTGCCTTATTCCTCTCCTCCGACAAATCATATTGCATCATCAAGAGTTTCGGATACTGTTCCAGCAAATCTCTGTCATTTATCTTTTCTATCAATATATCTGAGTCGTCAGTAATTGATGTACGAAAATTGGTGGAAAAGAAAGTAAAGCATTCGTTCAATATACCTTTCTGCTCCGAATCGCTCAGCTTCTCCCTGTTGTCTGTAAGTTGCTGCAACTTCTTCATGAATTCTTCGAGAAGCCGCATTAAAAAATCTTTCCTCCGTTGTTGTAGCATAACCTGATCATTTTTCTCTGTCTATCAAATAACAAATGACTCCTCCAATCGTATAACAGAGTATATCCATCCAACTGAATGAGGAACCGATAACTACACGCATTATTTTATTATCCTGCATACCCAGCACTTCTACCAAATGGAAGTATTGCCCTATTTCTACAAGGTAAGCAAATAAAACGACACCTGTAATTATATAAACAGCTTTCGTTTCAACAAAGGTCTTTACAAAATAATACATAAGAATAACAACCAGAATATCTCCCCCATATGGACGAATGAAGCTGTCATCTACAAATTTTGCGATAAGTACCTCTATTACAAATATAATAAGAAAAATGATAAAAGACTTTAGGTCGAATCTCCATTTCATATGTGTCAGGTTATTTTGATGGAATGCAAATATGACAAATTTTTAATGCTCCATTATTTAATGCATCAGGCTATTTCCTGTATTTCTCGTCAGCCTCCTCTTCCATCATATTCAGATACGACTTATAACGACTTTCACTTATATAATGCTTTTCGACAGCAGCCCTCACCGCACAGTCCGGTTCATTGATATGAATACAGTTGTGAAAACGGCAGTCTTTCGAGAACTTGAAAATATCGGGGAAGAAATGAAAAATCTCGTCCTTCTCCATATACACCGTGCCAAAACCTTTAATACCGGGAGTATCTATTATAAAACCGCCCTGAGATAGTTCTATCATTTCGGAAAAGGTGGTTGTATGCATCCCTTTGCCATGATATCCGGATATCGCTCCGGTCTTCAGGCCTGTATTGGGGATAAGGGTATTAATCAGAGTAGACTTCCCGACACCTGAATGTCCGGAAAACAAAGTTATCTTCCCTTTTATCTTTTCTTGCAGGGCTTCTATTCCGTCTTTTTCTAAAGCTGATATTTTGAGACCCGGATAACCTATATGATTGTATAAATCAATCAGGGCATCCATATACTCTGTCTCTTCCTCTGTATAGACATCCGTTTTGTTAAATATAAGATTCACGGGAACCCGGTAGGCTTCTGCCGATGCCAAAAAACGGTCGATAAAGACTGTGGATGTCACCGGATGATTGATTGTAACGATAAGAAAGCACAGGTCTATGTTCGCTGCCAGGATATGGGATTGCTTTGATAAATTGGAAGAACGGCGGATAATATAATTCTTCCGATCTTCTATTTCGGTTATCAGAGCGGTACCCTCATTGTTTTCAACAATGCTGACCCTGTCCCCTACTGCGATAGGATTGGTACTGCGTATACCCTTCAGGCGAAAGTTTCCTTTTACCTTACATTCGATATTTTTACCGTCATCTGTACGTACCAGATACCAACTACCCGTATTTTTTATTACAAGACCATTCATATATCAATTAGCAAATAAGCAGATTCGGAGATTAGCAAATTAGTAAATTTTAAACTCGATTTGCTCATTTCCGAATCTGCTAATCTCCGAATTTGCTTATTATTTTACACTGTCAATATTTCTTTTTCTTTCAAAGCAAATACATCGTCGATTTTCTTAATGTATTTATCGTGGAGTTTCTGCATGTCATTTTCCGCATCCTTAGCCATATCTTCTGCAACCCCGTCTTTTACCGACTTCTTGATTGAATCGATAGCATCACGGCGCGCATTGCGGATACTTACTTTTGCGTCTTCAGCTTCTTGCTTGGCTTGTTTTACCAGTTGCTTGCGTCGCTCTTCTGTCAAAGGAGGAATAGACAGGCGGATAATCTCCCCGTTGTTATCAGGAGTAATACCCACGTCGGAGTTAAGAATAGCTTTCTCCACCTCTTTCAGCATTTGTTTTTCCCATGGTTGAATGACAATAGTTCGCGCATCCGGTGTATTAATAGCTGCTACGCCGCTAAGTGGGGTAAGTGAACCATAATATTCAAGTTTTATCCCATCCAGAATATGGGGATTTGCTTTTCCCGCACGTATACGGGATAGAGTTTCATCAAGAAACTCTACAGAAGCCTGCATTTTCTCTTCTGCTTTTTGTCCGATTTGTTTTAGGTCTGCTGCCATAATTTATATTTCAAGATTTAATAATTTCAAGATTTGCAAAATAAGATTGTAATTTATAGTCATCTTTTTAGGGAGATCAGAGATACTAAGTATCTACGCATGCACATAAGTACCTATATTCTCGCCTTTCATCAGCCGTTCCAGATTACCCGGAGTATCCATATCGAAGACAACAATAGGCAAATTATTTTCTTTACACATCACGGTAGCTGTCATATCCATAACTTTCAGCCCGCGAGTGTAAACTTCGTCATACGATATACGTTCAAATTTAGTCGCAGTCGGGTCTTTCTCCGGGTCTGCCGTATATACGCCGTCTACACGTGTTCCTTTAAGCATAACGTCAGCTTCTATTTCTATTCCCCGCAGCGACGAGCCTGTATCTGTAGTAAAGAATGGATTTCCTGTGCCGCATGAAAGAATAACAACTTCGCCGTTTTCCATAGACTCTATTGCTTTCCATTTGCTGTAGATCTCACCGATAGGCTCCATCCTGATAGCGGTCAGAACTCTGGCTTTTTGACCGATAGCAACCAATGCCGAGCTTAAAGCCAGACTATTGATAACTGTCGCCAACATACCCATCTGGTCGCCTTTCACTCTGTCGTAACCTTTCGAGGCCCCACTCAATCCGCGAAAAATATTTCCTCCTCCTATAACAATGCTGATTTGGATGCCCATATCAGCGACAGATTTTATCTGCTCGGCATAAGAGTTCAACCGGTTAACATCTATACCATATTGCTGGTCACCCATTAGGGATTCACCGCTTAACTTCAGGAGTATTCTTCCGTATTTTGCCATATTTCATTTTTTATACATGCAAATCTAGCACAATTTACTAAATTATGAAAACGAGCTTGAATAACAATTCACAAAAGACAAAGATAATTCTGTCTTGCGAGTTTCCTTGTTTTCCTTAAAAATAAAATTATTGGATGAAAAACAAAAGAAAGTATTCGTTTTTTTATTCTTTCAAAACATCAGGACAAGCTACACATGGGTTTTATCTTTTTGGGAGAAGTTTATCTATGTATTTTGAAGTATACTAGTTTACAAGAAAAAGAGTTCTTTGAAAAAATGATTAGTAAATTAGCATATTAGCATATTAGTTAATGCCAATCAGTAGTTAAAGTAACTATTGTAGTATAGAATTGTTCTATTATTTTCAGCTCCACTTCGTTGCGCTCAAACGTTCATTTTGGCATTGCCCAAAAGTAAGCAAAAAGCTAGCGCTTCGTTCCTCGGCGACCCAAAACCGTTTTGCCGTCTGAATCAAACACACGGGCTACCGCCCCGTTTGATTCTACGCCGTCTGCAACGGATTGGGTACCCCGCCTGCGTCACTAATGCGCAAGGGCTGACGCACGTGGGGATAAAGCAAGAAGAAACTCTATGTCGCCGCATTGCGGTTCTGGCCTCATTCCGCAGGCGGGGTACCCAATCCGTAAAGCGGAGGTGTAGGGCAAAATAGGGTAGCTGCTATACACGACTGATAATCCGGCTATGGATGATTCCGTATTATTTTGCCCCACCGGAGCTGCGGTTTTGGGTCGCCAAAGGGATGCAGCCTTGATTTTTTGTTTCGTTTTGCATCAAGGCAAAATGAAAAACAAGCCGGATGGCGCGTTAGAAAAAATAGAACGTTTTAAGTAGCGAGAGCAGAAGCTAAATTTATTTTGCTTATGCCGAGTCACGAAAAACGACTAATGGAATTGAATATTAAATCTCAACTACTGATTCGCATTAGTAAATGAATGAAAAGGTGTAACCTTTGTTACCTTTTAACAAGTAATGAGTAATGAGTTTTAAGCAATAAGTTGAAGAACTATATTTCTGTTAACTGATGACTGCTAACTGTTGACTGTAAAAACTGTTACTTTTGTTACCTTTTCGGAGAAAGATACGAGATGCTTTGCTCTGCTCAGCATAACAAGCTAATTATTAATTGTTCATTCTTAATTATTAATTGCTTTCCGTGTTACCGTTGTTACCTTTTAACTAAACATGGTTAACGTATACAAAAATGACAAGATAAAACAGTGAAAATTCTGTCAGATGTGTCAGGTTTTAACCAAATATGGTTAATAAACATAAATATGGTGATGGATTAGGCTTTGCACCTTTGTGAAAGAATATTTTTACTGATAACTGAAAAGCCGTTTGCCTTGTTCAAAAGATACTCATATGATAATATTTAGCTATTTTTGTTTCTAAGAATATCCGGAATAGAAATAAAAAATTATGAATTATGGTTATAAAAGGTTTGATTCTTCTGGTAGTAACTCTTTTGTCAGGATTGTTTATGATAGTGGCGATATTCTGGGCTATTGTGAAATGGAGTAACAAAAAGAGCCGTGACACGGGTTGCCTGTTGGCAATTCTTTTCTTTATACTTGCCATCTTTTGTGGGATCTATCTGGTATATAAAGGAGTAAATACCGTTATTGAAAAAGTACCCGAAATAAAAGAACAGGCTGTAGAATCTATCACCGATGCATATACTATGTATTATGACGATTCACCTTATATGAACAGCCTGAAAGCAATGCAGCCGACCGACTCCATCATTCCTGAAACGTATTTCACCTATGCCGGATTCAGGGACAGCTACCGCGTTCCGCTGATATATCCTTATTCTATAAACGCCATAGACGATATGGAATATGGTTCTCTGGATGATGAAAGCGGCATAAAAAATATAGTCAAGGAGAAAAACAAAGCTAAAAATGCACTCTCCAACATCACATTTTTTGCTTTCGATAAAAATATGCTGCTGGCAAAGACTGTATTGTATTCCAAGGCCGAAATAAAATATGTCATATTCCATTTTGCGACAAAACAGGCAGAAGTATTCGACAATGAAGTGGACATGAAAAAGAAAGCGGAAGTGGCAGGCTTTGATATGACAAAATCCATGGAAAGGATGAGTACATATTATTATGACTTGTTTTAAGAATGAGTACATTTGTACCTGATTTAAAGAAACCGATATGAAAAAACTTTGGTTTATACCTATAATCCTATTAACAATAACTATGTGCAGTAACAAACCCAAAGAACCTGTCGTGCTATTACAGACCAGCTATGGCAATATAAAAATCAAACTGTATAACGAAACGCCTATCCATAGAGACAATTTTCTCAGATTGGCTGAAAAAGGTTTTTATAAAGACCTGACGTTTCACCGGGTAATAAAGGATTTTATGATTCAGGGCGGTGATCCCAAAACCCGCAATATAGCTGATGGAGATTCCATCCCCGAAGATAAAACGATGGGAGATACCATTCCTTCCGAAATAAAATTCCCGCTGCATTATCATAAACGGGGAGCACTGGGCGCAGCCCGCTGGGGTGACGCTGAGAATCCGACAAAGGCTTCTGATGCTTCGCAGTTTTATATCGTTACCGGCGAGTTGGCTTTCGATAATAAATTGAACGAACTGGAAAAAACACGTTTCGAACGTTTGAAACAAAGTATCTATAACCGCTTGCAATCAGCGAATATGGATACAATCAAAGCTTTGTATAAAACCGGTGATCGCTCAGCCATAACAGAATTGAAAAATAAGATGCTGTCGGATGCCGAAGAGCAGGCAAATACACAAAAGCCGGAAATAACATACAGTGACGAACAACGCGAATATTATAAGACCAGAGGAGGTGCGCCGCATCTGGATAATGAATACACAGTCTTTGGAGAAGTAATAGAAGGCATGGATGTTGTAGACAAAATACAGAACGTGAAAACGAATGAGAAGGATAAGCCTCTGAAAGGCATCCTTATGAATATTATAGTACTGGAAAAATAAGTTTGGAATTACTTAAATATGAAAAAAAGTAAAGAATTCATTCTTCAAAAAGATATAATAACCGAAACTGTCGGAGATGGTGTTACCAGGCAGATACTGGGATATAATGATGAACTGATGCTGGTAAAAGTATCTTTCGAAAAAGGAAGTATTGGCGATATGCACAGCCATCCGCATGTGCAATCGTCGTACATAGAGAGCGGCAGATTTGAAGTTACTATAGATGGGAAAACGCAGGAACTTGCGCAAGGCGATGGCTTTTACGTGCCTTCCGGTGCTGTGCACGGACTTATCTGTCTGGAAAAAGGTGCAGTTATAGACGCATTTTCTCCTATGAGGAAAGATTTTATATAAGACAAACTACAATAATGAACAATAAAACTGATGACAAAGCCTGGAAAGTATTAAAAAGCGAATATCTCTTTCAGCAACCCTGGCTTACTGTCCGGCGTGAGCATATACAACTACCGAACGGGAATGAAATCCCTGATTACTACCTGCTCGATTATCCTGACTGGGTAAATGTTATAGCTATCACAAAAGACAAGAAATTTATTCTTGTTAGCCAGTACAGGCACGGGCTCGGATACACATCGATAGAATTATGCGCAGGTGTAGCTGAAAAGTATGACCCTTCATTTGAGATTTCTGCACAACGTGAGTTGCTCGAAGAAACGGGATACGGGAACGGTAACTGGACAAAATATATGGAAATATCGGTCAATCCTGGAACACATACCAATATGACTCATTGTTTTCTGGCTACTGATGTAGAAAAGATAGCGGAACAGAATCTGGAAGCTACCGAAGATATATCGGTACATTTATTATCAGCAGACGAGCTTGTGATATTATTGAAAAAAGATGGTATCAAACAGGCTGTCCAGGCTGCTCCATTATGGAAATATATAGCTGATAATCATTTGATTTGAGAGAATCTATTCTAAATTAGGTTCACAAAAGGCACTTCTATAAAATAAGAAAAGGTTGTCATCCCGACAACCAATCTTCATTGTTAACCTTAAATCTAATACCATGAAAAACACAGTACAAAGATAATTGATTTTTATGTTGTAAAACATGTTTCAGTGCCTTTCTTTTATTTATTAACTTTATTTAACTTTCTTCTGACATGACCTTTGATTGAACTGTTCGGTTTTAAGCCTTCAAATCATTATTTTATAAACTTTACACTCTGATTTATTATTTTCTTCTCAAAGGATTATCTATATAGAAAGAATCAAGGGATGACTGAATCCGGATTTTATTTTTAATTAGTAAAATTCTATTTCTGTAATTCTCCTTTATTTTCACTATTTTTTCAAAAAAAGTTTATTTTGTAATCTTAATATATCATAAATGTACATATATTTGTAATCTCAAGATTGCATAATTAGACAAATAAATACCCTGATAAAAATGAGAAGTAATAAATTTGCTGAAATAAATGTAAGTTACACCACTAAAGAAGCTATTGATGAGGCCAAGCGATGCCTTAACTGTAAAAACCCGCTATGTATACAAGGTTGCCCTATAGAGCATAACATTCCTGGTTTTGTAAATCAGTTGTCAATGGGAAATATTGGTGCGGCAATGCAAATAATAAATGAGAAGAGCAATCTTCCGGCTATATGTGGAAGAGTATGTCCTCATGAAAAACAATGCGAAGGTCATTGCATCCTTAATAAAAAAGACAATCCGGTAAGGGTAGGCAGATTGGAACGCTTTATCGCGGACTTCGACAGTGATATGAACCTCATAAAAGAGCGCTTGAAACCAAAGACAAGAGGGAAAGTGGCAGTGATAAGTTCCGGACCGGCAGGACTGACTGTTGCCGGAGACCTGGCCCGGGAAGGATTTAATGTAGTTGTATTTGAAGGGCAAAAAGAACCCGGAGGAGTATTGATGTATGGCATACCGGAGTATCGGCTCCCTAAAGATATTGTCCGCAGGGAGATAAATAAAATAGAAGCCTTAGGGGTCACCTTTATCAATGACTTTCTGGTTGGTGAAAAGATGACCGTAGACGAGATGTTATCTCATGAATTCGATGCTGTATTTATAGGCTCAGGAACCTCCGTCCCAAACAGATTAAATATTCCAGGCATCAATCTATATAAGGTGTTACAATCATCTTATTTTCTACGGATGGTCAACCTCTATAACAACGGAGACATAAGTCGGAATGCCGTGCCATTGGTAGAAGGCGAAAATGTGGCAATTATCGGTGCCGGAAATGTAGCGATGGATGCTGCCCGCACAGCCTTGAGGATGGGGGCGAATTCGGTAAACATCATTTATCGCAAGACAGAAGATGAATTGCCTGCGCTAAAGACCGAATATAACGAAGCGGTGGAGGAAGGAGTGAATTTCCTTTGGGAGAGCAGAACTGTAGAATGTATTGGTGAGAACAATACATTGAAAGCTATCCGTGTTGAAACTCCAGAAGGGGAAAAGATAATGCCGATGGAACGTGTTTTCATTGCTATAGGCTCAAAGCCCGCCAACCGTATAGTTTCTACATCCCTGGGTATTGAAGTGAATGATAGCGGCTATGTAATAACTAAAGAACATCCTTATGGTATGACTACCCGCAAAGGAGTTTTCGCCGGAGGAGATGTGGTGCATACACCACAAACTGTTGTTTTGGCGATGCGCGAAGCTAAGCAAGTGGCACGGGGAATAGCCCGGTACATTGATGCTGTTAAGCTGTTGGAAGGATGATTTTCTTAATATCTGGTATTTGCGTCAACAGCAACATCAATTGCGACTGCTCCAACAATGAGTGTTGTGCCCAACAGTATCTCCCAGAAAGTATTGTTAGCGGGTTTTTCTATATAAAAGAAATCTCCTCTCTCTGCCATATCTCCCGGAAGGTTGGATGGTTTTATGGACTGGGTTTTAATTAAATTCGACATATAGAAGCTTTGGTGGAATGCCATAGGATGTTCCGGCCGGGCATAAACAGTCAGGTAACTTTCGAAATGTAAGGGGCTGTCGGATTCGGAATAATCTATTCTTTTTACTTTTATAGCATTACTGTCTTTATCTCCCAGATAAGAATCTCGATAAAGCTTCTTATCCAATTTATCGAAATTCATATTCAGCCTTAACGGAATATAGCTAATCATGGTATTTGGTGGTATGAAACTGATATTCTGAGGCGATTCTATATCTCCGGCAAAACTTCCGTCTGCAAAACTGTATGTTTTATCTGGCGAAAGGTTATAATTATCCACAAATACTTGAGCGCTTCCAGAGAAATTAAGTCTGTCTTTCGCATAAGAATATGCTGTACCATCCAGTATAAGTGCAGAGCGTTGCCAATCTACATATAGTGGAACAGACAATTTATTGAAAACCGTAATCTGTATGGGAGCGCTTTCTCCTTTGAAACAATATGCGATCCATAAACTATCGGTTTCAAGAAGGAAGTCGCCATTATCTACTTTCTCTACGAACTCGTTACTTGTATTTAGCGTAGAAAAGAAGTAAGTAGAACTGCAGGATGTGGCAGTCAATAAAATCAAGATAAAACAAATAGCTTGTTTCATACAGCTAAATTTTATAAACGGTTTATTCTTATACAAGTATATTATTAAAATCCGATATATACAAATTATCATTTTAGATTAAACTCAATAATAATTCTCCCCGGAAATCAGTCTATAGTCCTGTTTTTATATATAGATAAAGTTATCTGAAAAAGATAAAGAGCCATTCCATCCCGGAATAGCTCTCTACAATTAACCTAAAAAACGTATTAATCAGGGCCGTCCTCCCGGCCCTCCTGAAGATGTTCCGATAGTTGTCAGCATAGAACTTGTTGTAAAAGTCGTAGCTGCCGTACCTTTTGTATATGTCGTTCCTGAATACAGTCCGTGGAAATCGCTTCCGCCCGAAACACTTCCGCCTGTATATATAGTGTAACTCGTATTTGCTGCCAGATCGGGACTGCTGAACAATAGCGTCAGCGGTGAATATGTACGTGGTATTTTATAAGTTAGTACACTCTTCCCATCCGCAGATTCTATATGTATAATCTGGTTGGCTGTGCCCGTAGTTCCATAAACAACCGACCGTTGGGTACTGACACTCGCTGTTGGGTTGCTGGTTGCTCCGCCGGTGCCTACAAGTATTCCGCCTGTAATCTTGAACGTGTTGTTATCGCAGTCGAAACCCTCTTCAGGAGATTTTGTACCCGACGAAACAACAACCCCGCCTGTAACCGTCAATGTGCCGTTAGAGTCGATTCCGTCATTACTTTCACTATAGCAGTATATATTTCCACCATTGATCCCTATGTGATTGGATGCATTGATACAGTCATCATATGCCTCTATCTCTATTGTGCCGTCATTGATGGTCAGGGTCTTTTTACTTTCCAGTCCTTCAGCTTCCACGCCGGAGGTCTTGATCGTGATATTTCCGCTATTGACAGTCAGGTTTCCATCACTTTTTATAGCTTTGGCGGCAGTATCATCCGAACCGTATTTAAACTGCCCCCCTGTTGTTGTGACTTTTATAGTTCCTCCATTAATGACAAGTTCACCATCTACACTGATGCCTTTTCCTCCTGCGCCGGAACTTTCTATAGTGATTGTTCCTTTATCAATGGTCAGATTGCCGTCACATTTTATACCTGCTGCAGATGATATATCTTTATCATCCGTATCATAAAAAGCATCTCCGGTTGTAACCAATGTAATATTACCTCCGCTTATATTCATATCACCCCCTGTCTTGAAGGCCTTGGCAGCTGTCCCTTTAGTCGTTATGTTGATTGTTCCGGCAGTAACGGACAAAGAACCTAAGTCGCTTTTTATACCCTGAGCCTTTTGGCCTGTGGTAGTAATATTTATGGTGGCATCACCTACAGTTATATATGGATCGATAGTTGTATCGGTGTCTTCATATGAAGCTACTATACCATCATCACTACTGTTTATTGTTATATTTCCGGCATCTATCCGGATATATCCCTTATCGCAATCTATGCCATCGCTCGAAGCTTTAATATTCAGGGTTCCACCATCCATACGGAAATAATCTTTGGCGTGGATACCATCGCTGACGGCTGTGGCTACTGTGATATTTCCCGTTTTCACTCTTATATAATCATCACTGCAAATAGCATGTTTATATCTTCCATACACAAGCAGGCTTCCTTCTCCTTCGAAGTTCAACTGCCCTTCACTAAAGAATGCAGCTTTCATATCTTCATCAGCATATGCCGTATAGGTATTACTGTCGATAAGTCTGCTGTTTGTTCCGTTTACGAGAGTTACAGTTACTTTTTTCCCGGATTGAACATTGAGGGCAGGGCCATCGCTACTGGTAATATCCACCCCGTTCATCATAAGTCCGAATTTATAATCGCTGTAAATCTTAAATGAACCGTTTTGTATGCTTCCTGACAAGACATAATTAATTTCTGTCACCAGATTTGTAGAGGTAACAACTACATTGCCATCACTTTGGGTAATATTCACTCCGTCATTTTCATACGGGTTCGTAATTATTGCTGCATTATCAGAAAAGGTAATGGTAACTGCATTTGAAAACACAGAGTCCCGGGAGTTGGTCTCAAAATCGTCATCAATAACAACTTCAGTATCATCGTCAACTCCATCTTCATCAGTAATAATGTCGTCTGTACTATCACTACAGGATGAAACGATAAATAGACATATACTACAGAATAAACTAAAAACGAATTTATGGATTCTCATACTTTAATAAGTTTTTGTGAATTTGAGCTTTCAATATTACTACCATTCAAAGAATACGACAAGAATGTTCGACAAATGGGATAGTTTTATCGACGAATAGTTTAGTTTGTCTGATATTTTTTACCAAAATTCATTTAATTGCAATCAGAAACAAATAAATTTTTCCAGAAAGTCAAAAAACCTTTATAAGGTAATCTATAACATAGATAAAGTTTCCAGAAAAAAATACGGACTTTTTTTAACAAAAGAAAGGATGGAACAATCGCCCCATCCTTTTCCTTATATTTAAGAATACAGAGTATTACAACATTTCTTTCTTTGCTTTCAACGAAGAATAACCCAGATAACCAATTATGACCAGATACATAGCCAGAGCCAGTAATTCGGAACCACTGTTAGCCAACCATTCTTCATTCACAAGGTTTATACCTCCAAAACGCATAGCAGCGCTAACTACACCCATCAATGCACCTCCCGCTATAAATCCGGAGGCTAATAATGTACCTTTCTCCAGCCGTGCGGCATTCAGGGCTTCATCCTTACTGCGACTGCCAACGTACCAACTAACAGCACCACCAATTAACAAAGGTGCGTTCAGTTCCATCGGAATAAACATCCCTAAAGCAAATGCCAGAGCAGGCACGCGTAATAAAGTGAGTAAAATGGCGATCAGAGCTCCTACGGCGTATAATACCCACGGTGCCCCGGCTCCCATCATCAGCGGCTCTATAACCGCTGCCATGGCGTTGGCCTGTGGTGCTACCAGAGCATTGGCTCCTGTAAATCCGTATGTTTTATTCAATATCAGTATTACACCGCCTACTGTTGCTGCGGAAACCAGTGTGCCTAAAAACTTCCAAGACTGTTGCTTCGCGGGTGTTGATCCCAGCCAGTAACCTATTTTAAGGTCGGTAATGAAACCTCCCGCCATCGACAACGCCGTACAAACCACACCCCCTATAATAAGGGCGGCAACCATACCCGATGTCCCTTTCAATCCTACGGCTACCATAACCACTGAGGCTAAGATCAGAGTCATCAGCGTCATGCCCGAAACCGGATTTGTACCTACAATCGCAATTGCATTAGCAGCAACCGTAGTAAACAAGAAAGCTATAATGGCCACAACAAGAATACCCACTATTGCATACAATAAGTTATGTATCACTCCGAAGTAGAAGAACAGGAATGTCACAATCAGTGCAACAATGATACCGATAGAGATAATCTTCATCGGCAGGTCGCGTTGTGTGCGTTTGTCTATCTGTTTAGTCTCGGATGCTCCTCCTTTAAGTTCTTTTGAAGCGAGACCGACTGCGCTTTTTATAATTCCCCACGATTTTATAATACCGATAACTCCGGCCATTGCAATACCTCCGATACCGATATGGCGGGCAAAAGTAGTGAATATTGCTTCCGGCGTCATACTAGAAATGACTCCTGCAAAAGTAGGATTTAAAGTTGCCAGCATAGTATCTCCCAGAAAAGGAAGAAGCGGAACGATAACGAACCATACCAATGCGGAACCGGCACAGATTATCGCAGCATATTTTAATCCTATTATATAACCCAGCCCTAGAACGGCCGCACCTATATTTACTTTGAAGACCACTTTGGCTTTATCTGCAATTTCTTCACCAAAAGGCAAAACGCGCGTAGTGAATGTTTCTGACCATGCGCCGAATGTGGCAATAACAAAATCGTAAACACCACCGATGATTCCGGCGAATATAAGCGGCTTAGCCTGACTCCCGCCTTTTTCACCCGATACAAGCACCTGTGTAGTTGCTGTAGCTTCGGGGAAAGGATATTTTCCATGCATATCGGATACAAAATATTTACGGAACGGGATAAGGAAGAGAATACCCAATATACCACCCAGCAAGGAACTTAAGAATACCTGAAAAAAGTCAACACTAATTTCGGGATATTTGGATTGCAGGATGTATAAAGCCGGAAGCGTAAATATCGCACCTGCCACAATAACCCCGCTGCTGGCTCCAATGGATTGGATAATTATATTTTCACCCAGAGCATTCTTTCTCTTGGTAGCTGTCGATAACCCCACAGCAATAATGGCTATCGGGATGGCTGCTTCAAAGACCTGCCCCACCTTCAGACCGAGGTAAGCTGCGGCGGCACTAAAGAGTACAGCCATTACCAGCCCCCACAGTACCGACCATGGAGTTACTTCTTTATACTGTTTGTCGGGAGACATTACCGGCTTGTATTCTTCACCGGACTTCAGTTCACGGAAGGCATTTTCAGGTAGCCCGGTCACCTTCTCTTCATGTTCTGTTTTCACGCGTTAGCTGTTTTATCGGTTACAAAAGATTCAAGACAGAGCGTCTTAAATTTTGGACAATACAAAACTACATTTTTTTCCCGGAAAGAAAAAAGCGGGAGCGGATATCTTTCAGTAAACAACTAGCAATAAACAACCCGTAACTGTTAAAAAGTAACAAAGGTAACAGATATATCAGTTAACAGTCATCAGTTAGCAGTTAACATCTTGTATCTTATTTACTCATATCTTGTCTACTTGTAACTTTTTCAAAAGGTAACAAAAGTAACAGCTATTTTTATCGTTTTTGTAGGGGCGAAACATCTTTCGCCCGTTAGTTATCGCGGGCAAAAAATGTTTCGCCCCTACAGTTTCACCAAAAAGGTAACAAAGGTTACACATATTTCAGCTTTTAGCTGATAGCTATTAGCCATTAGCTTAGGCTATCGCACAAGAGACTTTAGGGTAAACATAAATACAGTTCTTTCAACTTTGTACTCATTACTTAAAACTTATTACTTGTTAAAAGGTAACAAAGGTAACACTTATCACTTGTTAAAAGGTAACAAAGGTAACACTTATCACTCATTTGCTAATATGCTAATTTTAACTACACTTCGTTCCGTTGAACGATGTTTCAAATCTGCTAATTATTTTTTCAAAGAACTATCTGCTGATAGCTAAAGGCTAAAAGCTATATACATAGATAAAGTTTTTTCAGTTAATCGTTCTGATACGGGATATTTTTGTATTCGCATATTTCCACTATTTTAGCTTTAGTGGCCAGTACATCCTCATATCGGAGGGTTACAAGGTCGAGCCGTCTTTGTTTTTTCTCCCCGTTTATCAGGAAAACGATATAGCTTATACCGATATTTACACGGCTTACACTGGTCCAGTCAATTGTCACTTTACTTTGTTTGGGTAAAGCGGATGTAACCGAACCGGTATCAATCTTTAGAATTGAACCCTGTAGCCATAGGGTATTACTTAAAATCAATATAGCCGCAAGAATAAACCCGATAATAGCGCAGAAGAAAAAAAATCCGAACCTGCTGGCAATTCCTTCCGTAACTGTAAAATACAGCGTAAAGGCAGCCAGATATATACCTGTAACTATATTCGCGACCTTTCTGGTTGACGATATTCCTTCGTAGTTGATATTCAGCTCGTTCATAATCTCTATGTTGTTTAATTTGTTAATACAAAAGTGCAAAATAAAACTGAAGACAGCTTTAGAGTCTGTTTAAATTTTATAGTATAAAAAGTTACTAAGGTTTATTTATCAGAACTTATTATAATATTTTCCGCTAAAATTAAAACAGGCACTTAATCTTTGCAAATATCTTTTATTATCAATCCGGCCAGCGTAAACCCGAATATAGCTGTTATATGTACCAATGTACCATTTGTTTGCGCTTTCACACTAGGGTTATCCTGTTTAAGTAACTGAGAACTTTTCGACTCGTCGTTTTCATATTTCAGACCCTTGTTCTCGAGGACTTCATCGCTGTATACACACATCACTTTTTTAGAAGGCTTTCCTTCTTGTTTCATCTTCCGGCGGATGGCGGCAGCCAATGGGCAGCCCTTTACTTTCCAGAATTCAGCGGTTTTTATGCGGGAAGGGTCCATTTTCAAAGCCGCTCCCATCGACGAAAAGACTTTAGCTTTGGTACGGGTGGCGGTCAGTATTAAGTTCACTTTGTGTTTGAGGCTGTCTATGGCGTCGATAATGTAATCATAGCTTTCAAGGTCGAAAGATGCCGAAGTTTCTTCGCTGTATACTCCCGCGATTGTTGTAATTTCAGCATCCGGATTTATATCTAGCAGGCGGGCTTTCAGTACATCTACTTTTCTTAGTCCTACGGTTTTGGTTGTGGCCATTAGCTGGCGGTTGATATTCGTTTCACAAACAAAATCCGAATCCACTATTGTAAGGTGCTTTACACCGGTGCGAACAAGACTCTCCGCACACCAGCTACCGACTCCGCCTATTCCGAATAATATAATCCGGGTATCGGCAATTCGGTTCATTAATGTGTTCCCGAGCAGCAATTCAGCTCTTTTAAATATTCCTTTTTCCTCTTGCATATATCTAAGTTACTTGTTTTTTCTTAATTTTTCGGCGGGCAAATTTACAATAATTATTTCTGATTATTCTGTTAAGAAAATAATCATGTATCTTTGCAATCCAAAGTTTTGAGATACCACTTTATTAATAACAACTATGAACATTTTATTGTTAGGGAGCGGAGGACGCGAAAATGCACTTGCATGGAAAATAGTACAAAGTACAAAAGTCGACAATCTGTATGTAGCGCCCGGTAACGCAGGCACACATCTGATTGCAAAAAATGTGGAAATGTCTATTACCGATTTTCCTGCAATAAAACAGTTTGTGTTGGAAAATAATATCGATATGGTTGTGGTAGGACCGGAAGAACCGTTGGTACGCGGTATTTATGATTATTTTGTAAGCGATGCCGAAATTAATCATATCCCGGTGATCGGACCTTCGGAAGAAGGCGCTAAACTGGAAGGCAGCAAGGATTTCGGAAAGCAGTTTATGATGCGGCATAATATCCCTACCGCCCGCTACCGGAGTTTTACATTGGAGCAGCTTGAGGATGCTTATTCTTTTCTGGAAGAACTGGAAGCTCCTTATGTACTGAAAGCTGACGGGCTGGCAGCCGGAAAAGGTGTACTTATTCTCAATGATCTGAACGAAGCCAAAAGGGAGCTTAAAGAGATGCTTGGAGGTATGTTCGGTGAGGCCAGTAAAACGGTTGTCATTGAAGAATTCCTCTCGGGTATAGAGTGTTCGGTTTTTGTTCTTACAGATGGTGATTCATACAAAATACTTCCTGTAGCCAAAGATTATAAACGTATAGGCGAGGGCGATACAGGATTGAATACAGGCGGTATGGGTGCAGTTTCTCCTGTTTCTTTTGCCGATGATGTGTTTATGAAGAAGGTGGAGGAACGCATTGTCATCCCTACAGTTGAGGGATTGAAGAAAGATAATATTGTCTACAAAGGCTTTATTTTCCTTGGATTGATAGAAGTAAAGGGCGAGCCGGTGGTAATAGAATACAATGTACGGATGGGAGATCCTGAAACTGAAGCGGTGATGTTACGCATCAAATCGGATTTTGTATCATTATTGGAAGGTGTGGCTAAAAACACACTCGGAGAAAAAAAAATGGAGATAGACAATCGTTATGCTGTCACAGTCATGCTTGTTTCCGGAGGTTATCCCGGGGATTATGAAAAGAACAAGGAAATGACAGGGTTAGACTCTGTTTCGGATAGTATTCTCTTTCATGCAGGGACAAAATCAACAGGGGATAAAGTGCTGACCAGTGGCGGACGCGTTATTGCCATCAGTTCGTATGGGGACACGAAAGACGAGGCATTAGCTAAGTCATACAAGAATGCGGAAAAAGTAATTTTCGACAAGAAATATTATAGAAAAGATATCGGTTTTGACCTGAAATAAATGGCAGCAGTACCCAAATCATATAAGAAAAATGTTGCAGATGGGAATGGAATGCTTGTTTTTTCCATTGTGTTTGCTATTATCATTCGTCTTGTCTATTTTCTATATTTTGATTTTGAACACAGTAGCCCGGCAAACGGTTATCTGTGGAGACCTTTATCAACTATTTTTACTAACCATCTGGTTTCTTTGATATGCAGCAGCCTGTTTATTGCAGGCATGGCTACTCTGGCTACACATATAAATACAACACATGTATTTATCCGTAGGAAAACCGTATTATTGCCGGCCGTTGTTATATTATTATTCAGTTGCCATCCCCGGTTTATGCTAATGTCTGCCGAGTGTATAAGCGCGATGCTTTTTCTTGTTATAATATATATGTTATTTGGGGCATATAACAATACAAGCAAGCAGATATACGCTTTTAAAGTAAGTTTTATCCTGGCTCTGGGTAGCCTGTTTACACCTGCACTACTGATATACTTACCTGTACTGTGGATTGTTTTGGGTATGATGCGATGCTTTAATTTCAAATCACTCTTGGCATCCTTTTTGGGTGTATCTATATTATACTTTCCGGCATTTTCCTATTATTTTCTGACCGACAGCCTGGATACATTCCTTATCCCTTTCGTATCTGTGAATGTGCAGCAACTGGCAGATTTCTCATTCTATCAATTAAATGCAGGAAACTGGATCATTCTTGGATTTTCACTCATTCTATTAGCTGTGATTGTGAGCGATAATTATATCAATCGCCATAAGGATAAGATAAAAACACGGGCTTATCTGAGACTGCTCACTTTTACAGTGGTTTTCTGTATATTGGCCTACCTTTTTTTAAGCATTGACTTTATTGTATATTTATTTATAGCTTTGGTTGCCGGCGCCTTTTTATTATCGCATTTTTTTGCTTTGGCCGAAAAAAGAGGGAGTGTTATTCTCTTTTATGTTTCGATGCTTTTTTATATTCTTGTCTGTTTTTTACCTTTTTTATCCTTATAAATAAAACATTTGTAACATTTTACACGTTTCTATTTAGTGAATTGTATCCACGAATGTGAAACATAAACTAATAAAGGAGGAATTTCAGCATGAAAACACTCATAGCAACTGCACTGATTGCATTATTTATGATTAGTTGTAAATCGGGAGAAAGCCTGTCGAAGCAAGAAACTATATCGCAGATTACGAATAAAGTGGAGAGTCAGAATTATAAATTTGTCCCCACTACAGCTCTTCCTACATCCGGCAAATCAATAAATCTTAATTATTCATATTCGTTACGTATTTCCAAAGATACGGTAGATTCGTATTTACCTTACTTTGGCCGGGCATATGTGGCTCCGATGTCGACGGATGAAGGGGGGATAAAGTTTATCAGTACCGACTTTGAATATACGCAGACCAAAGGAAAGAAAGATATGTGGGAGGTTGCGATAAAACCGCGGGATAATGCCAAAAAATACACCCTCACATTACAAATAGGGAATACCGGATATGCCACTCTGACAGTGCAGGATACGAATCGGCAGACCATAAGTTTTTATGGAAAGATAGAATAAATATATAATATTTCACCTTCGCCAACTGTTTTTTTAAGTATAAAAGTCATATATTTGGAAAATTATTATTTATTTCGCATCTCTTAAAGGGACGCCAAATACTTTTGAATATTTATTTATGCAAATATCCTTCACTGCAGAGCAAATTGCTACAGTATTAAATGGCACAATTGAAGGTGATTCTTCAGTTGTGGTGAGTAATTTTTCCAGAATAGAAGACGGTAAGCCGGGAACGCTGACTTTTTTAGCGAATCCCAAATATACACACTATATATATAGTACAGATGCCAGCATTGTTCTGGTAAATAACGATTTTGTAGCCGATCAGCCTGTAAAGGCGACTCTTATCCGTTGTTTTAATGCATATGCGGCACTGGCTATCCTGTTGGATATGGTAGAGAAGACGAAGCCTCAGAAATCAGGGATAGAAGCTATGTCTTATATTGCTACGAATGTTAAATATGGAGAGAATATATATGTCGGTGCATTTGCTTATATTGCAGAAAATGTACTAATAGGGAATAACACTAAAATATATCCTCAGGTATACATTGGTGAAAATGTTACAATTGGGGACAATACTATCATATACCCCGGAGCAAAGGTGTATCAGGGATGTACCATTGGTAATAATTGTATAATTCATGCAGGAGCTGTAATAGGCAGTGATGGCTTTGGGTTTGCTCCTGAAGATGGAATATATAAGAAGATTCCGCAGATGGGTATTGTAATCATCGAAGATGATGTTGAGATAGGGGCAAATACAACCATAGACCGTGCCGTGATGGACGCTACTGTGGTGCACAGAGGTGTTAAGTTGGATAACCTTATCCAGATAGCCCACAATGTAGAAATTGGAGAAAATACAGTAATGGCCGCCCAGGTCGGCGTATCCGGCTCTACAAAAATAGGTAAGCATTGTGTATTTGGAGGACAAGTAGGACTCGGTGGACATATTACTATCGGAGATAATTCCAGTGTGGGTGCCCAATCCGGAATTATAAGCAATATTGAATCAGATTCCAAAATCTTAGGATCTCCCGCCATACCTGTCAAGAATTTCTTCAAATCAAGTGTTGTATTTCCTAAGCTGCCCGATATGTACCGTCAATTGGCCCAGCTACAGAAGGAAGTAGAAGAATTAAAATCTAACCAAAACAAATAAGAACCATTTATTTATTAATAATGAGCAAGCAACATACGCTGAAAGGCAGTTTCACTTTACAGGGGAAAGGTTTACATACAGGACTACCAATTACGATAACATTTAATCCGGCTCCTGAAAACCACGGATACAAAATTAAAAGAGTAGATCTGGAAAACCAGCCTGTAATAGACGCTCTGGCCGAAAATGTTGGTAATACTCAACGTGGGACAGTACTCGTAAAAGACGGGGTGCAGATAAGCACTATAGAGCATGCTATGGCTGCTTTGTATGCTTTGAGGATAGATAATTGTCTTATCGAAGTAAATGCTCCTGAATTTCCTATTCTGGACGGAAGTGCCATACAATATGTTCAGGCGATATATGGAGTAGGAATAGTAGAGCAAACAGAGGAAAGAGATTATTTTGTTGTTCGTCAGAAGATGGAAGTCGTAGACGAAGAAACAGGGTCAAAGTTGACCTTGTTGCCGGACGACCGTTTCTGTATAAATTCATTCATAGAATTCGAATCGAAATATATACCAAATCAATCAGCTTCTCTTGATAATCTGGAAGATTTCACAAAAGAGATTGCAACCGCCCGTACTTTTGTCTTTGTTCGTGAAGTACAGAAATTACGTGATGCCGGATTGATAAAAGGTGGCGACCTGGATAATGCAATCGTTATCTACGAACGCCAGATATCTCAGCAAGATCTGGATAGCCTTGCCGATCTGCTAGGTGTGCCGCATAAGAATGCATCGGAACTAGGTTATCTTAATAACAAACAGATCCAGTATCCAAATGAACCGGCCAGACATAAACTCCTCGATATCATTGGAGATATGGCTCTGATTGGTAAACCGATAAAAGGGCGCATAATAGCAACTCGTCCCGGACATAAAATAAATAACAAACTGGCACGTTTAGTTCGTAAACAAATTAAGCTCAACGAAGTGCAACCACCCGTATACGAACCAAACAAAGAGCCTGTCTTTGATATAAACAGAATAAAAGAGCTTTTACCTCACCGATATCCATTTTTGATGGTAGATAAGGTAATTGAGATCGGACAAAAATATATTGTCGGTATTAAGAACCTTAGTGTAAATGAGCAGTTCTTCCAAGGTCACTTTCCTCAGGAACCTGTTATGCCGGGAGTACTTCAGATAGAGGCTATGGCACAGATAGGAGGACTGCTGGTGCTTTCGCAGGTTGATGAACCGGAAAGATATTCTACCTATTTCCTGAAAATAGATAATGTTAAATTCAGGAGTAAGGCTGTACCGGGTGATACGCTTATTTTCAGGCTCAATATGATGTCTGAAATACGCAGGGGAATTGCTAATATGAAAGGATATGCTTTTATTGGCGATAAGCTCGTTTCTGAAGCGGAATTTACTGCCCAAATAGTAAAAAATAAATAAGTAAAATAAAGTATTTAATGCAACATTATTCGATTATGGTCGATTATAGCTGCATCTGGTACAAAAGTAATAAATAGGTCTAAGACCTTAATATAGTATATCATGTCAAATATATCTCATCAGGCATATGTACATCCTGAGGCAATATTAGGAGAGAATGTAGTAGTAGAACCATTCGCTTTTGTTGATAAAAATGTAGAAATAGGAGATGGCACGCTAGTCATGTCCGGAGCTAATATACGTTATGGAGCCCGTATAGGGAAAGGTTGCCGTATATTTCCGGGAGCTGTGATAGGAGGTCATCCTCAGGATCTAAAATTCAGAGGAGAGGACAGTCTTGCTATTGTGGGAGATAATACTACCGTTAGAGAGTGTGTTACCGTAAATCGTGGAACAGCATCGAAGGGATATACAAAAGTTGGCAGTAATTGTTTGTTAATGGCATATAGCCATATTGCGCACGACTGTGTGATAAACGATTATGCGATAGTTGGAAATGCAACACAGCTGGCCGGAGAGGTAGAGGTCGATCATCATGCTATCTTGAGTGGAGGTACATTGGTGCATCAGTTTACACGTATCGGAGCACATGTAATGATCCAGGGAGGTACACGTTTAGGTAAAGATATTCCTCCATATATTATTGCAGGACGTGAGCCTGTTTGTTATTCCGGTGTAAACCTTGTCGGACTGAGACGGAATGGTTATTCCAATGAGAAAATAAATGAAATACAGGAAATATACCGGATTATCTATCAGTCGGGTTTCAATTTCTCTGATGCCATAAGCAAAATTGAGAAAGAGTTTGAAGAAACTCCCGAGATGAGATTAATCGTAGATTTTGTGAAAAACTCACCTCGCGGAATCGTTAGAGGATACATGGGGTAATTAATCTCTTTTTTGATTATAAAAGGCTTTAGGAATAAAGTCCTGTAAATAGTCAAATCTACGTAATATATGAAAAATAGCATACAAAAAATAATCTTTCGCTACCTGAGTATTGAAAACTACTTACGGCTGTTGCAAAGATTATTTTTTGTAATGTATAGATGGGGGTTGCTAAAGAATAAGAAGGAATACGAATATCATTATTATATAAGAAATCTAATACACGAAGGAGATATTGTAATAGACATCGGTGCTAACCTTGGCTATTACTCCATATTGATGTCTTCGTGGGTAGGAAAGTCGGGGATGGTATATTCGGTGGAGCCCATCGCTTTGTATAATAAGATATTTAATGAAAAAGCCCATAAAAGAAAGAATATCGTATTATATCCCTACGCATTAGGAAAAGAAGAAAAAGATGTCACATTGGTCTGTTCTCCTAATGTTGGATATTTAAGGACGGGTTTGCCTCATGTATATGATTCCCGGAGAGATGGGGATATTCAGACTCAGGAATTTACATTTGACGCTAAAATGAAAATTCCGTCAAAGTTATTTTCATCCATAGAAAGACTGGACTATATAAAATGTGATATAGAAGGATTTGAACACGTTGTCTTGTCCGATATGGAAAATATTATAAATAAGTTTAGGCCGGTAGTTCAAGTAGAAGTATGGGGAGAAAACGAAGAACCCGTAAAAAACTTATTTAAGAGATTGGGTTATATCCCTCATAAATTGCAAGGCGGTCTTCTCACCTCTGATGAAGAGGCTCTAAGAAAATTATCGGGTGACTTTTTGTTTATACATTCCCAGAGCAAAGCCTTATCCTGATTATATCCTAAATATAGCAGGTAAATGGTATCCTATTTTATTGGAAGTATCGCCTCTCTTTTAATGCTATTTTTGATTGTATGTTATTAAAAAGTAGTACCTTTGCACCCTCAAATCATATATATGCAAAATATTAGAAATATTGCGATTATCGCGCACGTAGACCACGGTAAGACTACCCTTGTAGATAAGATGCTGCTTGCCGGACAACTCTTCAGAGGAAATCAATCAGCAGGAGAACTTATTCTCGATAATAACGATCTGGAGCGTGAGCGTGGAATCACTATCCTATCCAAGAACGTTTCCATCAATTATAAAGGAACAAAGATCAATATAATAGATACTCCCGGACACGCCGACTTCGGAGGTGAGGTAGAACGGGTATTGAATATGGCTGACGGTTGTTTGTTGTTGGTCGATGCCTTTGAGGGGCCTATGCCGCAAACGCGTTTTGTTTTACAGAAAGCTATTCAGATGGGACTGAAACCGATTGTGGTTATCAATAAAGTAGATAAACCGAATTGCCGTCCTGATGAAGTACATGAAATGGTTTTTGACCTTATGTTCAGTCTGGACGCTTCTGAGGAACAGTTAGATTTCCCTACCATATATGGTTCGGCCAAACAAGGTTGGATGTCTGATGATTGGCGTAAACCCACCGAAGATATCACCCCGCTTCTCGATGCCATTGTAAAGCATATACCTGCTCCCGAAATTTTGGAAGGTACCCCGCAAATGCTGATTACATCGCTCGATTACTCCAAATATGTAGGACGTATAGCTGTAGGACGTGTTCATCGTGGCGAATTGAAAGAGAATATGGATGTTTCTCTTTGCAAAAGGGATGGTAGCATAATTAAGACTAAGATAAAAGAAATAAATACATTTGAAGGACTGGGACGTACAAAAGTCCCTGTTGTTCAATGCGGAGATATATGTGCGTTGGTAGGAATCGAAGGATTCGAAATTGGAGATTCAATTGCTAGTATAGAAAATCCGGAGCCATTACCGACTATCGATATTGATGAGCCAACAATGTCAATGCTTTTCACAATCAATGATTCTCCTTTCTTCGGAAAGGATGGTAAGTTTGTGACATCACGCCATATACATGACCGTCTGATGAGGGAACTTGACCGTAATCTGGCTTTGCGTGTAGAGTCTACTGCAAGTGCCGATAGCTGGCTGGTATTCGGACGTGGTATCCTTCACTTATCTATCCTGATAGAGACAATGCGTCGCGAGGGATATGAATTACAGGTAGGACAACCAAAAGTAATTATAAAGGAAATAAACGGCGTTAAACATGAACCGGTAGAAGAGTTGACTATTAACCTTCCGGAGGAATACTCCAGTAAGATTATCGATCTGGTAACACGTCGCCGGGGTGAGCTGACAATGATGGGAAGTAAAAAAGATCGTGTGTATCTCGAATTTACCATACCGTCGAGAGGTATAATAGGGTTGAATAATACAGCTCTTACGCTATCGGCAGGAGAAGCTGTTATAGCACATCGTTTTCTTGAATTCCAACCATGGAAGGGTGATATCGAAAAGCGTGCGAACGGATCTATTATTGCCAGCGAATCGGGCAATGCCTTTGCCTATTCCATAGATAAACTACAAGATCGGGGACGCTTCTTTGTTGAGCCACAAACGGATATTTATATGGGGCAAATTGTAGGTGAGCACAATAAGGATGGCGATCTGGTTGTGAATCTCACAAAATCTAAGAAATTAACAAATGTGCGTGCATCCGGTACAGATGATAAGGTACGGTTGGCTCCAGCCATTATTTTCAGTCTCGAAGATGCTTTAGAATATATCAAGGAAGATGAATATGTAGAGGTTACTCCTAATTCTATTCGTTTGAGGAAGATATATCTTGATGAGAATGACCGTAAGCGTATGACAAAAAACGCCAATTAAGAATAAAACATTTTGATTCGATAAAACTAACTTATATATGTTCTTCCGGTACAATTTTGTGCCGGAAGTTTTTTTTGTATCCCTTATAGAGCCTCGAAAGCATGGTTCGTAAACTTTCTTCGAGTTTTCGGGCTTTTAATTTTGCCATCTAGGTAAAACGTAGTAATTTAGTTGTGCTTAGTGAGATTGCCCAATAAATATATCTTAGATTAATCTTATGGATGTAATAACAGAAGAATTAATTAGAGCGTTAAAGAGAAATACTACTGAAGATCAGAATACCGTAGATCTATTGATGAGTATCATTCCCTTGGGGAAGGAGGCTGCATACCGCAGGCTCCGGGGAGAAATACCTTTCACATTAGATGAAGCCGTAAACATTTGCAGAAAAATGAACGTATCACTGGATCTCCTGATAGGAGTGAAACATGATAATACTTATGCTTTTCATCTGGGTGCTGTCTTTACCGAAGACCCTATGGCAGAGTATTGCCGTATGATGAGAGAGGTGACTGATGGAATAGAATATATAAAAAAAGATCCGGCATGTTTTCTGTATATGGCCTATAAAGCATTACCGCAAGAATTCTTATTCAAATATCAACTATTAGGAAAAGTATATCTTTATATTTTACTGTATCAGTTATATCCGCAATCTGTACCAAAGGAATTTTCAAAAGTTCAGATTCCGAATGAAGTTCATGTATTACAAAAGAAAGCGATAACTGCAGTTCATCGTGTCAATTCAGTTCTGATTTTCGATAAGCATATTTTCACTGATTTTGTAGAGATTGTGAAATATTTTCAGAGCATGGAAATGATTTCGAATGACGAGACTGCACTGATAAAAAAGGAACTTCATATGATGCTGAACGACATGGAGAAATGTGCCATTTCGGGACTATCGTTATATGGAAAGAAGCTCGATATTTATATATCCCATATTTCTTTCGACTGTACTTATACCTATATGTCCGGGGCCGGTTATGAAGCTGGAGCAATAGGCTTGTATTGTGTCGATTTTCTGTCTTGCGACAATCCTGTAGTATGTGAGAACCACAAACGTTGGATAAAATCATTGATACGGTTTTCAACTTTAATCTCTGTATCTGGAGAACTACAGAGAAATGAATATTTTTACTATCAACGTAGCATTGTAGATATGCTTTAAAAAATCAGAGATTGAGGGATGTGAATAATATGCCCGACTTCCCTTTTTCTGATACAATATATAATAGTTCGTTGCTCTATATTAATGCCCTTAGATAGAAGTTCGGAGACTAAACTTGTATATGCTTCACTAATTTATGGAACATGAAAAATATTATTAACATTTTCTTATTGCTTGTTTGCTATTTAACTAGCTCTCAAATTACAAATGCCCAATCCAGATGGATAACATCGACAGATGAAACCATAAATGAACCGAATACCTGGATTGCTTACCGAAAAGACGTATCGGTTGAAAAAGTACCTACTGCAGTTATAGCCAGGATTGCCGTTGACAGTAAATACTGGCTTTGGATTAATGGAAAAATGGCCGTTTTTGAAGGAGGACTTAAACGTGGGCCTAACCCGAGAGACACATACTATGACGAGGTGAATATAGCTCCTTTCCTTAAAAGCGGTGATAATAAAATAGCCGTTCTTTTATGGTATTTTGGCAAAGACGGATTTTCTCATAAGAGTAGTGGTAAAGCAGGACTCATTTTTGATGCAAAATTGGGTACTCAGAATTTGGTAAGCGATTCTTCGTGGTTGTGCAAGAGACATCCTGCTTATGGTAATACGGGAGAACCTTTTCCTAATTATCGTCTGCCTGAGTCAAATATCCGTTTCGATGCGTGGGAGGATATTGATGATTGGCAAACAGCAGATTGCCAGAGTTTGTATGGCTTCGAAAATGCAGTTGAACTGGCTAATTGGGGGGATGCCCCATGGAATAACCTGATAAAAAGACCAATCCCATTCTGGAAGGATTTTGGTGTTAAAAAAGCTTCCAAATTGCAACGGGTAAAGGGTGTAGAACGTGATACGGTTATAGTTTGCCTTCCTTACAACATGCAGATGACGCCTATTGTAGATATTTCTGATAAAGATGGAGGTAATCTGATCTCTATTTTTACAGATCATATGGAGGCTGGCGGAGATATAAACCTGAGAGCTGAATATGTCACAAAGAAAGGAAGTCAAAACTATGAATCACTTGGTTGGCTCAATGGACAAAAGATATACGTAACAGTACCGTCAGGTGTAAAGATCGATGAGGTAAGATACCGGGAAACCGGCTATAATACAGAAATGGAAGGGGCATTTTCATGTAGTGATACTTTTTATATGCGTTTTTGGGATAAAGCCCTTCGTACACTTTACATAAACATGCGGGATACATATTTTGATTGCCCAGATAGGGAGCGCGCTCAGTGGTGGGGTGATGTAGTGGTGCTTATGGGGCAGAGTTTCTATACATACTCACCTTCTACGCACTCATTGATGAGTAAAGCAATAAAAGAACTTGCCGCCTGGCAGAAAAATGACGGGACTCTGTTTTCTCCTATTCCGGCAGGAAATTACAACAGCGAACTTCCCGGACAAATGCTGGCTAGTATAGGATATTATGGTTTCTGGAATTACTATATGAATACCGGAGACAAAGAAACGATAAAAGCGGTTTATCCTGCCGTAAAAAAATATCTTTCATTATGGTCGCAGGACAATACCGGCTTAACGGAATTCCGTGCTGGAGGCTGGGCTTGGGGCGATTGGGGCGACAATAAAGATATCCGATTGATATTTGCAGGATGGCATTACCTTGCATTGAAAGGAGCGGCTCTGATGGCTGATGAACTGGGGTTTGTTGATGATGCTGAGGGATACAGGGCTATTATGGATAGAGTGAAGGCTGGTTATAATTCATGTTGGAACGGATTGGAATACAGGCATCATGATTATAAGGATAGTACCGATGACCGTGTGCAGGCCCTGGCTGTTATAGCGGGTATTGCCGATAGAACAAAATATCCGGATATAATAAAACTGCTTAATACACAGTTTTATGCAAGTCCTTATATGGAGAAATATGTCATGGAAGCTTTGTTTATAATGGGAGAAGGCAAGTATGCTTTGGAGAGAACCAAGAATCGGTTCTCTAATATGGTGGATCACAAGGGTTATACTACCTTATTTGAAGGTTGGGATGTCGGTGGATACGGAGGCGGTAGCGTAAATCATGCGTGGAGTGGAGGTGCTTTGACTGTGTTGGCCCAATATCTTTGTGGTATTTATCCGTTAGAGCCCGGATATAAAGTCTTTAAGATAGAGCCAAATCCGGCATCCCTCTCAGATGCATCTATTACAATACCATCTGTTGCAGGCAAAATAAAATCCGGCTTTGTAAATACAGATAATGAATTTCTGTTAAAATTCTCCGTGCCTCATGGAACTCAGGCCGTCGTTTATCTGCCTGAAAGCCGCGACAAAACAATTACAGTAAATGGAAAGAAACTTTCCCTTGGACAATATAAACCAAAAGAGATTTATAAACATCAGACAAAGCATACACTGGCTTTCCCGGCAGGTGATTATATCCTGTCTGTGAAGAATTAGGAATAAGTCCCTTTTTCTGAAAGCATATTCTTGCTATCTTTACCTCAAAATAAAGTTTGGCATGCTATGATGACAGTGACTGTTGAAGAACGTACTCTGATAAATGAAATTATTCTAAAGAACCAAATATGTTATGTCGGTATGATTGATATCGATGGTATGCCATATGTTATACCGATGAACTTTGGTTATCAGAACGATATTATTTATCTGCATTCAGCTCAAGAGGGTGGTAGCATCAAGGCTTTGGAAAAGAATCCGAATGTATGCATAACTTTCTGCACAGAACCTGTATTAACATATCAGAACAAGGAAGTAGCCTGTAGCTATAGGGTAAAAGGTAGTAGTGTTATATGTCGCGGTCGTGTTGTTTTTGAAGAGAATTTTGAAGAAAAGATAAAGGCATTGGATATCATAATGCAGCAATATACCGAAAGAAAATTTACGTATTCCATACCATCTGTAAATAATGTTCGGATATGGAAAGTCGAAATCGAAAGTGTTTCCACAAAGGTTTTTGGTGTTCCACATCCGAATTCACGTAACTATAAAGATAAGCCGGAGTTTTAGCCTGCTATTAATATAATAGATCGAAGTTTGTGAAAAACTTTAGAAGACATTAATGTCTTTAGATTTCTTTGCAGATAAGCACTTCTGTATGATATAATTCCCTCTGATGGGCCTTAGGCTGAATATGCAATATGGACAACTAGAATCAATATTATATAGGTCTTTAGAGTTCTGTCATTAGCAGGAATCTTTTATTCTTGTTTTGCAGCAAAATCCCCCCTCTTCCCACTAAATTATTGTCTAGTAACCAATGTATAAGATTTGTTACTAATTGGCTGATTATGCTCTTATTTGTGAAGTATCTATAAAATGTTTGGTAATCCATACTTTAAGGCTTATGTTTATCTAAATCGCTAAAAATGAGCTTCGTTATCTATGTAAAGATAATGCTCTATATCAGTAATTGTATAATATAAAGGATTTTCAACAATCCGTAAAAATTAAAATCATTACAAAATGAATGTACAAAACAAAGCTCCTTCAAAAGGGAGAGGACGCAGTATGAAAAAAATTGAACGTCTTACGCAGGAAGAAATCCTGAAGCAGATTTTAGACGATCATAAGAAAAGCCTGGGTAAGGTTGTATGTATTAAAATAGATGAAAGAACATCGATAGAAGTACCTGCCAGTATGTCGGAAGAAGATCGTGCAAAGCGAATAAAGAACTACTTGAAGAATTCGAACTTCAGACCTGTAAAGTAGAGCATTTAACAACACTCTCTCTTCAGTAGCTGGAGATGATTACCAAACTATAATTTTTATTATTATGAAAGTTGCATTAATTGGGGCTACGGGATTCGTTGGCTCCCACATTCTGAAAGAGTTATTAAGCAAAGAACATGAGGTGACAGCTATTGCTCGTAATGTCGAAAAGATTGATATAGGAGAAACAGGCTTAAAGGTCGCAAGTATAGATGTAAATGATAAAGAAGCGTTGACAGAAATATTAAGGGACAATTCAATTGTTGTCAGTGCTTTCAACGCGGGTTGGGATAACCCGGATCTTTATAATGATTATCTCAATGGATACGAATCAATTCAGCAAGCAATAAGAGCTGCAAATATAAGGCGTTACTTTGTAGTAGGGAATGCAGGTAGCTTATATATTGGCGGGAAGCAATTGGTGGATACCCCGGAATTTCCTAAAGAAATGATACAAGGAGCTAAAGCATCGCGGGATTATTTTGATAAGTTGAGACGCGAAACGTATCTTGACTGGCTGTATCTCTCACCTCAGATAGAGATGAATAAAGATATATCGGTGGGGCGTACCGGACGGTTCCGGACAGGCCGGGATGAACCCATAATAAAGGAAGGTGTCGCTTCTATCTCGGTTGAGGATTTAGCTATGGCTATTGTTGATGAGGTTGAGAGTCGAAAGCTTTCTCGCCAGCACTTCACTGTGGGATATTGAAAATTGGATAGGATATATCTATTCGTTATTTTTTCAAAAATTGCGTAATTGGTTAAATATTATTAATTTTTGAGAGAAAAACACCAAAACATGTTTTATAACATAAAAATCAATTATCTTTGTACTGTGTTTTTCATGGTATTAGATTTAAGGTTAACAATGAAGATTGGTTGTCGGGATGACAACCTTTTCTTTTTTATAACGTATAGTAATGGATTCCATAAGTCGTTGATTTTTAGTTGAAAAACATTGGTCTATTCTATGGTTAAAATGGTACTCTTACCCGGCGAAAGACCATAGTTTGCAAAATACCCCTCTTAAATGTGCAGTGTACATGTGTAGCATTTTTAGTGCCGTTTTGGTTATAAAATTCAATGTTATGAATACAATTAACATCAAGGGAGAAAAGTGTGCAAAAAACAAAGCAAATGTAAAACTTACTGTAATCTTCCACAAGACAGGATTTTGCCGGGCAAAGAAAGTGTTGAACATTACAGGCGTTTATAAAGACTGGGACTCCGGGAAACAGCAATTCAAGCCAAATTCAAGCGGGAACGAAGACAAAAACAAAAGCCTCGCGGAGTTAAGGGGAAAATACATGAAAACCGCCGAACTCTGGGATCAGGAAGGGCGAACCTGGTCTCCGGCACAATGGGCCGGATGCTTTGACATAGGCAAGAAAAATGAACATGACAAATTGCAGGTAAAATCGATATTTCAGGTTATCGACATCCTCATCGAACAATTCAATAATAAGAGCCGCGTAAAGAACGGCGTAGAGATATCAAGCTATTCCAATGTCCGGGAATACAAATTCCTCAAGTCCTCTTTATGCGAATTCACCCGTCTGAAATATAACAGGCAATTCCAGTCTTTCCATTTTAATCATATAACAGAAGATTTCCTAAACGAATATGTTATGTATCTGCAAAAAAGAGGAGTAAGAAACGGGAACGAAGGCGGTCTTGTCCATCGGCTGAAAAAACTCCGGGCGGTTGTAAACTATGCCCATAACGTATTAAAAAACCCTCATGCTGAAGTTGATATTTTCAAATGTGTGGAATCAAAGATGAAGCACCGGAAATTTATTCCGAAGTCTGTTCCCCATAGTGTTATCCTGCAAATCGAGGATATGGATAAAACCCGGCTTTCAAGATTGGAACTGTTCCATCTGGATTTATTCCTGTTCAGTTTTTATGCCGGTGGAATGTGCAATATCGACGTGGCTTACTTAAACCGGGATTCAATAAAGCCTGATAATATGATCGAATATGAACGGATAAAGGTATGCAAGAATGCAAAGGTTCCCCTTATCGATAAGGCGAAGGCGATAATCGATAAGTACGAAGGACAAGGTTATAACAAATATGTATTCCCAATCTTCACCCATAAGCATATCTCGGAAAAACAAAAGAGGGAAAGGCTTGAAAGGCTTTACCGCAAGGTGAATATGACCCTCGAAAAAGTCCGGACAAAAATTGGTTATGAAGAAAAGATAACATGGAACTCTTCCCGCGGCTCATTTATTACAAAGATGATAAACGACGGTTATAATCCTTCAGTAGTTGCGGAACATGCAGGAAATAGCGCTCCCATAATATACAAGCATTACTATAAGGTAATGGAACAAGCTGAAACAAGGCAGCAGATGAATAAGAATTTTTAGCCAATAATATTATATAAATATTTACTATGAACGGGATATATCGAAATATATTCCGTTTTTTATAAATGAAATTACAGAAAAAACTATAGGCTCTCTTGACATCCTTTTTCTCCTTAACTATTTTTGACTTTTGGTTTATATAATTGATTATTAGTCATATGCTTCTTTTTTTGTTTTCCTTTTGAAATACTATTTTCTTTTTTTTAAACCATAGAGGACAGATTTCGCTAATCTTTCATGTACAAAACTTGTACAGCACTTTTAGTGCCTGATTATGGTAAAAAAAATAAAGGAATGAACACGATTACGATTAAAGGCGAACAACGTACCAAAGAGAAAGACAAGGTAAAATTAATTATGGTTTTCCATAAGACCGGCTTTTGCAGGGCAAAAAAAGTTATTGATATTACGGGGAACTTTAAAGATTGGGATGATAAAAGGCAACAGTTCAGGTCTAATTCCAGTGAAAATGAAGAAAAAAACAAATGCTTATCCGAACTGAGGCGGAAATATAAGAAGGTTGCTGAAACCTGGGATCAGGAAGAGCGTATCTGGTCTCCGACTCAATGGGCCGGATGTTTTGACTTTGAAGAAAAAGTAGAACAGGATAAGATGATGGTAAAATCAGTGTACCACACAATAGATATACTTATCGAATATTTCGGGAATAAGAAACGCATTAAGAATGGGGTCGAAGTATCCAGTTACTCTAATGTGCGGGAATATAAATTCCTGAAGTCCTCGTTATCTGAATTCACCAGGCAAAAATATAATAAGCAACTCCAATCATTCCATTTTAACCATATCACCAAAGAATTCCTGCATGATTACGCTGTTTTTTTGCAACTCAAAGGAGCGAAAAATGGAAATAAAGGAGGAGTTATTCATAAGTTAAGGAAGTTACGAGCGGTTGTAAGTTACGCGTTCAATACGTTAAAAAATCCGAATGCCGATACCGGAGCTTTTGCCGGTGTTGAGAATAAAATGAAACACACAAAATTTATGCCCAAATCAATTCCCCACAGTGTAATATTGCAGATTGAAAAACTGGACAAAAAACAATTTTCGAAGATAGAACAATTCCATCTGGATTTATTCCTGTTTAGTTTCTATGCCGGCGGAATGTGTAATATAGATGTGGCTTATTTGAACTGGAACTCTGTCAAATCGGAGGATGTGATAGAATATGAAAGAATCAAAATATGCAAAGAGGCAAGGGTTCCTCTTATAGACAAGGCTAAGGCAATATTAAAAAAGTACCGGGGAAAAGGCTATGAAAACTACGTCTTCCCAGTCTTTACCCATAAGCACATAACAGAACAGCAAAAAAGGGACAGGCTGGAGCGACTTTACTATAAGATGGGGCAAACACTTGAAAAAGTCCGGATTAAAGTTGGTTATAAAGAAAAAATAACATGGAATTCAGCCCGTGGATCTTATATCACTAAAATGCTTGAAGATGGATTTTCTGCGTCTCTGGTTGCCGCACATGCCGGTAATAGTGAAAGGATTATATCCAGGCATTATTACAAAGCAATGGACGAGTCTGATACAAAACAGAAGATGAATAGTAATTTTCACGGGTAGGCAAATAGCTGCCGGCTATCATATCAACGATTAATAAAAACAAGAATTGAGCCTTATCTATATATAGACACTAACAGCTTTTATGATTCTGTGAATTTAATTGAAATTCGACAGAAAGCGGCCTTCAAAATTAAAGTAAGTAATATAAAAATGAATAAATATTTATTCATTTTTGGTGATATTATTATTTATAAATATGAGAGCCCTCAATTGTCGAATTTCTTTTCACTGTTTTCAGAATTATCTATGAAAGCAGAATGTTATGGTTTCTTCTTTTTGTTCATACATCTTTCAGAGATAGCAACCTGGCGGGAAGGATGATAGTTCCTTTTTTCTCCACACATTTTGTCATATTCTTCTAATTTTAAGTTGTTCAAATCTTCCAACTCTATTAAAATATCCGGACTAACATGCCTAAAATAATATCCGTTTCTCTTCATTTGTTTACCTGTGCAGCAATAAGAAATAGTCATTGGATTACAATTGATCAATTCCGCGGTAGAATGTAAAGACCGGGCTATAGCAATTAAAACTCTTCGCTTATTAAAGACTAAAACCTGTTTAGGTTCACGATAGCAACTTTTTCTCATAATTATTATTTATAGTTTTTCTTTACTGGTTTTAAATGAATCTCTATTCTGTTATCTTTTAATATATGCAGGGCCGCTTTATAGATAGACAGTTGTTCAATACCTGCTGCCTTAAGGGCTGTTAACATAATATGGTCTTCTATTAATGAAAGGTAATCTTTGTCGGAAATAGATACCCATTTGTCCAATTCTGATTTCAATTTAGCCATCTTTTGTTGTTTTGATTTTTTTTCTGATTTATCATTTTTGATCTTTCCGCTTCCTGAAAGAAGTTCAGCCAGTCACAATTTTCCTGTCCGCAGATGATACTTTACGGTATTGATACTTAAGGTTCCGGTTAATTTTAAGCAATAAAGTTTATCTGCAATTTCGGATAAACTATAGCCGGATTGTTGTAGTAATATTGCATTTCGCGAAACCGGATTAAGAGTATTTAGGGCGTTTATTATATTATCAGAATAAAATTGTTGATAATTATCGATATCAATACAATTGGAGCTATTGCTTTCTGCTCGAATGACAGAAAGTTGTTCAATATCTATAATGTTGATAATATTATGTTTACACTGTTCAATCCTGAGGTTTCCTATGATTCTTCGTGTAATGGTATAAAGCCACGGCCTGATGTGTAGCTGCGGATTATATGTCTCTATAAAGTTAAAAACACGAAACATCGTTTCACTATAATATTCCTGGCATTCGTAGCGTGTTTTGGAATATTTCAGGCACACTCTGTAGATGAAGTCTTTTTCAGGCAATATATATTTATTAAACAATTCTGTTTTTTGTAGTTGATTAAATTCCATAAAAATGATTTTTAATGTTAAAAAAAGATATAAAAGCTTTTATCGTAGAATGAATGGTAGTGGTGGAGCTTTATTATTGATTAACACTGTCATACTGTACAGGAAAGGAATATCAGATCAGAAAAATTATGGCATAGAATATGCCGGATAAATAGATAGCCATCCCGACAGTTAATAATCTTATTTCTTTATATAGATCTTTTTTGTAAGCAATATATAATCAGCAAATAGTGCATTTTAGTACTTTTTAGGCTTACAATTTTATTAAGAATGGCACATTAACATTAAAAGAGAAAAATTTACCAAAGACAAACACAGAATAAATTCAACCCTTATTTTCCAGAAGACCGAGTTTTGCAGGGTAAGAAAAGTTCCGGAATTCCAGTAAAAAAAAGATTTGGGATGTCCGGAAAATAACAATTCAAAAACGACTTCAGCGAAAATGATGAAAAGGAAGTGCAAGACAAGATGGAGATAAAATCCGTATTCCATACAATAGGCCTGCTTACCGGATATTTTGAGGATAAGAAGTGCATTAAGAATGGAACCGAAGTAACCGGTTTTCTACATTTTAAGCTAGAGTGACCGGTATCAGGTCATTACCGCTATATTGTATGACATCAACCCAATTATATGCTATATAAATTTCTTTCGATCTGTAAAAAACGAAAGAGCCCGGGCCCGGACTCTTTCAATGTCGATGCATCACTGCATTAAGAGTGTGTTTGTATGAAGGATGTAACTTTAAGGAGTACATCCGGTCCCCTTTTTGATAAATTGCTATTAATTACTCCATCCTGCATTTTGCTGGGCGGCCAAAGTCGGGTTACGCACCAGATCATTTACAGGAATAGGCCATAAGAATCGCTTATCCGAATATGGAATAAGCGGTCTGCTTGGCGAGAACCATGCAGGTTTCACTTCACCTCCAACAACAAAATTTGCCTTGCCTTTAGCCCGTGCATAATCTATTTTTGCAGGAATACCTCCGGATGGAGAAAGATCGTCATTCGCCAAACGTTGTATATCTTCCCAGCGACGGCCTTCACCATGGAATTCTATACGTCTTTCCCATAAAATCGCATCAAGAAAAGCCTTCTTAGTAGCAAAGTTACTTGCCGTATATGCCTGAGTTGCCGGGGTTGCCAACGAACGGTTTCTTACGGCATTTAATAATTCGAGAGCCAAAGCATCGTTCCCTCCTTTTCTAAGAACGGCTTCCGAATAATTTAAAAGTACCTCTGCATAACGCATAATAGGGGCATATTCGTCTCTGGTCTGAACATTCCGATATTTATCGCAATAATAATAATCGTAAGCTGAACTGTAATATAGCAGATCACGACGCTTGTCATCAGCAAGCCAGAATGATGTATTATACAAGGTAGGTGACGATGTTACTATAGCGCGACCGCTTGGACGGGCCGACATCATAGCAGCCATGGCTCCGTTCACACTGGCCTCATCGTCCGCACTGTTTTCAACAGAGAAAATAGATTCGGTATTGCTGGCAAAAGACAGGAATGGGGTCGCCGGAGAAGCTTCGAGTTTGTAACCTCCTATTGCACTCTCGAAAGGAGCTGTTGTACCCGGTACAAGTTTTTTCGCTTCACTTATCACATTATCCCAATCGCGTTTATGAAGATAGACCCGTGTCTTAAGGGCAATTACGGAACCTTTCGATGCGCGGGTAATACCGTTTACGCTGTTTTTATCATTCCCTGAGAAAGAACTCTCCGCATCATTAAGGTCTTTGAGTATTTGTGCATAAGTGTCAGTAACCGACGAACGGCCTATTTTTAAAGCTTCTTCAATTTCAGCCGGAGTATTAATAGCTGTCAGATAAAGAGGCAAACCATAATTATTATTCGCATCTACATTTACCGGATAAGCAAAATGAAGCAACAGTGTATGATAAGTCAAAGCACGAAGGAATAATAGTTCACCTTTGTACGATTTTCCTTTTTCTTCACTTATAATATTATTCTCGATAGCACCTTCAATCCCTTTTATTACAGTATTAATACGATTGATAGCTTCGAATGAGGCTTCCCAGAAATATTGATTATTCGCAGTGGAAGGTGTATAAGTCGACGAATAAGTTATATCGTAGAAGACTGCTGTCAGGTTCATATCTTCTCCCCGCATTTCACCCTGTATAATACTTGCGGCTCCAAAAGGATATCCTCTCGAATAAGAATCGTTGTACAATCCGCATTGTATCGCATCATAGGCGCCAATCACAGATAGTTCGCAACGTTCAGGCGTTTCGTACGCCGTAATATCATCCAGTTTATCGACCGGAGAAAGGTCGATCACATCCTTTTCACATGAAGTGAAGACCAAAGCCGCTACAATAGTAAACAGGCTTATTGTTATTTTTAATATCTTATTTTGTAACATAATCGGTATCTGTTTTTAAACTTGAATTAGAATGTAACATTTGCGCCCAGGCTGAAAACACGTTGTTGCGGCATACCATCCCAGTCTGTTCCCCTGCGTGTCGATGTTTCCGGGTCGAGTCCTGAATATTTTGTAATGGTAAACAGATTCTGAGCTTGCACATATAAGCGTATTTTTGTCATATCCAGTTTCGAGACCAGATTTTTAGGTAGGGTGTATCCCAGAGATAGGTTTGTCAGTTTCAGGAAACTGGCGTCCTCAACGAATCTTGAATCGGCAGAACCGGTATTGAATAATACCTGGCTATCCCCGTAACCGATTTTCGGAATTTGTCCATCACCCGGTTTGTCCGGACTTTGCCATCTTCCGAGAACGATTTTACCATTATTCGAAAAGTCCATATTTAATAATGACTCCTGAGCAGAAGCATTCATTAATTTATTCCCTCCTGAAAAACGGAAGAAAACATTCAGGTCAAAATCTTTATAAGTAAAGGTATTATTAAAACCACCGTACCATGTCGGCAATGACGATCCTAATATTTTCCGGTCTTTGGTCGGTGATAATGAAGATGCCTGTGAAACATCACCGGGGTTTGCCGGATCATAAACTTTATAATCATAATCTCCGAAAGTATCGAACTGAACCAGCGATCCGTCGCCTTTTACCCAAATAGGATTTCCGTTGGCTTTATTTACACCATAAAATTCATAGCCATAAATAGATTCGAATGATTTCCCTTCCTCATTTATGGTATACCTGTTAATTATTGGCTCATGGTTGACCAACTCAACTACTTTATTGGATACGGTTGTGAAGTTAATATCTGTTTTCCAGGTAAAGGCTCCTATAACAGGTGTACCTCCGATAGTAATCTCAAATCCCGTGTTTTTGATTTTACCCCTGTTGTCATAATAACTGTTACCCGGAATTCCTAAAGTCGGAGCAGTCGGAACTTCCAGAACTAAGTCTTTCGTATTCTTATTAAAATAAGCCAATTCAAAAGACAGGCGATTATCAAGAAGGCTTCCATCCAGCCCTAAATCGTAAGTCGTTGTAGATTCCCATTTCAACTTGCTATTACTCATATTGCTCCAGGCAAAACCAGTCTGCGCTCCGTATCGTTTTGGGGAATATGTTCCTAAATAAGGAAAATTATTGGAGCCAAGATCAGAGTTCCCGATAGTCGCAAAGCTGGCTCTCAGGCGTAAATCATCGAACAACTCATTTAATGACGAGTTGACCCAGAAATTCTCCCTTGAAGCGCGCCAGGCGAGAGAACCGCCATAGAATGTCCCCCACCGGGTGTCTTTCGGTAACTTGGACAGACCGTCCCTACGGACAGAACCACCGATATAATACTTGCTGTCGTAATTGTAATTGGCTCTGAATAAATAGGAAGCCAGACCATTATAAGTTTTGCTGCCTTCAACGCTTTTATCACCGAATGTTCCGGTAATGATATGATCGGAGAAAAATTTATCCGATAATTGTGTAACATCCGCGTACAGGTATTCATAATCGGTATGAGTGTACTCCTGAACGGCAGTAAGGTTCAGAGTATGAAGTACGTTGAAGGTCTGATTGTAAGTTAATATATTTTGCCAGTTCCAATTATAAAAAGTAGCCCTGTTGTCCATCATCAGACCCCCATATCCATATCCGTCTCCCGATTCACTGTCCCACTTTGTAAAATCGTTGAGGGTAGTATAATCGATACCTGCCTGTGTACGGAATGAAAGGCCTTTTGCAAGAGTGACTTCTGCAAATCCTCCCCCGGTAATATGGAGGCTCTGTGAGCGGTTGACGTTATTATCCATAGCCCATACAACGTTCTGGATTCCGTTATCTATATAAGTTTTGTTAGCGCCGCGTCCCAAAGCTTTTCTATTGGCAGCATCAATGTTATATCCTGTAATATCGTCCGGGTTAAATACGGAAACATTAGGTAACATGCGCACGCTTGCAAAACCAACGCTTCCCAAAGAGTTTTCTTCGTTCATTACCCCCTCCAGAGTAGATTTCGAAGCAGATACATTAATACCCAGTTTCAACCATCTATTTGCAGTTTGTGTCAATTTGGCATTAACGGAATAGCGTTCCTGTTCATTATTTCTTATAATACCATTCTGATTGGTATAACCCAATGAGGCGTAATACTGGCTTTTTTCAGTACCTCCACTGGCGGCAAGTGTGTGAGTTTGTTGAAAACCTGTTTGAAATATATAGTCGTTCCAGTTCGTATTAACCCCGTTAGGATCTAATACCGCAGGGCCTTCTGCATCCCAGTTCGAATATTTTTCATTTGCTATTTCTACAAATTCCGTAGCGTTCAACAGGTCATGTAGCTTTGTTGGAGAAGCCCAGCTGGTCTGAACATCATAGGTTACTTTGGTCTTGGATTTCCCCCCTGACTTTGTGGTGATTAGCACAACGCCATTAGCCGCCCTTGAACCGTAAATTGCAGTTGCCGCACCATCTTTTAATACTTCATACGATTCAATGTCATTCGGATTGATTTCCGCAAGCGGGTTATACCTGCCATATAATTCCTGTTTCTGCCCTGATGTAACAGGTATACCATCAATTACAATCAAGGGTTGGGTTCCCGACGAAATCGTACTAAACCCGCGAATATTGAATGTAGGAGCCTGGCCTAACATTCCGTTCGGAGTTGTAACCTGTACTCCGGCTGCACGACCGGCTAACTGAGATTCAAAAGACGGAGTAGCCAGATTACTAATGTCGTCTCCACTGACTCTTGCAATAGCACTCGTTACATCTTTCTTCTTCTGGGTACCATATCCAACAACAATAACTTCTTCCAGAACTTTATCGTCATTTTCCATTATCACCCTCATGCCCTGAGCAGGTTTGGCCTCGACTGTTTGCATTCCCACCAATGAAAATACCAGTGTATTACTTCCAACAGGCACATTAATAGAAAACTTTCCGTCTAAATCGGTTACTGTACCTACGGTAGTTCCTTTTACTACAACTGAAGCACTTATCACTGGCTCACCGTTACTATCTACAACAGTACCGGAAATCCTCGTTGTCTGTGCTACTGTAAATCCGACGCTTAGTAATAAGCAGGATAAAATTAACACTACTCTTTTCTTCATACTTGATCCACAATTTTATTAATATTAATACCAGCATACCCGTGAGGTTCGCTTTTTATTTTTATAGAGAGATAGGCTAGTATCGTCCCATATGTAGTAAACCATACAAGGCCGGAATCTAAATATCCCAGCCGAAGAACAAAAAATCCCTGTACAGTCCGGAAAAGACTGTACAGGGATTGTACTTTTAAAAAAAGTTATATATTTATTATTTCCTATTATGCGGGCATAGGCTCTCTCTCTCTCTCTCTCTCTCTCTCTCTAACAAAATAGTGTTAATCCCCAAATTTTCAGGAGAAAAAATGCAATTCAAAGCTGTATATTTTGAGAATTTATGAGCCTTTAGATTCATTGCCAAACACTACTTTTTATAAGAAGAATCTTTATAATCAATTCATTTAGATTGCAAATCTATATTATTTTTCTAAATAAAGCATAAAAAAGTAAATAAAATATAAATATTTGAATAAAATACACTGTATTTAATTACATAATCTGATCTATTATCAATAATTACGGCTCTTATAAAAATATCTCATTATATTATCTATATAAGACCAAAGAGGCTGACAATCTGCCAGCCTCTTACATTTGAATCTCCAATCCGGTTGTTATTCCACTTTCCAGACTTTATTCGCGCTGTCGGAAAATGTTGCCAGCGTTTGCGAACCCTGCCTTAATTGCAGTTTCCCGTCTTTGATTTTGAAGTTGTCGGTGGAATTGAGCACTTTTAATAAGGCGGCCTCAATATCCATGCCTGAAACGCAGAACTTCCGGGTGGCTCCTATTCCACTGAAACTAATCTTGCTTTTGTCGCGTTCGGCATTCCCGCTGAAACTGTTACAGCCGGTATTGCCGCTGACCCTGCCGTCTATCACCAGGAGCGTAGCCTGTTGTCCGGACGCAGGAATCAGGTAAGCGCCACCATTTTCCGGTTGCACGGACACCAGCTGCCATTCCACAGCCGATATATCCTGTTGCGGACTGCCGCTCTTGAATATGGAGCATGAACCAAAACTTAATAACAGGAACAGGCAGGCAGCCGGGAAAAAATAAAATATAGTTTTCATAGGTTTGAATTAATTATATTCATAAATATATAACATTACAGGTAACAAAAGTAATGGTTTTAACGAAAATAAACATGCATATTCCAAAAATATAATGTTTTGCATCATATTCTGGCCGACTGTAATTTAAGGAGCAGATACCAAAACAGAATAATGCGATGAATCGTCCGGTTCTTTAACATTCTACAAGAGATAATTATACCATCCACGGATTCTTATAGGGATCATAATCACTCTGAAATGTAGCCATCTGCCAGTCCGTAACAGGCTTTTTATCGCCAGCTAGCTTACGCGGTATCTGAGGATTGATTTTCAATTTTGAAGCGTCTGCAAGCCATTTCATGGAATCCTCGTAATCACGTATCCGGGCAATGCTGACATTATTCGGGGAAATCAGCTTTGTAAGTTCGTAGATGGACAACCGCACCATATGCTTTTTCAGGTTATAATTGCGCGGGTCATGTAATGATAAATTAATACCTGCCTGCGGCTCATCTGCATTTACATCTGTTTCCGGATAAAAGACTTTACCCTTATAGACGACATATTCGTGTTCCGATAACTCATATTCGTTATATTCCGGATCATAATCAGCGATAGCACCCCAGTTATCCGATTCCACCGGATTCAGGTTATTGTCAAAACTATCCAACGACAATAGAGTGAAGAAATCCCCTTCAAACTTAACTACTTCCCATAAGGAATAATCGATTGGCTGCCATTGGGTATAATTTGTCTCCAGCCATCCGTTTACCATTGGAATCCGGATATTGCCGAATTTAAATCCGTTTTCAAACTGACATATATACATTACTCCATTGTATATCACAATATCATCTGGATAATAAGTCTTGAATTGCGAATAATTTTCAACATTTTCAGGAGCAAGATTAATATCAATATGCTCTATCCAATAATCAATGTCTGAGGGTGCTTTATATCCGCTTATGGAACGGATAACCTCATATATCCTATCCTCAAAATAAACATGTACTCCTACGGGATAAGTGATTTGGCGATTATATTCCGCAATATATTTTCCTTTATATAGCTCACATTCTATTTCATAGTTCTCACTCAGGTATTCCACAATACTTATTTCAGCCGATTCTTCGGCCTGTATAAACCGCTCCGTATTATTACGGATCATCTGGAATAACGCTTCTTTTGTAATGACGCCCAGGTAATCATTGTCGTTTAGGAATCTTCTATACATATGCTCTTTATCAAAGAATAGCTTAATCCCTTTGATAAAGATTAGGACAAGATGGGCTTCAATTAGGAAACCTATAAATTATCAGGGGATAACAAATATTTTTATATTCTTGATTATATATAAAGAATAAAAAGGAGTTTGAAGAAAGTTATAAACATCATTGTTAAAAACTTATTTTATATTTATTCGGATGTTTGTATAACTTTGTGATATATGATATTTAAATAGAATGAATAGAATAGAAGCAATCAATAAAATAACTGCTTATGCAGCTCGATTCGTTGTTGAAGTAGAAGGATTCAATGCAACAAATAAATATGACATAAATATACATGCAGAAACATTTTTGATTCCTGTTCTAAATAAGATATTTGATATAGAATTGGAAAACCTTAATACAACTCAAAGAAAGAATTACCCTGCAATTGATCTGGCCGATTTTAAAAATAGAGTTGCATTTCAAATAACAGCAACCAGTGATCTTTCTAAAATCGAATCCACACTAACAACTTTCTTTAGTCATAATCTTCAGAAAGATTTTGACACTCTATATTTCTATATAATAACACATAAAAAGGAGAAATATAATGATGCAAAAATAAAGGATTTACTTCCTGAAAATTTTGTATTTAATAGTGATGGTAATGTTATTGATAAGGATGTTCTATTGAAGAGGATAGACTCAATAATTTCTACTCCCAAACTTGAATCAATTTGCCGGATATATCAATCTGAATTCTCCGATACTAAAATAGAGCTCAGAAAGAAAGAATTCGAACGGGGTTATCTGAATAAAGAACCCGAAAATATATATTCTAATCTCTTAAAAATAGAATTTCCCGATACAATTTATAAAGCAGATTTAGATATAGATGAAGATGATATTATCACGGACTATAATAACTATCTGGAGTTGATAGGAAAAAGAACTGTCAAAAAGCTAAAAAAGCCTACCTTAATAAAGGAAGCTTTACGCAAATATAAATATTTTGCAAGAGATTGGGTTTTGTATGGTGATGCGGTATATACATTTAAGGATTTATCAGATGAGTCTGAACCCTTGAGTAATATTATTGACCATGGGACAATCACTCCTCTAAATTGTGAAGAATTTTATACAAATGAAGACCACAATAGAGTATTTAAAAATCTTCTGCGTAACAATCTCATTGAGTTATGCAGGAGAAAAGATATTGAGTGGTTTGAAAAAAAGAATATATTTCGATTTCGGAACAATAAAGCAGTGCCCAGACAAAAACAAATTAGATGGAAAGGGAAAAAAGAATCAACAAAAACCGTAATATTTGAGATGATTAATAAAAAAGAGAAGCATATCATTTGTTTTAGAAGTCTTGCTTTTAAATCCTCATTTCTTAATATATCAGATGATTGGTTCTTGGTTCTGAATCCTACATGGAGCTTTACAGACCCAGGTGGTTATAGGCAGAGTAGGTTTGAATCGAGTTATATGACAGGAATAAAAGGATTGGAAAACAATCAATCAGTTTTTAATTATTTCCGTTTCTTTGGATATTATTTATCCTATAAAGATTTATTTACAGATGATTATCCATATTTAAAGGTGAAGACATATTTTCCTTTGTCTCTATCTCCAAGATTGGATGAAAAAACATGGAAGCCAATGAAAGATACCAATCCAAAAACTCAGGAAATTTTAGCTGATTTAAAAGTAGATAATGAACTCATTGATAATACACTGTTTTAATGAAAATTAGATATATAGAAGAGCCGTCATTGCAATTTGGATCAGATCAACATATATGCCCTAAAGCAGGTATATATGAATTTAATCCATTTGATATTAGCCAGGTAAGGCCTGAAAAAATTACTATTGGCATTATAGGAAAGGGAGAAAGCATTGATAAAGTCTTAGAATGGCTTGAGTCTTGTAAGTCTCATATTGATGGGAAAACAAGTAAAACTCCTCATCCTAATTTATTTTTGAATTTTTGTGGCTTCAATAAAGATGTCGGTTTTAAGAGTGAGATTGTTTATGATGATTCATATTTAAGACGATTGAACAATTCAGAATTTGATGATATTATTAAGGGTAAGCATGATTTGGAAGCCCGAATAAATGATATTGTAGAACTGTATATAAATGAGATTAAATTTTTAACAAAGAACAAGAAACCTGATGTAATCCTATGCGTCCTGAGTGAAAATTTCATAACTTATATACAAGAAAAAGATATATCTAAAGATGATGAAGACGAGGGCAATGATGAAACAGAAACAAAAAATGATATAGAGAATGATCTTGACGAAGAAGAAATCTCTGAGAAAGAACAGAATTTCAGGCGCTTATTGAAGGCAAAATCAATGCAATATAATGTTCCTATACAGATTGTTAGAGATCGGATTGTAAAACCTACAAGCGAAATGCAAGATGCAGCAACAATAGCGTGGAATTTTTTCACCGCCTTATATTACAAAGCATCCGGAACACCTTGGGCATTGGTAAGAAAAGATAGTGCAGAAACTACTTGTTATGCAGGAATAAGTTTTTTTAAAAGTCGGGATAAAAAAACAACACAAACGAGTATTGCTCAGATATTTAATGAATTAGGGAAAGGGGTAATCTTAAGAGGAGAAGAAATTACCCTGACAAAACTTAATAAAACTCCTCATCTATCAGATATCCAAGCCTATAATCTATTATCCCTATCTCTTAAAGAATATTATGAAGCTGTAAAGATTTATCCTAAAAGGTTAGTTTTACATAAAACTTCAAACTTTAATTCAGATGAAGTATATGGGTTCACTCAGGCAGCCAAAGAGCTACATATTAACCAAATAGATTTAGTTTCTATTCAAGAAAGCGATATCAGACTTTATAGAGAAGGGGGATATCCTCCGATGAGAGGGACACATTTTACTTTATCCGACGATTATCATGTTTTGTATACAAGAGGCTCTGTTCCATATTATGAAACTTATCCCGGTAGATATATTCCAGTCACAATTGATATTAAACTTGCCAGATACGATGAATCACCCAACTTAATTTGTGAAGAAATATTAGCTCTGACTAAAATGAATTGGAATAATACCCAGTTTGATAGAAAACTCCCTATAACATTAGAATGCGCACGCAACGTAGGAGAAATACTGAAGTACCTTGATCCCAAAGAGGATGAAATGCAATTAAGGTATAGCTTTTACATGTAAATCTTTATTCTTAATTTCAGAATTGATCGAAAGTACAATATTCTCAGTAATTAAACCCTTCATTAACAACTGCCGTAGTCAATACTGTATCGTTACCATTGCCACTCTTAAACTTATACCAGCAATCCCGCAGGTAATAACATAGCAAATAGTCAAGGCAATCCGACAGATGCCCATACTTCTCGTATTTTACCCCGGTCTTCGGGTCTGTTACTTTTGTCTTGCTTTTTGTCCCGTCGTTGTTCTTTAACTGGTAGATCAGGTCTTCCGTCAGTTTCCTGCACCGGAAGTCTATCTGTATCTCCCAGCCGTTATATCCGGTAAACACTTCATTTACAAAATCGCACCGGGTAACCTGTGGCGGTTGCTTCTTTAACAGCTTTAGCTTCGGGCGTAGCACACCGCCGCCCAAGATATCAAGTATAACAGTATAGTTATTTACCCTATCCTCATTGACTGTACTTCGCTGTAAACCCGAAGGGTCACCTGTTACATCCACACCTCCTATTTGTTTATCACGGTATAGCTTGTTCTTTATCTTTCTGGTAAGAGCCGGTGTATTATTTTCTTTATGCTCCGGTTTACCTAATAATTCTTCCAGTATATAAACTTTCTTCTTTTCATAATCAATCTGGGCAGTCAATACCGACATTTGTGGGGCGACATTGAAGTCCCATATAGTTATCAGTGGTTTGGATGGATTATACACTTTTTCCTTTAGGTCAGTTATCAAATGTTTTGCTCCATCAAACTTATTGTAAATAGCCATATCGTTCGCTTCTACAAAATCCCAGTTGCCATAAAGCAGTCGTTCTTTAGTTGCCTGATTCCGGATTTTATTCAACGCAGCCTCATAAGTCTGGCGGAAAGCAATATCCGGATTGTCGAATACACAGAAAGGCACATAAGCCTCTCCTTCCCTGCATACAACCGTATCCCCGTTTTCATCCTGTACAAAACGGGAACGGACCCAGTTTGTCGTAGGGTTAGTAGTCATCAGCATACGGGATGTTTTGAAAGTTTCATGTGTCCGCCATCGAAGACGGGAGAATAGTACCTCTATTGCCTTCTCTGATATTTCTGAAACCTCGTCCACAAAGGCTATCGTATATTCCGCAGAACCGAACCGTTCGAAGTTCGGGTCGCTGGGAATATCAGCCATTTCTTTCAGAATGATTACCGAATCATTCCAGAATGTCAGAGTTCCTTCAAGGTTATTTATTTTGAAATTTACATCCTCTTTTAATCCCCAATCCTTCAGTATGGATTTTATTGTATTCCATGTGGACTCTTTCAATGATTTCAGAGTCTTACGGGCAACCACGGCACGGATATTTTCGAAACGGATACAGCTGCTTATCAGCCAGACGCTACCCTCAAAGCTCTTGCCTCCGCCAGCAGCTCCACCACCCAATATCAATTGAGGTAGATTCTGATTACTACATTGTACACACCGGGGCTTATATTGCGGATTATGGTTTACATCATATCCGGTCAGTACCTGTTCAATACCGCCTCCGCACTTCGGACAATAGTTCGGCTGCAATAACTTCCAAAGCTCATATTGTTTCGCAGACGGTTTGAAATCGATATGGATATCCTTCGGGGGTTTTAATCTGTTGGCCGCCATTATCCGATAATAATAGTTATGGTACCAGCCGTTTCCAACCTCTCCATCAAGGCAGCCATTGTTGCTTTGGAATACAGCACTTTACCCTTGACCGTATTTCTGCCGACAATTATGCATCCGGAGCTGTGTTCCTCCGTATTACCGGTATGGATAAGGATCCCCAAGAAATGAGGTACATCATGTATGATTGGGAGTATTCGTTTGAATTTGGGGCTTTCGCCTAAAGTAACTTTATATGTCCCTGCAGGTATGGCTGTTTCATTATATACTTTTTCCTTACACTTGCATATAAGCCATTTTGGTGTATTTAGGCACTTTTCAGGTAATTCCCTTACCTTGTCCTCAATCGTATTACAGAAAAATTCACCGTCAATATACAGGTCTCCGATCGTATATTTTTTCCCTTTGAACTTGCGTTTAAGTAATAGTTCCATCTTTGATATAAGTTTTACGTTACATCAAAGAATAGTGCATAAGTATATCTTCGGGTTAAATACCCGTAATATAGTAAGAGTCCAAATAAAAGAAAACGGCCGGATAAATACATGCCACATCGGCGTAAAGTCACACAACATATATTTATTCAGCCGCTTATTTTAGATTCTTCCGAAATATGCAATAACCAAAATAATTCAATAGTTATGTTGATTATCTGTTTTATTATCCTCATTATCAGCAGGATTTTATTTAATTGCTTTTTCCACAACAAATCCACGGCTGTACCGGAACATTATAAAAATCAATACCCCACCATAGATGATTTGGCACATATTGGCAGCAATGGCGTTGGGCATACCGACAAAGCGCAAGACTTCGAGCAAAAAAACAAGAAATGCCACCGCAACGCTTCCCTACAAATTTCGCATCCAGCCGATAATTGGTTTTATCCAGATTTCTGTGGTACATATAATTGATATCTTCCATACATACATTGTAACGGAAGTGTGCTTTCTTCATATTAGCGGCTATCCGTTTTCGTTTCCTGGATTCGTATTCCGCATCTACCAACATAGCTACCACCTGATCTACGGTCATCTCGCTGTTTACTTTCGACTGTAATATGCCTTGGTATGACTCAAGCATACCGTTAAGATGGACGCTGGCCATCTTTTCCAATGTTACTTCGTTCATTTTTTCTTATTTTTTTCAGTTAAGTAGTTCAACAGAATTAGTTTAAATGATAATCTATTCTACGTTGCAAACAGAGTTTTGACAAATGTGGGAAAACCCTTGTATGTGAACTTTAAGAATCATGCAGCTTAATTATGCGGACTTACTTAATGATTTATAATAGACTGCACCCATTAAATTGGAATGTGATACAGAAGTAGTATCTGTTTCAAAGGATAAGCAGTATTCCTCATAATTCAGGTCCAGTTTATTCATAAGTATTCTTTTGATACTGCTATAATTGTAGAGGCCGTTCTCTATACAGATACGGCAGGCCTTTACCAGCCTGTCCAATCCGGCCTCTTCTTTGCCGGCCAGACTGAGTATGCCTGAACATTGTTTATATGCCTGTTGCGAATAATTATATCTTTTTAGAAAATTTTCGATAAAGACACCTATGTCCTTATGCTGAAGATAACCACGCCTGATAAAGTATTCATTATCCCAGGACATGTAATTCTGATGTTTTTTAGGCAGATGTTCTTTTGCTGTTGTGTATTTGTTCTGCCAACGGTCTCGCACATGTACGGCAATGCGCTCCCCATTCGCATATATGATCACTTCTGCTTCCGTATAGGCGCATTTTACCTGTTGCCCGACATATTATATCATGTGTATATCAAAAACATATCAATTATTATCGATATCACAGAATATATGAGTAATTTTACCACTATGTTTTATTACAGGAGAAAAATATTATTAGCATTAATTCAAAAACTGGGAGGAGAGGTACTATCTACTCCTTTGCAGAAAAATCTTTTTCTGCTAACCCGTCAGCAAAAGGAAAAATCATTCGATTTTATCCCTTATAAGTATGGCTGTTATTCATTGCAGGCTAATAATGATTTAGGTGTCCTTGAAAAGCTGGGATATATCAAAAAGGCTCAAAAGAGGAATTCTATAGCATGGATACTAACTAGTAACGATAATTTTATAGAATTACTTAGACCAGAAGACAATGCTGCGTTGAGTTATATTTATAATACATTTGGTTCTTATAATACCAACGATTTAATAAAGCATACTTATGTTAATTATCCATATTGGGCGATAAATAGTGTAATACTGGATGATTTACTGGATGATGAAGAAAAACAGAAAATTTTACAACAAAAAAAATCTTTATCTGAAAAATGCCTTTTTACTATCGGATATGAAGGAAAATCTCTTGAAACATATATTAATCAGCTAATAATTAACAATGTTAAGGTCCTTTGTGATGTACGCAAGAATCCTTTAAGCAAAAAATGGGGGTTTTCTAAATCGCATCTAAAAGATGCTTGCGAGAAGGTAAATATAAAATATGTGCATATTCCACAATTAGGGATAGAATCCGAAGAAAGACAGGATTTGAAAACATTGTCCGATTATAATAAACTGTTCAGTAACTATGAAAAAACGACATTGAAGACTAATAATAGTTACCTATTAGATGTTGTAAAAATATTACAAGAAAATAATCGGATAGCTTTAACTTGTTTCGAGAAAGAGGTGTGTATGTGCCATAGGGGGATTGTCGCAAACAACCTCATGCAGTTAAAGGAATTGAAAGACTATAAACTTCGCAATATTTGATGGCAAGAAAAAAGATACTTATCACAGTAACAACTATTCCTTTACCATCTCGAAGTTATGATGAACTTGTATGTACTGCGGGGTTGCTAGAGGATGGTTCTTGGATTCGTATCTATCCTATGCCTTTAAGCTTCATTAGAGGACTCAAAATAGATGGAAAAGTCCAGCAAACTAAATATACTTGGATTGAACTAGATGTCAGAAGAAGAGACGAGGATTTTCGCCCAGAAAGTCATTCTCCAATAGATTACAACTTCAAAGATTTAGCTATACTTAATCATATTGACACTAAAAATCATTGGGAAGAGAGAAAGCAATATTGTGTCGAAAAGGCTAAGGTTTACACAAATATGACAGAATTAATAGAGGATTCTAAAGAGCCAAAGAATATTTCTTTAGCAACATTTAAGCCTTCAAAAATTCTCGACTTAGTAATAGAACCTACAGATAGAGAATGGAAGCCTGAGTGGCAGAGCCTCATCCAACAACATCAAATAAACTTTGATAACCCAGACGAGCCCTTACAAAAAGAACTATCCGCAAAAATACCCTATACTTTCTCTTATAAATTTGAGGAGGAAAGCGGAACGACGAGAACCCTTATGGTTGAAGACTGGGAAATCGCTCAATTATATTGGAATTGTCTCAGGCGTAACGATGGAGATGAAGCCAAAGCCTGCCAAGAGGTTAAAAATAAATATCTGAACATTTTCACACAAGAGCATGATATTTATTTCTTTTTAGGCACAACAAAGGAATGGCACATGAGAAGAGCCCGTAATCCTTTTGTTATTATCGGTGTTTTCTATCCTAAAAAGAATCCGAATACACAGCTAAAACTCTTTTTCTAATTCTAATTGTACTCAGATACATTTCATCCTTTATTTAACATCTTAAAAAATTAATTATATCTTTTGATTATAGTATCCGTTGGATTATTGACTTTTTCATTGTATTCTTGTGACGATTATGAAAAAGTTAGGAAAGTATCTAAAATTATAAAAAGAATACATAATTTAAATCCCTGAATAATGCCGATAATGGAGAAGTTTCCGATGGGAACCGTATTTCATTACAGGCTGGGAAGCAATATCATTTTCGCAACACACCGGAGAGGAAATATAGTGCACGGACAATTGACAGGAAGGGTATTTGCAGAACCCTATTTAGAATTTGCTTATCAACACACAAACACAGATAAGGAATAACAGTGGACTTGTAAAGATCATGGTAAAGTGCAACCAACATTAATAAAAATTTAGAATGAATATCTTGATAGTATACAGCCATCCAAGCAAGGAGTCATATACTTTCCAAATATTAGAGCAATTGAAAGCTTTGCTGGCAATCCAAAAATGGAATATTAAAGTTTCAGACCTGTATGCGATGAACTTTCAAAGCAATATGACGGAAATGGAATATGAGCGGGAAGGTTTTGCAAATATAGAATTGCCAATACCAAACGACATAATTGCTGAACATAAGAAAATAGAAGATGCTGATTGTATTATATTTCTTTATCCTGTTTGGTGGAGCGACTGTCCTGCAATACTGAAAGGTTGGTTCGACAGAGTCTATTCGGTTGGTTATGCATACGGGCACAAATCCCATTTTCAGAAAATGAAAACCATTAAATATGGAATTGCAATTTGTACGGCGGGACATCCAAGCGAATTTCTCCAGGAGACTGGGATTTCGCAAAGCATGGAAAACATTATGTTGAATGACAGGCTCGGAAAACGGTTTGAACATAAAGAAATGCTCATTCTTGGAGGGACATTGGAAATAGAACGAGTGCGGGAAGAGCATATAAACAGAATAAAAAAATTAGTTGTAAGAATAAAAAGTACCTGTATCCAATAAGAGGCTTTTAGTATGGATATATTTGAAATTGAAATTAAACGGACAAATTCCGGAAATGAAGATTTCCGAAAATTAGTTGTTGAATTAGAGAAGCATTTGACCTTTGCTGACGAAAAAGCACATTCCGAATGTAAGCAATACAACAAACTTGAAACTATAAAATACGTAGTTGTTGCATATATCGAGGGGAAAGCAATAGGTTGCGGAGCAATCAGAAAATATGATTCCGACACGATTGAAGTAAAAAGAATGTTTGTATCCATAGATGCAAGAGGACAAGGCGTTGGAACTAAGATGTTGCTGGAATTAGAAGCATGGGCAATAGAATTAGGATTTAAGAAAAGTATTCTGGAGACCGGAAATATGTTACCTGAAGCTGTAAGATTATATAAAAAGAGCAATTACATTCAAATTCCTAATTATGGACAATATGAAGGTATGGAAAAAAGTATTTGTTTTGCGAAAAAACTATAAAACAAGATAATTAGAAAAGCCGAAATAAGTGACCAAGAATCATTCAAATTCTTATTTCAGGAATTAACGGGACATGAGATTTCAGGCAAATCGATTGGAATATCGCTAATAATTGAATAAGGTAACGAAGTGTTTATTATTTTATTAACAAATTGTCCAGCTTGAATTAATAAAAAGGAATAATGGCAATAAATAAGAGCATAGTTTTACAGCCTTCCTCCCATAAAAAAACAAAAGTGAAAACATTGTATCTTATTCTGGCATAAATACAAACGGCCTAATAACAACAAAGCGAAATGGCACCGCCACTCCGCTTTATCTTTTAAACCCAATTGATAGTTACTTGCCGGCTTCAATCGACTTCTTTCTGAAGTCTTTCAATGCTTTCTCGATTTCAAGGGAAACTTTCCGGGCCCGTTGTCCGGCAGCTTTATTTCCGCTTTCAATTTGAGACTCTGCATCTTTTGCGAATGCTTCGAAGTTTGATTTTAATGTTTCTACTAAATTTTTCATTTTTTTATTTGTTATTGTCCAGTTTGAATTCCCCGGACGGCTTAAAGCCGGGGATATCATGAGCCGGCACTATGATTGTCGTATTTTTTAAGATATTGCGGGCTGTCTTTTCCGCGCGGTGCTTCACGATGAAGCTTCCGAAACCTCTGAGATATACATTTTCATGCTTCGAGAGCGAATCCTTTACTACTTCCATAAACGATTCCAGGCTTTTTAATACGGTGGCCTTATCTATACCTGTCCTTGCCGCGATCTCGTTAACGATTTCTGCTTTAGTCATACTGTTATAATTTAAATTGGCCTGCAAAAATAAGGATTTTGTCCGGGAACCAAAATAAACAGGCAGCTATTTATCAATCATTATAATTTCCGAATACTTGATTTCCACATGGGGATTATCACAGCTTATGGTCTGGTGAACAGCCTTGACGCCCCATTTCCACCAAAGGAAGCGGTGTTTTGGCTCCAGCCATACAGCCTGGCGCAGCGTAACCGGCAAACGGATTTTCCCAACCAGTTCATTATTTTCTATAATGCCCCTGACCTGCAGGTAGGGCGTATTCAGTTCTATTTTTTTCAGCACAAGGGTTACTGTATCGCGGACTACCGCTGTATCCCTTATTTCGGCTTTGATATCCGCGTTTACTTCCACTTCATGCTTCGATACGGCCTTAAGCCTTTTGAGTTCTATGCCGAGCTTTTCCATATGCGCGGCGTCTGTTGCCCGGTATTGTTTATACTCATCGAGAGTTAGCCTGAGAGTTTTTACATCGAGGGCCATTGTCGCTGAATCCGACTGCATCCTCTTTACACCGGACAACAGGGCGGACGTATTGCTTTTATAGGTATCCCTTTCTCCTTTCAGGTGCACCGTGTACTTATATAATGCGGTTATGCCTCCTCCCAATAGCAGGATGACCGCGATAAGGATTACCAATATCCTGTTCATCTTATTCTTTGATTTTTATTGATTCGACAGGTATAAACCAGGTATATTCCCCCATGTACGGCGTATCCAGACAAACCATACAGCCTTTATTTTTCCTGCCGTTATAGCATAGGTCTTCGATTATTATTCCCCTGATGCCGGCCAAGCCCGATAGCTTCATTTCCTCCAATCTTCCCGAGGGGACGATTGTGATTTCAGCGCCTTGTTTTATCATACAGATTCTCTTTATAAATTAATACACAAACAACAATTTATATTTATAATCCCGCTTATTATTTCAGGACGGATGTAGCTTTCCCGTACCTTCCCCTCATATACACGATGATGCCGTTTGCCGAAAGGCAAAAGACAGTCCCGGCTCATTCCGGGAGATATCCACGCAACCATTATGAATACAAGAAAAAAACAATAGTATAAATTTCTTCATCAAACTCATTTCTTTAAGAGTTCCTTAATATCCCCCCGCATTTCCCTTATATCGCTCTGGATAGAGGTAAACTGCGTCATCGTCGCTTCGAAAACAGCCTTATCCAGTTTTATGGCGTCGATCCGTTCGTACTGGTCCTGTATTTTCAGCTCCAGGCCTGTACATTTGGTTTTCAACTCCGCGATCTGGTTTGTGTTGTTAACATGCTGTACATACATAGTCACAATAAAGGACACAATCAGGAAGAGCGCTTTGAAGTTGGATTGGACAAATTCTTTAACAGCTGTCATTTCTTTACGTTTATATTAAGATTGAAAATGCTTCTATTACCGCCTTTATTAGTTTTACAGCGATATCCGTTTCTTTTAACCCATAGATAACCAAACCGGCAATTATCAGTATATACACAGCCCTTTCTATTATTTTGGGTGTAATATCATCTTTCTTCATCAGGCTCATTTGATTTATTTTCAGGAACAATCACATTAAACACAATACCGCCGCCACCGCTTTCAATCCTTAACCTCGCTTCATGAACATGCCTGATGGGATATAGCTCCATCAGGGCTTTCGCTGCATTAACGGATACGGCGCGTAAAGGGGCCGGAGAAAGATCGATACCGGACTTATCCGAGAATTGGGCGGTAGATGTTTCCTCCATAACCGCTTTTAATGTCTCCGCTACCTGAAGCTTTATAGCCATATTCTCCGTTTCACACTGAAGGTCTTTCATCAGTTCCCTGATCCGGGACTGGATTTCAACCTTTGCCAACAGTTTCCGGCTTAATACATTTAGTTTTAAGAGCCCCTCTCCGAATACCTCCGCATAACACTTTACATGCCGGCCGGCATACTCGCTGCCGCCATAGACGAAAAGCTCACAAAATTGCTCTTCCTCTATGCTTAATATTTGCTTATCGTCAGCAGTTAGTTTTTTAACCATTGTATGTATGGGTTATTCTTCTTTATTAAGAATAGGTTTATCTTCCAAATTGGGTTTTATAAAATCTGCTTTTTGTTCAATCAGTTGTTCCATTAATGCTTCATAAAATACGTCAGCCAAAGCATTTGCGCAACTTTCCGCATCTGCAATCGAATTGATCAGCCGCATATTGAATGCTATATTTAAATCATATCCGGTGATAGCGCACATCATTTCATTGCCGTCATAATACAAGACACCATAAGTCGTCAATTCATCTTTTTTGAAGGTTACAGTTCCGTTTTCAGGATTTTCTTCCATATTCTCAGATTTTAAAATGTTTTCTGGACTTTTCATTTTTCCGGATTGTTATTTCTTCTCCATCCGTTTGGCTGCGCAACCTGGAAGAACAAACCCTTACGACATTCAAGCTGGCTGTAACATCGGCATCGGCATCGTGAGCGTCATCGAGTTCAATGCCAAGCCTTTCACAGATTATTTCCAGTTTGTAAGAAGACATCAGCGGATCATTAGCAAATACAAGCCTTGCCAGATCAATCGTGTCAATATAGTGGGGCTGAAAATTACCGTAAAAATCTTTATTGCCTGCAAATACTTTTTCAAATTCTTTCAGTAGTCCCGAGTAATTCATGAGCTGCTGGAGGAATCCGGTATCGAATGTTATATTTTGTCCGATAAGGACCGGTTTTGCCTGATGCCCCTTGCTTAAGGTATTCTTTTTCGTAAAGTCAATAACACTTCGGGCAACCTCTTTATAATCCACCCCCATTGATACCAGCATATCCATTGTAATACCTGAATAATCGAGGGCTGCCGGTTCATAAAGCATGCTTTCCCGGCCTTGCATAATTTCATGCTTGTTTTTTAATACCTTCCGTTTGACAGGTCCTCCGATATCCTGCTTATCATAAGGGGCAATGTATTTGACATACCTGTCCAGTACATCGAATGTGTCGAGACGGATAGCCTGCATCGCCAGTTGGGTACAAGCGCCGGTTGTAGAGTCCAGGCTGCCTGTTTCAAAGTCCAGCCCGATAGCCGTATATATCTTGGGTTCTGTAATTGGTGCTGCCATATTTATTTTGATTTCGGTTTTTCTTGTTTCAAAAATTTGATCCATGCAAACGGTTTACGTTTGTAGGGTACGGGATTGTCATTACTGTAAGCCTCGCGTTCAAAACTGATATTCCGGTAGGCTTCCTTCATATTCCCGTAGATACATATCCGGATCAGGTACTCAACACCATACCATAGATAAAAGAATATGACCAGCATTTCAAGCATTTGCTTTTTGTGTGTTTCTTCGTGACGGATTGTCCGTGGGGATAGTTCTGCACCGGGACGGGCCAGTATAAAGCCGAATAGCATCATGGCACTGTATCCTTTTGGAGGTAAATATTTATTCCTTATTATTTTCATCAGGTATTGTTTTTATATACTGTGGATAAATGATGTTTTATAGGTATTCAATGCGTTACAACCTGTGTAGTCACTATATTTTATGACTGTTGTAATAATGATGATTTTATTCTTCAGGCCGGATAAAGTCTCTTTGTTTTCCAGATAGAAATCATTCCAGCACACAAGTTCGATAAGGTCGTTGTTCTGCTGTAATTTCAGTTTGCAGAACTGTTTCTTTTCCCCTGTAGACTTATCCTTATAGGACATCTCTTCCACTTCCGCCACCGTCGCGCATACGGCAATCCGTTTGCCTTCATTCTCAAAAACCAGCGCATCCCGCAGCGTCATGTAAGAGGCCTTTCCCCGAATCTTATCCTTTGCCGGCGAATTATCATAAATGCGCCTGTAATCTATGCTTCCGATACCTGCTATATTGATTTGTTGCATGGACCAGAAATGATCCACTTCGTAGAACTGGCGGTAAAAGTCATTTGCATTTTTTTCCAGTCCTAATTCCACTGCCGCTTTCTCCATAATATGAAACCTTTCATTAATAGAGCGGATTTTTTCTACCCTGTCGAAACAGCCGGAAAGTATCAGGTGACGGACATGCAATGAATTTACGGGTATCCGGGTAGCTTCATCTTCATTGTCCGGGTCGTCCCAGTATTGGTATTTCTTTAGTTTGTATTTGAATATGCGGTGGATAAAGTTTTCAATGGAAGTGAAATTCCCATGTTTCCTACGTTCATCCATTATGAAATTCACGGCTTTTGGTCCCAGCATTTTTATTCTTGTTAAGGACCAGAATATTTCGTTAGAATTATAATCTGTGTAGAAGGCTATATCCGATACGTTAATATCCGGTGCTACAATCTTGGCTTCACTGCATAGCTCCATCTCCGACATCAACAATGGTATTTCTTTATCTTCCGCCCATTGCAAGGCAACAGTATAGAATGCAGTGGGATAATTTGCTTTGAGCCATGCTCCGGTAAATGCAGTCAGAGCATAAGCGGCAGCGTGGCTGCGGTTGAAGGAATATTTGCCTGCCACTTCTATTTTATGCCATATCTCGTTTGCTTCATAATCAGGGCAACCGCTAGCGATAGCTCCTTTAATAAAGTCATCTTTCAGGGTTGCCATCAGTTCTGCATTTTTCTTACCGATTGCTTTCCGTAAGTAGTCAGTCTTCCCTAAGTCGAAACCGCCTAAGGTATGGACTATTTGCATATACTGCTCCTGATAGGTCATAATCCCGAAGGTGTTTTTTGTAGCTTCATACGTCCCGAAATTATAGACTGGAGCCACTTCTCCCCGTTTATACCGGATATAGTCTTCCGTTGCGCCTATCTCCAATGTAGCCGGACGGTAGAGCGCATTAATCGCTATCAGGTCTTCGATGCAATCCGGTCCTACATCCATGATAAACCGCGTAATTCCACGGCTGGCAAACTGGAATACATTCTGTGTATATCCTGCCGATAAAAGGCTATAAGTTTTGGCATCGGATATTTCGTTTTCCGTTATGGACTCAATTGTATAATCTTTGTTATAAGTTTTATTTACAATATCCAATACAGCGCTCAGTTTGGATAGTTCCTTTGTCGCCAATACATCTTCCTTTAAAAGCCCGATACTTTCCACCTGGTAACCATCGAATTCTGAAACCAGCAGACCATCCATTTTCCGGATTGGAAGAAAATCAAAACATTCCGCCGGTTCCCCGTCTTTCTCATCCGGTGTGACAATAATTGCCGATGCATGGATGGATGCAGAGCGCGGCTGCCCCATCAATGTCCGTATTTCTTCTATGACTTCCGGATAATCGAGTATAAACTTCCTTACCTTTTTATTGACAGCGGCCAGTTTGAATAATTCCGTCCAGCCCATATTATCATCTTCGAATATGGCTGTGATATAGTTCACCAGATTCACCGGAATACGATGTACCCGCGCCACATCTTTCAACACGGCTTTTAGTTTCAGAGTTGAAAATGTACCTGCCGAGAATACCCGTTGCTTTCCTCTTACATTATATCGTTTCTCCAGATATTCTTTTATCTCCTGCCTGCGATCCGAGGCGAAGTCGGTATCTATATCGGGCATTGCCGAGTGGCTCCCTTTTTTTAGTCCTTTGCCAACAACACAATCCGACACCCCGATGTGGGAACCTGCTGTTTTTATTTGTACTTTTTCTACTTTCATGCTTCCAATTCATTTAGCGTCCACAATAAATCTTTGTTATCGAAGAGTATTTCATCTCCGGCTATCAGTTCGTCTGCGTATACAGTTGCTTCTTTTTCATCCCTGATTATCCTAAATTCTGCATCTCTGAAGAATAGTAGCGTTTTCCCTCCGATGTTGAGTTCAACATAAGATTCCGCTGGTCCTACTGAAGTGTCCGGTTGCATTTTAGTTATATTCTCCACCCAGTTTAATCCGCATCGTTCCGGTACGAGGAAACGTGAGAATATCAAGTCATACTTTAAGGGATCGATAGTTATGATTCCCAGCAGGTAAGATACAAGGGAGCCTCCGGCTGACCCGCGGCCCACACCTGTTGCAATACCCCTGCGTTTTGCTTCCCGGATCATATCCCACTGAATCAGGAAGTAATCGACATTGTTCGTGGATTCTATGATATATATTTCTTCCTCTAATCTTTTCCTGTATCTGTCATGGTCTTCTGCCGGAATTTTCCGGTTCAGCCCTTCCTCCAGTAATTGCAGGAACATAGCATGCCTATCGCCATATTTCTTTATTTCATTGTCAAGCATGATATACCGGGGCATATACATACTTCCCATTTCATAACGGGCTTCCGCATTATTTGCAATGTCGATGGTGTGGGAGCACATTCGCTGGAGTAGGTTTTCAATGTTCCATTTCTCTGAAGAGAAGACCGAACTTAAGGTTGCATAATGTTCATCAATATCTTTGAAATACTGGTCGTTGGATTGTTCATGCGCAGCCCCCGACGCTATTTTATTCAGTATAATCTTGTTAATGGCTTCATCCTTATCAATGTAATAGTTATCGCATAGCAGGATTGGCTCAACCCTGAATGACCCGGTATCCTGCACATAAAAACGTTCGAAGAAATACTGTGTGGCCCGCAGTATCTTTACGTCGATGCGTTCGGCTTTATACTCCGACAGGTCAATCTGGTAATACAATTTTTCAAAAGCCTGTTTCAGCATGACCAACAGATGTAAATTGGCATCCATCCAAAAAGACGACAGTTTTCCGAAAACCAAAACATTCCCTCCGGCGTATTTCAGCAAATCCTGTATCGATATGGTGTTATCTTCAGAGTCCACCATAATAGTTTTATGAAGGCGCAATAAGTTTTTCAATCCACGGTTGTTCTGGCAGTAGACTTTCATTTCGACCTTTTCGTCCGGATGAGCTACTGTGAATGAATATCCGAACACCGGTTTTATTCCGGCTTTTGTACACTCTTTCTGGAAGGTCAGTGTGGCGGCCATTGTATTGTAATCGCATATCCCCAGTGCAGAATGACCTAATGCCTTTGCTTTCTTTATCCACTGGCCGATATCCCCGGAACCGTTCAGCAACTCGTAAGGAGTATGTACGCCCAGATTGACAAAGGGAATATCCAACACCGGTTTTTCCCTGTTACCTATATATTTGAGGATATTAAAGCGGAACTCTTCCCGCAGGTCGTAGTAATACCAGTTTTGTCCGAATGGGAACGCCACATAGTTGATTCCTTCTTCTATCAGGACTTGCGGGTTCTCCATCAGGTTGAAAATCAGATTGTCTTTCGTTCCCCGGAATATCGACTGGACTTCGGAAAGATCTGCAACGAACAGCCTGCCGAAACCTGTAATTTCTATAACCTCGCTATCTATCGGCACATAACATATTTTATTGGCCTGAAGCCATTGTATCAGTTCATTCATAATTATTGTTGGATTTTATTGATTGAATATTCCAGAGGTGTTTTTAATCCGTAGGCAAATACCCGGTATATTTCTTCATAGCTTAAGTCTTCCCAGTCTTTTTCCGGATTCGGGATATCAGCGATCAATACATTGAAATACCGGCTCAGTTCTCCTGATATTTTCTTAATTGCTTCTACGGCATCCCCGTCATAACCGAGGACTACTGTTTCAATCCCCTTGCTCTGTAATTTATATATCTGGGTATGGGATATTTTCTTGCCGAAAGTGGCTATCACAACTATGCGCCTGTTATCGTACAATTCCATTTTGCGGACTAGGGCAACCACATCAAATATCCCTTCCACAATGATTACCGTATCGGTTTGTCCATCAATGATTGAATCATAATTGTACAGCAGCCGGGTAAAATCATTCTCAGTAGAATTCCTGAAACGAAGTATCCTGTAATTCCCCTTGGTTTTTGCTTTTCTGTTGTAAGCCTCTATTTCGGACTTTGACCATGTATGGCGGGCTACATATCCGACTATGTCGCCTTCATCAATAACCGGAAATATCACATAATCATTGAATTTATAATTTAGCCTGCCCGTTATTCCGACTGGAAAACATTCGTAATCATCATAAGTAAACCCTCTCGATTTCAGGTAATCATGCGAAAAGCACCGTTTATGGAAATCAGGCAATTCCACAATATTCAGTGAGTCGTCAATACTTTCGTCTTCATCTCCTGCAAAGACCAAAAGAGTCTCCAGTCTGGCTCCGGGATTTGCTGTCGGAGTTACCAGAATATCCATACGGCCGATTGTTTCCAGAAGCTTCTTCAGAGTCGTGGTCGATGAGCCGCAACTAAAACAGTGGGACATAAATGGACTTTTACGTCCGGTTTCTCTTCCAATGTATATCCCGAACTTCCCGTCTTTCTTGCAAAAGGGGCATCGACAGATCAGGTTCTTGTTCCCGCCATCGCGTTTAGCCTTCAGCTCATAGATAATTTCTTCGATTATTTGTTCTTTCTCTATTCGTGATAGTTCCATCTATGAATATTTTTTAAGGTTGATTGTACGCCCGGCGTCATAAAAAACTTCATTATCATAATCGGTAGCGATCCTGAAGGTGTCTCCTTTCCTGAAGAAGCGGGATTTGGCAATATGGAGCCGCATCATATCCTCTGCTCTTTCACAGGCCGACTGGTTCAAACTGATAAGATGCGTACAAGGGCGGGCGAGTCCTTTTGCCTCGGCGCAGTTATATTCCGTGAGTACATTCTTTTCGTCATTGAGCCATTCCCTGTTTTCTATGGTAGCCTGATAAGTAACCACCATCCATACCTTTTCATCGGCTGCGAGGTCTTTCAGGTCATTGGCAACAGCAATACGCTTACTGCGCTCATGTTCTGCTCCCCACGCCCTGCGACTAGCATCGGTCAGCAAATCCATACTGTCGATAATTACGATATCGGGATTGTCCCCGTTAATCTTACGGTATTCGGCAAGGCCGTTTTTAATATCGAGCGTCGATACCCGTGAATTAAAGCGGGGAAAACTCCTGACAGTAATGCTCCCTGAATACTCAGCGACCAGTGCCTGATAGTGCCGTATCTCCGTATCCGATATTTTACCTTTCTCGAACAGAAAAGCGTTTTTAGAGATCAGCCCGCCCGAATAAGCATTCAGGGCTTCGTCTTCGGAGCCTTCCAACTGAAAATGCAGGATATGTAACCCATCGTCGATATTGGCATGGATACCGATATGTTTAGCCATATGGGATTTTCCGACTCCTGTCGATGCCAGGAAACAGGTAAGCTGTCCCCTCAGTTCCCTTCCATTGTTCAAATTATCCAGATCGGGGATGTAAAAACGTGTCACCTGACGGAGCCCCAGGCTTTGGTTCTTTATCTCCCGTTCCCTGTTATGGTTAAACCTGGAGGAAAATGTCTTTGCCACATCGACGAATGCTGAAGATTTGAGTGTAAATCCCGATAGCCATTCTGCATATTTCCTTAATTTATCCTGTGCTTCATCCTGTTTATTCTGGTTATATAGTTTTCCTACTTCAGCATATATATTTTGTAACTCTATCCCTTTGATATACGACTCGAACATATCGACTATAGCCTCAGTATCAATATCATCGTCATATTCACGGAACGTATTAATAAGCTCTATGGCATCATAGTCATTGGTAAATGCCTGTGATAGCACGGAGTAGTTCGGGTTCTTCTTATATGTCCTGTAATGGTTGGACAATACTTCCTGTATCCGTTGAAACGTCCTGTCCGGCAGATACTCTTTGCGCATATGCGAGACCAGGATGTTACATATATAATCGAACCGTATAGCAGCGGAATAGAGTTCATATAGAAACTCCGCGCTCAACGGATTTCTTTTTCCTGAATTCATTTCCTGTTTGTTTTTTGATATTCTTTTTCCCTTATACGGTATAGCTCCTCATATTTCCGTTTTGTTATTTCCCTGCATCTTCCCTCATGCCTGCACTGTCTGCAAGCCCCAGAGAAAGGAGTCCATAACAATGTCGATAGCTGACATATATAAAATCCGGCATCAAGGTTGAGCAGGCGTTTCTTGGTAATCTCTTCATATTCGGGATAAATAAATTTTGCCAGAGGGTGTTCTTTTTTGTCGCCAAAGTAGTTAAGCAAAGCAAGACGTGACAAGTTATACCGGTCGAGCCATTTATCTTCGAAGAACCGTTTGTGCTTCGTATTTTGGCAAAAGCGTTCGATTGCTTTTTTACCAAATGAGTGGCTGGCTTTCCATTTGTCAATATAAGACTTGGAGAAATCACTCATAGCAAATACCTGACAGATGCAATAGTCCAATAGCCTTTCTTCACTCAGGTCGCTCATATATATTTTCTCCAGCGAGCCAAGGCAGGAATTCAATGTTTTATGAGCCAGCCCCCCACCCGGAAAAACAAAGCGGTCTGCAATGCTTTTCTTTATCAGGTAGGTGAATACCCTGACTATGTAATTAATCTGTTCTTGCCTCTCCATCCCTGGTAATCATTTCCCTCATTTGCTGTTTGGCCAGGAACAAGCGGCTTTTCACTGTCTCTATATTCTTCGTTTTCAGGCTACCGTTTTCATAGGAAATCTCCATAATCTCATTGAGTTTATACCCCGCCTGTTGTAACAGCAATGCTTCCCTGTAAATGGGCCTTAACTGTTCCAGCGCATTCAGTATATCGTCATTATAGAGTTCGCGGTAATTACCCTCCTGCATATTCAGTTCATCATCATGGCCTTCCCCTATATGGAAATTGGTGATCTGCGATATGTCGATATCATCATTGCGCTTAAACCTGCTGTTACGGTGGTTCATGTCATTGACAAAGCGTTTGGTAACGATATGCAGCCATGTCTGGATAGATTTGGAAGGATCGTAGGTTTCGATATACTTATAGAAATTGATAAGTACCTCATTGAAATTATCCTCCACATCCGCCCCGCAGAAGGTGTACTTGATACAAAGTTTATAGATGAGATTAAAATTAGGCTCGACGTATTTCTTAAACAGCTTATGCCTGTTAGCAATGGATTTACTGTTTAGTCGGTTCCTGCCCGGTTTCTTCTGAGCTTCCACATCCCGATCACTTGTAGTGAATAATAATATACCATGTAATCTGTCAGCTTGCGAGCTTCAGTTAATTTGTTTATTGCCCCTGTGGAACGGGTATTCATTCTTTCCATTCTCGTTTTCTTTAGAAAATTCTGTATTTGCGGATAAAATAATGATAGAGGTGGCAGGCATCCGAAACGTTGTCATCCGGGGGTATAAAGCCATACTTGTCTGTACAGGCCTGCATCATCTCCTGCTTGGATGCCCGGCCATTGCCTGTCGCCCACTTCTTGAGCGTGGCGACATTGACATAATAGGGATCGGGAAGGGATAACTCATCGCAGATAAGGTATAGCAGTCCGTGGAATTGGCTTAGCTTTTTGATATCAGTGAAATAATTATTGACATTGATATCTTCGGCGACTATTAGCTTAACTCCATTATCTTTTATGAAAGAAGATATTGTCTCATAGAATGCCTTATGCTGCTTATTATTGTTTCTCTTTTTGGTCTCGTTAAAATTCCATGTGCCGGAACCATGTATCGAAAAATATCCTGTACGGGTCGCAATATCCAAACTGAGCAATTCTGTTTTATTAATTTCACGAAAGCTATTCGTCAAGTCTTGATTCGCCATTTTCTTTTATAATTTTTAGAGTGTGAGGGTACGACTCGGCGATATTTCCGTGACTGACGATCAAGGCCGTTATGCCCAGCTTATTCAATGCGGCAAACATATATGCTAATCCAGCTTCGTCAACAGCCTCCACGATTTCATCCAGCACAAGCAGATCGAGCCCTTTATCTACATCGCAGTTTGCATTTATCAGTTTCTGCATAGCCAGTATCGTTGCCAGATTAACCCGGGCTGCTTCACCGGCACTGAATTTCCCGAAGGAGCCACAATCGAGCCCGGCGCGGATCAGGGAGATCGATATCTTTTCCCTTACCTTTCCTGACTTCAATACGGTATAGCCGGAGAACCGGATGCGGATATCACTGCCGATATTTTCAAGAAACTCGTTGGTTATCTGGCTCAATGCTTCAATCTTCGTGTTGGCGAGAAAAGTCTTGAATTCAATAAAGTTTTGCTCCTGCCTTTGAAGGAGTTGGAGCTCCTGCTCAATTTTATTCTTTCTCAACAGGGTATCACTTGCCTTTTCTTTATATTCCAACAGGGATTTCTCCAGTGATTCCAGTAAACCGGAGCCGGAATTTTCACCGATCTCTTGAATTGCCTTCTCCAAGGTGTCTATCGAACTTTCTGCGGCATTGATCTCTTCTCCTACATTGCCTTTCTTCCGTTCAATGATCTTATATGCTTCGTCAATCAGGTCGAACGCTTCATCGAATACCTGTCTAAGAATACCTTCAATCTCTCCGTTTAGTTGATTAATCGTACCGATAATATTATCCTGGTTCATCCTTGTCTTTTCCATTTCGACAGAAGCCCTCTTCACATTATTCTCCGATTCATCCAGCCTGGACAGCCAGCTTTGTCTCTGGTTCGAAAGATTACGTTTCTCATCACGGATATGCGCCTGTTCTGACTCTACATCTTCCGCCTCTTTTTCCGTATCATTGATTTTGGATGTGAGGGTAATGTATTTGCGGCCTTGTTCGTCTACTTCTATTTTGCCTTTTTCTACATCGAAGTTTTGATCGGATACGATAAATTCGAATCCGCAGGATGGACAGGTAATCGCTCCGGCTAGTTTATTATTCAGGTTATCTATTGCGGCAGACAACGCCCTGCGGTTTTTCCTTATGGAATCAAGGTCTGAATTTACCCGGATTAACTTCTGCTCCAGCCGTCTTAACTGGCCGTCATACGTCTCGGCTTTGTCAATGCTGTTTTTGGAAAACACTTCATATTCAGCTAAAAGGCCGGAATGTGATGCTGTTGCCTGATTGACCTTTTCTTCGGCTATAACAAAGGATTCATCCCATATTTTCAGTTCCTGTTCCGCTTCATTGATACGTTTTTTCTTATCGTTAATGACTGCGTTCCAGTCCGTCATCCGGGATGAAAAGGTAATCAGCGATAAATGATGGTTTATCCCGGATAAGTAATCTTCCAGTTTGCACTCCTTGTTCTCCAGCTCCTGTATCTGCTTATCGGTTTCTTCCACCCTGACCAGTTCGGTATCCAGCAGGCTCAGTTCTCCGGCTTTTTCGCGGAGCAGGTTTCTTTTATTCGCAATAGACAATTCAAGGCTTTCTATTTTTTCCTGATTGCTTTTCCTCCGGTCATCTTTTTCGTCTTTCTCTTTTTCGATCTGCTCCGTCAGGATGGATATCCGTCCTTCTATTCCCGCAAACTCCAGGTCCCTTTTCTTAAGTAGCTCTTCTATAGGTATTTTATCCGCTATAATATTTTCGATGGCTTTATCTACAAGATTTCCGTTACTGAAGCGGTTGATTATCTCTTTCTTTTCTTTGTCGGAACAGGAAAGGAAGTCCTGATACTTATATTTGGAAAGAATGAAATTATTATACAGTTCGTCTTTAGTCACTCCCAGTTTTTCAAGGAGAAATTTATTATAGGCATCCACCGAATGTTGTGCGACCGGTTCGGGGTCAGATTTTTCGCCATGTATAAGATAGCAGGCCACTACCGAAGCTTCTTTTCGGTAGAGTTTCCGCTCTATTACAAGGGTTTCGCCACAGGCATCATTCCTGAACTGAAGCTCGATCATCGCTTCATCGGAATTATCATTGATAATCTCTTCATTCTTGATTTTCCTTAAGGGGCTTCCTGTTATCCCGATCGAAATACATTCAATCAGCGCTGATTTGCCGGAGCCGTTGCTTCTCTGGCTTTCGTTGTCCCTGTTGTCTCCGAATATCAATGTTGTCACCCCTTGTTGTATCATATAATTGAGTTCACGGAATGCACATATATTCTGGGCGTATATTTCAGTTAGTTTCCACATATTTGTCAATTTTAGCTAGATAAGACAGGCCAAGAGAAACATCTTCTATATTCTTCTCCTGACAGAATTGTTGGTAATTTTCCTGGATTTTATTGCTGTCGAATTTCTCGAACAGGCTGGTAGAAGTAATTGCTTTTAGCTCCGGGTCTTTAGTGACAACCTCTACTTTTGATGCGCCGCACTGGATCAGTTCGTTCTTATCAATATTATTTGCCTCGGCGGTATCACAGTGTATACGTACTTTTACTTTGTATTTTCCATCGGCTTTTACTTCATCCAGGCGGTCTTTGAGGTGGACATTTACTTTTTCTACCGGGATATCGAGAACCATAAACCGTGTGTTGGCTTTGTTTTTGATAAATTCCTGAGTTCCGTCAGTGTAGAGTATGGTATAACCCTTTTCTTCATCCTCCCCGAAGTTATGCTGTCGGGATGAGCCGATGTATTCAATATTTGTTCCGGGAATAACGGTACGGTCGTGGTAATGCCCAGCAAATACCCTGTCGAAATCCGAAAAAATATGGGCAGGCAGTTCATTGTCCGAAGGATGCGCCAGGGCTCCGTTGATTCCTTCATGGATATACAGGTAGTTTTTCTTTCCCGCATCTAAGCCTCTATGAATTAAAGCGTTCAGCTTATCGGTGAAACTTCCGCTTTCAGGGAAGTATGCGATCATATGCAACGCAAAATCCCAGTTGTTTTCGGTAAGAGTCAGGAAATCGTCTACTACAGTCACATTGGCATGCCTTCCGAATACATGGCAGTAACCCCTTATAGCTTCCTGGTCAACCAGGTCATGGTTTCCATTAGTGATCACAACGGCGATTCCTTTTATTTCAGCATCCGCTAACGCGTCATATACCGCCAGCAATACATCCAGTGCCTGGGCCGCCCTGGACTGGAACAGATCACCACCCAAAGCTATTAGTTTGATTTGCAGTTTCTCGCATATCTGTAAAGCTTCGTTCCAGTTCGCATTAAAATCCGGAATATTATCTTTTGAAATATGTATGTCATTGATCATTAAGACACACGGGAAAATAGTCTTAGTCATATTTGAGCAAGATTAGACGGAAGAAGCGCAAATTATATATGCGCTTCCTCTTCGTTAATAATCAAGGATTTTTATACTTATCTCCGGCGGCGGGTACGTTCAGTTTCGGTTTCTTCCTTTTCAGTTTCAGCTTCAGGATCTGCTTCTTTTTCTTCCTCTTGGGTATTTTCGTTGCCTGTACCTTCTTCCAGTCCCTTTTCGATCATATCAAACAACTCTTCATTGGTCGTAGAACGGGTAACGCGGATGTTAAGCTTTTCCTGTTCGATATAGGTTCTGATCAGAGCACGTAATTCCTGACCTTCTTCAGTCTTATCGCCAAGACCTTTGTTTTGCAGGTCGTCAAAACGGTTATAAAGGTCATCCAAGCGTATTTCCGATGAATTTTCTTTTGAGTCTTTTGTACGCTTATCAAAAGAGAAAGAACTTGTATCTTCCTTCGGCAGGGCAGCCTGTAGTGTTTCGATAGCCTCTTTCATTTCTTCGGATTCCATCAGGTCCATTTCGTACTTGATATCGCATTGTTTCAGGAATTCGAGGGTTGCCTCAAACTGGTAACGGGAATAGCGGTATACAACTTCCGGAATGCGTGGGGCTGACATCAGGGCGTTTAATTCATCGACAGTCAGTATATCATTATCCGACTCGTTGTCGATACTGGTAAGGTATTCGGTTTTTGCCCCGTTTTTCTTTTTCTCTATCTCTACAGGATAGGCATTATAAACGGAACTGACCGGGCAGGGATAGTTTGGGTTTTTGCTTAATTTTTTCTGCCAGAGTTTGAATTTGCGTTCATCCAGTTCCTTGAACTGTGAATGGCTGAGTGTCAGTAATTGCAGGCCTTTGGCTCTCTCGTTCATATCAAAAATATACATGACATGCCCATAATTGAATTTCAGTCCGCCTCCAAAAGAGCCTCCTCCGATTTTTTCGGCAAGCTTTTCATCGCCTTTTTCGTTAGCGGCATTTACTGCTGCTTTCCGGTAAACATCGATCAGGTCAATGGGATAACCGGCTTCTGTCACTCTTGGAACTGTAACATACATATAGGAAGGTTTTCCCCCGGCAGATGGTTTTTCCAGTTCTAAAAGCATCTGATAAACCGGATACTCATAGCTCTTACGGTTGATGCTTCCGTCTTTGTTTGGGGCCAGAGGCAAGATACGCAACCGGTAAATGCCAAATTTGTCCATCCGGAAAAATTCTGTTTTCTGGAAAGACTTGTTTTCTTCCATGGCCCGCTGCTGGGCTTCGCTGTACGTTTCCTGTGTACCTAAAAATAAATCTTCTATCGACTTATTCATGTACTCCGGACTTTCATAATTCTCTTCTTGCATAATGATTATAAATGCTGATAGTTATTGAATGCCGAAAAAGAATCTGATCCGACAACAAACGGGTTCGGGTTCTCCGTTTATTTTCAATTTATAATCTGGGGAGAGACTGGTAAGGCAGGGATTGCCGGAAAATAATTACTCTCTGTGGCCTGTAGTAAATGGCTCAATTAATAAAGCCCTCTGGGAATTAAGAGGGTTGCAAATATAAAAAGGACACGGCAGGCTTGCAAGGTTTCTCAAATAAATATTCACGCATTAATTTAACTGATATATTATCAGTTAATTGTGGATTGTTATTAATGTTAAATTTAAAAAGAAAATTAATTGTTTAATTTCCTCTCATATTCCACTAATGCAGATATCCTATCTTTATTTTCCTTCATATACATATCCAGTTTCTTTTTTCGGATAGCCTCATAGTATATCTTCCTTTCTTCAGTGAGTATCTTAGGTCTTTTACAAAATAGGCCTAACCGTGCATATTCCTCCAGATAACGAAAGAACTTCGGCTTTTTTAAAGATGTATCATCCGAACTTTTACAAATTGTCTTAATCAATAATAGGGGTGGTTCTCCGGCCATTGAAACCGGAGTCATCCGCATTATTATATCAAACACAACCGGGGCTTCATACTTAAGCATAAAACCCAGCCGTGTTTCTTCAAATGAATATCGCTTGTATGTTCCTTTAGGACGGCCTTCTTCTTTTTTTCGGAACTTCCTTTTTTTCGGGCTCTGCGTCAGTCTCTTGTTCTTGTGTAACCTGGCTCTCGGCATTTTCTTCTTCTGTAATTTCCGGTTTAACATAAACTTCCGCTAAGATATTTTTCTCTGAAATATCTCTTCTGCTTTGTAAATCCCGTTGGATATTGACCTTCTTTCCCATAACTATACCATATATGTAAAATTAATATTCGTATCGACGTTGTTCCATCCGCTCTCATAGAGTACAATATTTCGGCTGTTTCCATTCAGAATGAAGGAACATCCCCTGTTGTATTTATGATCATCATTAAAATCACAGGCTGTAAACCTTACTCCGTGTTGTGGTGGCGAAATAGTGTTTGGTATGATTGCCACAGTGCCTCCCCAATTACCGCCATCACGTTTTCCCGTATTGATAACTCCTTGTATGCAAACGATATTCCCTATCTGCCTAACATACAAACGCCGGGTATCTGTCCCGGCTCCGGAATTTGACATTTGCAGCCATCCCGTATCTTTTATCTTAGTCTCATACTCATCTGCATAAGCAGCACCAATTACCCTACACGCTTGCTTTTTTGCATCCGCATTGGCGAGGATAAGATCTGATAGTTTACCATCTTTTCGGAGATAGTTATTGCTTAAATCCAATTTACCGGGTACATCCAGTTTATCCCGAAGTATCTTTTGAGCTTCTGTCGTATTTTTACCCTGTTTTACCAGAAAGGTGATAAAATCCTGAAACAGCTCTTCTACTGAAGCATATCTTGCATCCGACTCGGATTTGATATAGACTCCGATATTTGAGGCTATCGTTTTTTTCTGGGAATCATTATAACCATCCAAGAGGAGATTTGCTTTCTTGCCCAACTCTTTTACCACATGGCTAATCAATACATAGCCTTCACTTTGCGATATCGGTTTATTCTCTGCATCAACACCTGCAAAATTCCCGGTTTTGATAGCTTCCAGCTTTGATTTATGTTCATTGGTAAATACTACTCCTTCATATGCAGAACTGGAAGGGAGATAGTTTTTTAGCTTTTCATCTATCTCTCCACTGGAATATATTCCCAAATTCTTTCTTGCCTGTACTTTGTCCGGAAGATCTGATAAATTTGAAACTTTTGCCAGTTTTAAATCTCCGGTTCCTTTCTTTTCCGCATCAATATTATTCCTTACCGCACTTTGTTTGTTAGCTTTTAGTTCGGCTGCCTTTTCAGGAGATAAGCCATTAATTTCATCCGCCGTCAGGTTTACCAATTCCAACAGGCAATTCGATTTTTGCAGGAATGCACTGCAACTTTCTGTTTTGGAATAAACATCCAGATTTGCCCTTGCCTGGGATTTATTGTTAAGGTCAGAAAGGTTTTTTTCTACGGACAGTTTCTTTTTTAAAACTTCATTTATATCATTTGCCGATATAAATCCGCTTCCATCTTCTCCTATAATCCCTTTACTAATAGAATCCAGCTTTGATTTGTATTCTTTTGTAAAGTCTTCAGTTGATAACTGCTTGCCGTTAATTGCATCGACCTTTTTCTTCAGTTCGGTATTCAGTAATGTTTTGGTTGCATAAGTGGTATCGATATTAATACCGTTTACCCGGAGTTCTCCGGTTATATCGACATAGCCCAGCGAATGTATCTTGATATTGCCAATAATATTCCTTAGGGTCAGGTCATAATTGTTTGTTTCATAAAAACCAATGAAGCCAATCAATTCGGAAGCACTGTCTGTCCATTTTATAGAATTGATTAATAGCTTATTGGTTTTCAGGTTACCGGAATTTGACAGTTCAATACCTGCCCCGTTGTTATGAACTTTCAATAAACTGTTTGTTATGACACTGTTATCTTTTCCTATAACCTGAAAAATAGGTATTGAAGAAGCTTTTCCATTATAAACATTAAAATTCCGGTACTTGGTAATACCTTGCTTATAACCTGTATAGTTTATATTGACAGCTCCATTGTCTGTATTGTCTTCGGTATTGGTTATATGAGCGCTGGTGATTAATATTGCACCCATCTGGGATATGGTAGATGATGAAGAGGCATATTTAATTCCGTCTCCTGACAGTTGGGCCAATAGCTTATCCTGTTTATAAAAACTAAAGGAGCCGTCAGTATGCAACACCAGTTCATTCACCAATAACCCGTTCAGATATACCCCTGCAGAACCATCACCTGAATTCTTAATAATATTCTTCAGAGTATATCCATTGGCGCTGTTTACAACCGAAAGCGCTGTTTTCGATTCAATGTCTTTTTCCCCTAAAAATTTTCCGGCCAGGGTAAGTTCCTTCTTTATGGTCTGTTTAGAGAAAGGAGTATCCAAAAGGACGGCATAGCGCCCGAAGAATTTGTCGATAAACCGCGGAGCATAGTCTTTCTTTATTTCTATAAATCCGGGCTTGAGTCCTGTTACCGGATCGTTCTTATCCGGTATGGTTTTCGCTCCTGCCGATAAATAATTGACACGCCCCTTTTTATTTACCTCTTTAGCATAAGCGGTGGTATCGTAGTTATTTACCTCATAGATATAATAAGGAAAGCTTACTCCTTTCGCTCCGCTGAAGTGCCGCACTTTTTTATTTAACCACACATAGCCTTCCGACAGGTCATTCCCGGAAATTTCACAACCACTGATAATAAAATTGGAACAGCCGTCAAATATGGAGGTCAGGCTCAGTGTCAGTTCCTGAAGGTTTAATATATCATCTGCGTAAGTATACCGCCCTCCGGTTTCCGCGATAAATTCTTTCATGTAGTTATCCTTGTGTTAGGTTCAATTTCTTTTGAGTTAATCTTTATCAGGTATGTTTTTCCTGCCAGTTTATAACGGTTTACCACATAGGAGAGTATATAGACAAATTCCTGCTCCTCTATGTTGATTTCAGGGACACAGACCATAAAACTTACTTTGTTGATCGCTTTTTCTTCCGATAAAAAGTAAAACTCCCGGGGCTTTTCCAATTCATTTTGTGTATCGATTATTTCCCCTTCTTTCCAAAGCGTATATGGCTTCCCGGTTACCCCTTCATGGTAAATATCAACTCCTACAGTCGTGCTTTCTTTTATACATATCTTATCTTTTTTATCTGACAGGTACTTATTGAACTTATGGTTCAGATACCATTCAAAGTAAATAACCTGGCTGGTCATCCGGGCTTCAATATGCTTTTCCTCAGTAAATTCAATAAACCGTTCATTTAGCGTCTGCAAAGGATAGACAAGGCTTTGCAGAAATAATATGTATTTTCGCCCCGGAAGATAATGAGGCGTAAGCTGGTTTACGCTCCTGTCCGTAAATAGTTTATATCTCATCCTTTATCAATTATCAGTTTAATGCTTTGCCGGAAATTCGGCAGTTCTTTTTCTTCTCCAGCGCATGTGGACTCTTTGATATATCCGGAATTCGTATATATCAGCCTGTCGATCTTTTCGGGTAAACCTATACACCCGTCACTGTCATAGCAGGCGACAAATATTCCCTGTTCCGGGATTGTGCTTGTATCGATATGTACATCGGTTACATGTTTCACTTTCCGTATGGTTTCAATAACTTTGGAAACATAGATACCGGCATCAAACTCGATGTTCATAATATATTCGTTCAGGGCTTCATCTATCAGGTCATATATCTCCGACTCCAAAACAGCACCGTCATAGTAGACTGATACGCGGGGTATAAGGACATCTCCCTTTAGACTGGTCACCTCTATTCTTGTACCCATAAATTTAATCCGGTTGATATAGGTATTAACCAGCAGGAGGTCTTCTGCCGATATAGCAGACAGCTTTCCTTTCTTCCCTGTTGCGACTTTTAAGATGAGTTTGTTATCCAGGTTCACGTCACTGGTGCTTTCGGAATAGGAGACCTGGGTAATTATCCTTTTTGTTTCATCAATAACCTCATACCCGAAAGCAAGCCCGTCTTCACGTACCTTTATTGTATCCCCTTTCTGGTATTGCAGCAAAGCATTGGCATAATAATTCGGTGTACCATTGATCCGGCTGTTTATAGCATTTGAAATATCAATTGCAAAAACATCCAGTAATGCCTCAAAACTATATATCACAGCAGAAAAAGCCCATGTGAGGCCATTCATTATTGACAATTTGGAATCACTGGAAAACTCAGATAGTTCCAGCCGCTTATTGCGTTCGCGAACTGCTTCGTTGTATATTTCTTTAATTGTCCTGGCCATGTTCCGCCGTATATGTTTTGCCGTTTATATTAAAGTTCCATGACCCGCCTTCATTCCATGAGGGTTCATTGCACAGGAGCCATACGGCTTCCATCCCTGAAGTAATTACGTATTTGGAATTTTCATCCCTGCCGGGTTCCCGGTATTCCCCGCTTGGTTCGCTCGTCAGGGTAACCCTGCAGCTTCTTCGTCCGTAATGCTTTTGAACAAGGGTAAAAAGGTATTCATCCACCTGTTCCGTCTTTAATTTAGCGCCGGACAGGTTGATTTCCATCAGGTTCCTGCATTCGATGAGTGGTAATAATGTTTCTGTACGGATACCCTGCAGATCCAGTTTCAGCAGGTCAGGGAATAAGGCTATAAACAGGATGTCTATGCTTAGTGAATTCAATACCAGCTTTTCACAGTAAACCGGACGGAATACATGGATATCCCTTGCATTCAGACTACTCAGGTTTATCTCATAAATGGAAAAATCCCCGTACAGGCGGATTTTTCGCTTATCCGGGATTGTATTGTCAAAAGCATGGTATATGTCACGGGATTTATATTCCAGCGATACCGGTTCCATACCGGAATTATCGCCCCAGTCGATTTCCATATTCCCGTTGCCGGAAATTCTGAAAGAGACATTTGTCTCCGTATTTTCAATCAATACTTCAACCAAAAGCGGATAAGAGCTTGTCTTGTAATAGACACGGCGTTCCCCATTAGCCGGAATAATATGATTCGCTTTGTAGTAAGCGACTACGCCCGCGTCAATCACATATCCATCGGAATAGGACAGCTCATCCCCTGCTTTTAACGTACCGGCAAGGGACAGGTCCGGATTATTCATCATCAAGTCGATAATACCCTCTATTGAACCGTATATATGGAGAGCCACATCAAACAGGTTCTGACCGGTGGTAACGATATACTTACCCATTTTTCTCCGTTATTTCCATATACAATTCTCCCGTAGAGGAATCCATATAGGCGTTGTTAATAATCATCTTGTCGTCCCCGAATTCCTGTTGCAGCTTTCCGGCAAGGCCTGAATTCTCTAAGTTCCCGTGCAGGAATTCGATCAGTCCTACGCCTGTGACAGGGTGCTGGTAGAGATTCCCGGCAAAGGTTTTCAACAGGAATACTTCGTTTTGTTTCAGGGAGGCTTTTATTTCAAAGTCGGTTTCATAGGCGCTATATATGGCAATATAATCGCCCATATACTGTAAATTGTAATATCCCTTATCATTTAGCTGTAGTAATCCTGCGGTACGGGCAGGCAATACCTCTCCATCATCAGTCTCTGTTTTTATAGGGAACCAGACCGTATTGTCGGACTTATTTATAACGTATTCCGGGATTATATCCGGAATATCCAATTTTAACCTGATGAATAACTCTTTATATACAGGGGTGTATTCAATCCGGGTGTAGATGCTTTTACCTGCTTCCATCCGTCCGGCATAGTCTTTGGGAATGGTAACCTCGCCATAGCAATAAGTATCGTTATCCATCCCTTCAACAGAGTCCAGAAATACAAAGGGGCTGATAACCTTGGTTGTCAGGTTGTCAGTCAGGTTGCATTCCCCGTATATCGCGTCTGTATAAATATCCTGTCTCGGCATAAACGTTCATCTTAAGAAATATCCCCGTACACAGAGCGCCGGGGACAGATTCACTCCTGATAAGAGCTGTCATTATGGAACCGTAAGAAGCTTTAGCTACTCCTGTATAACATTGTAGATCTTTTGTACCGTCCCCCACATATCGTCCGGGAGCTGCTCGTCCGAGATACGTTCGCAGGCTTGTTTTAAATATTCCAGTTCCTGCGGTGAGAATTCCATGTTTAAGGGAATGTCTTTCTCCACGTCCCATTCGATACGTTTGTTCTCTTTATTCTCCGTCAGGCCCGTATCCTGTCGTTCCTTATCGGAGATTTCAATTTTGCGGAGAATATCCTTCTTGGTATTGAACTGGGAAAAGTTTCCTTCTTTCGGTAAAATAGCCGGGATATACAGCCGGTCTTTGATCGTTAATTCCATCTCGTTATCTATTTAATATTTCCTAAGAATAGGATACCGGGACATAAGAGGTTTATGGAACCGGCATTATTTACCAGGCTGACCTGCGGATTCTGCCTTGATCCGTTCCATGATGACTTCAAAATCCCCGAAATAATCCGGCAGGGAACAGTTTTCCGGAACGGGCAGGGAGCAGCTTACCATGCCATTCTCAAAGGAAATGCACCCAAGGTATTTTTCCTCATTCTCCGTATCCGCTGGTTCATAAACATTTACCTGGATACGGCTTAGCTTTGAATCCAGTATAACGTATTCTATCCGGTACCAGGCATTGACAGTCTGAAGGTCCCCGTGCCTGATGACAGTGGTACTTGTAATATTCATCTTTGTTTATATTATTAAATGGTTAATGATTCACCGGTTGCTGCATCTATACCGCTTAATTCAAGGGTTTTCCCCCGTAATCCGTGCGTGCAGTCATTCAGGTACTGTATCCTGCCGTCCCTTATAAAGAAATGGCATATCCGGTCTCCGGCGGGTACGCGATACGTTACCAGTATGGATGGCGAGACCGTCGGTTTGTCCGTATCGCCGTTGAAGTCCCAGTATGGCCGCACGTTTTTACCGGTCCATACATGATGGCGGCACCGGCATCCCGGGCAATAGAGCTCATAGATGCCTTTTCCCATTTCTTTTACTTCCCTGAATTTCATGGATTGGTTGTTTTTATTGATCTGTTACTTACTGTTTATAAAGAATAGCCTTTTTGATTACCATTTGTTTCTGCCGATAATGGTAAATGAGAAACAAGTATCCACGTAACTGCCGTTATCGGCGTTAACCACGCGCATCAGAAAGTTTGTGGAAGTGATGTATTCGACACGTATAAAGCAGTTGTTATGCCAGTTTGTACCTGAATCCCAATAGGGCGTAGCCATGACTATATACTGGGTATGTCCCAGGTTATGCGTCAGCCTGAAATTACCGGTGCCCAGCCTCTCAAAGGAAGATACGGTCAATCCGTTTCCCCATGTATTGTAAAGGGTTGTGCTGTTTTTTACCAGCGCGGAGAATAATACGCCCGGGGCGTTCCATTTCTCGCCGGAACGCTGCCCGAACTGGTGGGGCCCGTATGATTCGACGGCATATGCTGATCCGGCGTTGGCTATAACAGAAATCCCCCTGGCCCCTGAAGCATAGGTCTGGATATTGATAGCTGTCTTTGCAGAATCCGCCCTCAGGCTGACCAGATAACCGGTACTTTCATTGATCCTGACATACGACGCGCCGTTCAGGTTGTCAAAGTAAATACAGGAATCCCCCGCGGAGTTGGTCAGCCTGTTCCCGCTGATGGTAAATCCCCCGATAGTCCCGGCTGTGGCATTGACCGTGCCGGTAATGCTGACCGCCCCGGCTGCCGTCCAGCTGACATTGCCGTCCGCAACCTGCCCGGAGCCATCGTTCATCAGCTTCCATTTCGTCCCGTTCGTGATCGAGCCGTCCGAGCCGAGGATGACGCTGTTCCTTGAAATCTGGTTGGATGAAATGGTCCATCCGGCGATCGTGCCGCCGACGGCGTTAATGCCGTTCCTGTCCAGCGTCACTTTTACACTGTTGGACGCATCCCTGACGGAGATGCTGCCGTTATATGTGCTGCCCCCGACGACCAGAGCCGAATCTACCAGTACCTGGTTCGCTTTTACGGTTCCCGTATAGATACCGTTGGCATCGATAGTAGTCGTATATTTCTCCGTGGACGTATTGTCGAACACCGTCGCATAGGCCACCCGCCATTCTACCGGGGCGTCTTCGGTTCCTACCGCTCCGGTAATAGCAAAATAGTGCGTACCTGAAAAACCGGCCGTCCCGCAGGATACCTTGCAGATATACTCGCACCAGTCACCTGTTCCGGCTACCGGCGTCAGCCATTTCTGGGAACCGCCGGTACCAATGCTGTTCGAATGGTAGGAAATATTCCTGCCGGAAGGGATTTTGGCGATAATCCGGGTGATGAATACTTTTCGGTAGGATGTGGTTGTCCCCCAGTAAAAACCGCCGCAGTTGGGGCTGGCTGTCCCCGTATTTTTAATCACCAGTACCTGTTTGCTGTCATTGGGTGCGTTCGTATCGCTGGTCCGGGTAATTGTTACCGTACCATTGTTCGAATTATTGTAAACATTTGCGCTATTATTTCCATTATAGAATGTTGGGTCACGGTAAAGCATCCTGCCAAAAGCCATGGCCTGTGCCAGTTCTTTGGCCGCGTCGCTTTTGGTTGTCGCGTCTGTTGCAGCGGCGGATATGGCTTCCGACTTTTTTGTATCGGCATATGCTTTCGCGGATGCAAGGGCGGTATTGGCGGCATTCGTCCAGTTCAGGGAAACAGAAGAAGCGAAGGTGACATTGCCGGAGGCATCCCAGGCAATATTACCTCCTGCTACAGCTCCTGCCCCGGTAGCGTCCAGACGCCATTTAAACCCGCGGATGCCGTTCGAACCGATGCTTATGGCTCCCGATGCATCTGTAAAAGCTCCGGAACTGTTGTTTTTAGTTCCCCTGTAAACAGTATCATTGTCGAAGGCCCAGCCCGCTATGCGGTTGTAGATTTCTTTTCCGCCGGATTTCATATAGTTCGCCGACAGGCAGAAATATTCGGTATTGTCCCAGGCCATCATCTGGATACCTACAAAATCTGTTTTCACGCTGTTGCCGGAAGCCATGACCTGCCCGAAGACAAAATGCCCCGCGTTACTGCTCTGGTGCCAGGACATCGTAAGGCCATAGGGCTTGTAAGCACCCTGGTAGACATAGCCCGAACCGGATGATGCCGAGCGTAACTGTACCGGAATGTTGCCGGTACCAAATACACCTGCCGATATATTATCGCTACCAATGTTCCAGCCGCCGATCTTACCCCTTACAAAGGTACAGCTAAGGCCGTTGATATAATCGGTATTGATGATGCCTGATTTTATACTTGCCGCATCCAGTTTGGCGGCAGCGATACTCCCTGCTGCAATCCGGTCGGCGGATAATGTGCCGGTTTTTATACCGGCGGCATCAATACTGACGGCATTGACCTGCGAGGCAGTCAGCGTACCCGTATAGATACCGTTGGCATCGATCTTTGTCAGCCGCGCATTCATATCTTCCGGGGCCGGGCTCCAGTCCGTTAACTTATTCCCCTTTTCCAGTTGCGGGGAGTTTATCCATAGCTTCCCGTTCCGTGTAACGTATACCCAGATATAGACCGAAACATAGCCTGCCGGCACCGTAAAGGAAATACTGAACCGCTGCCACTCGTTATTTTTAGCGGGGACAACCCTGGCGCTTGCATGGATTTTCCGTGTACCGCCGGCATCGACCAGGTCGACTTCCATGGTGGCGTAATTGTCAAAGGTTGAGATATCGTCGCTCATGGTATACACCGAAGCGACATATTTTTCCCCCTCGGCAACCGGATACTTTTGACTCGTGCTGGACGGCCCGCGCCATGAATCGGCAGTCAGGCCTGACTGGATGGACCTGATGCAGTGATTGCCGTTATATTTAATGCTGTTGTCATAGCTTACATTCGTTGTCAGGCCCCAGTTGGCGGTGCCAAGCTGGAATCCTGAATTGAGCAGCAGGTTGCGGCCTCCGACCTGTACCGCATTTACCTTATTGGACGCGTCCGTGGCCGCCGTACTTACGGCTTCCGCCTTTTTCGTATCGGCATAAGCCTTTGCGGATGCAAGGGCGGTATCGGCCGCGTTGGTCCAGTTAAGCGATACACCGGAGCCGAATGTAATGTTGCCCGAGGCATCCCAACTGATGTTGCCCCCGGCTATCGCGCCGGCGCCGGTAGAGTCCAGCCGCCACTTAAAGCCCCTTATGCCGTTTGAGCCCAAGCTTACCGATCCTGAGGCGGCAGTAAAGGCATTCGCCGTATTATTTTTTGTTCCCCTGTAAATAGTATCGTTGTCGAATGCCCAACCCGCAATCCGGTTATAAACCTCTTTAGAGCCTGACTTCGTTGAATTAGCCGACAGGCAGAAATATTCGTTTCCGTCCCAGCTCATCATCTGGATACCGATGAATCCCGTCTTGACAGTGTTCCCTGTTGCGACCACCTGCCCGAAAACAACATGGCCCGCATTCTGGTCCTGGTACCAGAGCATCGACAGGCCGTATGGCTTATACTGCCCGTTGTACAAATACCCGGAACCGCTTGAAGACGACCTGATCTGGATAGGTATTTGCCCTACCGTACCGATCGTACCGGTGGTTATGGTATCACTCCCGATGTTCCAGTTGCCGATTTTCCCTTTAGACACGTTTAGTGTCAAGGCTTCAATATTAGCAGCTGTAATCAGGGTGGCTTTCAATGCGTCCACATTAATCCGGGCCGCATCGATCGTTCCGGCTGTGATCTGGGAGGCGGTAATACTGCCGGTATAAATTCCCTCTGCCGTTATTTTTGTCAGCTTGGGATACGATGTCCCGCCCAAAGCCGCCAGGTTTTTATCGGCGACTGATTTTACAGCATTGATCGTACTGTCCGTATCTTCCGGCGCGGGCGTATAGGTCGTGCATTTTGTCCCGTATTCGACTTTAAGATTTGAAATATACAAGGTCCCGATTGTACTGCCTGAAGCGTTGTATAAATCGATAAAGCCATAATAAGGGGATGTCAGGTAATTTGTGACATACAGGTTCTCGAACTTTACAAATACCCAGCCGGTAGTAAGGTCTGCTGTTTTACTGTTCTGGTCGCAAATATCGAATCCCAGCTTGCCTGCCGCATCTGCCCTGGCCCAGAAACCGACAGAGTAATATCCCGCTTCGGGCTGGGTGAAATTCTGTATTCTCCATTGCGCCGAAGATATTGCCTTATACCGTCCGGTGTTATCCCCGAATTTTCCGGCATCGGTTGTCCCTCCGATTTTGGCAAGGGGTATCAGGTTCCGGCCGCCTATGCCGACAGCGTTGATTTTATTGGACGCATCCGTGGCCGCCGCGCTTATAGCTTCCGTTTTCTTTGTATCCGCGTATGACCTGGCGGAATTTAACGCATCATTCGCGGCATTTGTCCAGTTCAGGGAGACGGAAGAACCGAAGGTCACATTGCCTGAAGCATCCCATGCGATATTTCCACCGGCCAAAGCCCCGGCTCCGGTAGAATCGAGCTTCCATTTGAAACCCCGTATTCCATTGGAGCCTATTGTTACTGAACCCGAAGCTCCGGTATAAGCCCCTGAGGTGTTGTTTTTCGTTCCCCTGTAGATGGAATCCGCATCGATACTCCAGCCGCCGATTTTTCCTTTTGTAACATTGAGTGTCAGGGCATCAATATTGGCGGCGGTGATAAGGGAGGCTTTGAGCGCGTCGACATTCAGCCTGGCCGTATCGATCATCCCGGCAGTGATTTGCGAGGCGTTGATCCGGACGGCATTGACCGCATCCGCCGACAGCGTCCCCGTAAATATACCATTTGCATCGATGTAGGTGGCCCCGATCCAGTTCAGGGAGACTTCGCTGCCGAATTCCACCTTCCCGGTCAAAGCATTGAATTTAATGTGCTGGTTGCCCCGTCCGAGCTGCACATTACCTCCGTTATCTATATAGAATGTCCTGTTTCCGTCCTTAAATCCGTAGAGGCCGTCGATGGTTTCGGTGACGACGGCTCCGGATGCGTTCAGTGTGCTTAGCGGGAACCGTCCCAGCGCTATGCCGGTCAGCGTCCCGTTGGTATTTTTGACGCCCGCGAATATTTTGGGAGTAATAACGGAGTTGCTTCCGATGACGGTCTTGTTCGTATTCCAGTCGGATACCCAGTCCAGCAGGTTGGCATCGGCGCCGGCGGGACCTGTGGCACCATCTCTTGCTTTCGACCAGGAAAACGACAAACTATAAGTGGTTCCGGCAATGACAACGGGTATGTTGATAATGCCGTTACCGGCAAGGTTGGTTGTGCCGGCAGCAACCGTATAGGTGATGGTTTTATCCGTATTATTTACTGTGATTGCGGAAAATCCAGCCGGACGGATTACAGTACCGATGGTGAATCCTGTAAATTCCGTACTTCCTATTGTAACCTTTACCGTTGATACGACTGTTACAGCCACCGGTACCGTACCGTTGCTTGCTGCGGAAAACACATAACTGTTTACCGACTGGCTGATCGTATAGGCGTCATTCAGTATCTGTATATTTACCTGCCCACGGGCTATAAGTTGTCTGGCCATTTTTTACCGTTTTATCCGGTAAAGAATAGGGAAAGAAAGGATGATACGTTTAATGAGTGATGTTATCGAAAAGATTTTAGTTTTAAAATAAATAAAATTTCACCCCGCATTTTAAGTGAAACGTTTATAATAAAAAGGTAGATGAAATATTTGAAATAACAATGTTAATATAGTTATCAGAATCTTTTAATCATGTAACACCAAAAACTCAAGAAAAGATACTGAGTTGAATTAAAATAGGGTAAATTATACGTTGAAAACTTTTAGTTTATTGATTTAGATACACTTAGAATATTTTGGCCATAAAACTATTAAACTCTATAAGTTTTGTATCTTTCAATGAAGAATAAAGTTCTTGCAATCTATTTGTAAGACGCTCTATTACGTCATCATTATCCAGTAGGGGAAGGCTGTAATCATCCGGATTATATCTGGCTTTTGCTTTCTTATTTAAAGTTTTCGTTTCAGCCATATTGATTTTCTTTAAATATTGAATAAATGTTATAGAAGATTTTAAACTAGAGATGGCATAATTCTTCACATACATATCATTGTTATGAGGCTGTATATATGACTGTTCAATTAAGTTACTAGGTAAAGGAGTATCTAATGCGCAGTGGTAAAGAATATCAACATCTGAATAAATTAAATCCAATACAATTTTTCCTTTTTCTGTTATTAACAGGTTAGGACTAATATCTTCCCCATCCACTTTTTTATCCAATCTGATTATAGAATAAAATAATAATTTTGATATCTTCTTTTTAATTTCAAACTCATCATAGCCAAATAAATATTTAATATCTTCGATTAGAGCCTCTTTTGTTGTTCTCCCTTTTGCTATTAGATGTTGTATAATCCGGGTACAACATAACCCCTGCCACTTTTTATTATTGCTACGCTGACTCTCAAAATAAAAAATATTAAATAACATTTTTCCAATATCAACGATAAATCCAGATTCTTTATCAAAGGAATCTAAAGCGAAAAAACCATTAAGTAACAGATTTACTCCTTGATAATTCTTAAAAAAAAGAATCAATTTCTCTACAGACATGTCGTATTTCTTTTGGTAATAAATTAATGCAGGTATTAAGCTTAGATTATTTCTAAGATAATATCCAACATGTTTATCCGCCCCCAAAAAAGCGTTCAAATATGTATTATCATTTTTATTTTCTATTACTAATTGAAATATGCTAAAAACATGTGAATTTCGATATTTTTCATTCAGAAAAAAATATCTTCTTTTGAGTATTTCATCTTTTTCTTCAATAGAATTCTTTTTAATTTCATCATCATATATGCGTGGATTTACATTCTCTTTTTTTTCTATATTGTAATGGTTAGTAATGTAATCGTAATAGGTATTACTTCTTAACATGACAATAATAGATTCGTTCTTATTTTGTTTTGTCCTCTCATAATCAATATGGCATTTATATATTTTTTCTAACAGGAACTTGTAGGCAGCGCTGTACTCTCCGGCATAATCATATTTTGAATAATTATCTATACCATCAATTATTTTTAAAATCTTATAACCTAAATCATTCATTTTTTGTTGAATCTGAACAGACAGGGATCGCCATTTATCTAAAGCCATGGTCGCCTTGTTTTCTTTTTTCAACCCAAGACCGAAAATGATTTCTCTGCCATAATGAAATGTCTCGTCCGCTCTTGTTCTTTTAAAATGCCAAATATTTTTATTTATCTCTTCTATTTCACTTCTTATGGTTACTTTCTTTGATTGGAGATTAAAGATGCTTTTAGAACTTCTTTGTTCTATTTCAAAGGTAGCTATTTCGTCAAATATTTTTCTAAAGAAGGCTCTTTGATCATCATTATAGTATTTAGCAAAAACATATAAAAATTGAATATTCAAATAATCATTTATGAAATTAACACTATTATCAATATTTTCAAAAGAAATATTTCTATCTCGTAAAATATCAATAATTTTTTTACAATCACATCTGACCCAAAATATTTTTTCCGTCTCAAGTCGTTTATCATTTTCTTTTAAATAAATATTTTGAGACAAAGTTTTTCCAATACTTCTTGCTCCCCGCAGAAAATAAATTCTATTATCATCTTCTATTACTTTAGTAAATATCTCTTCGACTTTATCAAAAACATGAGTTTTGTAAAAATATTTTTGTGGTAAATATTCTTTCTTAGGGTCCAACGATTCTGATAAAAACAAATCCTTTTCTATTTTTTCAAAGTCTTTAAGCAGTTCGCCCTTTAATGTGTATTTAATGTCACTTTTACCATCTCCATTTAAACATCCTCTCTTTATATCAAGAATGCTAGAAAATATCCCATCTTTGTTACCTTTTAAATTGGCATCTTTTTGTAAAATTTCATTTATTGAAATATTTCTCATAATTTTTTATTAAGGTTGATTGTATTTTTGTTAATCTTTCTTCATTAATATAACTTTGGTGCCCATTGTCATATATTTTTTTTATTTTATACCGCTGATAAAAAAATATATAATTATACTTGTTTTGTTTTAAAAAAGTATCACATAATCTGGCTCTTTCTATAGTACAATCGAGAATTCTATTTTTCAAACAAATATCATTACAGCAGCTTTCAAACTTTAATACCGGATTCCTGCATCCGATCCGAATCTTCACATTATCGTCATGAACAAAAGAATTCTTATCATTCATGTATTTTTCTGATAAAATAGCCATTATTAAAACATTTCGTGTCTGACGCTGGTATTCTTCTTTCCATTTTTTTAATTTGTAAAATTGTTGTTTGGCCTTTTTCCACAAAAAAAGAAGAATTATAACGCCAATTCCGCTAAAAATCCAGTTATAATGTTTTTCAAAGAATCCTAACATATCATCCATACATATTTAAAATACAGTCGCTTACATATGTTATAAGCAACTTGTAAAAGCTGGTTAAGAGTTAAAATATTCACTCCCAAAGAAAGTGAATATTTTTTATTTTAACATAATTTGAATGTATTATTTTTAAGTATTTATTTCGACACCTCGCACATCAACACCCCTTTTCCCGTCACATCCGTTTTGGCAACCGTAATGGACTTTCCCGTATAGGTTTTAGCCACAGCCGTGCCCGCCGCGTTCCAAAGCTTCCATGTATAGGTATATTCCGTACCCGCTGCGTCCAGCTCCTCCCCACCACGGTACAGTACTGCTTTGGCGTCCACGTCGTTAGCATCGTTCTTAATCGTAAATCCCTTCTGGCTGACGATATCCACCGTAACCGGGTCGGACATATCCGAGAAAGAAATGATATCGCATACGGTCTTGTTGGCGGAAGCGTTGCCTGCCGATGTATCCGTATCCTTAATCGCACATTTGAACGTTTCAAAGTTCAGCACGGCATCGGCGGTGATTGTTATTTCATTAGCCGTCCAGCCCGCCGTTACGCCGCGGGGATTGGAAGAAGTGAGGCAGGACCAGCCCGCTCCCAACATGGCATTGTAATAGGGGTTTTTGACCGTTGCCCCGGATGCGGCGTCGGCTGTCAGCACTGTGGTCAGCGTCACCACTTTCGTCGAAGTATTGACCGCCGATATCGTGTGAGTCGCCGTCCCTACCACGATCTTTCCCCCTGCTTCCATATTGGCAACCGAGGCTACGGTTATCGTAGTCGCCCCGGTCGCTGCCGCCGCCGACAGCGTTGTGTTGGCAAAGACGGAAGAATCCCTGATCCCCCAGCAGTAGGTTACATTGGTCGTGTCGATAGCCGCCCCGCGCCACAGGTCGCAATGCGCTTTCAGAGAGGCTACCTCGCCATTGCGGAAAATAACCCCGTCCGGAGCGTAGGCGATGGCGCAGATCGTAGCTCCTGCCGACTGGTGCTGGGTAAACTGTATTTCCGAGCGGAAAGCGATCTCCAGCCCGTTCGCGTCGATATACACCGCTTCAAAGGTATAACGCGCCTGCGGCGATACGATGCTCATATGGTTCGTGTTGACGGTCAGGGCGTATTTGGATGTTGCCGCGGCAACCGTGCAGCCATCCTGTCCGGAAGTAATTTCCGTACCATTCTTATACCATTTTGCCGAACCCGTTTTAATGCCGGGTGTCAGGGTAGCCGTATTCCCTACGGAAGTAATCTGATCGGCATCCCCCTTACCGCTGACAAACAACGCCGGGGTCAGTACCAGGTAAGGCGATGCCGTCCATGCCGGGGCATAGGCATTTGTATCCTTCGTATAGATCTGTGTCAGCGGCTGGTTCGAGCCTATAAACGCCTGTAAGCTGACCGCGTCGTTCTGGTCGATAATGGTGACCTGTCCCCTTGCTATTTTCTGTGCCATGCTGTTTAAGTTAAGTAAAAGATAAAAATTATAGTTCTGTTTTTAAGTTATAAGCATCAACGGTTGTTATATTTAAGGAAGTAATAAACCGCATCGGGCGCTTATGTTACTGAAATAATTACTTCGCAATCGAAAACCGCTTTCCGGTATACGTCTTCTCCGGTAATTTCAAGACTTTTTCCTGTATGGTCAATACTGTTCCACCTTTCATCTTCAATAGCATTCCCACTACTTTTTATCCATCTGAAGTTCTTACCGGGTATTCTTGCAGTTATATCTTCTCCCCCTTTAAATATATGGGCTGCCAGGATCGTTGAAACAATACCATTTTTAAAAATATACCCATTGGAAGAGCTTATATATAGAGAATATGCACTTTGCCCGTCAAATTGTTTATAAACAGTAAAAATATCCTCATAAATTTCGTTTTTATAAATAGCTGTATACCTTATAGGTAAGGTGTTCCGACCTTCCCAATAGTGCCCGTCTGGAATAATCCGCATAAAGTCCGTATTATTACCGGCTAACTCTTTCCATTCGGACCCGAAAGAGAGATAAAACCATTTTCTGGCTGTCGGGGTGAAATTCTGTTCCGTTGCATATATAAGTATTTCCAGAGGGTCACATCTGTCTTCCAGTTCATCGGCATAATGAAATACATCGGTTCCTCTTAGACAAACAGATTTGGGCAGCATATTTTCTTGCGCCTCTCTATCAAAATCTTCCCACCGGATAGTCACATCCTGTAATGTAATGGTATCTTTGGTCCACTTGAAACGCCCGGAAGCGAAATATCCGGTTCCATCGGGATTGATAACAAATGAATTGTCCCGCGAACTTATCGAACCGTCATTATTAAGCCTCAGTAAAGGGTTTTGGATCGTCCCCCCGATACCGCCCTTTGAAAACCAAGCTCCGTAATCTTCCACATACGCAAGTGTCCCGTCGGTAGGTTGGTACTGTGAGGGAACAATCCCGGCTTCAAACTGAGGGGCGGTAATTAATATTCCGGAAACGGAAGGAGCAAGACGGATTGAAAAATCGGCGCTTTCAGATTCTTTAATAACCACGACCACATGGTATCGTTGCCATTCTTCCGAAGAAATGATATTTAAGTCCTCAATATGGTGCTCATCCTGAAAAACAGATACTGTGAGTTTTTCGTTTGCCTTATCTTTTATCCATAAAGAAAAGACGTATTTTTGTCCGGTATGCTCATTACGCCATTGCGGTGTTTGTGTCTTTAATTTTACTTCCGTTCCTATTTTCCATACCTTGCCGATTCCTACCGGGGTATGTTCATTTACAACAACAATGTTATCTCCTTCGAAATCACAATCGATACTGTTTAAAATAACGTTTTTATGTATTTTGCCGACATAGAAAGTAGAAGAAAAACCGTTTTCATCCCCGGCTGTCAATGTTCCGGCAATATTGACGTTCCTGGTCGCATACATATTCTGGAAGTAAGCGCCATAGCCTTCCAGAATGCCAAATACCGGGTCGACAATGCCCTTTATTTTACCTACCCGGGCTTTAGTGGCATTTGAAAATACGGACATATCGGATTGCAGGACAATATTCAGGTCTGCAATCTCGAACCAGTCACCGGCATTACTTAATTCTTTTGTCAGGTTTATGTAAAAACTCCGCTGATAATGGGAAGGCAGGTCAATAGTTACCATAAAGAGGTAATACTGCCAATGTGTGTCAATATTGATCACCTCTTGGCCGTCCACTTGTTCCGGATCATCCGTATATCCGAAAGACACCGGAATGCCCTCCATCTTTTTGGATGCCCTGCCCTTGAATGAAATAATAAGCCGTTGCGGATGGCTGAGCTCTTTCTCAATAGTCTGTTGAATACCTAAAATACCGGCAGGGTTGGATATATTATTCCGGCTAACACGAAATATCCTGTCTGCTTCCTGAGCCGATCCCTTGTATTCAGTTTCTAGAAAATCTTTTCCTGTACAGCTATATTTGTTTTTATCCGCGTAACCTGGTCTGCCCCCTGACATGTATGGATAACACAACGAATTATTATAAGCCAGGCCGTCGATCACATCCATATAGGGTGATTCCGAGTCTGAAGCCGTCAGATACAGGGCGCCGCTCCTGTCCGGATCATACAGGTTCGTAATACGGACAAAATCGAGTAACTCTCCGTTTACCGGTTTGTCACCTTCTATCAGCGCCCCTATAAAATAAGAAGACTCCTTTTCCCGTATAATGTCTATTCCTGTCTCCAGAACTATCATCAGGGAGTATATAAGATTAGGATTGTCAAAATATTGCCTTCTGACAATATCCCCGACCTTCAGGCCCTGCGTTTTTTTCGATTCGGGATCAATCAGAATCTTATATTTCCCATAATTGTATATTGCCATCACATTTCCTTTTCCACTTATAACTCATCATTTATAATTTAACAACCCTGTCCCCGGAACAATTATCGCTTACCCAGAGCGAGCCGTTCGTCGCGCTGATCTTTTGGACTTCCAGCTCATAAACACGCATCTTTTTCCGGATTGTCAGCTCGTCAAAGGTAGCGGCAACATTCCCGGTTGTTTTATTGTGTATGATCGCCCAGCCAGAACCTGCAAACCCGGAAGAAAAGAATTCCGAACTCAGGCTATTCAGGAAATAAGCGTTGCCATAATGCTTTATCCCATCCGTGGCCGACAGCAAATATTTTTCGTTGCTGAAGAATAGTCCTTTTGCAGTCAATCTGGTGAATGAGTTATTAATTCCGATATGTCCCTCGGCTTCCAATGGCTTCCTGTAGGTAATAAAATCGGCATCAGTATCGATAAATAAAGAATTGGATAACCTGTCTAAAGGCCGGTAATAACTTTCCGATGCTCTGTAGCTGAAGCTTGTCTCATGCTTAAAGACATAGCTTTCCGTATCTTTATAGCGGATTACAGACGAACAGAACGCAAGGCCATCCGGCTTACCTGACAAATAAGAGCCTTTCGAATCTTCAAAACGAAGTTTTTTATGGATAATAATTCCTTCATCGCTACTATCCACCCGGTATGAACTAAGCAATAAATCTCCATAGTTATGCCTGACAGATAAGGAATAAGGAAAATAAGCGGCTCCGTATTTGCTTAACAGCAGGTATTGGCCGTCTATATCGGATATCCCTGCATATAATTTTATTTTGTTGGTAAGATCATTGCCTAAAATAAGGTCGCCTCCGATAGCCCCTAATTGGATATCATCTTTACTAACCCTGACCAGAACGGGAATACCTTCTATTTTAATTCCATATCCGGATGCAAACGACAGATGGTTATTAATATTAACACAACCGTCGCTTCTTATATCCAGTATTATTTCATTGCCAATACCCAGTTCAACACCATTACAGGCATGCAGCAAGCCATTTAGCTGGGTAATATTTTCAACAAACAGGCCTCCTCCGACCGAGGCATTATACATCAGCCAGTCTACTGTAGCTCTATTGGCATTACCTTCATGATAAACATTATTCCCGTTTACCTGCAAATGTTGAGGAGAGATATATACACCCGATTCTTTTTTACTTCCGAATAAGATGCTTCCTTTTGAAAATAACCGGGAATCCGAAAAATCGATAGAAGAACTTGTTATATATGCCGTTTTAGAGGTATTGTCATAAGCAATTAATTTTTCGTTATTCAGCAAAAGAGCCCCTCCGGTATTTAAGTCACCATAAATTTTTACACCATAAGAAGGCGGAACAATAACATTATCATCACCGGTAATGTCTTCTTCAAATATTTCCAGCACTTTTGTATTGGCAATCCCGGCCTCAAAACCATAATTGGCTGTCAGGCTGCCGGTCATAACACCTCCGGATCTTTTCAGGTAATCCAATAAGATTCCGCCGGAAGATTCACCACCATCCCCGGTCATTCCATAAGCTATTGCTTCAGCAAAGTTATAAGCGAGGTTATGCAGGCGGATGGAAGTATCATCCCCTTCGGTTATTCCCCATGGATGACCGGCATCTTTTTTATCCTGGGCATTAAAAAAACCTGTGTAGAGATGCCTATAAACTGTATAAGTCAGGCTACCGGGTTCCAATCCTCCGATACCCGGATTTAAAGAAACACTCATTTTGTATAAGCCGTTTTAGATAAGAATTTCTGTATCTTCGAAGTTAAAGAAGCAAAGTTAGGCGCATTTACAGCAGGCATGGTTCCCATTAAAGTAGGAGTCATTATCTTGCTGCATTCCGTCAGGAACTCAAGCATAAGCTGGGCCAGTTCATTTCCCAGTACCAATGGCTCTGTGGCATCATCCGCCCCGATAGTTATTTTATTATCCATTATGGTGACCTTTGTGCCTCCAACCATTACCGTATGCTTTTCAGAGGTCTGGATTGTTTCGGATTTGTCAACTTTATGCCTTAATTGTTCCGGAGTATATTCTACTTCCGATTCTTTGCCTTGTTTATTCTTAACTGTTGTAACAGCAGATGTGTTTGTATATTTAGTATACGCCTCATTTCCTGTTTTTTCCAATTCATTATAATCGGGTGAGTCATTGTCTTCAAGATTCAGCTCTTCAGTTTCTGTGACTCCGATAAGGACTTCCGTATGTGCATTCAACCGGATAAAATCGGCGTGGGAGAAATTAAGGGCGTATGAATATTTTGTAGCCGCATCGGATATAATCGTTACATCGGAAAATAAAGTAGGGATAATCAGGAAACCTCCGGAGTTGTCCTTTAGTCCGGAAAGTAAAACACCTTTATGAATAATTGGCTCCGTACTTGCCGTTTCGTCCGGAAATTCCCCGACATCTATCGTACCGCCATACTCTTCAAATTCGTCATCATTCTCGTCATTGTGTATTTTAGCCACATATCCGTGTATCATCCGGGCGGTACCGATCCCGCTTGTTCCACCGGGGGACATATTTACCCTGTCCAGACTTCTGCCCAAAGCGATCTTACGGATAGCTTCTTTTATCATCAACTGGTTGCTGTTGGAATTCTTTGTATTATTTTGAGTCATAAGTTTTCACATTTTTGATTTTGTGAGGTATCGTTAATTTTTGCCTGTACCCTGAATTGACCCCAAAGGTTGTAGTGACTTCTTCGACAAGATATACCCCGTTTTTAGAAGGGTTCCTGTAATCGATCAGCTCTACCTGCACTGCCGTATTCAACCCGAAGTCCCCGAATAAGGTCACGCTTCCGGTTATACCATTCAGATTGTAATTTCTGAAATACTCGATTGTTTCTTCCACGAGCTTGTCCGAATTAATTTTCATATTCGGGCTCATATAGGGAACTACCGTATAGGTGCTCAAATCCACCTTTGTTTTTGTATTGGCGCCTTTGGCTGTTGTATTTCCGGTTAGTTTATGCGATTTCTTGGATACTTGTGTTGCATTTACTACCTGAAATTCATTACTGCCTGCTTTTTGGGGATCGTATTCCGGATTAAGGCGGATTGTTACTTCGAAGAATTTCTCATCACTACCCAAGGCTTTGCCTGTTACTGCCAGAAATTTAGGATCTACCTTTACCACCTTCAGGTCACTCGATGCCACATGGTAATCATAATATATCTGAAACGGGCCTGAAATATCCGTTGGAAAAACAGGCTGGCTTTTTGAAGAGGAGTAAGGGCGTCCGATAGCGATGGCAGGCATATCATCAGGAGAGTCCGCATCGTATTTCAAAAAACAAAACACTTTAAACTTACTCCATTCACTAAGGATATCCGCTACGGTAAAATTGTCGGTTATCTTAACCTTACCTATCTGTATATTAAACTTTTTAGTTTCCCCATGAATTTTGAAGCCTGTATCTTTCAGCAAATTGTATTTTTCTCCAAGTATATCATTCACATTGGTTCCTGATACAGGTGTTTCAAATTTGGGTGCCTGTTTCAATTTCAGCTTATAGGCCATATTCTCACATTCGATTTCTACCATACTGCCGGAATTGTAGGTCGTTATATAGCCGTCAAACATATTTTTCAGATAACCGTTGTAGCCCAGTTTGATATTGATTCGCTGACCGGTCTTAAAGGTCGATTCTTCAATAACATTCTGTGTCTTGCGTTTTTCGATAATAATCCCGTCCTGCATTACTTCTGTCGTTATCCGCGTAGCATCTTTCCCCTCTGCGGTTATAGTGCCGATTATGGTACTCTGGTAAACTGTTCCCTTCGGGAATTTCAGTTTGGCGGTACTTATCAGTTCCTTGTATGATTCACAGATTTCTATTTCGTGTACTTCATTAATCTCTATAGGGTTTTGTATCACCATCGGATTAGACGGGTCAGGATCGCCAATCCGTATCCTGCAACAGAGTACATCCAGATTGCTTATATCCATAGCCTCGATAGTTTTAGGAGTGATGAAGGATCTATCACCTCGGTTCCAAACTTGACGATTTTAAGCCATTTGTTTTTATCTGCTTTCGAGTTGTCTACTTTTTCCTCGTCGGCAAGGATAATGCTGATATTCTCGGATGGTTCGACAGCAACACAGGTCAGGCTATAAGGTTGCACATTCCTGTATTCTGTCGATGGTACATTATAACTCTGTATTATCAGCCGGGAGATTTTAAATTGACGTAAAATAGTGTTGTCACAATCGATTACTCCTTTATACTCCATCAATTTCAGGAACTTTGAAACCTCGGCCTCAGGGTATACGTCAGGATATTTACTGGTAATCTTTCCGTTAACGGTTATCTCCAGATCACCCCCGGACACAAATTCTTTACGTGTATAATCCCTGCCCTGTACTGTTGTCAGGATAATGTTATTCCTACTCGACACACTTATCTCCGGCTGCAGGTCAACAAATGTGACCAGTCCGAACTGCGTATTGGCTTCAATCTGTTTTGTTTTTGAATTATAATATTGTCCGTCCTTACTGATCGATAATTCCAAAAAATCATGCACAATACGCCCTACGATCGGATCGGTATAGTTTTTCTTTATACCGGTTGCTTTCTGGGATTCGATTAGTTTGTAATACTGCCCTGTTTTATTGGCAAGGCTTGTTTGTGATTTGGTCTGGAGATATTTGTCCCGTTCTTTTTGTTCCCAGTATTTCAAATATCTGGGGTAGGAGCGCAACATCCCATAGGCGAGCTGGTGAGTACGTTGGATCAGCGCCCTTTTCAGTATATTGGTGTTCTTAGAAAAATAGTGGACAGAGCCATCCTGAAAATGCGCAAGGCCTATTCCCAAGGCTCTTCTTGCAGAATCGGCGATATATCCGTCTACACTGCCATGGCTGATAACCCCTCCGGACAGGAGGGTCGCTTTTGCCAGCCCTTTTAGTTGTCCGTTTGAAAATATACCCATATTATTTGTTATTTCTTTGTCTTTTTCCTCTTTTACTTTTTCCTATATATTTGTATTCAATTTGCAAATCTGCGAATTACCCCATTGGCACATTGACATATTGGCACATTACAACATTGACCTACCCATTCCAGCTGGCATCAAAATCATGTACCACATCGATTAGTACCTGCGCCATCTGTTCTTTAAAGTTTTGTATTTCCGCCGTTTGCCCTTCCGGGGTTTTCATCAGGTCGATTGTTTCAACACTCATCAGGTTGGTTATATTGACGATAACCTGTTTGGGTGTAGCAGACGATAACTTACCCGTACCGGAATAATTACCACCGCTTCTACCATCATCAGGGCCACCATCTCTACTCCTCGTTATTCCGTTTGCCTCCCACGGTTTTGGGTCATTATACTCCGGTTCGTTAGCGTACATACCTTTGGTAAATCCGGCTTTCTCTAAAATGTTTTCTGCAATTTCGGTCGAACCGCCAAAAGAGTTCCGTAAAGCAGTTGTGACAAGCTTTAAGTCTTCATGAATTGCAATCCGGTTCTCTAACTCGGTCCCTTTTTCAGCATCGCTGGAACCTTTCCCTTTTATTTTCTGAACCCATATGCCTTTGTCATTTTTAAAGAATCCTCTTCTCTGAAGCTCGGCTACATCCAATCCTGCTCTTCGCACCGCATCCAAAGCATTTTCTTGAGATGATATTGTCCGCTGGTATCCTTGGGCGGCAACACGGATATCTTTTACAGTATGGGTATTCTGGTAATTTGCATAGTGCCATGTTTTTGCAGCTAGGGATTCTTTCAGGTTTCCGATACCATCCTTATATATTTTTTTTCCATTGGTCTCTGTCCAGAGTGATGGATCTAAAGTATCGTCAGACTGCCCGTACATCCTTTGGATATTGTTCATGAATGCATTTACCTCGTAAGCATTTCTATACTTACCCATTTCGGCAAATGCCGAATTTACCCTTGCCTGGCTATCCCTTTTAGCAATTGTTTCAATGGCGGCGACAGCATCATCCTGACGGGCATCACCGTAAGAATATGCAGGCGCACTTCTACTGTAATAACCACCGTAATGAGGAGAGCCACCCATCGAACCCAACAAGGCAGCCCACCAGTTGCCGGTAAAGGCGCCTATCTTTTGTCCGGAAGATTCTTCTATTGTTTTTCCTGATGTAACGGCATCCACTGCACTTTTGGTCGCTTTGGCCATCTTATAGGCATCTTCAAGAGAATCATACAATGCTTCGATAGAAGGATAGCGGTATTTATGATTAGCATTGATCTCTTCCTGAACAGCATCTTTGGCTTCCTTTACTTTCCATGTTTTGTAGGCAACCCAGCCTAAAGCGCCGACAAGCGCCGTAACCCCGGCAGTAGCCGCAACCGCGCCTGCACCTAAAGAGGCAAGGGAAGCTCCGGCTCCGATCAATCCGTTTCCTGTGGCAACCTGGGAAGCAAATAACCCTCCGGTGCCTACCCGGGCGAGCATAGATGAAACTCCGCCCCTTGCAAGCGCTGCAGTCATAGCTCCTTTGCCTGTAATACCGGAAGCGCGCATGGCTGTAACAAGAGTACGCTTGTCTGCCATAGAAAGCCCCTGTAATCCGCCAAGCCTTCCGAATCCGGCTATTCCTCCAACTCCCGTAAGCCCGGCAATAGCCTGTAGGCCCGAATTAGCAAGGGATTGTTTCCCTAAAAAACCTAAAGCAACACCCAAATTAGTTATTGCCCCTGCAAGCTTAAATAGCTTGGTCGCAACAATACCTGTAAATAAAAGGGGTTCTATCCAATGGAAGTTCTTTGTAAACCATGTGGCAATACTGCCTAAAGTGGATAACAGGTCTAATAGTACCCCTCCGATGGAAGCCAGTCCTTTGGTAAATTCTTTTGTGCTGAATTTTGAAATAAAATCTTTCAGGGTTCCTTTTATCTGGGGTTCCAGTATTTCAAAGCCTTGCATAAAACTCTCCGAAAACATGGATGTCATCTGGTACCAAAGCCCTTTTGTCGTATCTTGCTTTACTTTAGCCAGTTCAGTGGATATACCTTGTGAAGCCCTGTTCTGGGAAGTAAGCTCCCTTAGCTTTTCATGGTTTTGCAAAAGCATCATGGCTCCGTTACCGGCAATCTTTCCGAAAATAGAAATAGTATCTGCCAGGGTAGCGCCTTTAGAGTCCAGCTCGGAAAATATATCGGAAAGAGGTCTCAGTTTTTCCACCTGCACTCCGTTCACATCCTGATATTCTGTGAATTTTACGTTTAACCTGTTGAGTACCTTCTGAGCTTCTTTTGTGGGTTTGGCAAAGCGGGCCGACATGGCGCGGAGGGTTGTCCCGGCCATTGTGCCTTTGATACCCATATTTCCTAAAATACCAATTGCAGCAGCACTTTCACTGAAATCAACACCTGCAATCTTTAGATATCCGGCCGCCATTTTATACGACTCTGCCATCTCCAGGATATTGACATTGGAACGCGATACGCTTGAGGACAGGATATCTGCAACCGTTCCCATGCTGCTGTATTTAATATTGTATCCGGCCATAATATTGGTAGCAAGGTCTGCAATCTGGGAAATGTCGTTATCTCCTATCAGGGCAAGGTTGGTTATCGGACGTATGGAATTGTTGATCGCATCGATACCCATACCGGCCATGGACAGGTATTTTACCGCACCGGCTACTTCAATAGCAGTAAACTTAGTTTCAATACCAATCTGCCGGACATACCGGGCCATACTTGCAAACCGTGTTTCAAATGTAGCAAGATCGCCGTCAGCTACTTTCAGTATGCTGTGAGCGGTTTCCATAATGTTGGAATACTCCACAGCTTCAGAGAGTTCCCTGCGCATAAGGCTGTAACCCATATAGGCATTGAACATATAGGCAAAAGGCATATTCCGGAATGATGGCGCTTTGGAGTACTGCAACCTGTTTATGGCTCCTCTTTGCCGGCTGGAATAGGCCGCATTGTTCATATGCAACCGTTGCTGGGTATCCCTGACTACTTGCGCCGCATTTCGCCGGCGTTCATCCTGCTCTCTTTTGCGGCGCTGCTGCTCTTCCCGGACTCTTGACCGGACTGCATTTTGGCTTGATGCCCTTTGGGCTTTCTCTTCTTCTACTTGCCTTCTTTGAGCTTGTCTTTGTTGAAAAAGCTGCTGATTACGCCATAATTTCTCCTGTAGTTTAGCTTGTGCCTTGTCGGAAATAGGAAATTGCCTGTTCAGGGCATAAGGAATTACCGCATTATTAGATAAACCGCCGGGCGATCCGAAAAACAGGTTCATATGGGTGTTTTTCCGGATTTTTTGAAGCAATGAATGAATTTCATTGAGCCGTTGTTTAGCCTGGGTCGTTTGGATAGTAAGCGTTTTACCTTTTTCCAGACTTGATAAGCCTGAATTTATTTTGCCGATAGCTCTGGTTATCTGCCGTTGTTTATCAACAACATTCTGGCTATTTATAGCATTGGCAGGTTTTACGCTGCCGGTCTTTAATGCTTTTACAATATCACCCCTGAGGTTCTTTCTGTTAACGGGATTGACATTGATCGTCAGATTTTTGCTTGCAGTCTTGACTTCATTGAGCAGGTCTTTGACTTTGGTCAGGTTCTTCTCTGCCTTAGTGATGTCAATATCCATTTTGAACTTGAAATCTTTCCTTCGGCCTTTCTGTGTCCTGAACAGCTTGTCAAGCGATTTCATCATCGTATTGACATTCTGGATAGAAGGGTCTAAATGTTTACGGGCGTCGACAAGCTTGGATACTGCGGCAGCGAAGTTTTCCACCTGCCTTACGCCCTGGGTGGCTTCGACATTGATGGTATAGTCAACCTGATAACTTTGTATTTGGTTCATGTCCGGATTATTCTTTAGGAAAGAATAGTCCCCAAAAGTGTTTTCTGATTAAAATATAGATGGGTAATGTGGAGTTGTTTCGGCGTCAAAAAAAAAAAATGCCAATAAACATTTTTGTTTATTGGTAATATAATGTATCTTTGTGATAAATTTATTATAAAAGCTATGTTACCGGAAATAATTAAAATAAAAGGCGTTCACCCGGGCGCGGTTCTTAGTCGGGAATTAAAGCGAAGAGGACTTGAAAGTAAACAGTTTGCTCTTTCTTTGGGTGAATATCCCCAGACGATCAATGCTATCAGCAAAGGCCGCAGGGGTATTAATCCCGCTTTATCTATTAAGCTGGGACATGCATTGGATACCGATGAAGAATATTTTATGCTCTTGCAAGCCTATTATGAGGTAGAAAGAGAACGGAAAGAATTACTGAAGAACCAGCAAAAGCCCGGCCTGGACAAGATACGGACTATCTTATTCTGGGACACCAATATAAACCTTATAGATTGGCAAAAGCAACGCAAGGCTGTTATCAGAAGGATATTTGAAAGGGGAAATGATGTCGAAATAAAAGAAATCATAACTTTTTATGGAGAAAATATCGTTAAGGAAGAATTGATGAAAACACCCCGTTTTTTGCCTGCTCTTTCTGAAAATGCGATAAAGTATTTAGGTATAAACTTGAATTCCGGATATGCAGATGAATAAGCTTCATAAAGAAACAGTCTCAGATACTCTTTGGTGTGTATTATCCCGACTGATGGATATTGAAGCATTATATCCTTTCAGGTTGGTTGGAGGCACTGCTTTAAGCCTGCAATTAGGCCATCGTATGTCGGTAGACATAGACCTATTTACAGATGCGGAATATGGTAGTCTCAACTTTAATGTAATAGATGCAAAGATAAAGGAACTGTTTCCTTTTGTTGAGATGCAGTACGAAGGAAATGACAGTTTTGGCAAAAGCTATTATGTTGGAAGCAGCAAAAGTGATATTGTCAAAGTAGACTTATTCTACACGGATACTTTTATCTGTCCGGTTATTGAAACAGAGAATATCCGCTTAGCCACATTGGAAGAAATCGCTGCCATGAAAATGGAAGTTATCGGGCAAAATGGAAGAAAAAAAGACTTTTGGGATATCCACGAGTTATTTGAGGTTATCCCTTTAGACAGGATGATTGCTCTTCATGCAGAGCGTTATCCTTATTCTTATACGAAAGAGGAATTAAGAAAAAAATTGGTTGATTTTGACTATGCGGACTTTGACTTTGATCCGGTTTGTTTGAAAGGGAAATTTTGGGAATTGATAAAAGAAGATATTGAAGAATTGGAAAATAAACTGAATACTAATTGATTAATTTATATACTGATGTGATATATTTATAACTTTAAATTCCGGCATATTCGTGTTCGTTCTTTTTTAAGGAACTCTGGACTGGAATTTAATGATTATATTTGCACCGCTATCCATTAAGGCGTTAATGGAAACATTTTTAATTATAGCATTTGGGCATTGATTATTTGAGGTTAGGTTTTCCAGAACCGTCACGCGGATTTTCTTTGCTCCACGCTTAATATAAAATACTCGTTTGCTATTCAATGTCCCGTAACGATAAAACCGCCAAAAATTATAACACACGGATATTGAATGGTGGCTTCGCTGTAAAAAGCGGGGGCGCTGTTCGTATGTGTGTGGGGGCTTGGCGGTTCCTTTCGTTACTATGAATCAGCGCCCTTTGTGTTTCATAAGATACGGCATACCAGTAAAGAAAGGGCTATAGCCATCAAGTTAATAACAACATAATATAGAGTGATGTTCAATTATGTTTTAACAGATAAAATTGATTTACAGCATCACTTTTTGAAGAAGGACTAACGGGAGTTACTCCTTCTTCTCTTTTCGTACAAATGAAAAACCCCTGCATATTTTGCAGGGGTTGGCAAGAATGGAATTATGAATCTACCGGGCAGGAAGCATATTGTTTGTCCTGGCTATTGTCATTTCCTGGTGAAGCCATAGGGCTTCTTCGGAGAGCATGGCGAATTCTTCATCTGTTATTGTGTCTATGTTGACGCCGGGAAAGTAGTGGCGGATATAGATCAGCCGTTGACGCAGTCTCTGGTTTTCCTCCACCGCCCAGCGATTTATAAATTTACGATCAGACTTTGTCTTGTACTGATGATTTCGGAAAGTTGACTCATCAGACCGAATAAGAACAGGGAATCTTTATCTACTAATTCCTTGTCGCCTTCGATAAAGCAGTCCTTGGCCAGTTGACGCATAGCCATTACCTCATCCTTTTTGGAGGCGGTCATGAATTTACTGAACTGGGGGAAATTTGGTTCGCCCATATAGGCTATGTAGTAGTCTTTTTCTCCGCATGATTCATCACCGAATACAACCATCGGGTAAATCTTTCTCAACCCCTTTTCCTCTTTGAGTTTTTGAGCGTATTCTTTAATTTCCGTTTCTTGTTTTAACGTTAAGCTTTTTTGTTCCATTATTGATATTTTTGAGATTATATCTAAGAATAGAACGCAAGGTATTTTTTTGTTTATAAGATATAGCTATATAAAAAGTGACATTCCCTGAACTTCAATAAAGAAGTATCAAGGAATGTCGAAAAATAAGCAGCTTTATTTTTTAAGTCTTAATTCCAATATGCGGTATTTATGAAAACCTTGAGTGAGCGATAATTAGCTCTGAACTATTCGTTAAAAATTGACAATGCTCTCGGAAGGGGGCATAGCATTTCGTGTCACAGCCCAATTTTTATTAGGCCTATGTCCCATTTCAAGTTCTAATATGCCTCCGTTTACTATATCATCGTGGGTGAACCAATATCTGTCCAATATCTTGCCATTCATTTTAGCAGACTGTATATACTTATTGTCAGATGAAGAGTTACAAGCTTTGATTGTAAAGGTTTTACCATTCTCCAAATGAATTGTTACTTTCTTAAAAATAGGACTACCTATATTATAGGCCGGTATTCCTACCGTTACTGGATAAAAGCCCATTGCGGAAAAAACATAATAAGCTGTCATTCCGCCGCCGTCCTCATCGCCTGGTATTCCCATAAGATCGTTCCGAAACCAACTTTCCATTATCATACGAATTCGCTTCTGGGTTTTCCAAGGTTCACCCGCATAGTTATATAAGTAAGGGATATGAAAGCTCGGTTCGTTACCTGCCACATATTGTCCGATATTCCCTGTAGCATCAGGATGTGAATAATAGTAATGCCATCGAGCCTGTCCTAAGTCTTCTACAAACAGTTGATCCAATTTCTGAATAAAGGCATCATTTCCCCCGAACAGATCAATAAGGTCAGCTATATTATGATGAACGTCCCATATATACGTCCATGCATTATTCTCGTCATAATAAGCCCTGGATCCGTAACCTCCGGATATTTTGTAATCAAATGGCTCTATAAAATTGCCATTTTTATCTTTAGGATGGAAAAAGCCTGTGTCTTTATTAAACAGATTCCTGTAATTATACGATCTGTCGATAAAAAAATTATAATCATCTCTCTTTCCCAATGCTTTTGCCATATGCGCGATACACCAGTCGTCGTATGAAGCAGCCAAAGTTACGGCAACAGCCTGACGTTGTTCAACATCGCTAACAATTTCAAATGACTCTTTTTCTCCCGGATGTAATGCCGGAAACCATCCGTTTTTATGGTAAAAATCGTCCAATTCGGTTTTAGGAGCTTGACGCCACGGGATCATAGTTTCCGTCATTACTGTACTTTTCATTCCTTCGAAAGCTTTCTCCAGATCAAATTTAAGACCCTTATTCAGAGCATCTAAAAAGATTCCCGCCGCATGATTTCCATTCATACAATGAACATCGCCGAATATGCATGGAAAGGTTGGCATCCAATTCTTCCCCGATTGCTCACACATCCTTATATAAGAAGCCAGCTTTTGCTCTTGTTCGGAAGGGGATAATATTGTTTGTAAGGGATGTAAGGCCAAAAAAGTATCCCAAACCCAATCATCTGTCCAAAACGATACACCTTCATCATCGTGTACCTTCTTGTCGAAACCACTATAATATTTCCCATCTTCGGAAATGTTTATCATTCTTTCATGCGCTCTGTAAAGCGCCGTATAGAAAGTGTATTTTTGATCTTCCGTACCTCCTTCTACTTGTATCTTTCCCAACTTATCATTCCATATACCGCGGGCCTGTTGCGCTAATTTATTCAAATCATAATCTTCAATTTCCTTCCTAAGATTTATTTTAGCCTGTTCTTCGCTGATATAAGAAATACCGTATCGCAATCTGATGGTGTTAATATCTGAACTGAATTTCACATAGTATATTGCCCGTCCATCCACACTTATATCTTTGGCATATTCCGGGGTCTCTTCAAACTCCAGATAGAAAAAATGTTTCACTCCCCGATAATTTTCATACCCTGCCATTGTTTTTTCTTTCCGGTCAATCTTACCATCATTTACCGTGCGCAACAAAATATATCTTGCCCCTTCATCCTCGTATTCAAAAGAGTAAAGCCCGGACTTTGTTGCTGGGGTAAACTCTGCGGTAATGTTATCGTCATCTAACCAAACTGAATATTTGTAGGGAGTCGAAATTTCCTGATCATAACTGTATTGGCGGTTGGGATCGATCTCCGCCTCTTTACCGCCGAAAGGTTTCAAAAGCAAAACATCACCTTGCCTGTGCATCGGAACATTCATGGGAAAGCCGGCCATTCGATCGGAAACAAAATCAGCATGGCTGGGAATCATTCGTAGCATACTGTTTGGTAAATGAGTCACAGGATAAGTAGGCATCAGCATATGGCTGATATTACCAATGCGGTTGTTTACATAATCCACAGGACTTTTCGAAGAAGCAAGCAGAGCATTACTTCCGGTTAGTCCAAATAAAGCGAATAGAAATGATAGACGGTATAAAATAATCATCCGGGTATATTTTTAAAATAAAAGGGAACTACAGAAGCCGGCAATCCCCTCGTTTTATTATTCAAACTTCATCATCAAATTAGAAAGGTTAAGGGTTTGGTGCGGGGTAAGCGGGTTCGCCAACCTCCAGTTCACTACTATATTCTCTTTGGCCTTAGTCTGAAGCAGAGGCTGTGCCAACCGGTATATTTTCTGGTGATTATATATCTTGATACCGAAATTCACTTTTTTCTGGAAATTATTATACAACTTGATAATCAGTTGATTTTTTCCTGGTTTCAGGTTTAGCAAAACGATGTCGTTCATCTTTTCTTTTTTATACGGATTGTTATGAATAGCCAGTACCTGTCCGTTTAATGCTATTTGCACTCCATCGCCGGAGATGATATCGACCAAAACCTGCTGGCTCGCGGCAGACTCTATTTCCTGCAAAACGAAATATCCGGTGAGGGCATCACCCTCCAATTGGTATTCCTCACCCATTTCCCAACTGGTCTTCCTCCATGCCTTATCTGTATTTATATTGATATTTCCGCCGGGCATGCCTTCTATAACTGCCCACGAAGGTCCATATAGATATAAAGCCCCCCATACAGTTTTGTCCGCATTGTAATTCAGATTGACGGCTTGTCCGCTATCCAAGGTTACTTCACGCTCCTTTCCTCCGATACTTAATTTCAGCACCCGGCCTTTTTCGTTATCGGTATAGTAAAGTACCGGAGTGATTTTTTGTGAACGGGCGGAGGCCATTGTCCATTCTTCCTTCACTATACTCTGAAAACGGCTGTTGTAATCGATGCCACTATTGCTGTAATATTTAAACGCATTGTGCTGGTTAAGTATCACGCCCTTAGCCAATGCTACCGGATTAACAGGAAGAACAGTGAATCCATTTGTAAATGTAACAGCTATCACTTCGTATTCTTTTTCCGGATTGACCGATTCAGGGAGGATGATACTCAATTCCTCTCCTTTTTGGCGATATGCGCAAGTTTCATTATCGCTCAATATTCTCGCACCGGATATCTGGCCCGTAATTCCTTTTAGTACAAGAGTACGGTTTTCGGGCATTTTCATTACGTGCAAGTATAGCTTGTTGGGTTTGCTGGTAATAGAACCCCACGAAAATGGTACATGAAACGGATCGGGAGACGCATTGTAAATAGCTTCTCCATTTTTTTTCAACCAGTTGCCTATATCCAACAGTACATCCCTTTCGTATTCAACAACTGAACCATCACCCCTAGGGCCAATATTCAACAGGTAATTTCCTCCCCGGCTGACAACACGGATAAGGCTCGCCAATTTTTCCTGCATTTTCCCGTGTTTATTTTCCCGTTCTTGCCACGAACGGTATCCCCATGTTTCGTGGAAAAATGAAGCGGGTGATTGCCAGGGCACTCCTATAATATAATCAGGTTCCTGGTTGTCGCTCATTACCACAAAGTCGTTCATGTCATTGCCTAAGCGGCTACCTATCATACAGTCAGGCTGTAGCTTATGTACCCATTCGTACATTTCTTTACTCTGTTCAAAACTTTGAGAGCCCATATCGAACCATAGCTCAGATACGGGGCCATAATTGGTTAATAGTTCCTCAATCTGCTTTTTATTATATTCAAAATGCTCCGGAGTAATACAATCGGAATTATGGCTTGATATAGGAGCCGCCTGCGGATAATGCCAGTCGATAAGAGAAAAATACAAAGCAAAACGCATATCGTATTTGCGACACGCATCAGCCAATTCTTTCAAAACATCACGCTTATATGGAGTAGCGTCAACGATATTGAAATCGGTATATTTGGAATGAAACATGCAAAATCCGTCATGATGTTTAGATGTGAAAACAATAGACTTCATTCCCGCATTTTTTGCCAATAATACAATTTCTTCGGGGTTCCACTTTTCAGGATTGAAATGTTTAGCAACTTTGGCATATGTATCGCTGTAAATACCTGCATGCGCCTGTATTTGTTCGCTCACCCCGTTAGAAATATTTTGTCCATTCCATACTCCACCCAACTCGGAATATATCCCCCAGTGGATAAACATGGAATATTTACGCGATTCCCAATCGGCTAACACGAGGGGGCTGATCTGCGCTTTTGTATATAAAGGCAACAATAACAAAAGTATTGAAACCAATTTAAAAAAATCCTTCATGAATTCTATATTATATAATATTTAATTTTTGTAATTACTCAGGTTTTATGATAGGTCCTTCAGTTTCAACACCCCAATACCTTTGTTACAATAAACAAAATAATAGTACTCAGGGCCTGACTATTGACTATTCATTAGCAGGGTAAACCGCCTCTCCGGCTTTCCTTCAAATCTGTTTACTTAAAACTGTACCTTATTAATCTCACATCCTTCGATGGAACCTTTACAGGAACTTTCCAGTCTAAAGGCTCGCCACTCCACAAATCTTCTGCTTTAGTAATCAGCAAACGATCTGTGCCTATTCTTTCAAATGGGATATTTATATCCATATCCTGCTCTCCATAATTGAATACGGCATAATAGATATTACTTATGCCATCAGCATAATAGAACTGGTTCTCGGATTTCTCGCCATTGCCTTCTACCGGGCGAAAGGAAACGCCTTTAGCTAAGCTGTTTACATCTTTGTTGGTGAGGAATTTCAGTGCTCTATCCTTCACCTCCTGAGGGCCATCTTTACTGAAATCATCGCCGGTGATAAACAATCCTGTGATGACGGCAGAGGTCACACGTGCACGATTTTCACCCTCGGTCGCCTCTTTGAGCACCACATGGTCGGCATCGTTGAACCAGTATACACGGTCTATCCACCAACCATACGAAAGGGCATTGAGCGTGTATTCCGTATCCTTCATCTTGTTCCACGCATCACAGGCTATACGGCGCGATTGGGCATAATTGGCAGGAAAGATCGGCGATATGGAAAAGTTGATATACATGTCGCTAAAATATTTGTTCAGCAGTTGCAGACCATAATTGTATGCCTGTATGCCCGTTGTTACCGTTGGGTTGTAATATTTGTCGGCTTCCATTGCCCCATGTGTCATAAAATCCATCTTTACATATTCGAAACCGCAACGCTTAAATATCGCTGATACTTTTTTCATTTGTTCCTCTATGGCAGGATGGGTAGGGTCGATGGCATAGGCTCCGTCCAGATCTTGCGGCTGACCATTAGCATACAGGTAAACATCTTTATATTTATAATCGGGTGCATCACCGATTTTTGCTTCGGGGTTCTTTCCCCAATCGGTAAACGGAACCCAGTATATGCCGGCAATCTGTCCGTTAGCCTTACATTTTTTTACAAAATCGGAGAGCTGTTCTTCGGAAAAGGAATTCCATCCCGAATCAATTCCTGTCACGATCGTATTATCGGGATTTACAAAGTTATCGTTCTGGAGATTATCCTTGAAAAAGTCGGAAACTTCCATCAGTTTAGGTATTGTAATATTAAATTGCAAGGCACCCCAACTATTCCACCCGAATGGTACAGCTCTGTTCCATTCCCTGCGTGGAGCAATCAAGGCATTAGCATCCCCGTAAGTTTCCATACCGGCACGCCAGTCGTCAAAAAGGCCGATCATGATTTTAGGCGACCTTATCAATTTTCCTTTCAGTACTCCGTGCGGTTTGCTGTCGCGGGTCAGTTCGTCGGCAACGCCGCCATAGCAAAGTAACTTACTCAGGTTGCCCTGCTTATCGCTATACATCTCCACTGCCGTTTTCCAGTTGTCATGTTCTACAGAGCCAACTATCAATCCCTTACGGTTTTCATTATTGAAGACTGCCGACACTTCGTAACTCACCAGTTTATGGAAGGTCAGCGGATGCGATTGGAAACGTACCCACTTATCGTTGTCGAAAGGTACAAAGAGGGCACGGTTATCCCCTTCGCCCAGCAAGGTCGGAACTTCGTCTGCATTCACAGGAGCCATATAGTTGGAGGCCACCATACTATCCGATTCCAGGGATATATCAGCAAGCAAATAGTCGCTGTCGGGAAATACATAAAAAGAATGTACCAATGTGGGCAGCTCCTTGTCGGAATACCTTACTTCGAAGCGATATCCATTTCCTAAAGACCGGTCTTCTATGGAATGCTGCTTTATTTTATGATTTTTGTACTCTTTGGAAGTAATCGTTTTATCTTTTAATCTGTACGATGCGTACACTCCCGGCAGCAAGATAGCTCCATCCTTTGATATATCTATACCTCTTGTATCGGCGTTGTATAACAACGCCCACCGCCCGGTTGTCAGTGTAGAACTTTCACAGGCCATAAAACATGCACAGAACAGCAGGAAAGTTATCATTTTTAACATTTTCATAATACTATATATTAATGGTTAATCGGGGTTAGAACAAATCACAGGCAATTAAATTTCGGTCAATAAGATAACCGCGCTTTCGTTCAGGCTTTTCACATTCAGGTTTAACCCGGCAGTCATCAGAAAATCACCTGTAAAAGTATCATTATTATCCAAAACCGAATCGTATTTCCTGTTCAATTCTCTTATTTTATATTTTTTATGCGGATCTAATCCGCTCATTTTTATATTAAAAGACATCGTACGGTTATGATACTTGAGACTGTAAGCAAACAGCACCGCTTCTTTTTTATCCTTTGCCACATACATATGTGAAGCCCAACCGCTGCCTTCGTATGGCGAAACAAGCCTGTAAAGGTCGCCAAGCTGAACAATAGGACGGATCAGTTTGTAGTTTTTGATAGCCTCTTTGGTAAAATCTATTTCATCGCCTTTAATATCTTTCGGCTGCATTTCCATTCCCAATCGTCCTGACATAGCCACATCGAAGCGGAATTTCAGCGGGGTAATGGCTCCCGTCTGATGATTAGGCGCGGTAGATACATGCGAAGCCGTTGCTATGGCTGGAAAAAAGAGATTGGAACCATATTGTATAAAAATTCTGTCCAGTGGACTGGTATTGTCGCTCGCCCAATATTCGTCGTGAAACTTCAATGCCCCAAAGTCGAGACGGCCACCACCTGACGAGCAAAGCTGTATCATAATGTCGGGGTGCTTTGCCCTGATACGTTCGTATACACTGTAGAGCCCTTTGGTATAATCTATCCAGAAATGCGTCTGCTTACCGGCTGGGAGGTATTCCGACCCTATATTGTCCACATGGCGGTTGGCATCCCATTTTATATAACTGATATAAGGAGATAAAGCAACAACATCGTCGAATGTTTTTACAATAAAGTCCTGTACCTGCGGATTACTCAGGTCCAGCAACCACTGGTTACGCATGGTCAGTATTTCGCGTTTACCGCTTTTTACAATCCATTCGGGATGTTTTTCGGCCAATTCGCTCTTTGGGTTCACCATTTCGGGCTCTATCCATATACCGAATCTCATCCCTTTGCTGTGAGTATATTCTGCTAAGTAATTGATGCCGCGGGGTAGTTTTTCTTTATTGGTTTGCCAGTCGCCTAGTCCGGCGTTGTCGCCATTACGGGGGTGTTTGTTGCCAAACCAGCCATCGTCAAGTACAAACATCTCAATACCGAACTCGGCGGCCTTGTCTACCATGCCCGTAATCGTATTTTCATCGAAACTGAAATAGGCCCCTTCCCAACTATTCAGCACGATAGGATGAAGCCGGTCGCCGTGTGCCATTGCATATTTGCGTGCCCAATCGTGGTAGTTGCGCGATATTTGACCTTTGCCTGAATCGCTGTATGTAAGTACCATTTCGGGGGTAGAGAACACCTGATTAGGAGCAAGGCTGTATTCGGAAAGGAATGGATTCATTCCTCCCAACACATTCAATATGCCCGCTTCGTCCAACTCAAACGACAGGGCGTAATTGCCCGACCAGGCAAGGCTTCCGGCATATACCTCTCCTGCGTCTTCGGTGGCAGGGCTATTGACCGAAAGCAGGAAAGAGGGGTTTTCGGACTGGGTGGTCTTAACCCCCTTCTTCGATTCTATCTTTTTGATTCCCGGCAGAAGCTGTTCTTCCGCCATTTGCATTTCAGTTGCCCATGTGCCGTGGAAATGGGTCAGGTAGTAACTCCGCTTCTGCAGGGGCAAATAAGCCGAGTAGAAGCGCCCTAGTTGTATATCCTTCTTTCCGTCGTTGATTACGGATACGAATTGACAGATAACATTTTCTTTTTTGTAAGCTTTCAGATGTATGTTTATTATTACGGGGTATAGCTTATCTTTCAACTCAATGACTGTCTCCGTTACATTGCTGTCGATGTTCTTACTGCTGTGCTTCGAGTATACGAGGTCGGTGGTCAGCAGCCCGTCAGCATGGGTGATCTGTAAGGCGGGTTCAGTATAATAGCGTCCACCATAAGCCGGATAGATCTCGGATGCAAATTCATCCGGAGTGTCGGGACGGTTGGCGTAGTGACGGCCTGTGAAACCAGAATAATCGTCCAGCTTCCTGCCGAAATAATGGTAGATAACTTTTCCCTTATCTGAAACGGTGAAAACCATGTTGAGGTGATTAGTGACTACAGTGATTACATCTGTGGGATTTTCCTTTGACAAAGCGAAGAGTGTACTCATTAGGAAAAATACTCCTGTCCAAAATATCTTACTCATTTTATTCTTCTTTTTTTGATATTGAGTTTATCTTGACTTCGTTTAACGCTCTGTCGAACCATACGTTAGTCCGGGCCAATCATCGGTACGGAACGGGGATGATGGCAATCCTGCCCCGTTGTACAGATTACAATCCGGATTGCTGGCCCAGCCATAGCGGACTGCTATGGGAAAAACGACTGCGGATGAACTGACGATTACGTCACCGCTTTCTATCCGGGCGTCAGCCCAATGAAATTTGTGGTCGGCTCCGGCAATAGCAAATCCTTTAAGCTTTCCTCCATCTTTTGCATTCAACCCACCGGAAGTATGACCGAAAGAGAGCCGTATCCTGTTCCCTTCTATTTTATACGATTGGAAAACCGGCCCCGAATATTCGATGTTTTCCCCGTATGTCTTGCCACGGGCTATTAATGCCAGGCGTCCGCCTACGTCCTGTTTGTTCTTCGGGTGAATGTCGTAGGCATCGCCTATGTCTATCAATACGGCCATGCCGGTATTGGTAAGGTGCAAGGCTCCCGCTTGGGCTTCCCGCAGTTCTGCCCACTGGTTCTCTCCGGGTTGTTCTTCCATACTTCTGAAATTGGCTAACTGGGCGAAATAGAAAGGGAAATCATAGCCCCATCTCGTACGCCAGTCGTTTATCATCAAGGGGAACAGCTCCCTATACTGATAGCCTCTCCTCTCGTTATTCTCCCCCTGATACCAGATAACGCCTTTTATGGCATAAGGCACAAAAGGATTTACCATGCCATTAAAAAGGCTGGTAGGGTTGGCCGGGTCGTCTTTAAAAAGGCGGGGCGAAGATGGGGTATCTTTCATTGACAAGGCTACTTTATATTTCCAGTCGCCCGTCAGGCTTATTTTATCTTGTTGATTTGGTAAAGAGACGAACATCTCTTCGGCATTCCCCTGAAAGCCGCCGTCGCCACCGGTATCGGTCACCCGTACGGTTATCACGGCTTTGCCGGCTTTTACCAACTTCGCCGGAATGGCGTATTGTCTTCTTTTATTCACGCCCTCGGTACGGCCTGCTTCTACTCCGTTGAAATAAGTTATTTCATCGTCATCAATACCGCCAAGGCTCAATAACAGTTCTTTTCCTTTCCACGAAGCAGGGATGTTTATCTCGCGGCGGAACCATACATAACCGTCGAAGTTTGGCAATTCGCCCTTCTCCCACAATCCGGGAAGGTTCATCGCCTTCCAGTCTTTATCGTTGTATGAAACAGAGGCTGCGGAGGCAATATTGTTTTCATAGCCAAAATCTAATTCCATTATCTTTGCTTCCAGTTCCTTGCGGTTGGCTTGGAATATGGCTTGTACCTCACTTTCACTATGGGGCATCTCCTTTACCTCTGCCACAACGGACTGAAATGCAGGCATCATTTCCAAAGATGAGGCGCTAGTCCAAGCTTCGGCAAATGTACCGCCCCACGACGAATTGATAAGTCCTATCGGAACGTTGAGTTTCTCAAACAGATCACGTCCGAAAAAGTAAGCCGTCGCTGAAAACTCAGCGACCGATTCGGGGGAGCATTCCTGCCAACTGCCTCCGGCAACTTTCATTTCCGATACCGGAAACAGACTCGTCTTCTTTTCGACTTGCAACAGGCGGATTTTCGGGTATTTAGCCGAGGCTATTTCTTTTTCGTAATTCAGTACCTGACCCCATCCGGCAAGGGGCATCTCCATATTCGATTGGCCGGAGCAAAACCACACTTCACCGATAAGAACGTTCTTCAGCTTAACGACAGCCCCGTCGGATGCAGTAACGGATATATCGTAAGGACCTCCGGCTTTCGGGGTTTCGAGGCGTGTGACCCATTTGCCGTACTTGTCTACCGACACCTTGTATTTCTTTGTATTCCATGATGTTATGATATTTACTTCGCCACCCGGAACGGCTATGCCCCATATAGGGGCTTCGGTTTGTTGTTGCAATACCATATTGTCTGAAAAGACAGCCGGCATGGAAAGTTGTGCTAACAGGGATATACTACCACCCGAAAGCGCAAATAATGAGACGAATATTCTTAAAAGTATACTTTTCATGATTGACTTTTTATTGTTTATATATCTTACTTAAGCAGTAGTGTAACGCCTTTTTCTGCTTTAATATCCTTTTTCTTCATAAAGAGGCATTCTACCTGGACAGGTGCATTTCCCAAATTATAGATATTTTGTTCTATCTTCACTTTGGTACAGCCTTCGAACCGGAACGGCAGGTCGTTCGGATTGTTTATCCTGTCTTTCAGCACAGGTATTGCTATTGCCCTTTCTATCCTGTTTTTGCCGAAGTAAATACCTTCGGTGCTTCTGGCTTTTACCAGCAAGTTGTTACTGAATACTTTGAATATATTATCCTCTATCCTCACGTTGCGGTGTACCCACTGATTATTCACTCGTTCATGGTTCTCAGGCTCTACGGCTATTACATAGCTATTGGAGTTGTAGGCACAGCCTTCGAAGATGTTGTTGCGGATCAGTACGTCATTCACCGCCCCAGATTCGTACCAGCTGTTGGCATCGGCGGCAATCTGTATGGCATACATGCCCGTACGGTAGAAATAATTATTCTCTACGACCACTTTCTTTGGCGTAGTAATCAGCACACCACGGGTATTGGTCATGCCGAAACGGCAACCGGATATGTGCAATGACGGCGTCCAGGTTACGTTTTCGAGGCAGTCACCTTTACTGATACCTTGGGGTAGCGGTTTGGAGAGTTTCAATTGTACTTCCCTGTCTGATATTCGCTTAACACTTTTTACTGTGGCAAAACCTTTTTTCAACAGTGTTTTCGATTCGATGAAAGCGACCGTATCGTTTTCAAAAAAGGCCTGCATGCCATAGGTTTGCCCGTGCTGAAAACGCATGGTAAGCAGGCCGGTTGCGTCCACTTCGTTTATCTTCAGGTAAGTGCCATGCACATTTATCGGGTCATCGTGTAATCCTTTCATATTGCAGTTGCTAATCTCAATATGTCCCTTGCAGCCCGAAAAGTGCATGCCATCGGCAAAAGCGGCAATGGTACGCCCTCTTGATGGCATAATATTCGCTTTGTTATACGTCAGATTTTCTGAAAATTGCGATATAATTCCCAAACCATGCATATAATGCAGGGTGATATTTTCCAGTATGATATTTTCCGAGATGTTTACAAACACACCTACGTGATCTCTGATATGGTCGCGGGTAGTAACAGTATGCCCCTCGATGTAGTTGGTGTGGCTGAAATCGTTTTCAATTCTGACCTTAAAAGGCGCTATTTCCGTTACCTGTCCATTTCGTATAGGGTCAAAGGATGAGTAAAAATTGGTACCTTCTATCGTGTCAGTGAGTATGCTGAAAAAATTATTGTTCATTCCCCAACCTTCGCCATAGAAATGCAGCTTCCCGCCGATGATGGTATATTTGGAATCGGGGTGGATGGACGCAATCATATAACCGGGGTACAGCTTATCTATAGTAACTTCCGACATGGAAGGACGTTCGAAATCTACCGACAAATTCTGTATTTTCATGTTTTTGCAATTAGAAAAAGCCCATGTTATCATTTTGCCATGAAAGATAAATTGCGAGCCATTGCCTTCTACCGTCACACCTTCCATGTTCTCGAACAATAAACCGATGCGCTTGATTTTCGAAGCGCAGTCGGATTCACTGGATGTATTGGAAATGAAATATTCCCTTTCTTCTGCCTTGTCCGGCCAAAAGTCGTAACGTCCTTTTGGGAAGACCAAAACCGTTCCGGGTGTCTCTTTACATTTTTCTATGGCTTTGCGCACAGCTGAGACAGCATCTTCAAACGTATTTGGTTTTAAATCAAAATCGGTAACTTTTACGACCTGAGCCATAAGGAATACAGGCAGGCAAAGCAGAGAAAAGAACATCAGCAGTTGCTTCATTTTTATTATCTTTTTATCAGTCTTATATTTATTGCACCATCAATTGATAGCTCTTTTGTGGTTCAGTATTAAAGGTCGTAATATAATAGCTTTCTCCGTCTTTCTCCGATGTTATATTTGTACCTGTAACAGTCACTTTCGTCTTTGTACGTATCTTGCAAACGCCTCCTTTTCCGGCTTTTATTATCGCACCGGCCAACTGCCCGTTTCTCCAGTTCATATCAACTTCGAATGCTCCTCTGGCTCTTAATCCTTTCACCTCACCGCTTTTCCACACATCGGGTAAGGCCGGAAGCAGATGCAGTTCACCCAGGTGGCTTTGCAATAACATTTCCGAAATACATGCCGTAGCGCCGAAATTTCCATCTATCTGAAAAGGAGGATGAGCATCGAACAGGTTTTCGTACACCCCGCCTTTATCCATATAATCCATACCGGTATCGCTAGTCAGTGCCAATGCGCTTCTGAGCAGTTTGTGGGCGCGGTTACCATCCAGCAGGCGTGCCCAGAAAGCGACCTTCCACACCCGGCTCCAGCCTGTTCCGCTATCGCCTCTGGCATCCAGTGTTTTCCGTGCTGCATCGGCATATTTTTTATTCAGGATAGGGGAAATATCCTTCCCCGGGTATAATGCCATTAAATGGGAAACATGGCGATGCTTATCATTTTGGTCGTCCTCGGTGTACTTCCATTCCCTGAGTTGCCCCCAGCTACCTATATTTAGGCCGTTATCAAGCTTGAAAAGCTTCGTTTCCAGTTCCTTTACAAATGCCTCATCTGTTTTCAGGATTTTACCGGCCTGAGCCGTATTGGAAAACAAGTCCCTGATTATCTGCTGTGCATGCGCCACCCCGTTTTCCCACGGGCCATGTTCCGGAGACCATTCGTTGAACGCAATCAGTTGTCCGTTATCGTCCATAAACAACCTGTCGAGCCAGAACTCACAGGCCGATTTCATTACCGGATAAGCTATATTCCTCAGATAATCTTCCTGTGGGTCAAACGTATATTTATCCCACAGGTGCATGCAATACCAGCCATTCGCAGGACGGTTCCAACTCCAATCGGAGTATCCGAATATATTATTCTGGGTCTTCATCGCCCATCCGCGGCAGCCCAGTTCTTTGGCCATATCCCTCCACGACTTTTGCACAAAAGCCTCATTGTACACATAATTGGTAAAGGGAGTATGGCATTCTGCCAGATTCGTTACTTCTGCGAGCCAATAATTCATTTGTATATTGATATTGGAGTGGATATCTGAGCCCCAGGGCGGATCGTTACTATTATTCCACAATCCCTGTAAGTTTGAAGGCAGGTCAAACCCTTTCCGGGAAGAAGAGATGGCAAGATAACGCCCATACTGGAAGAAGAGCACATCCAATGCCGGATTATAATCTCCCTGAAGATATTTGGTTAATAGCTCATCGGTCGGTATTGCCGGTTTCGCATTTCCGATATTCAGGGACACACGGTCGAACAATGAATGATAATCCTGCAAATGTTCCTTTTTTAATTGCTGGAAGCCGGATGTAATGGCATTAGCCTTTGCTGCCGCCAATTCCTGCCGCCAATCTGTCCGGGTTAAATAATCGGGGGTCGCAGGGTCGTAATCAGTACCCGCAACGAGCAATATCGTAGCCGAATTGGCCGCCTCTACATTTATGGAAGAGCCGTCTGTTGAAATTTTACCCCCGTTATTTAATACGGTCAACGATGCTTTGTAAGACAGCAGGGTCAGCTTACCTGAAATATCAAGTGTATTTTCCTCTGCTTTTGTCTGTTCGCCATGCGCACCATCCATTTTTATATTGAAAGAAATTTTACCTTTTTTGTCGGCTGCAAGATGCATTACAATAACCTTACCCGGATGGCTGGCAAAATATTCCCTTGTATAGGCAACTCCATCCGATTTGTAATTGACATGGGCTATGGCATCCCCGATATTCAGGTCGCGGACGTAATCAGTATATCCGGACTGCCCCCGGAACTGAATGTATATATTCCCAAAATTCTGATAGCCGCCCCTATCCGTCGTACTTCCTGTCCACAGCGATTTGTCGTTGAACTGTATATGCTCCCGCTCTACTCCTCCGAATATCATGGCGCCTATACGTCCGTTACCTATTGGAAGCGCCGAGGTCATCCAGTTGGCAGCCGGTTGTTTATACCACAGCACCAAACCCTCGGGGGCGACTTTCGCAGCTTTCGCCTGTTCCGGCATCAATACGAAAACAATGCAGGAAAGTAATAGTAAAATTCTTCTCATTATCTTTTAATTATTTTAAAATATATACTTTACATTGATACGGCAACAGGTTTATTCCCTTTTCCACAGGCTGATTGTCTATTTTAAGGTTTTTATGTTCCCATACATCCCTGATATTCTTTTTAGATGTCAGGTAGGGTTCAGTTTCTTTGTTTAAAGGTATTTTCATATTACTGTCCGTTGTATTCAGGAAGGCAACAGCTTTCCGGCCATTCGTCAACTCCTTTTCCCATATTTGGAAAGTCTCGTTCTTTATTTTTCGTACTCCTTGTTTTCCCAGCGCATCCTGATTGATCGCTATGATTTCCGGATTGGTTAACGTTGTCAATGTAACCGGATCCATATGACGGACATCATTCCCACTCAGCAAAGGAGCCGCCATCATTGCCCAAAGGCTCATATGGCTACGGTACTGCTCAGGAGTACAACCAACCACATCCTCTTCTCCGGTATTCATCGTCCGGCTTGTACCCGATATGCCGACAATCAGCATATCCGGGTCGTTCCACCCACCAGTACCTGCATATTGACTCAATCGTTCATTCAGGTCGAGAATATTCATTACACCATTTTCCATGTAAGAATAATTTTCTACCTGCCACCGATCCCTGATGTCGAAAGTTGTCCGCCAGTAATGACCTCCGGCCTCTCTGGCCCATAGCCAGGGTTCGCGTCCGCCCCATTCGCAGATACTGAAAATAATGGATCGTTTTGTCGCCCGTAAGGCTTTTCCCATAGCGGTATATCGTTCTATTGCCGTTTGCTTGTCGTCGGGAGCATTGCAGTAATCGTATTTCAGGAGGTCGATTCCCCATTCGGCAAAGTCGGCGGCATCTGTTTCTTCATATCCGAAACTGCCGCATACCCCGCCACATGTCCTGTCGGCGGCGTCGGAATAAATTCCCAGTTTGAAACCCCTCTTATGCAGATAATCGGCAACATATTTTATGCCGTTCGGAAATTTTTCCCGGTCTATCTGTATATGTCCGTCTTCGCCTCTTTCGGCCAGCTGCCAAAAGTCATCAATATTGATATAGGTATATCCCACGTCGCGCATACCATTTTTTATCATGGCTTCCGCTGTTTCTATAATGAGCGATTCATTCAGGCTACGCCCGAAAGTATTCCAGCTATTCCATCCCATAGGAGGAGTAAGCGCCAACCTGTCCCCAATGGATATGGTCAGTTCTTTTGCAACGGAACCTAGCTGGTTTTTAGCTTTCACCTTCACTTTGTAATCACCTGCCTTTTGCACGGTACCCGAAATTATCCCGGTTTCGGCATCAAAGGTCAGACCCGGTGGCAATCTTTCCACCGAGCAATCGACAGTACGTTCTCCCGATACCGGCACATAGTATAGAAAGGGAGAGGATGGGTAGTTGCCAATTACCCGGGGGGTGTTGATTTGCGGCTTCCCTTTGTGAATACCGTCATATCCGCCGCTTTCCTGAGCTGATGCTCCGCCGGAAAGTACCGAACATACCAAAATTATTATAAAAACAGCTTTACTCATTAGTTATACTTTTAAAATTTTATTTAGTGTTGAATTTCATTATCTGGTTATTGCCTTTATTGTGTTGGCTGGTAATACAACAATATTCTGCCGTTGGTTCCTGAATATTATCATTTCATGGTTTGTTTCAGAATTGATTTTCTTAATTGCTTCAAACAGGTCATTCAGACTGTTTACTGGCTCGTCTCCCAGTTTTAAAATAACATCATTAGCCCTGAGGAAATCCCTTAAAGGACTATCAAACGAAACACTTGTTACAACATATACTCCACTTTCCGAATCCATGCCTGTCGCAGAACGCTCCCCTAATGTTTCCAGATTTTTGATATGCCAACCTTGCCATTCTACAATTTCTGTTTCGGCATGACCTAGTTTGGTAACCGGCAAAGACATCGGAGGTGTTTGAGCCAGACTTTTCAAATGGGGTGAAACAACACCGAATCGGTCTGTATCGAAATTTTGAAACCCTAACCGGAAAAGATTTTCCGAGTCATTACTTATCCTATAATTTCCTTTTCCGGTGTCTTGGAAATCCACATAACAAACTATCGAATTTTTGTCTGTATTATTTCTACGGGCAGATTTATAAGATAAGCTATCTGTGAATATATTATAGTCCGTTTCAGTTCCCCAGTAGTGTATCCCTATAGGTTGGTAAGGGCTCATTACTATATTCCGGACAAATATATCTCCGCTGTTTTTAAACCATACATGCGGATGAAAGGTATTATTTATCAATATATTATTTTCTACTACACGATAAAATCCTTCCCGCAGTTTAATACCCCCATTCAGACACAAATTATTGTATATATGGTAATTGGAAGAGCCGTCGTCTAAATCAATGTCCCACCCACGATCGCAGCGAAAGCGGTTATTCCTTATGATAGTGGTGGCAAAAGCATCGGCTAAGATCAATGAAGGCTCACGGGAAACAATAGAGTCCATAACCCCACGATCCGGATGCCAGAAACGGTCGCGTCCCCACGAATTAAAAGACCCATGGTCTCCGGTTTCTTTTACAGTATTGAAAACATCATTGTATTCAATAATATGTCCTCCCCATGTTCCTTCGCTAATATTGATCCCGGCACGGGGAGTATCATATATGCTATTGTGGCTTATTGTCACTGAACGGCACATCGAAAGCTCAACCCCTGAGATTTGCTTCTCATACAGCCCAATATCATGTATAAGATTATCGTAAACCGTACAATGTGCAGGGTAGTCATTGCTTTTGGGCCCCTGTTCCCGTTCTATCTGCGCCAAAGGGACAAACCGGTTGTATTCGAAACTAGGTGAACGCACTGCTTCCGGATTCCCAACAAAACAGATTGCACTTGCCCCTATACGGGTAAAGTGGGAACCGGATATGGTTGAATTCCTGTTATAATCAGAAAAGAAAACGGCATTTCCACCTAAATTATGTAAATAACATTCCTGCAAATTACAGTTTTCTGTACCTTCAAATAAAATGGCGCCGCCTCTATAGATAGTCCAGTCTGAACGCAAAAGAGGTTCATATTCTTCCATGAAAGTCCGGGCTGTCAGGGTAAATTCTATTCCTTTTACAGTGATATTCTTTACCGGATCCTGCTCTGTCCCCCTGAATTCGATGAGGTGCTTCAATTGCGGAACTTCAAATTTGAGATCATTTATGTCTTCGTCAGGCAGCGGATAGTAATATAATATGGATTCTGAAGAATCGTAAAACCATTCTCCGGGGGAGTCCAGCTCTTCAAAAATATTTTCTACCATCCGGTTCCCGTGATGCAAACCGGATTGACGATTGTTTTGCCAGCCGCCTTCCAATAGTAAATCCCCGTTCTGGTCTTTTCCCGTAATCCGGTAATGGAAATCACCCCAATCGCTCACATGCATAGCATGCAGATAACCTCCGGCCGGATTTTTCCACGATTTAACACGTTCTGCGGAGGTTGCATCGGCAGAAGTACCATTGAAACGGATTGCTTTAGGATCAAAGTCGGGATAGCGCGCCATATGACGGATGTTCCCTCCGGCTATAAGCATGTCTATCGGGATGGCGGGCTTTATAGCTGTTTTCATAATCGCTCCCCGATATGGATGCCAGTCCGGCGACAGTACTACTCCACCGGATATTACGGCCTTTTCGCCGGGATAAGAACATAAGGTTACATGTGTGTTATCCTTGCAGTCTTCCTGAGTAAATATTAATGGCTTATCCAGCCTGTACTCTCCTTCGCGTAAATATATCGCAATTTCACCTTTTGCTTCATGGGCTCTATCTTTTGCTTTTTCAATACTCAGAAAAGGTGCATCTATATCGCCATTGTTCTTGTCATTACCATAAGGCGCAACATAATATGCCACCTGAGCTGACGAACAACAGATATTGCCAATCAAAATGAATAAAAGAATCACTGCATTTTTCATCATCCGAAATAAATTATTATTCTTTCCAATTTATTTTAAAAATATACGATTCAGCAATTTCGTTGCCATTAATATTTACATCTCCAACAGCATACAAATATGCAGGTTTTCCATCCATAAACAATATTGCAGGACGTTCTAATTTACCGGATAAATCACGTATAAACCGTTGAGGTATATTTTCCAACGCCTCGTGATCTTCTTCAGTCCCCCAATAATCGAAAATATTGCCCATAGCTATCTTTGCATCAGCCAGTCTGAAATCCAATCCGGATTTTGATTGCCATAAAATAAGGTCTCCATAGATACCGGTATTACCACCTAAATTATCAGTAGTGAGCAAATAATACTTGTTCTTATATTCAAAGGCATGGGCATCTTCTATATATGAGACATTGTCGGTGACAGGAGCATCACACATGGTATACGGGCCTTCCAACTTGTTGGATACGGCATACCCGTATTTTGCGTCCATGTGACCAGGCGTACCGCATTTGTAATAGATATAATATTTTTTCCCTATCTTAAGAAAGGTAGGGTTATCCGCCCCAATAGCAGCATTGTAAGTCCAATGGTTCGGATCGGTAGATGCTTGAACCATAATTCCTCCATTTTCTCCCGCAAAGCGCCAAGGGCCTTCCAGCTTATCGGAAATCATCATACCTACACGTTGTTTCCCGCCTTTGGACGGATTCTGGCATATATACATCAGGATATATTTGCCGTCAACTTCCACTACACGGGGATTATGTGGGCCTGACATGGTTTGCTGATCCGGAAACATTGACGTAGTCATTACTTTGCCCACATAAGTAAACGGGCCTTCAGGCTTATCGCCGACAAAATGAGCTATTTCAGCGTTCCGTCCATACCAACCATCCATTCCTTCCGATGCCGGCCAACGACTGCTGAAAATATGTATTTTCCCATCTTTGCCCTGAATAGGGGAAACACACCAATTATACCAATCCTTCTCCGATATAGCAGGGCCTATAAAATTTGCAGTTAGTGCAAAAGACGTATAGGGTAGTTTACGTTCCTTCCCAGCTGAAGAAGGCAATTCCTGTTTTTGTGCGGCTATTTGGCCTGATAACAAAGCTAAAAATAGCAATTGTATCATAAATTTTTTTCTTGTTACTTTGAGCATAATGATATATATTTACTGTATTCTTAATATTATACTTTAGGTTTTCTTTATCACCCATGCAGAATATCAACTTTCCTCCTTGTTCAATATCTTTGTGAGCAATTATTATATTATTTAAATTCCATATTTGGCTTTTCCCTCATTTCTAGCTCCATTGTTCCTCCAGACGCTATGTCTTCATGTGCAATGTAAGTATATGGATAGTTTTTCCCATTCAGGATAATGGAGTGAATATAGACATTTCCGGGAGAGTTATTGTGCGCTATTATGGTAAATGTTTTTCCTTCGCCAATAGTCATAACTATCCGATCAAACACCGGGCTTGTAATCTCATAGCGTGTATCACCCGGACACAGCGGGTGAATACCGGATGCCGCCAAGACATACCAGGCCGACATCTGTCCTACGTCTTCGTTTCCAACCAAACCCTCTACTTTATTTTGATATGCTTGCTTACAAATAATCCTTGTCCATTTCTGAGTTAACCAGGGTTTTCCTAATCTGTTGAATAAGAATGGAACATGGTGTACCACCTCATTTGCATGATTATAATATTTGTTCCAGAGGAAATGTGACGGAGTATTTTCAAAAAAAGATTCCAAATCCTCAGCTACTTTCTCCTTTCCACCCATCAGAGCAATCATTCCGTCAACATCGTGCGGGACAAACCAGCCCTGCTGGTAAGGGTTTGACTCTACGCAGCCATACCATTCGGTCAGCCTTCCTTCTTCTGGCCAGGCTTCCCATTCTCCGTTTTGTTTTTTCGGGCGAAACCACTTTTTATCAGACGAGTCGAAAATATTTTTATAATAGGTTGCCCGTTTGGCGTATTCCGCATAATCTTTTTGTTTACCCAGTTTTTTTGCCATTTGTGCGACACACCAGTCAGAATAAGCATATTCCAATGTTTCTGATATAGAATAGCCCTTTTCTGCGGGTGTGTATCCCGGATTACCATTTCCAAATTGGTTGGCAGTTTTCAGAATGATATCATATACTTTATCTACATCGTAATTCCTTATATTTTTCACATAGGCATCCACAATCACAGGTATGGCCGGATTACCAACCATACAACCGCTGTATGCATTGAAAAACTCCCATCTGTCCAAGTATCCTGTTCCACTTTCCTGAGCTAATGAAATAAATGAATTGATCTGGTCGTTAATCAACTGTTTGTTTATAATTGTTTGCAAAGGATATTGACTCCTGAAAACATCCCAACCGCTAAAAATTGTCCGTTTGGAATATCCGGATGCACGATGAGGCTTATGGTCTGCCCCCGGATATTGCCCGTCTACGTCCGACATTACGCGAGGATCTATCATTGTATGGTATAATGCTGTGTAAAAGCATATTTTTTCATCTTCCGTGCCACCTTCCACTCGTATTTTCGACAACCCCTTGTTCCATAAATTAATTGCTTCATTACGAATCTGGTCGAAGGTTTTGTTTTTCAATTCAGCATCAAAATTCTTTTTAGCACCATCCATGCAAGTAAACGATATTCCGACTTTCAATGTTGCTTGTTCATCTTCTGTAGTTGGAAACTCAGCAAAAAAGCCAATATGTTTTCCTCCTATTCTATCGAGGTTTCTGATAATTTTTGATTGTGCGATAATAGCCTGATAACTGTCGCTCTGCACCTCGTAAAGTTTACGTTGTTGATTATCAGGTATGTCTGCGCTCCAGAAGCCGTGATTTATCATGTCCTTGCTGAATCGGGCATAAAAATAAACAGTGTAATCCGGATTGCCTCCTCCGTTTCCCCAACCACCTCCTTCCGGGTTACACTTCATCCAACCCTTAATTGTGTTGTCATCAATTATTTCTATGTATTGGTAAACGGATGTACCGCCCACGCGTCTGGCGAGATCTATTTGTATGCGCGATTTATCGCTCTTTGGATATGTAAATCTTAATATACCACCATGAGGTGATGCTGAGCTTTCTACTTTGATTCCATATTTAGTCAGAAATGCCGAGTAATATCCAGCTGAAGCCACTTCGGTCTTTTTGTCGTATTCCGACCGGTAGCCATTTGAAACGGGATCACTTTCTTTTCCGGCAATGACATTGAGTGGTCCCGTTGTAGGCATCACTAAGAAATTTCCTAAATCACCATACCAGCCGATACCGCTCATCTGGGTAAAAGCAAATCCTTCGATTGTCTTATGCTCATAGCTGTAACCGGAACCGTTATCCCCTCCTGTTATGGTATTGGGGCTCACCTGAACCATTCCAAATGGCGTTGTGGCACCGGGAAAGGTCTTACCCAAGCCATCAACTCCATCGGGATGTGTGTATGCCCCGATAAAAGGGTTGACATAATCAGCAGGGGACTGAGCTTGTACGAAACCGTTCAGTCCAAACAAGAAGCTGAGAAGAGATAGGATACAACGGACGGGAATTTTTAACATAACAGTAATAATTGGAGTTTATATTTAGCACAAATTAGCTTATGTTATTCCTGGTGTCGCATATAGCACTTTAGATCAGAGTTGTACATATCAATAATATAAACTATTTAATGCTGCGTACCTGATTTAAATACTTATCAAAATCTATCCTCAATAACCACATTATTATGTCAATCATTCAATATGATTATTGAGGATAAATAACCAGTCATTTATAATTACGGATTTGCAGGTAAAGAAAGCGTAGCTTTCTCTGTATAAAATTTATCGATAGCTGTTGAATCCGGTAAATATACGGTATTCCAGTACAATATTCCATTCGGTTTATAGCCATCGATAGAGGTACTTTGATCTTTAATAGGTACATAAAGCTGCCTGAATCCGCCATCGTTATCAAGCTCATACTCCAAATTGCATCCCTGTACTTCATCATTGTTCATATCCTTCCACTGAATCATGCCTGATTCTATCTTGTCTATTGGACGATTTACAAGCATGTTCTGATATACATCGCCGTAAGAATAGCCGCCTATCTCGACCTTGATGGAGGAGTGGTTGTGAGAATCCTTCGTTACAATGGTGAAATCATATTGTCCTTCGACTAAATTTTCCAGCATGAATTGGTACACTTCATTAAAATCGCCGCGCACAACGTCAAATTCCTTTGATCCTTTTTCTCCAAACGGGTTGTTCCAACTGATAGCGCATTTCACCTGTGTTGTACCATAAGGCATCATTCCTTCAATTTGTATCCGGTTGTACCCCGAAAATATACGGATGGAATCAAGTTTTCCGACATAGATGGTTTCGCCTTCGTCCAGATAAGGCTTGATGTCATCCATCATTCCGCTACATGAGGAAAATAGGATTGTAAACATTATTACGATGAATTGGTATATTCGTTTCATATCTGTTCATTTTTAATATTGTTCTTTATTAATATGTTAATCTTCCACTTCCTGTCCGTAGAACCAAATTTGAGCAAAATGGATGGCCTTGTTGCCAGTGAAAGTAGACAGGGCCTTAAAACGAATATAACGTACAGGAGGGGCATCGAGCGGAAACTCAAAATCCTCGCCACGGGTGGAATATTCTATGTCTTCCTGCGAAATCTGTCCTACTGGAAGCCCCGATGGTTTGAAACTTTCGCTGCGGCAAAGCAATACCCATCCATCCCAACTGCCGTCGAGAGGAGGAGTATCGGCATGTCCCCATAGCTCCCATTCTTTCGGATTATTGTGTTGATACAAAAAATCGTCCTGCAACCGCTGCCAATAAGTATAATGGCTTAGCTTGGCCTTTACGCCCATGTCGAATGTAAACCACACAGGGAAATTTTCGAAGTTATTGCTGTGACACATATTGAACCCGTTGTAAGCAATATTTCCGTTCCATATCTGACTCATAGTGAAACCCCATTCGTTCACACTGGTGTCGGTAGGCAGGTAAAATTCACGGAATTTGCTGCGGTCGAGTTGTTTTTCGAAATATGGGGTAACGACTGTGGAATATTCCCCTGAGGTATTGCCCCACGGATCACGCACAGATACGCGAAATTCACGTTCTTCGGGATCGAATCCCCGAACAGCAAATTGTATACTGCCGCGACGAGTGTATTCCGTATGCACAGAATACCATTCTCCAATGCTGTCTTGTGTCAGTACATCGACCACAATATCTCCACGACCTGCGTTCTCCAGTTTTATGGCGACTCCGCCAAAAGTAGCAGAAGCATCAATCGTTTTAAAGGCTTCCGAATAGGAAGGTTGGCCGGGTATGACTTCATAAGTCGAAGATTTCCCCTCATTTTCGAACCTGTCTACAGCCGAGAGTGTGATTTTTTTCGGATCGACATTACCGAACCCCTGAATTGTAAGCCCATTACCATAGACAGAAGCTCTTGCCTCCATTTCCTTACCGGTATCGAGCATATATTTGGCTTTTATGTAGAAAAGGTCAACATCTTCCGGAGCTTTGTATTTAATAGATATACCACCCGGAATAGCTTCATATGACAATAAAGTTACTTCACCCGGAGCAATGCCGTCGTTAGGCCCGTATGGCTGCATCAGATTATCCTCGCCACAGCTGATAAACATAAAGGCGATGAATAGTGCTGACAGTATGATTGATTTTTTCATAATATTTTCTCCTTTCGATAAATTTAGCTTACCATCCATACGATTGAACCAATTTAGGATTGATTAAAATATCCTGTTCCTTTATAGGCCAAAAGTATTGTTTGGTCATATAGATTTTTGGTGTATAGATCGTCTTTATTTGATAATAATCTTCTTCGTTTTCACCCTGTACGTTCCAGCCCTGCACCGGTTTCGCAAATTCTCTTGCTGCCAGCTTCCAGCGGCGGATATCAAAATAATGCTGGCCTTCGAGTGCAAACTCGATGGTACGTTCACGCCTGATTATCTCGCGCATTCCGGATGGAGTGGAAGGTTTATCAGGATGGAGTGAATAATCCCGCCACGATTCCACCACACCTTTCAGTCCGCTGCGTTCACGTACCAGATCTATATAATGATATACATCCGGATGTACTGTAGTGCCTTCGGTAGCTTCGTTTAATGCTTCGGCATACATCAGATAAAGATCGGCTAAACGGATAATAGGCATACTGTACGTTTTCACAATCCATGTACTGGCCGAAGTCTCATTCTCCACATGGCATACTTTTTTAGCAAAGTAGCCTGTGATAGAATAATATCCGGTGGAAATAATACCCGAAAATTCACCCCTTTTAGCCCGAATATAATTCTGCTGGTTGAAATCCTCAGGGTTTTTCCAGGCAGCCCCGTACCAGGTACTGTTATCAAAACCGAGTGTTCCGTAGAACCGGGCTTCACGATTGAAGTTGAGTATTGCCGTACGCTGGCCTTCGCGCATATTATAACGGTCGGCCGAGGTAATCTGCTGCGTTTTGTAGCGATTGTTGTACCAGCCGTTATCATTCCAATCTTTATCCTCTTCGATAGGCACTCCGTTCTTAGAATAAAATCTTTCTGCCGTTGCCAGTGTAGGCGCATAGATACATTGCGACGTTCCGAACAAAATATTGTCGGCAGCACCACTCATACCCGGCCACAGACGGGCCTGAGAGCGAGCCTGTAAATCATGTGACGAACCTTCTCCGACACCCCAGATACGCTCTTTATTTTCACGCGAGGTCACTGCACCGCGCACATTCATGCCATAAAGCAGATCGTCGGGCAATGCGATATTCCATTCTTTGCTAAAATCAAATAATTCTCTCCCGCCCTGATGAGCCGACTCAATGGCGGCAAGTGCGGCATCGGCGGCATCTTTCCATTTTTGGACACTCACCGTTTGATTAATGAACGGCTCGTTGTTACGGTCTCTGAAATTCGCAAAATCCGTATTACCGTTGAACAGGGGACTTGCAGCTAACAATAGTGTTTTAGCTTTAATTCCCAAGGCCGCGGCCTGTGTCAGCCTGCCCATCTCGGTAGCTTCCTTCGCAATGGATACCGGAAGGTTTTTATAACTTTCATCGATCAGGCCGACTATATAGTTTACAACATCATCCACCTTTTTGCGCTCTACTTTCACTTCTTCCGGCGTAGCATCGATAGGCAAGTTGGTATCAGTGATAGGGATTGGCCCGTATAGTTGGAACAGGTAATAGTGGTAGAAGGCTTTGAGCACTTTGGCTTCGGCAAGCCATCGCACGCGTTCAGCTTCGGTAAGCCCAGATATTCGTCCCGGCTGAGATGCATATTCGATAAAGATATTGCAATCCCGTATACCCTGGAAGAGGCTTTTACCCCCGTTCTCGCCATCCCAATAGTTAGCTAACGGAGATTGTGAAGTCTGGAAGCCCAAAGCGATAAAGTATACCCATCTGTTTGAAAACGAACCGTCATGCGATGTATAATACCATGTCTCGTTCCCTGCAGCCAAGCCGGGATGATTTGTCTGACTGGCATAGTCAGGCACATACCAATAACAAGTAGTCAAATATTTTTCGGCACTGGCCCTATTATTGAACATAATGTCGAGCGTAGCTACATTATCGGGTACAACATCCAAGTAGTCGGCGCATCCCCACAAGCTACATACAAGAATACACGATAGTATCCATTTATATATTTTCATATCGGAAATAAATTAAAAATTAATATTCACACCTACGTTGAACACTCGTTGTATAGGATAGCCAAGGCCATTCCCGCCCATTTCGGGATCCCATAACTTGAATCTGCTGAGAGTAAACAGATTGTTACCGGTTACATATAACCGGGCATCTTCCATGCGCAGTTTACTAGTCCATTTTTTCGGTAAAGTATAACCCAATTCTATTGTCTTGGCACGGAAGAATGTCCCATCGCGCAACCACCATGTACTGGTCTGATAGTTGTTTTCTATACTTCCATCGGACAAGCGGGGCCAAAAGGCATATGAATTACGATTCGATTCCGACCAGTGATCCTGTGCAATAACATCCATTAGAGCCTTTGTATCTATGAATGGCGATATTTCCCTCGGATCGATGTAAAACGATACGCGGGCATTTCCCTGAAAGAACATAGAGAGGTCAAGACCTTTGTAACCCACAGAAAATCCGAAACCATAGGTTATTTCCGGCGTAGTAGGGTATCCATAGAATACGCAGTCTGAATCAGTTATTTTACCATCGCCATTGATGTCCTTATATTTGATATCACCTGCCTGATAGATTCCGAAATTCTGAACAGGTGAGTTCGCTATATCGGCCTCGTCGACAAACAAGCGTTCGGCAATGTATCCATAGTTATGCGACAGGCTGCGTCCTATACGCGAACGCCAGGGCTGGCCTTGTCCTGCATAATCGGGTTCTTCGTAGACTTCATACTTGCTGGTAGCATAAGTGAAATTTCCACGGGCTGTAGCCCAAAAATCCTTTTGGGAAACGAAATTATAATCTATCGAAATATCCGTACCTTTTGCCGATGCTTCACCGATATTGGCTTTCACGCCGGCAGATAATCCCATTGTAGTAGGAATATAGGCTCTGTCTTGTAAAATATGATCCCGGTATTTGTAAAAGAAATCGGCGATTATGTCTACCTTACCATTAAACAAACCCAATTCGATGCCGGCATTCATTTCCTTTGAGCGTTCCCAGGTAATTTGATCGTTGGCATAGCGTCTGGTTGATATACCATTAATCCCGTTAACAAATTCTGTACCCCATCGCAGTCCTTTTCCACCGTCCTCTCCCAGTTCTGAGAGATAGAAGAATCTATCGTCCTCACTGCCGATGGCATCGTTACCGACAAGCCCGTACGTATATTTCAATTTCAGTTTATTGACATAATTGTTTATGGACGAATTTTTCCAAAAATCTTCATTCGATATGATGTAACCAACGCCAGCAGACGGGAAGAACCCAAAACGCTCGTTCTTCGAAAAGCGTTCCGAACCATTATAACCGAAGTTCAATTCTGCGAAGTATTTCGACTTATACGCATAAGTAAAACGTCCCGACAATCCCTGGTTGCGATACGCCAAGGATTTCTGAAGCGAACCTGCATTCGATATTTTTCGCTCCTGCATCGTTGTAACAAGCATAGCACTTACATTATGATCACCGAAAGTATTGTTATAGTCAAACGATAATTCCATATAGTTGGTAGTCTGAACGTCTTTTCCTCCTTCGCTATAATTCAATTCTTCGCGTCCACCGGTGGGATTGATCTCAAAAAGGTTGTAAGTATCGGTGCGTTTATCGTAGTTCGTGGCACGGTAGTAGAAAGGACTGTAACTACGGCTTACATCGCTGTACGAATAGCGGGTAGTGTTAAATAAAGCACGAGCGTTCAATCCTTTCAGCAACGCATCAAGATTCTGCTTTCCTTCTATTTGGGCTGAAATCATTGTACGGTTGTATTCTTTATAGCCTCTCACCATATCGGCATACGGATTGATGTAGCCGCCTTCCTTTGCATTACCGAAAAGTACATGTGTAGCTCCTTCATATTCACCTACTGCGGGGAAACTTTTGGGAAAGAGCACAGGACTCGAACGCATCACTTTTTTGAACAGATCCGTTCCCCCGTCGATAGGGCCGGAATAATCGTCAAACGAGCCGCTTACACGAATGATGGCTTCGGTGGTCTTGGTCAGATTGATATTCGTATTCGACCGGACAGTATATTTTTTCAGGTCAATATTCGAATTGAAATTGTTCAGTTTATCATTTTTCAATACTCCATTATCGTCGGCATACGAGGCGGCAATGTAGTATTTGGCATACGGCCCTCCACCATTGATATTGAGATTAATACGCTGTGTAGTAGTACTTTTCTTAAACAGTTCATCGTACCAATTGACGGCCGGAAACACATAAGGATTTAAGCCCTGCCGCGTATAATCTATTTTCGACTGGGCAAACGGAGCTATTCCGAGAGGATTGCGTGTCAATACTGCTTCGTTATTCAGTTCCATGTAAGTGATAGGATCTGCGAGTTTCACCATTTTAGTAGGTTCCGATATCGATTGTTCCATACGTATCGATACTTTTGCAGGCCCTTCTCTACCTTCTTTGGTCGTAACAAGTATAACCCCGTTAGCTCCACGCGCACCATAAAGGGCGGTAGCGGTGGCATCTTTCATAATAGAGAATTGGGCAATATCATCCACATTAAGGCGGGCAAGGTCGTCCGCACTCAATTCTACATTATCGATCAAAATGAGAGGGTCTTTCTTATAACCGAAAGTTGTAACCCCCCGGATAAAGAATTGTGCATTATCACGTCCGGGTTCTCCGCTCTGCTGATAGGATATAAGCCCCGACATGCGACCAGCTAGTGCATTCGTCAGATTACTCACAGGTATTTTCAATTCCCCCGGTTTTACCGTTGATATAGCACTTATAACACTTTCCTTTTTTTGTTTGGCAAAAGCGACGACGGTTACTTCTTCAAATTCGTTCGTCATCGGGAGCATCTTGACGGAATATTCAGTTTTACTATCTATCGTAATCTCTTGTGAAGTCATCCCCAGGAAAGTAAGAACAAGTGTACTCCCAGGAGCTACATCAATAGAAAATTTACCGTCAACATCAGTAAGTACTCCTCTCGTAGAGTTCTTAACCACAATAGTTACCCCGGCTAGGGGCTCATACAGTTCATCGGTAACAATACCTGTTACCCTCTTGTTTTGCGCATGTACATTCAATGAGCATAGAAAGCTCAGGAATAGCACAAATGAGATTCTCTTTAAAATGAATAAACATTTTTCTCTCATACTACTTGTGAATAATTTAAGGTTAATAATTGCTTTTTACATAAACATCATGCTTTTACTCACTTATTTTCAAAATATCCCCTTTCTTTAGGTCTAAGGTCAACACATCGTTTTCATTAAAATCCTGATTAATTAATTTCTTGTTTTTCATTAGCTTCAATTTTAGATTACTATTAGGTTTCTTTATCATAAATTTATTATCCGCCGTAATCGTTATTACAGCATTCTCTACATATCCGTTTTTCCATGACAAATCCACGGTTGCCCCGCCCGGGACGCAAAGCCCTTTAAAAGACCCGGTCTTCCACTGCCTGGGCAATGCCGGCAAAAATTCGATGTATCCTTCATGGGATTGTAGCAACATTTCAGCTATGCCTGCGGTACCCGCAGTATTCCCATCCAGAATAAATAGGTCATAAGGGGCTCCGGCTATTCCTTTCGGCGAAATAGACAACAGGTTTTCACGGGTAAAATCACGTTGAAGCATGCGTACACTTTTATATGCCTCTTTCACATCCTTCAATCTGGCATAATTACAGATAAGATTGGCCCGGCTCCATTCTACATCCTCCCAGCCCTTTGCTGTCTCCCGTAAATAAATTGTCCGGCGAGCCGCTTCCGCCAGATCCGGCGATTTTCCTAATGTTATCTGGGAAAATGGATACAACGCCAGAAGATGAGTTGTATGGCGGTGATTGGGATGCGCTTCATCATAATCTTCGAACCATTCTTGAACTCCTCCGTTTTTACCGATTTTAAATGGAGGAAACTTTTTCAGCGCCGCCCTTAATTCTTCTCTGAATCCGTTATCTATTCCCAAGATTTCAGAGCCTTCGATACAGGCGTTATATATTTCCGTAACCAACACCTTATCGCATGTAGGCATCATCGACACCGACAAATGCATCCCCTTGTATAGGAAAGTATTTTCAGGCGATGTACTCGGCCCGGTCATAAGATAACCGTTTGCCGGATTTTCAACCATATAATCTAGAAAGAACGTTGCATTTTTTTTGAGTAGAGGATAGGCCTTATTTCTGAGAAATTCTTTATCCTGCGTATATCGGTAATGCTCCCATAAATGACTTGCTATCCAGCAGCTTGCAGTGGGGAACAAACCCCAGTTTATTTGACCCGAAGCCGTAAATCCCCATACATTGGCAATGGTATGCGCCACCCAGCCGGGGCTTCCGTACACCTTTCGCGCAGTCTTTTCCCCATATACGGAAAGGTCTTCGATGTAATCGAACAAAGGCATGCTGCATTCATGCAGATTAGTGATATTGGCAGGCCAGTAATTTTGCTGTGTATTAATATCCAAATGATAATCGCAATTCCAACCCATATTGTTAGCAAGATTGTCATTCCATATTCCTTGCAGATTGGCCGGCAAAGGAGAATTCTCCCGGGACGAGCTAATCAGCAGGTAACGCCCATACTGAAAGAATAGCGCGTCGAGGCCGGCATCTTCTTTACCTTCCTTTAACTGTGCCCATCGCACATTGGTCGGTAAATTATCCGATTCGCTATTTCCCAGGTTCAGCTCTACCCTGTTGAATAATTGGGAAAAATCTCTGATATGTTCTTCTTTTACAGAGGCATATTTCCTTTGTGCTATATCCCTGACAGTCCGGTTGCAGTTACTGGCAAAATCGGATTGCTTATAATCTGTGCGTATATCTACATATACAGTTATCTCATCGGCATCGGATATTTTCAGCTTATTGTCGGCAAAGTGCGACTTCCCGTTTTTGGAAATAATTTTTACTTTACCCAGGTAAGCAACTCCGTTCTTTTTCCCATCAGACAGGAATTCACCTGAAAAGGATATTTCATCATTATCATATAGTATATCGGAATGCCTGAAAAGATTCAAAGAGAAGGTAGCCGACAGTGCACCCTTACTATCGGATGCATACCTGAAAACAAGGGCACCACCCGGATTAGAGCAGAAATATTCACGGTTATATGTTGTTTTATCTATTTTAAAGGATACTGTTGCCAGCCCCTTTCTGATATCCAGTTGACGCTTGTAATCCTTTGCGCTTTTATAATCATAATCGAACATTATTTTCAGATCGCCTAAGGGTTGGTGTGAACCGAACGAATGAGGTGTTCCTGCCAGAAAATGGGTAGCCAGCTCGTTTCCTTTATCAATCCGTCCTTCAAAAAACTCTTTCCGTATCTCCGCCAGAATGTTTTTACCACAAAAGTTTTCCTGATATTCATCATATCCGCCAGACCACAGTGTAATTTCGTTCAAGGCGACAATTTCTGTTTCTAACCCACCATATACCATCGCTCCAATACGTCCGTTACCCAGTGGTAACGATTCCATCCAGTTATCCGCGGGTTTATTATACCAAAGACGTAAATCTTGCGCGGAAGAGTAGTTTTGTATTAAAAATAAGAAAAAGATAATAAAACACAGAGTTCTATTCATAGATATATAGATATTAATGATTAAATTTCAACAAGCATATATTCGAAAGCCGTCTTCAACCTCTTCGGATAGTGCTTCAAAATTAGTATTATATCAGTATTATTAATATATGCCAGTTCTTCAATTAATTGTAATATTGTTTCATTTATATCTTAAATTTTACTTCATAGGACATTTGTTATATAATTTGACTTATTTGCGCACTTTATTATTCTTATTTTTGTATAAAATTCTGATACCCTATTTCTAATCAATATATGAATTGAACCACGATTTTTTCTTAAAATCGCCGGGTTCATGGAAATATAAAATCGTGCAAATTCCCAATAACCTTAAAAATGATTACCTTATGAAACATTTTCTGTTATCTATCATTTGTTTATTTTCTCCAGGACTGAACGCCAGCGACAATAACCCGGCAAACTACACTTTCGCAAAAATTAACGGGGATATAGGGCTATCCCAAAATGGAGTCAAGACTATCATGCAAGACAGTGATGGGTTCATGTGGTTCGGCACGCGTAATAAACTGAACAGATATGATGGTACCAATATCAAGATATTCGATTGTACAGACCCGGTATTAAAGTTGAGTAACAATAACATCTCTTCATTATATGAAGATAAAAATAAAATTCTGTGGGTTGGGACAGACAAAGGGGTCTTCCTGTTCAATCCCCTGAAAGAAACATTTTCTTTTTTTGACAAAGTCGCCGATGACGGAACAGATATTAACGACTGGGTAGCAGACATTGTAAGCGACCATGACAACAATATCTGGATAGTAATTCCTAATCAGGGTTTGTTCAGGTATAATACCACAAACCAGAAATTATATCACTACCACGTCGGCGATATGCAACTACTCCATGATGGACATCCCGAATGTATAGCCATAGAAAGCAACGGACGGGTATGGGTAGGGACAAACGGCAGCGGGGTATACCTCTACGATAAAGATAAAAATACATTCAACCAATATCTGGGTGATAAAAACGGGAATTCCCTGAGAGGGAAAAATATATATACCATGTGCGACTACGGCGAGGATTTAATTATCGGAGTACATGAAGGCAAACTCGAGAAACTAAATAAAAAAAGGAATATACTACAGGAAGTAAAAGCACCGGAAGTATATTACAAAATAATCCGCGATGTTACCTGCATCGGCGACGAGTTGTGGGTAGGCACTCTCGATGGCGTATACATTATTAATGAGCTGGAGAATACCGTAGTCAATATCAAGCAGGACCCGGTAGATAACGAATCATTGTCGGACAATATGATAGAGGATATATATCGCGACAGGGAAGGAGGTATCTGGATAGGAACAATTTATGGAGGAGTAAACTATTTGCTGCCTAAGAGCCTCAAGTTTGAAAGATTTGTGCCGCAAAGTCATCATAACTCTATCAGCAGCAGAAGGATCAGTTGCCTGCAGGAAGATGCAGCCGGTAATATCTGGATAGGATCGGAAAATGCCGATATAGATATCTACAACCCACAAAAAGACGAATTCCGGCACCTGAAAACAGAAATAAATACATCTTCGCATCACGACAGGATAATAACCCTGTTCCTCGATGGAGACAAGATTCTGGCTGGCTATTTCAAAAAAGGGCTGGACGCCATTTCCCTGAACGGCATGCAGATAAAACATTACAGCGCCGAGCAGCTCGGGCTTAACGAACCCAGTGTCTTTGCCATATACAAAGACCGTTTCGACCGTATCTGGATAGGCAACGGCTGGGGGGTGTTTATCGCTGATAAGATTACAGACCGATTCGTTCCCCAGCCACAATTAGGCTTCATATACGACATTGTGGAAGATTCTGAGGGGTATGTCTGGATAGCAAGCATCGGAAACGGCGTCTACAAGCATAACCTTGAAACGAATGAAACGGTACATTACCTGCATAACAGGGAAGACAGCACCTCGCTCAGTTCTAATTCGGTAAGCAGTATTTTTGTAGATAGCGCCGGAAAGGTCTGGCTCTCTACCGACAGGGGAGGAATATGCTGCTATAATAAAGATAGAAACAATTTTACATCATACTCTTTCAAAGATGGTTTACCCGATGATGTATCATATAAAATACTGGAAGACAAACAACACAATCTTTGGTTTGGAACCAATAACGGATTAGTGAGATTCAACCCCCAGACAAAAGAAGTGCGGGTATTCAAGAAGAGTAACGGACTACCCGGAAATCAGTTTTTGTACAGGTCGGCCTTAATATCGAGTTCAGGGAAATTCTATTTTGGAGGAGTCGATGGTCTGGTAGCATTCGACCCGTTCCAGTATAAGGAAAATACCTATATACCTCCGGTTTTTATTACCAAAATGACCATCCTGAACAAAGAAGTAAAAACCGGAAGTGCGGATTCCCCCCTGGAACAAAGTATTATTCATACCCGGAACATTATACTCAGGCACGACCAGTCAAACATCGGATTCGAATTCGTAGCCCTCAGCTATGCGACATCCAAAGCAAACCAGTATGCCTATAAAATGGAAAATATTGATAAAGACTGGATATATTGCAATAATCAGCAAAGCGTGTCTTATGCGAACCTGCTTCCCGGCAAATACCGTTTCAGTGTGAAAGCATCCAATAACGACGGCTTATGGAACGAAGAAGGGACTTATATCGATATAGAAATACTTCCTCCGTGGTGGCAATCGGGCATAGCCTATCTTATCTATGCTATCCTATTCATCGCATGTATTTCCTTCTGGCTTTTCTGGTACAATAAAAAACAGAAGAAAGAACAACTCGAACGGCAAAAACTATTCGAAACAGAGAAGGAAAAAGAATTATACAGCACCAAAGTGGATTTTTTCACAAATATTGCACATGAGATAAGAACTCCTCTGACACTGATTAACGGCCCGTTGGAGTCATTGCTCGAAATGGATATTAAAGATCTGGAAATAAAAAAGAATCTCCTGATTATGGAAAAAAATACCTCCGAATTACTTATTCTTATAAATCAGTTGCTGGACTTCAAGAAAGTGGATGCCCACAAGTTTATCCTGACTTTCACTATGATCAATCTGCCGGAACTGATACAGAATATATATACCCGCTTCGAAGCATCAGCCGTCCAAAAGAGGAAAATAATAAAACTGGTTCTCCCCGGTACTGAATTTTATGCTCCGGTAGATAAAGAAGCTATGATAAAGATTCTCAACAACCTGCTTTCAAACGCTATATCCTATTCTTTCCAGAATATAGAAATCGAATTAAAGAAACACGACGCCAATAATTATGTGATCCGTTTCAGTAATGACGGAGAGCTTATACCAAGGGAAGAAAAGGAACGCATTTTCGATCCATTCTACCAATTGGACCGGAACAAGAACAATAACTCTTCATCCGGTATAGGCTTGTCCCTCGCCCGTTCGCTGGCGCAATTGCATAATGGAAGCTTATATCTGGCAAACGATCCGGGTATGAATACATTCATTCTGAAACTGCCTTTAACCCAAAACAAAATAGAAAAGAAACTGCCCAAAAACGATATAATACTGGAAGAATCTGAGATTACATACAAAAAGCAATCTTCGGAAACCATCCTCATTGTGGAGGATAATATAGAACTATTATCTTTCATTACAGACAACCTCAAAGACTTGTATGAAGTCACAGGAGTCACTAGCGGGGAAGAAGCCCTTTCTAAACTTAATGAGATAAGAACCGATCTTTTGATTTCGGATATAATGATGTCAGGCATGGATGGCTACGAACTGTGCCGGACTATAAAATCGGATATAGAGCATAGCCATATTCCTACCATACTGCTCACTGCCAAGCATGATCTGCAGAGCAAAATAAAAGGGCTCGAAGCCGGAGCCGACGCTTATATAGAAAAGCCATTTTCTGTCAATTATCTCATCTCGCAAATAAGCACACTTTTGATAAACAGGAAGCGGGAAAAGGAAGCATTCATGCAAAAACCGTTTCTTGCAGTACAGCAAATGGGCATAACCAAGGCAGACGAGCAATTTCTGAATCTGCTCATCGATAAAATAAATGAAAATATCACCGATAGTAACTTCAGTGTCGAAACATTGGCCGACCTCGTCTATACGAGCCGCTCAAGTCTGCATCGCAAGATAAAAGCCCTGTCGGGATTAGCTCCTGTCGACTTTATACGCCTGATAAGATTGAAAAAAGCAGCGACCCTACTTATCGAAAACGAGCATAGTATAAGTGAAATCTGCTATCTGGTAGGCATCCACTCTTCATCATATTTCACCAAAATATTCCAAAAACAATTTGGTATGACACCTAAAGAATTCAGGCAGAAGGTACATAATGGTTAGATTTTAATATTTTATAATTTCTATTTCAAGATTTGACTAATACCAATTTTTAGTCCATGTTTCGAAATTCTAAAGTTTTTACAGATTAGTGTGGCATATATGATATACAGCTATAATAAGAGTAACGATAGATTACTTGACAGACAGTTGTTGTATTAGAGCAAATTATATTTTGTAATCTGAGTGATTTCGTTAGTATACAATTTGAATATACCTCAGATATTATCTGTAGATTTGGATAATATCCGAAACTTTCTAGGTTACATTTCCGTAACAACAAAGAATTGTATGCCAGAATCGACATGGAAACAAAACGCAAGGTTTTGGAAAGCGCATATACCGATTATTGTCATAGAATCCTTTAATGTCAATGAACCTTTTGACACTGGTGAATGACTTTTGAATACTTGTTCAATTCAGATTTTATCCTCATATCTATCGTTTCAACTCCCCATTCAGTCGCAGTATGACAATTTACTGACTTATGGTTTTTCCAACTCCCTTTCTGGTTTCCCTTTCAGATAAGTTGGATGTTAACAGACGTATAAACCCTCGTCTAGTGTTTGCTACACACATTTATTAAGTGCCCTTATGGGCGCACATCTTCTACAACCCAGCGATTTATAAATTTACGATCTGACTTTGACGGGTGCTTATGATTTCGGAGAGTTGTCCCATTAATCCGAAAAGGAAGAGGGAATCTTTGTCTACTAATTCTTTGTCGCCTTCGATAAAGCAATCCTTGGCCAGTTGGCGCATAGCCATTACCTCGTCTTTTTTAGAGGCAGTCATGAATTTGCTGAACTGGGGGAAGTTGGGTTCGCCCATATAGGCTATGTAGTAATCTTTTTCTCCGCATGATTCATCGCCGAATACAACCATCGGGTAAATCTTTCTCAACCCCTTTCCTTCTTTGAGTTTTTGAGCGTATTCTTTAATTTCTATTTCCTGTTTTAACGTTAAGCTTTTTTGTTCCATTATTGATATTTTTGAGATTATATCTAAGGATAGAACGCAGGGAGTTTTTTTGTTTATAAGATATAGCTATATAAAAAGTGACATTCCCTGAACTTCAATAAAGAAGTATCAAGGAATGTCGAAAAATAAGCAGCTTTATTTTTGAGTCTTAACCTTTAAAGCCTAAATCATAGTGTAATAATTTTCTTCTCTAATAAAATTAATCTCATACAAAATTGAAGAATCTTTTCTGAAGGGCTGATCTTTATCCCATTCAATATGTCAAACTAATATTTTGATATTACTCAAAATCGGTTTAACTACGCTTTCATCATCATTTATTTTTAAAGTTCTATATTAAAAAAAAGCATTAGTTTACTTTACTGAAATTATTTTTTTTATAAAAATATTATCAGACGAGTTGCCTATTTGAATTTCAAATTCTCCGGGTTCAACAACCTTATCCATCCTTACATTGTAAAGAGCCAGTTCCGAAACCGAAACTTCCAGCTCAACTTTTACTTTTTCCCCGGCTCTTATAAATTCCTTTTTGAAAGCTTTCAGTTGATGTACAGGTGTAGCCACCGAACTTATTTTATCTTTTACATACAACTGTATCACCTCTTTTCCATCTCTCTTCCCTGTGTTTTCCACTTCTACCGAAACTTTGATTGTCCCGAATTGAGAGAAAATACTATCATTCAACACACAGTCCGAAAACCGGAAATCAGTATAGCTCAGGCCATATCCAAAGTTCCACAGAGCATATGGCTTCTCAAATATATAATGCCCCCTCGGCTCTTCGTATGACCCTCCACTATCGAACTGTTGTTCACGATCGGTGGGAAGATAGTTGTAGAAGCAAGGAGTATTGCCCGTACTACGAGGAAAGGACACATTCAGTTTTCCCGAAGGATTTACATTGCCTACTAAAATGTCTGCCATTGAATTTCCCTGTTGCTCACCGCCATACCATTGAGTAAGAATAGCATCTGCGTTCTCCTTTGCCCATGTCATCACTATCGGTTTTCCGGCAATAAGAACAACTATCATCGGTTTTCCTGTAGCTTTTATGGCTTTGAGTAGATCTTGTTGCCTGCCCGGCAGATCAAGGGATGAAAGATCGAAGCCTTCTCCGGCGGTCGACTTGTTTGGGCCTCTCCCAAGATATGTACTTCTTGTACCTACGGCAACTATCGCTATATCACTTTGCTTTACCAATTCTACAGCCTTCTTTATATCGCTGGCATTCTGGCTCCACCAGTCGCATCCATCAGCCTGAGAAATAACGGCCTTCTTTCCTGTTACGTTTTGTAATCCCTGATACAGAGTCACTCCTTCTTTTGTGTCGCTGCCTGTCCAGGAATAATCACCGAAAACAGTCTGGTTACTGTTTGGCCCTACAACGGCGATCTTTTTATACTTATTCAGGTTGAGAGGCAATATGTTGTTTTCATTTTTCAGCAGGATAGCGCTTTCATCCGCTATCTCTTTTGCCAAAGCAACTTTCTCAGCATTGCGCACTACTGATTTTACCTTTTCAGGCTCCCCGAAAGGATCGTCGAAAAGACCAAGTCTGAACTTCACGGTAAGAATGCGGCGTACAGCCTGATCTATATATTTTATATCCATCTTCTGATTCTTAACCAGTTCGGGAAGACGATCATAGGTCCAGTCGACATTCAGGTCAACTCCGGCCTCAACAGACATCTGCGCAGCCTCTTCCGGAGTTTCTGCGGCATAATGAAACGATTTGAGGCGTTCTACAGACCCCCAGTCGGAATATACGTATCCATCGAACCCAAGTTTGCCGCGAAGTATATCGGTCATGTAATAAGAGGAACCTGCAGTAGCCACACCGTCATAAGCACTGTAGGCGCTCATTACCGACAAGGGTTTTGTTTCCTGTATTACCCTTTGGAAAGGATACAGGTAGAGGCTCCACAGTTCCCTTTCGCCACCGCTTACATGTGCACAGTTGAGGCCGCCAACGGGCGTACCATGCGCCACAAAATGCTTAGGCATGCAGGCAATACCTTTATTCTGATACCCTCTCACAAATCCGATTCCCATTTCAGCAATCAGGTACGGGTCTTCCCCAAATGTTTCTTCAATACGTCCCCAACGTAATTCCCGGGCGATATCCAATACGGGAGACAATACCTGACGGATACCGATGACACGGGCCTCATCTCCGGCCGCTTCAGCCATCCGTTGTATCAATACCGGATTGAATGTACTGCCTTGCGCTATGGCATGGGGAAACAACGTACATTCATTTTGTAAAATACCCTGAATACCTTCTGCAGCCGTCAACAACGGAATCCCTAAACGGGTATTGTTAAGCATATATTGTTGAGCCTTATAGAATATACCGGCACACTCCTGAGCCGACTTGCCCATTTCGTGAGTCGTTCCGAAGCTTCTGCCATCGAATGTTTTTTCTACCTCGTCAATGTTACTGTTGGGCTTATTCTGCATTTGCCATACTTTCTCTTCCAGCGTCATTCTGCCGAGCAAATCCTCTACCCGTTGTTCAATGGGAATATTCTTATCTTTATATAAAGGCTTCCCGTCACCGGCTAAAGCCATATTGGCTATAAATACCAGTCCCGTTACTATCAAACTAACTTTTTTCACTCTCTTATGTCTTAATTATTAATATATTAGATATTTATCATTCATTTGTCTGCATATAATCCCGGACCATCAAATTTATACCTGAACCAATTGAAATCGGCTATACCTCCATCAGAAAGGGTATTATAGGAAAAAATGCCAATGCGTGCTCCTTTCCAGTCACTGGAGTGAAGGGCATAGGGTTCCCCTACAGGGATAAATTCTTTATTATCGAGACTGTAAAATAGCTGATGTTGATTCTTTACCGCATCCAACGATGCTTTGAAATAAACTCTACCGGAAGAAAGAGGCAGTATATTGCTAACTTTTCCGTCATTCTCGGAGTAGAGATAGTAGTTACCATTATCATTAACGACACCTACCGCGTTAAACAAATTACCTATACAGAACAATCCGGCGCGTTGCCCGTTTTCCATCTTATTATAATCGACTTCTGTTGAAGCATCTCCATGATAACCGATAACCTTTTGGGTAATCATATTTCTGGAAGAACGGAGGTTTTCGGCCTTCAGTGCTTTCAGCCTCAGGTATCCTTTACGTCCGGTTAAAGACCAGTCGGCATGCACCGGATTGTGATTGAATTGCCATTGGGATTTCAATTTTGAGTATGAAAACTCATCACTACCCTGAGGAGCGAATATCTTACACTTCTTCTCTGTCTTAGGCTTGCCCCATTCACTTACGGGCTCACCTATGCCATTTCCGTCAATATCTTTGCCTATTTCAGGCCAGCCGTCTTTCCATATTACAGGCTGTAGATGCACAACACGCCCCAGCGGATGCGTATCCTGGAAATGATAGAACCACCATTCGCCACCGGGCGTATCTACTAAAGAACCCTGATGAGGCCCGTTTATATTTGTACTGCCTTGCTCTAATACAATTTTTCTTTCGTATGGCCCGTAAATATTCTTTGACCTCAGAACTGTTTGCCAGCCTGTGGCAACCCCTCCTTCGGGAATACTCATATAGTAATAGCCGTTCATTTTATATATCTTGGTTCCTTCCGCAACAGGCCCTTCATATACCGTTACTCCCTCATCCAACAGGCATGTGCCGTCAGGGCTCATCTTATGCAAAATGATAGGGCCTGCACCCAGCCGGCTCCTGCCAATGTAAGCCTGACCGTCTTCGTCCCAGAAAGGGCAAGGATCTTCCCAACCGCTTATATGCTTTACATTCAGTAAAGGAGACCAGGGCCCTGCCGGATTTACGGCATTCGACATAAACAATCCTTCATGCGGTGTACAAAAGAATACCCAGAATTTGCCATCATGATGGCGGATCGCCGGAGCCCATGAGCCGCCTCCGTAACGCTCGTTCTTTCCCCATTCCGGGAAATCGAATTTGTCGTAAATCTGCGCTATGATTTTCCAGTTTACCATATCGTCCGATTCCAGAACAGGCATGCCGATATAATGGAAATCGGAACATACCATGTAATATTTATCCTTAACACGTATCACATCCGGATCGGAATAATCGGCGGCGAGAATAGGGTTTATATATTTACCATTACCCTGATCTCCCCACGATATATCCTGAGCGTGAATAGTTATTGTTGCTAAAGTACAGGCTAACAGGCATAATTGTTTTTTATAAAAAGTCATAATCTACATTGTTTAAATATTGGATGGGGAGCCTTTACTTTTGAATAAAGGTTCCCCAAAAGCAGAATAACCTACAATCTTCTATTTACTATCATCTGCTGAAACTTAGTTTATTTTGGCCGATTATTGTAAGGAATTGCCGTCAAGACAGGCTCTTCTCCTGCTTTTAGAAGGCTTTCATCAAATTCTATCAGAATGTCCTTTGATTCTCCGTTCAATAATGTAAAATAATTATCATTTAGTATGGCCGGCAATATCCTCTCCTTTGTCTTCGAATTATGTAATTGTACCCATACTGCAAAGGCGACGGCAGGAGAAGAGGACGGGTTGGTTACTTTTGCTTCTACAATATATTTCCCATTTCGCTTAACAATCTTCGGCATAACCTTCAGATTCACTTTTGGCAGACTATTCAATGCTGTAAAATCATTTCTGTCTGTTCCTCTCCAATATGTATTTTCATCCACAATATTTCCTTCATTGTCTTTCAGTGTCAGACGAACAAAGTGTATATCCGTCAAACCTTCGTTGTGCTGTGTACCTCCATATACTTTGAATTCCCACAAAGAATAGCCCCAATCAGAACCTCTTTTTATTCCTTGCATACGTACATATCTGGCTGTAATATCATCAAAATAGATATCATGAAGACCTATTTTTCCATGTTCTTCGGTATACACGTCTTTCCATTCTTTTGCATCGGCAGACACTTGTATTTTATATTTTTTCCCGTAAGCATCTTCAAAATTCAGCCCCACACCATACACATTTTCGTCTTTGCCCAAGTCTACATACACCCATTGATCGTCCTGCCCCCGGCTACCCCATCTGGTGGTCATATTTCCGTCTGTTATATCTTTAGGCGTACCTGTTTCTGTCGAAGAGGCAACGACATCTTTACCTGTTGCTATATTCTTGTTGTTGTCATAGAATGGGATAGTAAAAGCATTTGTCGCAGTATTTATATACGAATCCACTTTTACCAAGTTGCTCAATCTGCTGACTTCTTTTCCATCGGAATTATATATAGCGGCTTCTGCTGTCAACCCTTTATGGTCTTCCGATGTAGTGTTTATTATTTTTACCGAATTGTTGTATGAATTCCATTGGATATGTAATGGAACACAGGCATTTTTAGCACCCCAAAAGGCTCCTGTAAGATCATAATAATAGTCATATGTTTGCCAAACCATAGATGGATACGCCGATTGACTCATCCAGATAAGTATGCCTGAGGCATCGTTCCACATATTGTCCAGCCACCCCTCATACATTGACTGATTGGTTTCAATATTCAGCAATTGGGCTTTCCTGCAAAAATCTTCTATTCCTACCGGTTTTCCATATCTTTCGGTAATTACTTTCTCATATTTATCAGGGGTAGCATTGAACGCCAGTTGCCCGAAGAAATGCTGGTTCCACATTTCGTTTCTAGGCCATAGTTTGTCTTCCGGCATGAATTTTTTGAAACTCTCGTAGTTAACAAATACAGCCGTACCTATCTCGGTTCTCAGCCCCCAGCTTACATTCCCTTTGGTGCTACTGGCCGGATATTTTATAAAATACCAACGAGGGTCAAAATTGCCCCATACACCACTGCCCGAAAGGTTGTCATCATTCGACTTTGCCTGATAGTATCTGTCTCCGGCATCAAATGTTGCAATATTCTCTTTCAACCAATTCTTAAGAGGGGCAACCGGATAGCCTTCGTTGTTTCCACACCAAACAGCTATACTCGGATGATTCCTGACACGCTTTATCTTTTCGATCGCATTTTTGTTGAAGGCATGAATATCGGCAGGAAGTACAGGGTTGGCATTCAACCAAAAGTCGTCCCATACCAAAATTCCATATTTGTCGCATGCTTCATAGAACTCGTCATCAGTAGTCGATCCCAGCCAGTTGCGAATCATGTTGAAGTTCATTTCCTTGTGCAGACGGATTTTTGTATCGTACTCGTCGCCACGGCAACGCAACAGATATTCGGACATACCCCAGTTGCCTCCTTTAAGGAACACACGCTTCCCGTTGATAGACACATGCAGAACATCGCCATCAGTATCGTAAGAATAGCGCTTGATGCCGAATTTTACTTCTTTTTTGTACGAAACATTTTCTCCGACGCTAAGTTCAAGGTTGCAGGTGTACAGGTTTGGTTTGCCATAACCATTTGGCCACCATAATCGGGGATTATTAATAACCAGTTCTTTAAACTTGTTTTTGTTCAAATCCAGTTCCATTGTACTATTTCCCCAGATGCCGCCCAGATCTTGTGTGAATTGTATGTTTCCGGGATTTATGGTAACCTTTAGCTTGGCAGATTGATAGTCGGGGGTGGTATTTTTCACACTCATCTTGATAGCCAGATCAGCCTGTGCATTGGTTGGTAAATCTGTTCTCACCCATGGATCTTCTATTATTAATGCTCCTGTATTCGACAAGTATACCTTATCCGTTATACCGGAGTTTAATCCGGGCACATAAGGCATCCAATCCCAGCCTGCACTTGAAAGATAGGTGGGGCTACCCACATTATTCAATGGCTTTTGAGGGATATGAACAATTACAACAAGTATATTATTCCCATCTTTCTTTACAATCGAACTTATGTCAAACTTTCCCCGCTCCATGAAACCGTCTAATTCTCCAAGTCTCTTGCCATTCAAAAATATTTCTCCTTTCCGGTTGATGCCTCTAAAATTGAGCCATGTTTTTTCTTTTGTGAATGTTCCGGGTATAGAAAATTCGGCACGATAAACGAAACTCTTATCGTATTTCGCCTTATCTACTTGATATATATTGTCTGCAAAATTCGGGTCTTTTTCCAAACCGGCTTCTACATACGATGTGAATACAGTTGCCGGAACTATAGCTCTGACCCAATTATCACTGTCGTAGCCTGGTTGAAAAAGTGTATCAATATCCCTGATTTCATCTTGGGGCTTTACTTTCCACTTTACATTAGGATTGTTGCTGTCGAGTGATTCTATTACTTGAGCAGATAATAATGCGGGAAAAAGGAATATCCCTAAAAGTATACTTATAAATATCTTATGTTGTACCATCATACATATAAATTTGAAAATTTGACGTTTCATGTTTTGACTACCGCCAGATATAATTTTTGAATAACTTTTCTAAAAGGCAGAATCTGCATGACAGATATGTAGATTCTGCTATATTTAATATTAAAGTCCCAATATCATCAGTTTAACCCAATTGATATGATACCAGGTATTGGAGCCGGGTATCGTAACAGTCCAGCCTAAGGTCACTGTCTCCGTATCCTCCAGTTCGAAATATATTTTATGATTACCGGAAACGCCACCATTCTCTCTTATTTCATGCGCTAAAGTATTACCTTCGGCATTTTCGATGTCAGGCAAAGTGGAGCCTTTGGCTATGGCAAATAAGGAAGTTGCATTTCCTCCAAATCCGTCACTGTAATATTCGAGTGAATATTTTCCTGCAGAAAGTGTGATTGTCTGATATATTTTACCATTTGTAAAACCGGGACCGCCCCAGTCCTTCGATTCCAGATGAATTACTCCATTCGCATCCGTAGACCATCCTCCGGCTGTATTACCGTTCTGATTAAGTATATTTGATGTATACTGCCAATCTTTCAGCAGGCCCCATTTACCACTCCCGTTGTCGGCTCGCAGAAATGGATCGCCCGGGTTCATAATGCATTGATGTGTAATATTCTCAAGGGCAACGGCTTCCTCTACAAGAGTTTTGAATGTATCTATAGCTGTTTCGTCCGGTAAGTAATAAGCTTGCAGCTTAATAAGGCTCATACTCTTGTAATTTTCCAGAATAGTGCTTTCATCGGATGTTAAAGCCTTTACTGTACGAAGTTGCCCATCGGTATCTTCATAGTCGATCTTTACAAAGGGAGAGGATTCATCTCCATTATACCATTCAATAACCGCATCATTACCTTCCTTTTCAAGCTTCTTGATAGGCCTGTTATAGAGACCTTTTTTATATTCCGAACCATAGGATATACCTGTTTTGGCGACAGTAATAGAAGGAATGCCTTTGTCATCGAACGAGATCACCTCAAAGTTGTATCTTCCTTCCTTCAAAGGAATAGGCAGGAACAAAGTATCTACCCCACTTGTCCTGTTAATATTCAATATCAACGAGTCTTTACGGTTGTTCCAGAAAATCTTCACTTGCCTTATCTTAGGGTCGGAAGTCAGTAAACCTGTAAACACCACCCGTTCGTCGCCCGAATGGAAATTTACCGAGTCGACAATACCTGTGTAAGTAGGAACACCATCCAGATATTTCAGATAATCATCCATATCTGAACATGACGTCAATTTGCAACACAAAAAGATTATATATCCTAACCAGAGGAACTTGATTGTATTTTTCATTGTAATCATTTTTTAATTATCATCACCCCATATTGTTATCTCACTAATACACATATTTGTATTACCCGACCAGTTTTTAGTACAAACGATACGCAAGTACCTCACTTTCGGCATTTCTATAGGTATATCAGCATCATCTCCGTTACGGCCTGCTGCCCTGTCGTCTTCTGTTATCGTCCCAATGGATAATCCCGATGGTTTTACGTTTTCTATCGAAACCAGTTTTGTCCACGAATCAAAGCTACCCGACGGATCAGGATTCAGAGAACCCCATATTTCATAGAAACGAGGAGATACATCGTTAAACCAGTGCTTATCATCAGGAATAGTCTTCAGATTAATACGGCTCAGCTTGGCTCCTACGCCCAAATCGAATGAAATATGTTTTGGAGTGGTACTTGCATCGTTTCCGGTATGGGCTGCCTTATCGTTAACAATATCATTCCACATGTATTCCAACGATCCATCCCAATGTGTAGCATCGGCATCATTCGGGAAAACAATAGGACGGAACAACGATTTATTCAGTTTAACTTCATAAACCGGGGTCAGGTTCTGATATAATGTATCAGAAAGATTATCCCATTTGTCACGTACAACAATTCCAAAAAGACGTGGTTCGGCTGCATATCCCCTTATTGCATACTTCGCGCTATCGCGTGCAGTATAGAAAGTCTCAGCCACCATTTCCTCTCCATCTACATCTGTAGTAATCACGATAAATGCCAAATCGGCTTTTGTCTCATTCTTGAAAGTGAAGCTCATACCTCCAAAATCAGGCTGAACGTTCAAAGACTTGGCAGTAAGTTGTACTTGCGGTTCCAATGGATTAATCTTAATCGCCAGAGGAGCCGACTTGTTCTCACTACGGTCTACAGCATACAGGTTAACAGTATATTCGTCTGTATCGCCAAAGCCTTCTACTTTAATCTTGTTTGTATAGTATGAAGCCCTGAAATCGAAAACCTTACCGTGCTTATTCTTATATTCTGCTATAACATACAGCAAATCGTCATCAGACGGCAGGCTATATGTAATCAGGGCGGCACCCGGCATATTCTCCACCACTGCATTGAATACCTGCCCGGGAGCTTTGCCATCCTTGTCTATCGGTGAGTTCTCATCATCTTTACAGCTTTGCAGCGAAAACAATGAAATCATCGTCCCTAAAAATATTATAAATAAATTATGTTTTTTCATAACCGATCTGTTTATTGTTCTTTACCAGCCCGGATTTTGTACCAGACTCTTATTGTAATAAAGCGACTCCTCGCGCAATGGCCACAAATAGTCGCGTGGAGCTACAAATTCCTGATCAAATAATACTTTCGGCCTATAGTATGCTTCAGGAACTTCCTGATCTATATCCCAACCGTGTATTTTCTGGTTCAGTACAGTAGCAGCTGTTTTCCATCTCCTCAAGTCCCAAAAACGCTGCCCTTCAAAAGCAAGTTCAATAGTACGTTCCTGTTGGATTATTTCGCGAAGTCCGGCTTTAGTTTTAAATTTATCCGGCTTAGTAGAGTATGTTGTCCACGACTCATTCACTCCTTTCAACCCGGCCCTTTCACGTACCAAGTCAATCCATTCTAATGCAGCAATCGTTTGATCGCTTTCATTCAGAGCTTCTGCATAAAGCAGATATAAGTCTGCCAAACGCAATTCGGGCCAAGGAAACCACTCAGTGGTAGAACTATTGCTTGATAATACAAATTTCCAGCTGATAAGTTTTTTAGGCCAGTATCCTGTCACAGAATAATTATATGCGCCAAGTTTTGCCTGCGGTTGCCCCATGCGTGCTTTTACGGTAAAAGTGTTCTCATCCGAGCCGCTACGACTATTTTGCATATACCATACAGATCCGTCGAAAGCAAGGTTTGCATAATAACGGTTTTCTCGATGATAATTGAGCTTCGCAGTCACATAACCTTCAGCCAGATTAAAACGTTCCTGTGTTCCGGCAACCTGACTGGTATATCTGCCCGAATAGTCCCATGTTTTATCTTCATTTAAAGGTACGCCATTATCGGTATAAAAATTATTGGCGATTTCAATTGTAGGATTCAGGCGTTCCTGTGCAGCCCACATATTTCCAAGATTCGCCGGGTCTATGCGTGCCATACAGACAGATTGCAGATTGTTTACCGCCCTGCCCGACAGTCCCCAGATAAGCTCGTTATTCCATTTCTCACCAATACTATTCCTTATACTCATTTGTATTTTGGTCGTGTCGGACAAACGGTCATTACTCTTGAATGTATATAACTGTATATTATTCAGTTTACATGATTCTATTGCAGCATAGCAAGCTTCAGCTGCTTTTAGCCATTTGTTCTGGTCGTATTCGGCATTAAACAAATGTACGCCTTCCTTGTCTGTAAAATCAGCATAATCCGAATTGCCGTTGAATAACGGACTGGCTGCCGTCACTAATAGTTTGGCTTTCAATGTCAGGGCAATGGGTTTGGTTATACGCCCAAGTTCTTCGGTCTTATTCGTAACCTCCTGTGGCAAATACTCGTAAGCTTCATCCAGCAGACCGGCTATATAATTTACAACCTCATCCACAGAACTACGTTTTTTCTGCATTTCCAACGGAGGCGCATCTATGGCAATATTTTTATCTACAATAACAATTGGACCATACATTCTGAACAGTAGGAAATGATAATAAGCCTTCAGGAATTTAACCTCTCCAATCCAACGTTGTCTCATTGTTGATGTCAGGTCAGGCACTTTGTTCGTATCTTCTACATTTTCCAGAAAAATATTACAATCTCGTAATGCATTATATAAGGCTCTTCCACCTCTTCTTCCTTCCCAGTAGTTCATATACGGATCATTCGTGTTTTGTTGCCCCCGGGCAATCATCCACGGATCAAAATCACTTCCCGGATAATATGCCCATAATTCATCTGCTCCCATAAGACCGACGTTCCCGGTATGTTCGTGGTGGGCAGGAATATATGAGTAGCATGTCATCAGGTATTTTTCTGCCTCATTCTTATTTGCAAATGCATTTTCAATTGTTGCTATTTTATCGGGAACAATATCCAGATAATCGCCGCAGGAGAAAAAGCTGCCGATAAGTAAAATAGACAACAGTATTTTTTTTGTAGTCATAATATCGATTGTTAAAAGTTAACTTGTACACCTAAATTAATAACTCGCTGAATAGGGTAGCCCAAGCCGTTTCCTCCCATTTCAATATCCCAAAGGTTGAACCCGCTGAACAATAACAGGTTTGTTCCGGATGCATAAGCCCTGAGTGAACTTACATGAAGTTTTCTCAACATATGTTCAGGAAATGTGTAGCCAACTTCCACACTTTTTAATCTGAGGAATGCACCATTTCTCATAAACCATGTGTTACGCGGATCAGTATTATTACGCACGAGAGTTGGACTTAAACGTGGCCATAAGGCATAAATATTGCGGTTGCTTTCAGACCAGTGGTTATCTGCATAGGCTTTGATAAGAGGAACATCGCGATGATAAGGATTGTAGTCATCCGGGCTTTTATGGTCGAAAGGACTTGTGTCCTGAGCATTTATCCAAAATGACGAGCGTGCCGAACCCTGAAAGAACATAGAAAAATCGACTCTGTTATTTCCTGCCGAAAATCCAAATCCATACACTATTTCGGGTACAGTAGGATAACCTATCGGAACCATATCGGCATCTGTTATTACTCCATCTCCGTTCATATCTACATATTTAATGTCACCTGGGCCATATTCACTCCATGTTTGTCTGGGGGAGTTGGCTACATCGTATTCGTCAATGAATAAGCGTTCTGCAATCAATCCGTATTGCTGGTTGAGCGACTGGCCTATATGAGACCTGTATTTTTCATTATATTCCGGTTCTTCATATTTCAGGAACTCACTATGGGCATAAGTGAAATTACCTCTGGCCTGTACCCAATAGTTTTTAGGCAGCATCTTCTTATAGTCTAAAGACATATCCACACCTTTGGCCTTGGCTTCCCCTACATTTGCTCTTACTTTTGCAGATAGCCCCATCGATGGAGAAACAGATCTGTCCATTAATATATTTGTCCGTTTTTCGGTGAAGTAATCTATCTGGAATTCGAAATCATTGAATAATCCAAGTTCCATACCGAAATTCGATTTATATGATTTTTCCCATCCTATATCCCGGTTTTCATAACGGCTTATTGATATCCCGTTTTTTCCATATTGGAAATTTTCTCCGAAAGAGTAGGATTTGCCACCGTCATTCATATTTACATTGGATAGATAAAAGAAACGGTCATCCTCGCTACCAATAGCATCATTTCCGACGAGCCCGTATGTAGCCTTAAATTTTAATTTGGAAACGATCTTGCTTACAGGCTTCCAAAACTTCTCGTTAGAAACAGACCATCCGGCTCCCACTGCAGGGAAAAAACCATAACGATTTGTTTTATAAAAACGTTCGGAACCATTATATCCAAAATTAAACTCGGCCATATACCTATTGTCATAAGCATAAGTAAAACGTCCGGAAAGCCCCTGATTTCTGTAAGGCAGTGATTTCTGTAAATCGCCTCTGTTTGCTTCCAGTTTTTCGCGACGCTGGAATACGAGTAAGCCTCCCAGATCATGCTTTTCATTAAATTGGCGGTTATATGACAATGCTGCTTCTATATAAACAGCCGATGATATATCTTTGGAATTCTCGTTATAATCAAGATATTCTGTCGGATTATCTTTTTCGTTAATTTGCGCTATCGTATATGAATCGGTTAGCTTGTCATACGAACCTACTGCATAATAATAAGGATTGTATTTGCGGCTAATACTATAATATGAATATCGAGAAGTATTAAACATAGCCCTCACATTGAGCCCCTGTGTAATAAAGCGCAAATCCTGCTTCAGCTCAATTGTAGCATCCATCTGGGATCTTGAGTAGTCTGTATACCCCTTTACCATTTCCGCATAAGGATTTGTATAATCCGCGCTTGTTCCTGCACCCTCTACTCCGCGTGTAGCGTTCCCAAATAAGATATGATTAGCCTGAGGTTGCAAAGATGACGGGTAATATGCAGGAAATAAGACAGGGTTTGTTCCCATTATTTTCTTATACATCGCTTCTCCTCCGTCTATTGGCCCTGTATAGTCATCGAAAGTCCCGCTTAACCGTACTATAGCTTGTGTCGTTTTGGTCAAGTCCAAGTTTATGTTTGATCTTAACTGATACGTCTCAAGGTTGATATTATTATTAAAGTTATTGCGTTTATCCATTTTCAGATTTCCGTTGTCCTTGTTGTAAGACGCTGCGACATAATAACGCCCGATACCTCCGCCTCCACTGATGTTTACATTCAGACGAGGGTTGTAAGCTGTGTTTTTCATCAGCATCTTACGCCAGTCATTAGCCGGATAAACATAAGGATTAAGTCCCTGTCTTGTCCTTTCTATTTTTTCGTAAGAATAAGGTAGTGCTTCCTGTGGATTCCGGGTCCTTGTGGCCTCGTTAGCCATCTGCATAAATGTAATAGGGTCTGCCAACTCAATGTCACTCGTATTGGACGACCAGGAATTTTCGAAACGTACTGATACTTTCAATGGGCCTTCTTTACCCTCTTTTGTCGTTATCTGAATAACCCCGTTGGCTCCGCGAGCACCATAGAGTGCTGTAGCAGTAGCGTCTTTTAATATGGAGAAAGCCTGTATATCGTCAGGTTGTAGGCGCGACAGATCGGTTGATGTAGACTCAATACCATCTATCAGGATAAGAGGGTCTTTCTTATACCCAAAAGTAGTAACGCCACGTATAAAGAAATCGGCATTATCCTTGCCCGGTTCCCCGCTGCGCTGATAAGCAATGATTCCCGCTAAACGCCCAGCCAGAGCGGTGGTAAGGTTACTTGACGGAACTTTCAGGTCACCAGGGCTAACCGTCGAGATAGAACTGATCATACTCTCTTTCTTCTGTGTCCCAAAAGCGACGACAACCACATCGTCCATCTTCACGGCATCTTCTTTCAAAACGACATCGATGGTTGTTTGGCGCTTCACCTCCACTTCAGCAGTCTGCATACCAATAAAAGAGTATACCAGTACAGCTTCAACCGGTACATTTTTCAGGGTATACTCCCCATTGGTGGATGTCATTGTCGCATTTGTCGTACCCTTTACCAGAACGGTAACTCCGGCCAAAGGCAGATCGCTCTCATCTTTTACAATGCCCTTCACAGCTATCCGTTGTTGTAATTCTTCGCTTGTTTCATTAATCCCATTGACAGCAAATAAATGAAATGGGAATAACATCAAAAGTGAAATAAGAATACAAGTCTTGAATAAAGACCCAAATCTTATACATTGTGTTTTTCTCATAAGATTAGATTAGTAAGTTATTATTGAATGAATACTATGTGGTATGAAATAATACCGTGAGTGTTATTTGTAAGTTCATTCCGGTTCCATAGATATTATTTTAAGGTTCGACAAAAGAATTATCGATCAAAAGTACGATTTCAAAAATCCAGTATCGTTACATGAATTTTTCAAAAAATAGGAGAAATGTTCCATCAATATCAATATGCGCCTATTTTAAGACATCTCTCCTATTTTTTGAAACATTTGTCAATATCGATTTCTTTATATTTGCAACATATATAAATAACCATGCTATGAAAAGACTAATTTGTTTCATTTTTCTATTCTTTTCTTTTTTGATTCACCTATCTGCTTACGATTTTTCCTTTACTCAAATAGATGGTAGGATGGGGCTATCACATAATAATGTAAAAGCAATAATACAAGACAGCTATGGCTTCATGTGGTTCGGAACGCGTAATCGCTTAAATAGATATGATGGAATATCATTAAAACAATTTGACTGCTATGACCCTCATCTGGGAAAACGCAACAATAATGTAGGTGCACTTTATGAAGATATAAATAGAATATTATGGGTTGGAACCGATAAGGGAATATTTCTATTCGATCCTATTAAGGAAACTTTTACTTTTTTTGATAACAAAACCGAGAGCGGCATTGGGATCTCAGACTGGATTTCAGACATTCAAAGCGATCCGGATAATAATATATGGATTATATGCCCGAATACGGGTGTTTTCAAATATGTAAAAGCACAAAACAAGCTGTCGCATTATACTGTTGTGGAAAATCTGAAACTCAGCGTAAGCAATCCTCAGTGTATGACTATTGAAAAAAACGGAAAAGTATGGATAGGAACAAATGTTTCGGGGGTCTATCTCTATGATAAGCAGAAAGATAACTTTACGCAGCAGCTTGGCAACAGTGACGGGAATAATTATTTGTCGGGGAAAAATATCTATACCATTTCGCATGATAATGACTATATCATAATCGGCATCCATGAAAGTAAGCTTCTGAAGCTGGACAAACGACGGAATATAATTGTAGACATGAAGGTAGACGAAATCAATTACAAGATAATAAGGGATGTGCATGTATTCAACGACAATGAAATATGGGTCGCAACCGAGTCTGGCATCTTTGTTATCGACCAGAAACAAAATATTATCCATCATGCCAAAGAAGACCCAGGCAACTCGTATGCATTATCTGATATGCTGACGGAGAAAATTTATCAGGATAAGGAGGGTGGTATCTGGATCGGTTGCAAATTTGGTGGCGTAAATTATCTTCCAAATAGGATCAACAAATTTGAAAAATATTTTCCTACCAAAGAAAATACACGTATATCGTCCAGACGTATAAGGGAAATAAAAGAAGATAGAGATGGGAGTATTTGGATTGGGACGGAAGATGCCGGACTAATGCACTTCGACCCTATAAAAAAAGAATTCAAGGCTAAAAACAATCTTTTATATAAGAAAACACTGGCTATTTTCCCAACAGACGAAGAAGTCTGGGTAGGATATTTCAAAAACGGACTGGATAAAATAAATAAAAAAACGAACTTTGTAGCCCATTCTTCGCCCGAAGACCTGGGACTGGACGAAGAAAGCGTGGGGACGCTCTGTGAAGACCGATACGGAAGAATATGGCTTGGAAACGGATGGGGCGTATTTGTTGCAGATAAGGGAGATGCAAAATTCAAGCGGATGAACATATTCGGCTTCAACTATATATTCGATATAATAGAAGACTCGGATGGCTTTATATGGGTGGCTACCATGGGAAACGGAGTATTCCAGTACAATCCCAAAGATAATAAGATATCCCATTTCACAAATAATGGACCTGGCACATTAAGTTCCAACTCGGTCAGCAATATTACGGAAGATCATCTGGGCCATATCTGGTTTGCTACCGACAGAGGCGGAATATGCATATACAATAAAGAAAAAAAAGAATTTACCACCTACTCCATCAAGGAAGGTTTACCGGATGATATCGCTTACAAAATCGTAGAGGATAAGGAGCATAACCTCTGGTTTGGTACAAATCAGGGCTTAGTGCGCTTCAATCCGGAAACAAAAGCCATAAGGGTATTTACAAAAAATGATGGATTGTTATCGGATCAGTTCAATTATAAATCAGCATTACTCAGCAGTGATAATAAGTTATATTTCGGATGTGTCGACGGATTGATTGTCTTCGATCCCGACAAATTCAAAGAAGAAGAATATACACCTCCTGTCTACATCACCAAGTTCTTCATATCGAATGAAGAGATCAAACCTTCGAGCCCAAACTCTCCTTTGGAAAACAGTATAATGCATACCTCGAAGATAATACTTTCATATAACCAGTCGAATATAGGTTTCAATTTTGTGGCACTCAATTATAAGGCATCTCACTCTAACCTTTATGCTTACAAAATGGAAAATATAGATGACGACTGGATATATACCCGCAACAATTATTCGGCGTCTTATGCCAAACTACCTCCTGGCAAATATACTTTTAAGGTAAAAGCTTCGAATAACGATGGAATCTGGAGCGAAAATGTACGGACAATTGATATAGAGATACTGCCTCCCTGGTGGGCTTCTGTATTTGCTGTTATAGCTTATATCTTCCTATTTCTCATCATATCATATCTTATCCTACGATACTCTTTAAAAAGATATAAGAAGAGAAATCTGGAAAAACAAAAACTGTTTGAAACTGAAAAAGAGAAAGAGTTGTACGAAACTAAAGTCAATTTCTTTACAGAAATTGCACATGAAATACGCACTCCTGTCACCCTCATCAATGGGCCGCTGGAAACAATTATGAAAACGGAAATAACAGATAAGAAAGTCAGGCACAATCTTGAAATAATAGAGAATAATACTAAGCACCTACTGAATCTTATCAATCAACTATTGGATTTCAGAAAAGTAGACAGCGATAAATTTCTGTTGCATTACAAAAAAATAGATTTAGATCATTTTATAGAAGAAATAAAGAAAAGATATGAAGGTCAATGGGCCGTCGGCAAAAAAGAATATAATGTGATATATAATCCTGTCGGGAAGCATATTATAGCGGATAAGGACGCATTGACAAAAATATTCGATAATATGCTTTTGAATGCTATAAAATATTCATCAAGGAAAATAGAGATGGAAATTTCTTTAGACAACACCTATTTCATTGTCAAGATATCAAATGACGGAGAACTTATAAAAGACGAATTTAAGAATAAAATATTCGAACCTTTCTTTCAGATCAACAAGACTTACAGTGAAAATTCCGGTTCGGGCATAGGCTTATCACTTGCCCGGTCACTTGCCGAACTACACGGAGGATACTTACTGTATAATATTCAGGATAATATGAATATCTTCACACTGAAAATACCAGTAAATCTGGAAGCCGAAGAAGAAAGCAAAGAGGAAATAAATAATACAACACGTCTAAATATTATATCGAAGAAACATAGCCCCACTATCCTTATTGTTGAGGATAACAAAGATATGTTGACCTTTATTGCCGAGTCTTTATCCGACGAATATATCATTGAAAAAGCAAAAAACGGTATCGAAGCACAACAAATAATAGCATCGGCAAACATCGATATAATTATCAGTGATGTTATGATGCCCAAGATGGACGGGTTTGAATTATGCAGCTATATAAAATCATCAACGGAATACAATTATATCATATTTATTCTGCTCACAGCCCGCAACGATCTGGAAAGCAAGATCAAAGGGCTGGAATTAGGGAGTGATGCCTATATAGAGAAACCTTTTTCACCAAGTTATCTCAAAACAATGATTATGTCTCTGATAAATAACCGTCAGAGAGAGTTGGAAATATTCAAGAAAAAACCGTTCCTGCCATTGATCGACAACAGTATAAGCAAAGGTGATAATGAATTTATAAACAAGATGGTAGAAATCATCAATGAGAATATTAGTGATCCTAACTTCAATATAGAACAACTAACTGAAATTTTATTAATTAGCAGGTCGAGCCTCCATAGGCGTATCAAAGCGATCACGGATATGTCGACACTTGACTTTATACGGTATATAAGGTTACAGAAAGCAGTACAACTGATACATGAAGGGAAATTCAGGATCAATGAAATAGGCTACCTGATAGGTATAAATACACCTTCTTATTTCATCAAATTATTCCAGCAACAATACGGGATGACACCTAAAGAATATGAGATACAATGCAATGATAACAAGGAAAATTTACAGGATTTCTTTAATCCTGCCAAATTTCATAAATAGGATTGGAAAATCAGCTAACCCGCCCTTATGAATGCCTTTCCCCGTTGTAAAAATGGTATTCGATAATATCCGTTTTCGTACGACCGGGTCGAAGGATATTCACTTCAAAACCGGCATGGTTCAGCCCGTCGGGGTGATATTGAGCCTCGAGGCAAAGTCCGCTCATCGGTCCGAATCTACCCGACAGGAAATCGCCTGTATAAAGCAGCACACCGGGCATAGTCGTATATACATCCATCGCGATACCCGATGAAGCGCTTCTTGCAGAAGCTGCAATTCCGGAATGCCTGCCTTTTATGAAAAAAGTATTATAACCCCTCAGGTTATCCTTCTTTAGGGGCATCATTTCCCCGGCCGTTTTGTATTTACGAAAATCGAACGCGGAATTATCCAATAAAAGTATCTTCCCTGTCGGCAGGAAATTATTGTCCGTTTCCAGATAATGGCTTGCATTTACCTGTATTTCATGATTCGATATATCCGCATCCTGCCGCGAAAGATTGAAATAGCTATGATTGGTAAAATTGACAGGAGTTTCTTTATCCGACAGGGCTCTGTATTCTATTCTCAGTCTGTTTTCATCAGAAAAAGAGTAAGTAACCCAAAATTTCAGATTCCCGGGAAAGCCTCCTTCCCCATCTACACTCTCGGCAGAGAAAGTTATACTGTTTTCATTTATCCGGGCATCGAATATCTTCTTATTCAATCCATTAAACCCTCCATGATTAGAGTTTACCCCATCATTTTTTTCCACATTATAGGTTTGCCCGTTCAGCACGAAACGGGCATTGGAAATACGGTTAGCATAACGCCCTACAGTACATCCCAGATAAAACTGATCTGTGAAATAATCCTCAATAGTTTCATATCGCAAAGCCACATTCGCAAACCTGCCATCCGCACCGGGAACAACAACAGATACAACAGAAGCTCCGTAATTCAATACTTCAATATAAGCTCCGGATACATTTGAAATACGGTATAATGCAACTTCTTTGCCCTTATAGATAACTGATTTTCGTTTTGAAATCTGAGACATAATCTTCCCTTTACTTTAAACCGACACAAGACTATTGCCGATATATCCTCAAGGCCAATCCTCCGCCGGCAGCTACAGGAAAAGTCATTTTCGAATCTGAATTTACATCCTCAACCTTATAAACATAATGCGTTGCCCATAATCCGGCATCATCTCCGTCTTTATAGATATCGGCCTTATACTCTTTTCCTTTGTCAAGAAATGAAAAATCAATTGTCATATTGCGGGCTGCCCAATCGGTCATTCCACCTATATACCAATTCTCACCTTTCTGCTTTGCTATAAGGATATATTCGCCTACTTCAGCATCCAGTACTATTGTATTGTCGAATGTAACAGGAACATTAGACAGGAACTTCATTACATTGGCATCCTTTCTGTACTCGGAAGGTGAATCACAGAGCATGGCCAGATACTGGTCATAAACAACAAACATCGCTAATTCATGGCAACGGGTTCCTTGTGCAGAAGGTAATCCCGGATCAATCGGCCTGAATAGTTGAGGAGAACAATTACGCATCGCACCCGGAGTATAATCGAGCGTCCCGCCCAACATGCGGGTAAATGGAAAAGTCACATGATGCTTAGGGTTTGCAGTCAAATCCCATTTGGAGCATTCGCCACCCCGTACAGCTTCATAGTTTACTATATTGGGATACATACGTTGCATCCCCGTAGGTTTACTGCAACCATGAAAATTAACCATCAGCTTGTTTTCCGCAGCCTTGCGTGCAATTGTCTCATACCAATCCATTGCCAGTTGGTCATCACGGTCAAAGAAATCGACTTTGATACCGGCAGCACCCCAATCATGCATCATTTTCAGATATTCATCCGCTTTATCGGTCAGGGCCATAGCAACACACCATAAAAATACACCTACATTCTTTGATTTGCCGTAATTGATTATCTCTTTTATATCTACTTTCGGATTTATCTGCGACAGGTCGAAAATATGCGACCAACCCGCATCAATCATCAGGTACTCCAGATTATTTTCTGCTGCAAAATCTATATAATGCTTATACAAGGCCGTATTCCTGTTAGCCATGCCCGATGGAATATCCGCTTCGGGCAATATGGCATCGTGCCACCATTCCCACGCCGCTTTTCCGGGTTTTATCCATGATACATCCGTCAGTACCTGAGGTGTTGCCAGTTTGTAAACAAGCTCATTTGTTAGCAGCTTCTTATCATCTTCCGTTACAATGATTACTCTCCAGGGAAACTCCTTTTTACCATCGGTTTTAGCAATATAATCCTTTGTACGTTGTACTACGGAAACAAATCCCCAACTGCCTAAAGCCGTACTATCAGGATAATGTGCGAAATCTCCGGAAAAACCCCTCGCGCTCTTTTCCAGATACATGCCCGGATAATCCCTGACATCGGATTCTGCCACCACAACCTTTACATTATCAGGCATTGTGAATAATACAGGAGTAATAGACCGTTTTCCGTCTGATATAGCAGACGCACTGGTGTAATCTATTTGCATCAGTTCCCACGAAGTATAATTAGATGTTTCCTGAAAGATAACGGCAGGATCTCCAGCTATATTTACATTGACAATTTCGTTTTTCACTATTATTTCCCCATCAAAATCAGTAATAAACCGATAGGCGACACCTTCGTTATATGCCCTGACAATTAATGAACAGCCCCCTTCAAAATCTATTCTCGTTTCATTATAATTATCAGATAAAAGTTTAAACTTACCGTATAACGGTTCAATCGTCTCATTTACAGATTTGGACTGAATATTTTCTATCCTTGCATTTATCCCCGGTGTTTTCCCTTCCAGTTCAAGCCCTATTACCGAACGGGTTACAATTTCTTTTTCGTTAAATAAAGCTCTATAAGACAGAGAATCTTTTGTCTCGATCACAATCTTCAACTTAGAGTCCGGGGATACAATTTCGATATTCCCTTTCTTACAAGAAGTAAAAAAGAGAATACCGATTAACAGAATATATAAATATTTCATCATCTTACACTATTAAGTTGAAGTACAACACTTTCATATTCATTATACATAGGGAACGTAAGCCCAACATTCATAAGATAATCTCCACTAAATTCCTTACCCTCGTATGCTGACGAACGCGACCAGTCAGGTGAAATTTTGTTGATTTCTTTCAGCGTATATTTCATATCCGGGTCAAGTCCCTGAAGATATATTGTTTGTATATTAGGTTTAATTTCTTTTCTTACAAGGAAATTAAATACAATAGCTTCATTCTTATCTTCGGAAATATACATGAAAACAGTACGATTATTCTTATAGGGAGATAATATCCTGTAAAGGTCTCCATGTAAAACGGTTTTCCTTATTTTCTTATAAGTTTCTATAGCGTTTCTTGAGAAAACTTTCTCTTCATCGGTCATTTGCACGGGTTGCAGATCCATACCAAGTTTACCTGCCATCGCTACATCAAAACGATATTTCAAAGGAGTACTACGACCTGAGATATGATTAGGTGATACAGAAACATGGCTTGCCAATCCGATAGTAGGGAAAAAATATTGTGCGCCCCACTGTGTGAAGATTCGTTGCAACGGGTCGTTATTATCACTGATCCAGTATTCATCGAAATTCTTCATGGATGCATAGTCGATACGCCCTCCGCCACCGGAGCATAACATAAATGTTACATCAGGATATTTCACCCTTATTTTATTCATTATTTCCAGCAGAGCATTACTGTAATCTATCCAGAGATGAGATTGACGGCCGGCAGCGAGATATGATGAACCAGGATTATATACAAATCTGTTGCAATCCCATTTCACATAATCTATACCCGGGTTTTCCTGCAATATATTATCCACAGTATTATATACAAACTCCTGTACTTTAGGGTTACTTAGATCTAGAATCAACTGGTTACGTTGCTCGGTACGCTCCCTGTGAGGCTGCGCGATTATCCAGTCAGGATGTTTTTCATACAATTCGCTTTTCGGGTTTACCATTTCAGGTTCTACCCAGATACCAAATTTCAAACCTCTCTTATGGCATTCGTTTATCAGATATGGAATACCGTTCGGCAGTTTTTTCTTATTGGTTTGCCAGTCTCCAAGCCCGGCATTATCACCATTGCGCGGATACTTGTTACCAAACCAGCCATCATCAAGAAGGAATAATTCAAAGCCCATCTTAGATGCATCGTCAATAATCCGGGTTAGTTTTGGTTCATCAAAATCGAAATAAGTTGCCTCCCAGTTATTCAACAGGATACTTCTTTCTTTATCGCCATTTTTAATTCCGTACTTCCGTGCCCAACGATGAAAATTGCGTGTCACCTCGCCACTGCCCTCATTGCTGTATGTATATAATAAAGCAGGAGTTTTAAATGATTTATCTTTATCCAAAGTATATGCAGAGGCATAAGGATTTATTCCGGATAATACGCGCAATTCCTGGTCATTATTGACCTCGAAACAGAATTGGAAGTTTCCGGGCCAGGCCAGTGTGCCACCAATAACTTCACCATGATTTTCCTCCACAGGATTATCCAATGATAAAAGAAAACATGGATGCGTGTATTGATTTGTTCTTACGCCTAATTTCGAATCAATAATTTTAATACCCGGAGTCAGTTCTTGTTCGGCAATGTTCATCTCTTCGGCCCAATCTCCGTGAAACTGGCTTACAAAATAGTCCTTCGCATAAAAAGACAAATCGGAAGATGCAAAATTCTCCAGCCTTACACTGTTGTTTTCGGCATTACGAATCTCCGCCCATTGCCCGATAATATTTTCCTTCTGATAGGCATTATAATGCAGGTCGACATACAACCCGTAATAAGCATCCTTCAGCGATATGACAGTATGGACAATATTATCATCCGGCCGGTCTGATTTTGAAGATATATAAACCAGATCCGTAGATGTATTCCCGTCCGCATGAGTTACCCTCAAGGCTGCTTCGAACACATGGCTGGTACCGAATGTAGCGTATGCATTATAATCTTTTAACGGGACTTTTTCCAGTTCGTCCAAATGCCTGGTTCTCTTACCGAAGTAGCTTTGTTCAAGCTTCTTCTTTTCGTTTACTTTTAGTAACAGGCATGTATTGTCCGTCGTAATTGTTATAAAATCATTTGCAAATACCCCAATAGCAAGCATGAGGCATAATGTTGTAACCAGGTATCTCATTTTTCAATTTTATTTAATATAAGTTGACTATCCAGATGGTTTATATCCAACTCTTTTACTTTTCTCAGATATTCTTTGGCTTTCTTTAAATTACCAAGTCCCAGATGACCGAGCCCCATTACATAGTAACAATGTATCTGATTACGGGTGTTCAAATCATCTTCCCAAATAGCCAAATCCGGCAAAGAAACCGCAAAATAATCAATACGGCAGTTATCGAACAGATGTTTTTCTCCATGGGCTACCAGCTTGTTATAACGGCTGTGTGCTTTATCCATATTACCCAGAGCTTCCCATGCCAGCCCCTGATAGTAAATCTTGTCCGGTTGCTGATCGTTATAGAAAAATGCCTGTTGCGGCTCCGCCATTCCAACAATTGCTTTCTGCAAGAAGAACTGAGCTTTTTGTTCATCGCCCAGGCCCCGGTACGCAATTCCTTTGTAGTAATCAATATCATTTTCTTCAGCATTCGCCAATTTGCCTTCGCCCAAATTATGAGGATAAGTGTCTGTTTCATGCAAGAGCCTCAAAGCTTCTCCATATTGTTTATTTGCAATAGATTGTTTTGCCAGCTCTATCCGGCAAAGTATATATTGCCTGGTGATTTTCCCTTCACCACCTTCCCATGGATGAAACTTGCGCGCATTAATAAGCTCCATAGCTTCTTTATATTTACCCAATTGATTATAAAGGGTGATACGTTCTATGCAAAGGTCATCGCGCTGCTCCGTCAGTTGAGGATACTTTTCGAGTAAAGCAAGCCGTTCGGCATGGGAAAATCCTCTTTTTTTGTAGAGTTGATCCAGTTCCATCAATAGACGTGAGTCTGTCGGGTCCAACGCAAATGCTTGTTCCAGTAGCTTTTTTGCTTCCTGTTTTTTATTGTATTTGTTATAGTATGCCAAAGCCAGATTACGCAATACGGTAGGATATTTATTATTCAGTTCTTTTGATTTTTCCCAGCATACTGTTGCTTCATCATATTGGCGGGCGGCATACCAGAAGTTGCCAAAGTAATATGGCGCCAGAGAATCCGAAGGATTTACTTTCATTGCATCCTGTAAAATATTCACTTCTTCTATCCGATTCGGGAAGCACTTTTCGGGAGGCATCTGTGATGCTTTTATATAGTATTCTTTTGCTTTTACCGGATTGCCCGAATGTGAAGTAAAATAACCTAACGTGTAATATACCATCGGGTATACATTATTTTCATCGATTATACTGTAAGACAGGAATTGTTCCGCTTCCTCATACATACCTGCATTGGCGAAATCGAGAGCATATTCGATATATGAATGGGTTGCTCCTCGCATCAATGCTTTCAGTTCATTCAGGTCTTTAGTATCGTTTGTCAGAAGATATTGTTCGAAACGGCATCCCATATTGAATTTATCGATTTTCAGCGATTCTTCAATCAGGTTCAATGCCTCTTTTTTTCTTCCCAGTTTTCTTAATATTGAAGTTTTGAGTTGACGTGCCTTATGATTGTGCCAGTTGCGAATAAGGCTCCGGTCTATCCTGTCCAAAGCATCTGTCCACAAACCTCTGTTTGCATCTATTTGGGCTAAGGCGAAATATCCACAGTCTTGCCAAGCCGCATTCCATGTCGCCTTGAAAAAAGCAGCATAAGCGTCATCATTTTGTCCCTGCATTTTAAGGCACCAGCCCAGATTGTAATGCGGTTCGCCATCGTATGGATTAGGATTGCGTTCGGTTTGGGTTTCTATTGCCTTGCGAAAGAAAGGCTCTGCTTTGGCAAACTGCCCTCTGCGCATCAGTAAAAGCCCCATTGCGTTGTTGCAACGAATATCACCGGGTTCACGGCTGAGGGCTTCCATATAATAATCAACCGGATTGTAAGTAGCGTGGCGATACTGCTCCAGATGAAGTCCCGTCAGATAAAGCTGTTCCATAGATGCGATATCCTTAGGCTCTTTCGCTGGTTTTGCAGAATCCGGAGTCGGCTTTATTTCGGGTTTATCAGCCTGATATGCCAATAATTCTTTTCCATCTGATGCATACAGTTCAAATTTCAGATTCTCCGGAAGTATTTCTCCAACTACGACTTCTTTCAGATACGATTCCGCCGGGGAAGTATTTGTACAATCATCCAGAAACATTTTGCCTTCTGTATTCTTTAGAATTACACGGAGATTCTTGAATTCTGAAGTTGTGTAAAGAATAATATTAGCCTTATGGCCTTCAATTTCTATGTTTACAATTGCGTCTTTGTTTGCATTCTTTACATATCCTACCTCAGCGTAAGGCATAAAATACTGTACCCATGATTTTTCTTCATTAGGCTGCAACCATGTGAAGTCTGGCTGGTTATCGGTATAAACGCCTGTCATTAGCTCAATGTATGGGCCATCCTCATCTGTGAGGTTTCTATCCCAGGCTATACCGAAATCGCCGTTTCCCCATGTCCATTGTTTTTTCCCCGGAGAAATATTATGGTTGGCAACATGTAACAGGCCTCCTTTTGTATCATCTTCGTATCCGCCTACGAAATCGAATTTGGATTCGATAGCCATATATGAGGTAGGAACAGGTATATTCTTATATTTAGATATGTCTACCCCCGCGGAATAATCTTGTTTATAATATTCACCTGTAGCGATAGGAAAATTTGAAACAGCCCGTTTGCCATGATCGAAAACGGCATGTACATCCGGCGGAAACACCGATTTATACCCATCATTCACTACCACAGCAGGATTGGCCCACCATAGGAACGTTTGAGGAAATGCTGTACGGTTATATACTTTCACGCTAATCTCAATATATGCTTTTCCCGGATAGAGAGTAAAGCCTTGCATACCTTTGGTGCGGAACATACGTTCCACTTCATTGCACCATACAGTAACGCTTCCATCCTTATTCTCTTCTATCAGGTAGTCTGTAGGCAGGAATGTACTTGGGCGGTGATGCTGCGGCCAGTTAAACTCGATTCCTCCGGATATCCAGGGACCGGTAAGACCAACCAAAGCAGGTTTGATTACCTGGTTATAATATACAAAATGACGTTGTTTTACTTTATCATAAGCCATTTGTATACGACCGCCCAGCTCGGGTAATATCATTACCTTAATATATTCGTTCTCAATAAACAATGCCTTATATTGTTTATCTTTCTTTTCATCTGAAACCTTTTCTACTACAGGATAGGGATATACCCCCCCAGAACTTCCCTGATAAACCCGCTTTTCTAAAAAGATCGGATTCTTTTCTTCCTCTCCTATTTCATATGTAGGCAACATGATGTTTTCTTCCCATGCACGGGCTACATTTTTTTCATTCACTGTAGATTGAATCAGATAATGAGTTATCTTTTCCATTATGCTTTCGCTTTTTAAATTAAATGTTAAACAATCAAGGTCGCAGACCTATTTATTTTCTTTGCAGATAAAACAGCAATAGTTTGTTATAATCTAAGTATTATTGTTTTGGATACTCCTACTCCTTATCTGGTGAGCTCTTTTTCTATTTCTTCAAGAGATTTACCTTTTGTCTCAGGAAGGTTATTCTTCACAAAGACAAATCCTAACAGACAGATAATTCCATATAGCCAGAATGTACCATATGCGCCCAAACCGCTATTCAGCAGAGGGAATGTGTAAGTAAGGATAAAGCATGCTGTCCATAGAGAGAATGTAGATACAGCCATTGCCATCCCCCTAATACGTGTCGGGAATATTTCGGAGATAACCACCCATGTGATAGGAGCCAGTGTCATGGCGTAGCATCCTATAGCCAGCATAACCAGCACTAATACCGCCATACCTGAAATGTGAAAATAATAACATGCTCCAAGAATGGCATATATGCATGTCAGGCCAATAGCCCCAAACAATAGTAATGACCTGCGCCCGAGCTTATCCACAGTATACATACCCACTATAGTGAATATGACATTGGTAACCCCTGTAATTACTATATTGAACAGAATATCGGAAACGCCATACCCCGCAGCAGAAAAAATCTCCTGTGCATAATTGAATATTACATTTATCCCGCACCATTGCTGAAATGCGGCTATTACAACCCCGATCAGTAATATTTTAGGCATCTTTCCTTTAAAGAGAAGCCTGAAGTCTGCCATTTCTGTAACTTCTGATAAAGAAGCACGTAAAGACGATATTTCTGACTGAGCATATTCTATACCGCCAATTCGTGTCAGGATTTTTTCGGACTTATCAAATTTCAGTTGTGTACCAAGCCATTTCGGACTTTCGGGGACAATGAATATCATTATAAAGAATAGTATAGCGGGAATGCCTCCGGCCCAAAACATCCAGCGCCATCCTATTTGGCCGTTCCATGAATTCAAAATATCTTCTCCCGGATTAATTGGATCTGCGATAAGCCAGTTTACCAGTTGTGCAGAAAGTATTCCAATTACAACTGTAAGCTGGTTGAGCGAAACGAATTTACCTCTCACGCTCGCCGGGGACACTTCAGCTATGTACATCGGCGACAAATTGGAAGCTATACCAATACCTATACCACCCAAAATACGGTATGCTATAAACCAGGGTAATGTATCGCTGATACCTGTACCTATAGCGGCCACGATAAATACAAGAGATGCTATTATCATCAAAGGCTTTCTTCCGTAACGATCTGATAAACTGCCGGATACCATCACACCTATCAGACATCCCAGAATAGCACTACCCATTACCCATCCTTGCATATAAGGTGAGTCTGTAATATCAAAAAAGACTTCATAAAATGGCTTTGCCCCGCCGACAACTACCCAATCGTACCCAAACAGTAGTCCGCCCATAGCTGAGACAAATGTAATAAGCAATAAATAAGAACTATTCTTTTGTTTCATCGTGATATTGATTTAATGTCAGTTTAATGAATGTAAAAGTACTATCTTCATATGAACTAAAAATGTAACTTTTCTTCAAAAACATGTAAAATATTATTATTTTAGCGGACAAAATCAATACCATTTAAATAGAACAATCATGGAAAACATTGAAATAGCCGAAGGTTTCAAAGGAGAGAAGGCTATCGTTACCCCCTATAATATAAGAGAATACCAGGATTCTAACGAAATAACCAGACAATTATATGTAACCCATATTGGTTATTACCCGAATGCAAAATATCATTTTCGACAAAGGATAGATGGAACGAATGAGAATATTCTTATCTATTGTGAAAAAGGTAAAGGATGGATTGAATGCAAGGATGAAAGGTATATCCTTTCAGAAAATCAGGCATTCATCATTCCGGCGGGTGAAAGCCATGCTTATGGAGCAGAAAGCCGTAATCCGTGGAGCATATACTGGATACACTTTAACGGAAAAAATGTGCATATGTTCAGCTCTATTATCGGGAGGCAACTATTTATAAAAGAGTCTGATAACAGTAGATACAACGACCGTATCACTTTATTTGAGGACATGTATCAAAATCTGGAAATGGGATATAATCCCGAGAACCTCGAATATATCAGTTTTTGTCTGATGCACTTTCTGGCTTCCCTGAAATATCTTACTCAGTTTAGGGAAATTAAAAATGTGAGAGTCGATGATGTGATACAACAATGTATCCACTATATGAAAGATAATCTCGAAAACAAAATAACCCTGAAAGATATTGCAGATGCTGTAGGCTATTCAAGCTCTCATTTCACGACATTATTCACCCAGAGAACATCTTTTTCGCCTATGGTATATTATAATCAGTTAAAAATACAAAGAGCATGTTCGTTTCTCCAATTTTCAGACCTAAAAATTAAAGAGATAGCTTTCCGGCTGGGATATTATGATCCGTTCCATTTTTCCAATTCCTTTATCAAGGAAATGGGAATAACTCCGAAAGAATACAGAAAAAGATACTATGAGGACAAAAGCAGCAATATAAAAGATATTTGATAATCGGGCTATGAGAAACCAGAGAGGATATTGCAATGGGTATTCCTAATTATCCGTCAAATACAAAATATCGTTCTTCAATCATTTTTCATTTCGCATATTTGAAATTTAACTTACTCTCCTCCTTAAAATGAGAAGTACACAATGTCTCTCGAACCAATTAGGATATGTTTTTACAAATGAACATCTTTTATTCAATTGAAATGCTTATATAGAAGAGACTTAAACAATGAATTTTCCATATTCGCAAAATCAGACGTAAGCAAAAGATCAGGAAATATTTCGATCTAACAACATGAAAGCCGCCTCTTATTAAAAGAAACGGCTTTACAGGTATAAGTGGAAAAATTAAATAGTATCCCCGTCCCTTATGTAACCTTTTAGAATATGTAACCTTTCTCAGATAAATAACTATTTTCCAAAGATATTTAATTGAAGAAGGTTACATAATATTTCTACTTTCCGAGATTTTCAAGCATCTCAAGCAACCCTTTATTACGATGCCAGATTGGTAATGATTCAGGTTTTGGTGACAAAGAGGTTTTTTCAATTGCCTCTAATTTTTGTCTTGTACTTATCCGTGCGTATATTTCAGTTGTCTAATCCGAAATTTCGGATTAAACCACGAATCCTAAACCAAAACAAATCCTAAACTAAAGACCAATTAGCCAATATATCAGCATGCTATGAATAATGAATTTAGGATTTTATCATATTTGTATGGTAAACATATAAATATAGATAAACATGAATATCAAAAAATTAAAGAGTTCATATCCTCTTTTCATTCGGCATTTAGCAGAAGAGTTACATTACTCAAAAAGTACGGTTCGAGATTATCAGGCTGTAATTGATCTGATTTTCAAGTTGGAAAAATCTACTTCGGATATCAAAACCTACGAAGAAGTTTACGATTATTTGGTCCGTGAAACTAATCTGGCGGCATCTACATTAAAGGAAAAACGTACCAAGATCAAAAGGATAGCAGATTTTGAAGAGCTTGACCAGCTTCCATGTTATCATGAACATAGCAGGCCCCTGTTTAAGAAGGACAAATACTCGCTGCTTAATACGCATTATCGTAATCTTATAGACACATATCTTTCTAAAATAGC